>NZ_JBVIFC010000017.1:0-157607 GCF_055571535.1 Streptomyces sp. NPDC030893 | reverse complement strand
CAGGGAGCAGACACCGGCAGACGGTGCACCCCAGGGAGCAGAACCCGCGCACTCAACCGCGGAGATCCCCTACACCACACAGCGGGACGCCATCCCACCGGTAGGCGTAGTGCGGGTTCAACTGGTACTGGCCTCGCTTGTGCTTCCAGGCGAAGTTGTGCTCGTCGAGCATCTTCATGGCCCGATTAATCTTCGAGTGATGGCAGCCGAAGTACGCACCGAGGCTCTGCTGGGTTGCCTGCACCAGCCCGTCCTCGTCGTGCGTCGCCACTATGTGGTCGAGGAGATCACGGGCCATCGGGCTCAGCTTGAACCGCCAGAGGTTCTCGTGGATCTCTGTGGAAAGGGCGAGGTGCTCGCCGCCGGGGAAGGCGTATCTCTTCCGGGGCGGGTCGGCAACGACCGTGCCGCCGTTCCGGCTGATCCTCTCCAGTGCTTTGAGCAGGGTGCGGGACTGGTCTTCCAGGACACTGCGCGACGGATGAGGAACAGCTGACAGCCGAACCGTCTTCCGTGGTCCGGGAACAACGGCGCTACGCCTCGGTTGGGGCACTGACCTGCTCTTTCTTCAACTCTCCTTGTGGCCGACATACCTAACGAGTCATCCAATTTCCAGTTGCGGGCACGGATCGGCGCGCTGCCCTTGCCACGACCACTTTGTGCATGCAGCTGCACAGTTCGCAGGGTTCCAGGCCCCCGTTTTGTGCACCCTGGGTGCACATAACTCCAGCATCGTCGCAGGTCAGAGGCTCGCCGCTATCTTTAAAGAAGGGGCGGAGGTCCGGCGGTCGCGTGCGGCGCCGTACGTGCGGCCCTGCGGTCCTCGCTGCGCTCCGGTCCTCGGGGTGGTTCCACCGCGTGAGTCGGACCGGACCGTGATCCGGGGCGCAGGACGGTCGGCAGCGAGAAGCGTGGCTGGTGCCCGGCCGTGGTTGCTGGAGGCACACGCGCGCCGGACCGATCGGCTGCCCGTATCGCTGTGGTTGACTTTCGGTGGTTGAGGTTTGGACGGGTGGATTCCGGGTCTTCCGTGGAAGGGCGGTCACCCGCTGTAGGGGCGGTCTGTACAGGCGGACTCGTCCCAACCCGCTGGACGGAGTCGACCACGGCGAGAACCCGGCGGGAACCGCCTGTGCCCGGCCCTACGCGATTGAGGAAAGACGAAACCCCACCCGCCCGGTGAGCGGTGGGGTCACTCGTGTACCTGCGGAGCCGGCCGCGGGTAGCGTTCTGGTGTCGAAGCAGAACAGGAGCCAGTATGCATGCTCTGCCGCAGGACCACACCGGTACCAGAATCGCGCGTCTACGCCGCGAACGGCACCTGACGCAGAAGGCCCTCAGCGAGCTCGCGAACATCCCGTACAGCACCCTGACGAAGGTCGAGCAAGGCGTCATTCCCCCTCGCCCCACGTCGTGGGGGCGTGAGCCCGTGCGCTGCGCGTGGAAGTGGCGACCATCCAGGGCCAGCCCTACGCGGACAAGCTGCGCGTCGACCAACTCGACGTATTAATACGGCCCATCCGTGAAGCCCTCGACGTCTACGACCTGGGCGCGGACCCCGACGTTCGCGCACGCCGACCGGAAGAACTGCGTCGCGAAGCCGAGCAGCTCTGCGCCGATGTGCGGGCAGGGAACATCAAGAGCGCCTCGTCGCGCGTTGCGGGCCTCATCGAGGAGGCCACGACCGCCGCCCACACCGTCCGAACCCGGGAAGGCTGGCTGACCCTCGCGAGCCTCTACCGCACGGCCTACGACGTCGCCGTGAAGCTGGGATTCCCCGACCTCGCCCAGCTCTCCCTCGCCCGGCTCGACTGGGCGGCCCAGCGCGGTTCGGACGCCGTCCTCGGCGGCATGCACCACTACTCGCGCGCGCTGACCTACCTGCGTGAAGGCACCGGAACTGGTCACCAACGCCATCCAGCACGGCAGCGGCGCGCAGGTCACCTTCACCGTGGCGATGCGCGACGGCTTCCTGCGCGCCTGGCCGTGCACATCGAGACGACCGGTCGGCCGGTCGTCCGCCACGCCGACGTCGGCGCCGAGAGCGGTCGTGGCCTCTTCCTCGTCGACCGCCTCACCGCCGCCCACGGCGGCACCTGGGGAACCAGCAACGACGGGGCCACCACCTGGTGCCGTCTCCCCGTCCCCGGCGACCGACCATGACTGCCTCGCCGTGCCCCGGTGGGGACGGTAGCGATGGGCCCGGCGCGGCACACCGGACGAGCGACGACGAGGGGAGCGGCTCGGTGGAAGTGGAGCCTCGTGAGGAGGAGCGGCGCGAAGTCGCACACGAACTTGTTGGCCGCGAGGTCTTGCCCGCATTCGGGGTGCCAGCCACGGTCACGCCGGTCACCTCGGACAGGGACACGCACACCCGGGCGGCGTCCTTGTCCACGCCCAGCTCCCAGCGCGTCAGATCAGTGGGCGGGCGGTCGCTGGGGCGGATTCTTCGCAGGCGTGGTCAACGGGTCGGAGCGCAAGCCCCGGGACACAGCCCTGCTGGGCCGTCCGGCGGCACGGAGACCCGTGTGCATCGCCAGGCGTCCGTCAGGAACCGTGCCGCCTCCTGGTACTTCTCCAGCCCGGCCCGTGGCAGGGTGCGGGCCCGGACGATCACGGCGCCGTAGACGCTCGGTCAGGCGTTCATGATCGGTACGCGTCGTGGTATCTGCGCAGCCGGGGGGTGCGTATTGCGGGCAGGCTGACCAAGGTGTCCTCGAAAGCGCGGTGGTGGGGTGTCAGCGGGCGCCAGGGATGCGGCGGCAGGGGATAGTCGTCGCGCAGGACGCCGTCCGGAAGCACACCCGTAGCGGGTATCGGTGAGGTCTCGCCCGGGTGGGTGAGGTACGCCCAGACCCCGCTGTCCAGCGGCACCACGGCCGCGTCGTCGCCGGGCGGGCGCCAGGGAGTGCCCGTGAGGGGGTGGCAGGGGACCAGGAGGACGTCGGGGCGGGGCCGGGGCGTGCGGATTCCCGGGCCGGCCAGCTCCACGGTACGGGCATCGGGCCCGGCCGGAAGGTACCGGCCGACGGCGTGGCCGAGCAGCTCGGTGACGGGGCCGGCGGGAAGGACCGCGGGGCGCGCCTCGGTTGCCGCCACGAGGTGAGCCAGCGCGACCCCGACCGCCGCTTCCCAGCGACGGCTCCACGACCCGTCGGGTTCGACGGGTGGGACGCGGTGCTCGGCGCGCTCCAGCTCGTCCCAGTCGGGAGGCGGACTGGCGGGGAGCCCCGAGGGGTGGCGTACGACTGCGCCGGGCTCCAGCCATACCGTCTGCCACAGTCCGCAGTCGTCCATGCGGGTCGCCACGGCCCGCCCGCACCCCTCGCAAGCCAGGTTGGGGCCGTCCCGGCCGTCCACACCCCGGCAGTAGCCCTCGCACTTCTCGGGTATCAGGACCATGGACCGGGAGTCGCCGGGGGCGATGACGATCCTGTTCCGCGCGCCGAAGGAGAGGGAGAACACCGGCGCGTACACGCCCTGCTGGGCAGCCGCCTCCTCTCCGACCTCCTCCCACAACCGCCACGGCGGTCCCGTGGGTCGGGGATCGACGGCGTACGTCGCGGGCTTCATCAGCGGAGGATGAAGTTCCTCCCATCCCCCGTGATGGGTATGGACCGGGAGGGCCACTCGGGACACCGGCGCCGTCAGCTCCGTGCCGCACCCGGCACACGCAAACACGTCCAACCAAGCTCCCCTCGCCCCGGTTCTCCGGGAATTGTGCCTCGCCCCTACGGCGAAGGGCCCACCGGATGGTGGATCGCGCGTCGGCCACGGCTACGGCTACGGCGGCCGGGGTGTGCGGGTCGTGGGGCGGCTGCCCCCGTGGTCAGCCGGTGGCGGTCAGGACGCCCGAGATCGTGTGGCCGCCGAGTTCGCGGTCGGTGCCCGGGAGGATGTGGAGTTCGGCGTCGTCGGGGGAGGGGAGGGTCAGGCGGACGAGGTCCGGTACGCGGAGGGTGAGGGCGGAGGGGGTGGGGTGGTCCACCTGGACGACCACGTGGTGGTCGAGGAGCCGGCCGATCAGGGACTGTACGGTCCACGCGTCGCCGGCCAGCAGCTGCCCGGCCCGTTCCATGTCGAAGGGGGCCGCTCCGGCCGATGCGAGGAGGGCGAGGGCCCGGCGCAGCGGTGCGGGCAGCCGGGCGACGGCGGCGGAGGCGCGGGCCAGTACGTCGCAGGCCTCATCGTGGAGTTCCGCCGCCAGGTGGCCGTCGTGGACCAGACCGAGGGCCAGGTCGGGGAGCGTCCACATGGGGCGGGCCGCGAACTTCTCGCCCACGGCGCGCAGGGTGAGGGGGTAGTGGCCCATCAGCTCCGTCACCTTGTCCAGGGCGCCGGGCCCGCCGGCCATGCGCTCGGGACCGGCGACACCCGCGAAGAAGGCGGCCGCGTCCCGGGCCGACAGCGGCCCGAGCTGCAGTGACCGGGCGCCGGGCAGGCCGGGCAGGCGGACGCGGGAGGTCACCAGGGCGAGGCTCGCGCCGTCGGCCGGGAGCAGCGGCAGGACCTGGTCGGTGCCGGCGGCGTCGTCCAGGAGTACCAGCAGGGACCGTCCGGCGCTGAACGCCCGGAACATCCCGGCGAGTTCGTCGGTGTCGTCGGGGAGTGGCCCCGGGCCGCCCGTGCCGCAGTCCCGTAGCAGTCCGCGCAGTACGGACGCTGCCGTGCGCGGGCGGTCGTCGGCGTCGTGCAGCCGGGCGTGCAGCACCCCGTCGGGGAAGTCCCCGGCCAGCCGGTGCGCCCCGTGCACGGCGAGCGCGGTCTTGCCCACCCCGACCGGGCCCAGCACCACCACGACCCGCGGGCCCGCGCCGTGCGGTGCCGGCGGGGTCCCGTCCCGGCGCGTGTCCCCGCCCGTCTGCACGGTCGGCGCGGTCAACTCGGCCAGCTCGGCCAGTTCCCGGGTGCGGCCGGTGAAGTCCGGTGTGTCCAGGGGGAGTCGGCCGTGGGTGGGCTGTGTGGGGCGTGCGGGGTGTGTGGGGGGCTCGGGGGTGGGGGCCGCCGGCCGTGGGGGTGCCGTGAGGGGCAGGGGATCCGGTCCGGGGAGGGCCTCGTTCAGTACGTCCTGCTGGAGCCGCTGGAGCCGTTCGCCCGGTTCGATGCCCAGTTCGTCGACGAGCCGGCGGCGCAGCCGCGCGAAGGCCTCCAGGGCGGTGGCACGCTGCCCCGACCGGTGCGCGGCGAGCATCAGCTGCGCGGCGAACTCCTCGTTGAGCGGGTGGTCCGCGGTGAGCTGGCGCAGTTCCCCCACCAGCCCGCGGTGGCGGCCGAGTTGCAGGTCGGCGGTGATACGCAGCTCCAGCGCGCCGAGCCGGGAGTCGGCGATCTGGGCGATCTGCGCGCCGAGCAGCAGGCCCGTCTCCAGCCCGGCGAACGGCTCCCCGCGCCACAGGGCGAGCGCCTGGCGCAGCAGGGTCGCGGCGGTGCGCGGATCGCCCTCACCGAGCGCGGTGCGGGCGCGTGCGACCCCGTGCTCGAACTCCCACAGGTCCAGTTCCCCCGGCCGCAGGTCGATCCGGTAGCCGCCCGGCCCGGTGCGCACCCGTTCGACCGGATCCCCGGGGCAGCGCAGCGCCTTGCGCATCTGGTAGACGTACGTCTGCACGGTCTTGCGGGCCAGGCGCGGCGGTTCCGTCTCCCACAGTTCCTCGATCAGGGTCGAGGTGGAGACCAGGCGGTTGGCGTTGAGCAGCAGCACCGCCAGGGCGCGCCGGGCCATCGGCGCGGTGGGTGTGCGGTCCTCGTCCCGGCCCTCGTCCTGGGAGCGGATGTCCAGCGGGCCGAGCACCCCGATCCTCAGCGCACCGCCGTCCGCGGCGGGGCGTGCCGTGTCTGTCATGACGTTCTCTTCCTTTCCTGCCCGCGGTGCGGGCGCCTCGCTCACGACGGCGGTGGGGCGGCGGTCCTGGTCCGTGTGTGTGCGGCCGGTGCGGTCGGTGCGGCCGCCCCCTGCCTCGTACCACTGCCGTAGCCGGGCTCTGCGGAGCTTGCCGATGCCGGTCCTGGGGATGTCCTGGGTGTCCACCGGCACCACGCGGGTCACGGTCAGGCCGAGACGGGCGGTGACGTGGGCGCGGACGGCGGCCGCGGCCCGGTCCGGCGGGGTGCCGGGGCGCGGGTGGTAGAAGACGGCGAGTTCGTCGCCGGCGGTGCCGGTGACGGGGCAGGCCACGGTGTGGGACGGGGTGACGAAGTCCAGCTCCTCCACCACGGCCTCGACCTCGTGGCTGTGACAGCGCACGCCGCCGTGCTCGATCAGGTCCCCGGCGCGGCCGGTGACGGTGAGGACGCCGTCCCTGACGAACGCCAGGTCACCGGTGCGGAACCAGCCGTCCGCGGTGAAGGAGCGGCGGGTGTGTTCGGGGTCGTCGAGATAGCCGGCGGTGACGGAGGGGCCGCTCACCTGGAGGTGGCCCACCGTTCCGGCGGGGACCGGCTCGTCGTGGTCGTCGACGCAGCGTACGGCCGTGCCCGGGTGGGGCCGTCCGGCGGGTACGTAGCGGTCGACGGCGGGTACGCCGCGGTCGTCGCGCACGTCGGTGGCGTTCAGGTCGTTCAGGTCGTTCATGTCGTTCAGGTCGGAGAGGCGGCAGTCGACGACGCCGGCGGCCGTCTCGGACATCCCCCAGCCGGGGAACATCGCGTCCGCGGGCAGGCGGAAGGGGGCGAGCAGTTCCATGAAGCGCCGGACCACCGAGGCGTGGACGGCCTCACCGCCGTTCATGAGGTAGCGCAGGCGGCTGAGGTCCCAGGTGCGGCCGGTGAGCCGGTGCGCCTGGTCGTTGACGAGGGAGAAGGCGAAGTTGGGCGCCCAGGTGGTGCAGGCCCGGTGCCGGTCGGCGAGGGTGAGCCAGCGCAGCGGGTCGGCGAGGACCCAGTCCCGCCGGGCGTGCACCTGGTAGGCGCCGAGGTAGACGTCCCGCACGTGGAACAGCAGCAGTCCGCCGGCGTGGTCCAGCGGCATCCAGTTGACGGTGCGGGTCGCGCGGCCGAGTCCGTTGGCGCGGGCGGTGGCGGCGCTGCGGCTGAGGATGTTGCGGTGGGTGAGCGTCACGGCCCTGGGCGCGCCGGTGGAGCCCGAGGTGAGCAGCAGGACCGCGAGGTCGTCGGGTCCGGCCGGGTGCCGGTGGTGGTCGGGGGCGGCGGCGCGCAGGTGGTGCGGGTGGCCGAGCCAGGCCCTGCCCCAGGCGGGGTGTGCCCGGGTGGTGGCGAGGATCCGCTGGTCCCGGCCGGTGACGACACGGGGGCGGCCGTGGCGGTCCCATACGGCGTGCAGCAGGCCGGGTGCGGCGTCGCGGTGGCCGCCGGTGCCGACGAGCAGCGGGACGAATCCGCCCAGTACGCAGGCCCAGAACACGGTCAGCAGTTCGGGTTCGTCGGCGATGTGCAGCACGACCCGCTCGCCGGGACGGACTCCGGCCTCCCGCATCCCGCCGAGGGTGCGGGCCGCTTCCCGGAGGAGACGCGCGTAGCTCCAGTGGGTCTCGCCGCCGTCCGCGTCGACGAAACACAGGCCCGCGGGGGCGGGGGTGAGCGAGGCCCGTACGAGCGCGGTGCCGAGCGTGGCGCACTCCGGGCGCGGGGCGGGCCCGCCGTCGAGCAGGGAGAGGTCCGCCGGGGGGAGGTCCCCCGGGGAAAGGTCCGGCGTGGTCATGAGGCCTCCCGCTCCCTGCGGTAGTCGCGGGGAGTGATGCCGTAGCGGTCGCGGAAGAGCCGGCTGAAGTGGGACGCCCCGTAGAGTCCGGCCCGCTCCCCGATGAGCGCGACGGGCAGGTGGTCCAGGGAGGCGTCGGCGAGTTCGCTGCGGCAGCGGGAGAGCCGCTCGTCGCGTATCCAGCGGGCGGGGCTGATCCCGTGCTCCTGGAAGATCTTCTGCAGGTAGCGCAGGGAGATGTTGTGCTCGCGGGCGATCGTCACCGGGCTCAGCCCGGGGTCGGCCAGCCGCTCGCGCACGTAGGTCTGGATGTTCAGCATCAGCGTCTGCCGGGCGATCTGCGGGTCCTCGGCGAGCTCGCGCATGCGTTCCGCGAAGAGCGCCGCGGTCAGCCCCACGACGCTGCCGCCGAGCAGGTCGACGGCGGTCTCCACCTCCCTGCCGTGCCGGCCGAGCCCGTCGAGCAGGGAGGACAGCAGGGCGGCGAGCCCCTCGGCGCCGGACCACGGCCGGGCCGTCAGGGGTTCGGCGTCGTGGGCGGTCAGGCCGACCAGACGGTGCGTCACCACGATGTCGACCAGGCGGAAGTTCTCCGGCATGACCACCTTGTAGGGGCGGGTGCTGTCGAAGCAGACGAGGTTCGGGGCGCGTACGATCCCGTGCCGGCCGTCCTGGAACACCCAGACCGTGCCGGTCAGCGGCCGTACGACGCGCAGGCAGCCGGGCGTACGGGTGTCGATCTGCCGGGCGGGCCGGATCAGTTCGGCGGGTCCGTCGCCCTTGACCAGTGCCACCCGCACCCCGCCGAACTGGTGGGTCCGCACGGTCCCGGCGATCGGCTCGTCGTGCCCCCTGACGATCTGCACCCCGCCGCGGCCGGCACGAAGGGGTAAGGCCGTGGCGTGCGTCGGCTTCAACTCGTCGATGCGTGGCACCGCATCAGCCTCCATCCGTGACTGCGGGACGGAACCGGCCACCCGCGCGGGTGCGACCGTCACCTCACAGAGAAACATACCTGCATGCTGGTATCGTAGCTCCATCGGAGGGTTCGATGAAGCCCGTAGCGTTCGAACACTCCGGAATCCGAAGGCCGAAACAGGTGCGCTGCGTTCAGGTGCGGTCGATGAGTTCGGGCGGCGACGGGAGTCTGTGGGAGGACACCCGATCTCTGGAGGCCGCCCCATGGCTGGACCGCACGCTTCGGAAACTCGGAAAGCCCTGGAACGGGCGATCCACGTCGAGCGGTCGGCGCTCGCTCAGGACCTCGCCGAACTCAGCGAGGACCAGTGGGCGAAGGCATCGCTGTGTGAACGCTGGACCGTGGAGGAGGTCGTGGCCCACCTGACGGCAGGCGCCGGCACGACGATGTGGCGCTGGCTGCTGAGCATGCTGGCCGCGCGGTTCGACCCCGGTCTGCACAACGACCGACGACTCGCAGAACACCGTGGCGCTACACCCGAGGAGACCTTGCGGCGCTTTCACGGCGCCGTCGCCGGGCCCGCCGGGCCGACCGGACATACTGCGGCCTGGCTGGGCGAAATAGTCGTCCACGGCGAGGACATCCGCCGGCCGTTGGGGCTCGTGCGCACACCACCGGTGGCCACGACGACCGCCGTGGCCCGGTTCTTCGCCGGCCGCGACTTCACCGTCGCGAGCAGCACCGCGATCGCGGGCTTGCGGGTCGAGGCCACGGACGGGCCGTTCGTCACCGGATCGGGGGATCTGCTCCGGGGGCCGACCCTCTCACTGGTGATGGCGATGGCAGGCCGCGCGGCAGCCTGCGAGGACCTCGAGGGAGACGGTGCGGCAGTCCTGCGCGCCCGACTGCGCTCGGGTTGAGAACAACTTGTCGATCAGGCGCTTGAAACATCGATCAAGACCTGGGCCGAGCTGATCGACATTCGAACGCCCTGGAACTGGAACGGGGTCAACCGTCCGTGTCCTGGTCGCGGAGCAGGCGGTGGGCGAGGTCGTCGGCCCATTGCTGGGCCCAGGACATCAGCGCGTCGACCAGAGCGGTGTCCGCCCCGTACGCCTCGAACTCGGCGTCGTCGATCCACGCGACGGCGGTCAGGCGGGTCTGGAGCGAGTCGAGGTCGAAGCGGTCGCGGGCGTGGCGCCGGCCGAACTCCTCCAGGTCGGCGGTGGTCCAGCGGCGGGAGGCGGCGAAGACGTCCAGCACGTCACGGGCGAGACCGCGCTCCGCCAGGGCACGGACCTTGGTACCGATCACGTCCTCCTCGGCGAGTACGGGCCCGTACGAACTGGAGGCGACGGGGCGGAAGAAGACCTCCTTGAGGACGTCCACCTCGCAGGTCTCCCCGGTGGCCGAGCGGGTGTCCGTGACGTTGAGGCGGGCCGAGAGCGGAGCGACCTCGATGACGTCGGCCCGCCAGCCGCGCGCGGCCAGGCCGTCGGTGAGCGTACGGACGATCTCGGCCATGGGCGCCGGGTTCTCGGTGGCGACGTCGAGGTCCTGGCTCGGGCGGGCGAGGAGTTCGTGGGCCTGGACGGCGTAGCCGCCCGTGATCACCAGGGGGTAGGGGGAGCCGATGGCCAGGACGTCCGCGAGGAGACGGGCGTGCAGGTCGGGGAGGATCACGCGGCGGCCGTGCCCCCGTGCGGGCGGCGCCGGGCGGGCGGCCGGGCGGCGGGGACGTCCGCCAGGGCCCGCAGCTCCGGGAACGCCTCCTCCCACACGCCGCGGACCGTGGTCGAGACGAGGATCCGCAGGGTGGGCCACAGCCGCAGCAGGAGGTCACGGTTGAGCAGGGCGCACAGGTCCTCGCGCATGCCTTCGGCGAGGACGGTGCGGTACAGGCTCATGCGCTGCCGCTCGTTGCCGAGGTCGAAGGCGCGCAGCCCGGACCAGACCACGGTGGCCGGCGGCTCCACCACCCCGTCCGCGGGCCCGCGCAACTCCCGGAGGTCGGAGGGCAGTCGGCGCCGGAACTTCTCCCGGTACAGCCCCAGATCCGTACCGCCCGGGCCGGCGGGCTCGCCTGCGCGGGCGGCCCCGGCGGAAGCTGATCGCTGCGGCGCGGGCACGGATGACATGCCTCCATTATGGCCGCTCGGCCGGCGCCCGGGGGCGGGAGCGGGGCGGGCAGCCGTACGGGCAGGGTGTCCGCGCAGGTCTGGGTCCGGGCTCACTCCTGTTCCCGGGCCCCCAGCAGGGCGGCCTCCACGAGGTGTGCCGTCCGTCGTTGCCGGTGGGCGGCGCGGGCCAGGTCGGCCGCTTCGGCGGCGGCGGTCAGCTCGCGGTAGCAGAGGCCGTACGAGGGCAGCGCGTCGAGGATCCGCCAGGCGCTCGCGTCCTTGTGGCTGTGCGTCCCGGGTGGGAGGTCCCACAGCAGCAGGTGCGGGCGGGCGCCCTGCTCGGCGAGCGCGTGCCAGCGCTGCGAGCCGTGGATCTCCTCGCGCATCCGGCGCGCCAGGTGGACGGTGGCGGCCGCGAGGCCCACCGGGCGGTCCGGGCCCGTGTCCGCTCCCGGCTCGCCCGGGCGGCGGCGGGCGGACGCCTCGTCGAGGGCGGCGGTCGCGAGGGAGACGGCCGACGGGACGGCTGCGGGGTCGAGGCCGCCGTCCGCGGCACGCTCCAGCCCGGTCAGTACGGCGTCGACGAGACGGGCGTACCGCTCCAGGGAGACGACGGACACGGCGTGCACCCCGATGCCCGCGGACAGGCACGCGGTGATCGCCGCCAGCCCCCGCTCGGTGGCCGGGACGCTGATCATCAGGTTGGGCCGGCCGACGGCTTCGTGCAGGGCCCGCGCGCCCGCCTCGGTGGCGCCGGGGGAGTGGGCCAGGGAGGTGGGGACGGCGGCGCAGACATGGCCGTCGGCGCGGCCGGAGGCCTCGTAGCGGGGCCGCAGCCGGTCGGCGGTCCGGCGCGCGCCGTGGACGACCAGCTCGGCGAGCGCCTCCGCGACGGGGCGCCCTCGCCGGGCCAGTACGCGCAGATGGGCGTCGTACGGGGGGTACGACGGCGCCGCGCCCTCCGCCTCGTGGATGCCGTGGGTGTCGTGGGTGCCGTGGGTGTGCAGCAGTCCGTCGAGGGGGTTGCCGGGGGTCAGGTGCCGGGCGGAGGGCGCGGTGAGCAGCGCGGCGGTCACCGGGGGCCTCCGTGCCGGGTCGCCCGGGTGGTTCCGGGGAGGGCGGTGGCGGTCCGTTCGTGCCGCCGAGGGTGGGGCGGGCCGTCGGCCGACCGCTCGATGCCGGGCGCCATCGGTTGCCCGGGCAGCAGGCTCGAGGGGTGCTCCGCGTTGGGGTGATGGGCAGGGGCGTCCCCGTGCCGGGGCGCCCCTGGCGGGTGCGGGAGGTGGGGGCGCCTTGGGGCGGTCGGGGCGGTCGGAGCGGTCGGGGCGGTCGGAGCGGTCGGGGTGGATACGGCGACGTGGGCAGGTGCTCCGGGGGGTGCTGTGGTCATCGTGGCTCCTTCTGGCGTGGCCGGCGGTCCGAGGTGGCCGCACCGGCGCTGCGGAGGGCGCGCCCGCCCGGGTCGGAGGAGGCGTCTCCCCCGACCCCGGCGTTCCGTAAGGCCGCAGGCCCCGTCATGTGCCCACCCGGGAGTACGCGGCGTCCAGCAGCTCCGTCGAGGGGTCCTCCAGCAGGCCGGGTCGGCCCGGCGCGTCGAGGACGACGAACCTGAGCCGAGGCCCGCCGCCTGTCGTCCCGCTGCCGGTCGTCCGGCCACCCGCCGTCTGGACGCCGGTCGTCCGGCCACCCGCCGTCCCGCCACCCGTTGTGTCCCCGTCCGCGGCGAACGCCGTGCGCAGTCGCTCCCAGGCGTAGCGCGGGTAGGACACCGGCAGTCCCAGGGACTCCAGCAGGGCCCGGTGCCGCCTCACGTGCTCGGCGTCCAGTCGGCCCGCCTCGTGGGCGAGTTCGGCGGCGAAGACCATGCCGATGGAGAGGGCCCGGCCGGGGCCGATGCGGTAGTTCTCGGCGTGTTCGACGGCGTGGGCGAGCGGGTTGCCGTAGTCGAGGAACTCCCACGGGCCCTCGCCCGGCGCGGCGTCCGCGACCACCGCGGCCTTCGCGCGCAGCGCGCCCTCGATCAGCTCCCGGGCCCGCCCGTCCGCCGGGTCGGAGGCCGCCCGCGGGTCGTCCTCGATCAGGTCGAGCAGGGCGGGATCGCCGATCAGGCCCGCCCTGACGACCTCGGCGAGGCCGTCGGTGAAGTCGGCGCGCGGCAGCCGGGCCGTCAGGTCCAGGTCGCACACCACACCGGCCGGCTCGTGCCGGACACCGACCAGGTTCTTGCCCTGCGGGATGTTGAGGGCGGCGCGCCCGCCGACCGCGGCGTCGACCATGGCCGCCGGTGTGGTGGGGGCCAGGACCAGGTCGATGCCGCCCCGCCAGGTGGCGGCGAGGACTCCGGCGAGGTCGGCGGTGGCGGCGCAGCCGAGGGCGACCACGGCGTCGGAGCCGGTGAAGCCGGACTCGGCGAGCTGCGACCACAGGTAGACGAGGACACCGGCGTCCTTGGCCCCCTCGCCGGGCGGCACCACCAGCGGCAGCACCTGGCGGCCGTGGCGCTCGAGGTCCCCGGCGATCCGGTGGGAGGCCGCGGCCAGCTTCGGCGGGTGGACGAGCGCCACGCGCCGCACGTCCGGCCCGAGCAGGCGCCCGGCCTGCTCGTGCAGTCCGCTGCCGACGACGACGGGATACGGCGCGGGGCCGGCCGAGAGCAGGGTGGTGGACGTGGGGGAGGACTGGAGGGGAAGGGTCACGGTCTGCCTCATTCGACGGCCAGGTGGGTGAGATAGGCACGGTGGTTGCGGGCGGTCTCCGGCACGCTGTCGCCGCCGAACTTCTCCAGGGCGGCATCGGCGATCACCAGGGCGGTCACGGCCTGGGCGACCACGGCCGCCGCCGGTACCGCGCACACGTCGGACCGCTGGTGGTGCGCCACGGCGGCCTCGCCGGTGGCCGTGTCGACGGTGGCCAGGGCGCGCGGCACGGTGGCGATCGGCTTCATTGCGGCGCGCACCCGCAGGAGTTCGCCCGTCGAGATGCCCCCCTCGACACCGCCGGAGCGGCCACTGGCACGGCGTACGCGACCACCCTCGGCGGGGACGATCTCGTCGTGCGCCCGCGATCCGGGGACGGCGGCGAGCGCGAAGCCCGCCCCGAACTCGACGCCCTTGATCGCCTGGATGCCCATGAGGGCGCCGGCCAGGCGCGCGTCCAGCCGGCGGTCCCAGTGCACGTGCGAGCCCAGGCCCGGCGGCAGTCCCCGGACCAGGACCTCGACGACGCCGCCGAGGGTGTCACCGGCCCGGTGCGCCCGGTCGATCTCGGCGACCATGGCCGCCGACGCCGTGGTGTCGAAGCAGCGTACGGGGTCGGCGTCGAGCCGTTCGGTGTCCTCGGGGCCGGGCAGTACGGGCGACGCGGAGCGCTGTCCGCCGAGCGCCACGACATGGCTGACCAGCCCGATCCCGTACGCCTGCCGCAGGAACGCCTCGGCGATGCTGCCCAGCGCGACCCGGGCGGCGGTCTCACGGGCGCTGGCCCGCTCCAGGACCGGGCGGGCGTCGTCGAACCCGTACTTCTGCATGCCGGCCAGGTCGGCGTGGCCGGGGCGGGGACGGGTGAGGGGGGCGTTGCGCGCCTGACCGGCCAGTGCCTCGGCGGGGACCGGGTCGGCGGCCATCACGGTCTCCCACTTCGGCCACTCGCTGTTGCCGACGCGGACGGCGATCGGGCTGCCGAGGGTACGGCCGTGCCGTATCCCGCCGGTGAAGTCCACCTCGTCGCGTTCGAACCTCATGCGCGCGCCGCGCCCGTGCCCCAGGCGGCGGCGGGCGAGGGCGTCAGCGACCTCGTGGGTGGAGGTCCGCACACCGGCCGGCAGTCCCTCGAGCACGGCGGTCAGGGCCGGCCCGTGCGACTCGCCGGCGGTGAGCCATCGCAAAGCAGACAAAGCACTTCCTTCGGTGGGGTGCGGGGCGCCGGAGCCGGCGCGGCGGTGGACACGCGGTACGGAGAACTCGTACGGAAAGCCCGTACGGAAGGTGAGGGGGGCTGCCGACGTCGGCTCGCCGGCTACTCCTCCAGCAGGTCGGGCTGTTCGGCGACGATCTCGTCCCACAGCAGCTGGAAGCTGAACCGGCCCAGCTGCTCGTCCCCGAAGCCCTCGCGGGCGGCGAGGGCCTGTTCGTGGGTGAGGGTCCGCGGGGTGCCGGCGGCGTGGGCGAGCAGCTGCACCTGGGCGCAGCTGTCGTAGGTGAGGAACCAGTGCACGGCCTCGTCCAGGGAGCCGCCCACGGTGATCAGCCCGTGGTGGCGCAGCAGGACGGCCCGGTGGTCGCCGAGGCTCTCGGCGATGGCGCGGCCCTGGGCCACCGAGACGGAGGGGCCCTGGTAGTCGCCGTAGAGCAACTGGCGGCCGTAGAACGCGGCCGATTCCTGGTCGAGGGGTTCCAGCAGCCGGCCCAGCGCGCCGAGGGCCCGGGAGTGCGGGGTGTGGCCGTGGGCGGCGGCGGTGGCACGCGGGTGGAGTTCGTGGATCTGGGAGTGGATCACGAAGGCGCTGGGGTTGACGGGGTGCCGGCCGCTGACGACGTGTCCGGCGGAGTCGACGCAGATCAGGTCGGCGACGCGCACCCGGCGGAACGAGACGCCGAACGGATTCACCCAGAACCGGTCCCCGTGCTCGGGGTCGGGGTCGCGCACGGAGATGTGACCGGATATCCCTTCGCCGAACCCGTACTTGCCGAACAGTCTCAGCGCGGCCGCGAGCCGCTGCTTGCGGTGCCGGCGGGCCTCCTCGTACGTCGCGAAGGACGGCTCGCCGGGAATCGGCAGCCCGGTGGCGGTGTCGGCCAGGTGGGCGGGGCGGGGGCCGGTGGCGGTCGTGCTCATGTGCGGTGGTCCTTCCTGGGTCCTGGAGGGCGGTGGCCCGATCCGGCGGTGCTCCGGTCCGGCGGCCGTCAGGCAGTGGCCGTCAGGCAGCGACTGCCGGCCGGCGCCTGCCATACGGCGGCCATCCGGCGGCAGCCGTCAGGCCGCGACCGGCTCGGCCTCGCCGCGGACGGCCTGCACGGTGGCGGAGTGTTCGAGGATCGCGGCGACGATGTCCTGGCTGCGGTCGACGAGGGAGGGGATGCCGAAGGTGAAGAACAGGGCCCCGGCGGCGATGTTGCCGAGCCCGTACAGCCGCGGATCGGGGCGGCCGTTGCTGGTGAGCCGGCTGGTGGCGCGGGCCAGCTGGAGCCCGCCGTGCGGGTGGCGGCCGGCCGCCCGGGACCGGAGCAGCGAGGTGACCAGGGGCAGCGCCCCGGCGGGGATGCGTCCCTCGGCGGCGTTGACGGCGCTGATCACCCGGTCGGCGCGGAAGGCGGTGCCGTCGGCCGCGAGCACGTCGAAGCCGCCCCCCTCGGAGGGGGTGACGTCGAGCAGGCCGGAGAACATCTCCAGCTGTCCCGCCTCGACCAGTTCGAGCAGGACGGCGGCGCTGCCCGGCGGCATCGGACAGCACAGGCTCATGATGGTGCGGTAGTGGGCGCGCAGGACCTGGATCTTGTCCGCCTCGCGCAGCACCGGCCACACGTCGGGCCCGGTCTCCGGGACGGCGCGCTGCAGGATGCGCAGACCCATCCGGGGCGAGTCGACCTCGTCGATCTGCCGTCGCAGCCGGTCGACCGGGTCCTCCAGGTCGACGCGGATGATTTCGTGGATGACGGCGTCGAGGTCGGCCCCCGCGTCGCGGAACTCGGCCCGCATCACCGCGGCGACGTCCTCCAGGGCCAGCTCCCGCCGGCCCCTGGCCGTGCCGCGCATCCGGTCCGGCGTCAGATGGCGCAGCTCCACGTGGACGGGCCGCTGCCGCACACCCGGCAGCACCCCGCGCCGCGACATGAGGCTGATCGGGCCCTGGTGGCCGCGGGAGACCAGCGACAGCACGATGTCGACGGCCGTCAGACCACTGCCGATGACGGCGACGTGCTCGTCCTCGCCGATGTCGCCCAGCGCGCCGGAGACCGGGTAGGGGTCGCCGACGAAGCCGGGGGTGCCGCCGAGATGGTAGACGTCCTTGGGGCCGTCCCCGCCGACGGACAGCACCACGTAGTCGAAGGCGCGGGCGGTGCCCGGACCGGTGCGCAGCAGCACCTGGTCGGACAGCCGGGCGGCGGAGGTGACGGCCTCGCCGATGATGTCCACGCGCCAGCCCTTGCGCCGCAGTTCGCCGAGGGCCGCGTACGCGGACTCCTCCAGGTAGGCGCCGTAGACCGGGCGGGGCGCGAACCGGGCCCCCGACATCCGGTCGACGCCCTGGCGGACACCGGTGACGCGGTCGCGGGTCTCCAGCCAGCGTTCGAAGTGGCCCGGGTCCCCGGCGCGTACGGACATGTCGTCGGGGGTGGCGTTCACGCGCAGCGTCTCCGCGTCCACCTGGTAGGCCCGGCCGCGCCACAGGTGGGGCGACGGCTCGAACACGGCGATACCGCCCGGGGCCCCGTCGCTGCGGGCCAGGGCGTCGATCAGGCAGACGGTGGCCGCGCCGCCGCCGACGACGCCGATCGAGATTCCAGAGGACATGTGTCAGTCACCTATCGGTATGCGGGAGGGGGAGACGGGCGCGGATGTCCGACGGCGGCGGGAACGATCCGCCGCCGGCGACTCTAGAAACGAACCCGATCCGCCAATTGCCGCCCCGCGCACGGGCCTTTGCCGAATCACGCGCCCGGTGTCCGCCCCGGCGACCCGTCCCCGTGCACACGACCCGTACCCGTACCCGTACACACGACGGCCGGCCCCGGGGAGGGCCGGCCGTTGGAAGGGAAGGAGAGTGGAGGGACGACGCCGACCGCCCCTGAAGGCAGGGACTTGAAGGCAGGGCCTGAAGGCAAGGGCCTGAAGGCAGCCTAAAGGCGACTCACAGGCGGCCGGCCCCCACGGGCCCGACGGGCCGCCCGGTCGCCGCGCGTGCCCCGTGGCCGCCGCGCGGGCGCCGGGCCGGCGGTGTGGACAGGATGACCTCGCGCCGGGCCGTTTCCGCGATCTCGATGATGCGTTCGGCGTGCGGCAGCAGGCGCGCGCCCGCCTCGGTCAGGGCCAGCCGCCGCCGGCTGCGGTCGAACAGCTCGGTGCCGACGGCCTCTTCGAGGTTCTTGATCTGCGCGGTCACGGTCGACTGGGCGTAGTGCAGGTTCTTCGCGGCCCGCGTGAAGCTCAGCTCGGCCGCCACCTCGCGGAAGGCCCGTAACTGTTGGAACTGCATGCCATGGCCCCTTTCACCGACCACGTTCCCGAGAGCGATAAAGATACCAGCATGCCTGTTTCTTTTCGACCCCTTGCTTGAGGTTCCCGTTCAGTCCGACATCGCCACCGGCGACATCAGATCCCGGGCGAGCTGCGGCATCACCCCGTCCAGCAACTCCCCGTCCCGCACGGCCCCTTCCACGGTGCGCGGCAGCTCGTCCACGGCCACGGCATGGGCGTACAGGGCGGGCAGATTGCGCTGGCAGGCCGCGAGCACCGCCCGCCGCCCGGCGATCTCCTGCTCCGGCGCGAGCGGTACGAACGCCACCACCAGCGCGCCGCCCAGCTCGGGCAGCTCGGTGTGGACCACGGCGCACTCCCGCACGCAGGCCAGTTCCAGCAACTCCCCCTCCAGGGAGAAGAAGCCGCTGTCCAGGTCGGCGTCCGGGGCATCCTCGAAGAGGCCGGGCGCGGGGAGGAAGGTCATGTGGGGATCTCCTGATGCTCGGTCTGCTCCAGCTGGAGGTTCAGGGTGATGATCGGAACCACCGCTTCCAGCAGCTCCGCGGTCCGGATCCGGCCCATGGGGCTGTAGGGGATGTGGTCGACCGCGATGACGTGGGCCGGGATCGACGGCACCCGGCGGGCGCAGGCGGTGCGCAGCGCGGTGTGTCCCGAGACCTCGCGGCCGACGGCGACGGCGATGAACGGCACGACGAGCGCGTCGCCGAGCGTGGGCAGACTGACCCGCACCACGGCGGTGTCGCGCAGGCAGGGCAGGTTGAGCAGGTCCGACTCGAGGCGGAACAGCGCCGCGTCGAGGGCGTGGTCGCGGGCGGGCGGCGTCACACCCGAAGCCCGCCCGGTCAGGGTGAGGCGGCCCTGCCCGTCGAGGGCGCCCAGGTCGTCGGTGACGAAGAAGCGCCGCTCGCCCGTCCCCGTGTCGAGGGTGACGAAGGCGTCGTCGTCGCCGTCGAGGTAGCCGTCCATCACATGGGGCCCGCTGACGGCGACCCGGCCGGGTCTTCCGGTCGGCAGTACGGCTCCCTCCTCGTCCAGCACCGTGAGCGTCGTGCCGAGCGTCGCCCGTCCCGTACGCATGCGGGAGACCTGCCCCTCCTCGGGCCCGAGGATCGCGCTCAGCCCGGTCTCGGGCGTCGTGTACGCCAGGTGCAGCACGGGGCCGAGTCGCTCCCAGGCGGCGTTGACCGTCCAGCGGCCCAGGTGCCGGCCCGGGGTGATCACACAGCGCAGGCGCCCCAGGTGGGCCAGCGGCGCGGACGCGGGGTCGGCCAGCAGCCGGCCGAGCGTGGCGGGGTCGAACACCGCGGTGGTGACGTGTTCGGCGGTGACGAGCCCGGCCAGGGTCCCGGCGTCCTGCGTGGCGTCCAGCACCACGGTGGCGCCCACCGCGAGCAGGGTGCGCGCCAGGTGCAGGGAGAGCGGCAGCCACAGGGGCGCGGCCACCAGGTGGACGTCGTACGCGTCGAAGCCGAACTCGTCGATCAGGGCGACCAGTCCCCGCCCCTCGGTGGCGGCCCCGCGCACCGCGACCCGCTGCCCGCCGGGCACCACGTCGAGGCACTCCCGGTGCCGAGGCTCGGGCAGCCGGCGCAACGGCTCGCTCTGCGACAGACGGCGGAACGACACCTCCGTACGCGGCGCCCCGCTGCCCGCCGCGGTGTCCAGCGTGATCCACGCGCACCCGGGCCCGCTCGGCCGGGTGCGCCCCTCCAGCAGCGGCCGGTACCGCGACTCGACGAACACCGCACACGGGTCGAGCGTGCGCAGGAGGGCGTCGAGCCGGCCGCCCTCCTGCGCGGGGTCGAGTCCCGTGCAGGGGACGCCGAGGGTGGCGCAGGCGGCCAGGGCGACCGTGAGCTCCCAGCTCGGGCCGGCCAGGAACACCGCGCGGACGGGACCGGTCTCCGGCAGCCGGGCCATGAGACCGGCCGCGCACCGGTCCACCGCGTCGGCGAAATCCGCCCAGGACAGCCGCGTCGCGCCGTCCACGACGGCGATCGCGTCGGGGCGGGCGGCGGCGTGCCGGCGGATGTCGTCAAGCTTGATCATGTGGCATCTCCGTGGTCGGTGAGCCCGGGCACCACCCAGAGAAACAAACCCGCATGCGGGTTTTCAACGCCTATCGGAAAGTGCGATACACGGCCCCGGCGCGTCAGGTCGCGTCCACTGATCCTCGGTACTGAGGTGACAGGTGATCACTGATTTTCGGAAGCAAGTCGTGTTCTTGCGGACCGATGCTCGGGGATTCGCTGCTTCGTAGGGAATGGCAGCTTGCCAGGTGAGCGGCCTTGTGGCGGCTCACATCGCCGCGATGGCCAAGCGGACGCGCAACCGTAGCGTGACCCGCGTGGACGGGGCGCGACGCCGTCCTCGCTCGGTCGGCTGCTGATTGTCGAGCAATTGCAAAACTGGCGCGATATCTTGCGTAGCGCTGTCACGAGTGGTTGAGTGTGCCGCGCCCCACGCACGCATCGATCCGCACCGATGGTGGGGCCTCCTGCGCCTCCTGCCGTCCTTGCCCGAAGGGGACCACCATGAGAAGTGCCCGGTTCCGCCGTACCCGCCGCGCCGGCGCCGCCGCCCTCGTCTCGACGCTCACGCTGACCGTCCTCGCCGCGTGCGGCACGAGCAGCAGCAGCGACGAGGGATCCGACGGCAGTGGATCGTCCGATCCGTCCGCGCCGCTGGACCCGAAGACCAAGGTGTCGATCACCATCGACTGCATGCCTCCGGCGGCGAAGGCGGCCGAGCTGAAGCAGTGGAAGGAAGACGTCGCCGCGTTCAACAAGGTCTACCCGAACGTCAGGATCGAGGGCCGCTCCACCCCCGGGCAGTGCCTGGAGCCGCCGCGCTTCACGGCGATGCTGAAGGCGAAGTCGCAGCCGGACGTCTTCTACACCTACTTCACCGACCTGCCGCAGGTCCTCTCCGAGGACGGCGCCGAGGACATCACCGCCTACGTCAACGACCGGACCGTCCCGGCCCTGAAGGACATCGACCCTGACGTCCTCGGCCTGCTGAAGCAGGGCGACAAGCTCTACGGCCTGCCCACCAGCAACTACACGATGGGCCTGATGATCAACCGCAGCCTGTTCGAGCGGGCCGGGCTCGACCCCGAGAGCCCGCCGCGCACCTGGGACGAGGTCCGTACCGCCGCCAAGAAGATCGCCGGTCTCGGCGACGGCATCGCCGGCTACGGCGACTACAGCGCGGGCAACAACGGCGGCTGGCACTTCACCGCGCAGATGTACAGCCGCGGCGGCGACATCGTGGACGCGAGCGGCAAGAAGGCCGCGTTCAACGACGAGATCGGCAGGCAGCTCGCCGAGGACCTCCACGCCATGCGCTGGGAGGACGACAGCATGGGCAAGACCCAGCTGCTGAAGTGGGGCGACCTCCAGAAGCAGATCGCCTCCGACAAGCTCGGCATGTTCCTCGCCGCCCCCGACAACATCGCCTACATGGTGCAGCAACTCGGCGCCCAGTACGACAACTTCGGCATCGGCCCGATACCCGGCGGCGAGAACACGCTGGCGGGCGGCAACGGCTACATGATCAAGAAGGGCATCTCCCCGGACAAGATCAAGGCCGGCATCGCCTGGCTCGACTTCAAGTTCACCACCGTCGGCAAGGGCCAGTTCGACTGGGCCCGCAGCAAGGCCGACGGTCTGCCGGTGGGCCTTCCGCAGCCCAACTTCTGGCTGGGCGAGTCGAAGCGGAAGGACGACGCCAACCGGGCGAAGAACGCCACCATGGACGTCGACGCCTTCAAGGCCTTCATGGACAACCCCGTCCCGAGCAAGGCGGAACCGCCGAAGGCGCAGGAGATCTACAAGATCCTCGACAACGTGATGTCCGGCATCCTCACCAACGAGGACGCCGACGTCGACAAGCTCCTCGAGACCGCCGAGTCGCAGGTCAACCAAGTCCTGGCCAACCAGTGACGGTATCGGGCGGGGCGGGGCCCTCCGGAGTGCCCTCTCCTCCCCGCCCGGCGCCCGACGATCCAGCGGCGGACACGCCGGCAGAGACGGCAGACACGGCAGACCAGTACCGAGGAGCGAGCGACGATGTCGGCCCCGAGCCTGACCCCGAGCAAGGCGGGACCTCCCCGCCATTCGAAGCCGCGCCAGGCGGAAGCCCCGCCCACCGGCGGCCGGTTCACCAGGAACCTGCGGCGCAATCTGACGGCCCACGCCTTCCTCATCGGGGCGGTCCTGTGCTTCGCGGTGTTCTCCTGGTACCCGATGATCAGGGAGTTCTTCCTCGCCTTCCAGAAGACCGAGAGCGGCGAGACCGTCTGGGTCGGCCTGGACAACTTCAGCACCGTCCTGAACGACCCGGCCTTCTGGCAGGCCTGGGGCAACACCTTCTGGTTCACCGTTCTGGCGCTGCTCCTCGGTTTCGTGGTCCCGTTCGTCCTGGCGGTCGTCATCAACGAGTTCCGCCACGGCCAGGGCTACCTCCGCCTGCTCGTCTACCTGCCCGTGATGCTCCCGCCGGTCGCGGCCGTCCTGCTCTTCCAGTACCTCTACGACCCTGGCTACGGCCTGCTCAACGAGCTGCTCGGCTTCCTCCACCTGCCGGAGCAGCAGTGGCTCCAGGACGCCGACACCGCGATGTTCTCCCTCGTCGTCGCGTCGACCTGGATGAACATGGGCGGGGCCACGCTGATCTACCTCGCCGCGCTCCAGGGCATCCCGGGCGAGCTGTACGAGGCGGCCGAACTCGACGGCGCCGGGCTGCTGCGCAAGATCTGGCACGTCACCATCCCGCAGACCCGGCTGATCCTCTCCCTGATGCTGCTCATGCAGATCATCTCCACCATGCAGGTCTTCGTGGAGCCGTTCCTGCTCACCGGCGGCGCCGGCCCCGAGGGGTCCACCACGACGGTCGTCTACCTGATCTACCAGTACGCCTTCAACTTCAACGACTACGGTGCCGCCGCCGCGCTCGGCCTGATGCTGCTCGTACTCCTCGCCGGATTCTCGGCCGCGTACGTCAGGCTCAGCCGCGCCGAGGAAGCGTAGGACCGGGGGAGAGACATCATGTCCACGCGCACGCTCATCTCGCCGGCCCAGCTCGCCAAGCCCCGCGGCAGGCGCCTGTACCGGGCGGCCTTCGCCCTGGTCGTCGGCGGCTTCACCCTGGTGTTCCTCGGACCCCTGTACTGGCTGGTGTCCAGCGGCTTCAAGGACGCCCAGGAGGTGATCCGCACCCCGCCGACCCTGCTGCCCGGGACCTTCGCACCCGGCAACTACAGCCGCGCCTGGGAGGTCATGGACCTGTCCTCCCTGCTCTTCAACACCCTCTACTACGCCTTCGGCGCGCTCGCCTTCCAGCTCGTCCTCGACGTCGCCGCCGCCTACTCGCTGTCCAAACTGCGGCCCGTGTTCGGCAAGGCCGTCCTCGGCATGATGCTGGCCACGCTGATGATCCCGGCGACCGTGCTCGTCGTACCGCAGTACCTGACGGTGCTGGACGTGCCGGTCATCGAACGGAACCTGCTCAACACCCCGTGGGCGATCTGGCTGCCGTCCGTCACCAACGCCTTCAACATCTTCCTGCTGAAGCGGTTCTTCGACTCCATCCCCAAGGAGCTGCTCGACGCCGCCGCCATGGACGGCGCGTCACCGATGCGCGTCCTGTGGTCGATCGTCCTGCCGATCTCCCGGCCCATCCTGGGCGTGGTGTCGATCTTCGCGGTCGTCGGTGTGTGGAAGGACTTCCTCTGGCCGATGCTCACCCTGCCGGACCCGGCCAAGCAGACCCTCAACGTCGGTATCTACTCGCTCTCCAACGGCGTCCCGGTGAACGTCCTCATCGCGGCCCTGACGATCGCCTCGCTGCCGACACTGATCATCTTCCTGATCTTCCAGCGCAACATCATGAGCGGCCTCACCGCCGGCGGCCTCAAGGGCTGACGCGCCCACCGGCGGACCCGCCTCTCCCCTGAGCCTTCGCCGCCGTCCCGTGAACACACAACGCCCCGCCGGCCCGGGACGGCGGCGAAGAACCACTCCCGCCCGAAACGAACAACTCCCGAGACGAACCACTCCTGCCCGAAAGGAATGCCCGTGGCAGCCCCTCATCCGTCCCGCACCGGCAACTGGTGGCGCGACGCCGTCATCTACCAGGTGTATCCCCGCAGCTTCGGCGACGGCGACGGCGACGGCACCGGTGACCTCGCGGGCGTCCGGGCGCGGCTGCCCCACCTCGCCGACCTGGGCGTCGACGCCGTGTGGTTCACGCCCTGGTACGCCTCCCCGATGGTCGACGGCGGCTACGACGTCGCCGACTACCGCGCCATCGACCCGTCCTTCGGCACCCTCGACGAGGCCGAGAAACTGATCGCCGATGCCGCCGAACTCGGCATCGGCGTGATCGTCGACATCGTCCCCAACCACGTCTCCGACCGGCACCCGTGGTTCCGGGCCGCGCTGGCGGCCGGCCCCGGCAGCCCCGAGCGGGAGCGGTTCCACTTCCGCCCCGGCCGGGGCGAGCACGGGGAACTCCCGCCCAACGACTGGCCCTCGCAGTTCTCCGGCGACACCTGGACCCGGGTGCCCGACGGCGAGTGGTACCTGCACCTGTTCACCCCCGAGCAGCCCGACCTCAACTGGGCGCACCCCGACGTCCGCGCGGAGCACGAGGACATCCTGCGCTTCTGGTTCGACCGGGGAGTCGCGGGCGTCCGCATCGACTCCGCCGCCCTGCTGGTCAAGGACCCCGCACTCCCCGACCACACCGAGGGCACCGGTCCCTGCCCGTACATCGACCAGGACGAACTGCACGACATCTACCGCTCCTGGCGGGCGATCGCCGACGAGTACGGCGCCGTGTTCGTCGGCGAGGTCTGGCTGCCCGACGCCGAACGCTTCGCCCGCTATCTGCGCCCCGACGAACTCCACACCGCCTTCAACTTCAATTTCCTCGCCTGTCCCTGGGAGCCGGAGCGGCTGCGCCGCGCCGTCGACGACACCCTCGCCGAGCACGCCCCCGTCGGCGCCCCCGCGACCTGGGTGCTCTGCAACCACGACGTCACCCGCACCGTCACCCGGTACGGCCGTGAGGACACCGCCTTCGACTTCGCCACCAAACGCTTCGGCACCCCCACCGACCTGGCGCTCGGCACCCGCCGCGCCCGCGCCGCCGCCCTGCTCACCCTGGCCCTGCCCGGCTCGGTCTACCTGTACCAGGGCGAGGAACTGGGGCTGCCCGAGGCCGACATCCCGCGCGACCGCATCCACGACCCCATGCACGTCCGCTCCGGCGGCACCGATCCCGGCCGTGACGGCTGCCGCGTCCCGCTGCCCTGGGAGGCCGGAGCACCGTGGTACGGCTTCGGCGCCGGCGCCGAGCCTTGGCTGCCGCAGCCCGACGGGTGGGCGCGGTACGCCGTCGACCGCCAGCGGACCGACCCGGAGTCGATGCTCACCCTGTACCGCGAGGCGCTGTCGCTGCGGCGGTCCGAGAAGGGTTTCGGCGACGGCCCGCTGACCTGGCTCCCCGCGGCGGAGGGCGTCCTTGCCTTCGCCCGCGCCGCCGGCCTGGTCTGTGTCGTCAACCTCTCCGAGCGGCCGGCCGCCCTCCCGCCGTACCGGCGGCTGCTGCTGGCCAGCGGACCGCTCCTCGCCGACGGGAGCCTGCCCCGGGACACGGCGGTGTGGTTGCGCGCCTGACACGCCCCCGTCCCACCGGCCGCCGTCCGCTGTCGTGCTGTGCGCCGCCCCCGGAGCCGTACGTAAGGGCCGTACCGCGTTTGCGTCGCCTCCGGGTCGGAACATGCGAATGGACTGCAATCCTCTTGCGGTTCTTGCGTTAGTCTTGCGTTCATGACGCGACGACTTGCTCAGGTGGCGAAGAAGGTCGGGGTCAGCGAGGCCACGGTCAGCCGTGTCCTCAACGGCAAGCCCGGGGTGTCCGAGGCGACCCGCCAGTCCGTGCTCACGGCGCTCGACGTGCTGGGGTACGAGCGGCCGACCCAGCTGCGCGGCGAGCGCGCCCGCCTGGTGGGACTGGTGCTGCCGGAGCTGCAGAACCCGATCTTCCCGGCGTTCGCGGAGGTCATCGGGGGCGCGCTCGCCCAGCAGGGGCTGACGCCCGTGCTGTGCACGCAGACCAAGGGGGGCGTCTCCGAGGCCGATTACGTGGACCTGCTGCTCCAGCAGCAGGTCTCCGGGGTGGTCTTCGCCGGCGGCCTGTTCGCGCAGGCCGACGCGCCGCACGAGCACTACCACCGGCTGGCGGAGCGCAACATCCCCGTCGTCCTCGTCAACGCCTCGATCGAGGGACTGGACTTCCCCTGCGTGGCCTGCGACGACGCCGTCGCCGTCGAGCAGGCCTGGCGCCACCTCGCCTCGCTGGGCCACGAGCGGATCGGCATGGTCCTCGGCCCCGCCGACCACGTGCCGTCCCGCCGCAAGCTGGAGGCCGCCCGGGCGGCGGCGCGGGAGGCGGGCACCGACCTGGCCGAGGAGTACGTGGAGCGGTCCATCTTCTCGCTGGAGGGCGGCCAGGCCGCGACCGCGCGTCTCCTCGCCCGGGGGGTCACCGGCATCGTGTGCGGCAGCGACCCGCTGGCCCTGGGCGCGATCAGGGCCGCCCGCCGACGCGGGCTCCGCGTCCCGGCGGACGTGTCGGTCGTCGGCTTCGACGACTCCGCCTTCATGACCTGCATCGAGCCGCCCCTGTCGACCGTCCGCCAGCCCATCGAGGCCATGGGCCGCGCCGCGGTCGACCTGCTGTGCGCCCAGATCCAGGGCACCCAGACGCACCCCGGCGAGCTGCTCTTCGAGCCGGAGCTCGTCGTCCGCGGATCGACCGCACCGCCGCCGGCCCGCTGACCCTCCGAGGTCCGCCCGAGCCCCGGTACGCCCTTGGCGTGCCGGGGCTTCTTTTTGTCGTGACGGTGACAGAACGGTTGACAAAGCATTCACCCGGTAGAAACCTGAGCCCTCGACCACGCAAATAAGACACAGAATCGCTCAAGAAAGTGTCTTGCTGTCACAGTCACCCACCGGCGGGCGGAGCCCGGACACGGCCCGCACCCGGATGGATCGTGGAGAGGCCACCATGAGAGGCACACACCTGAGCAGACGGCTGGGGGTGGGTCTGCTGACAGCGGGCCTGATCTCCGTCGGCCTGCTGCCCGCCGCCCCCGCGCACGCGGCGGCGGCACCGACCAACCTCGCCCTCGGCAGAGTGGCGACGGCCGGGGGAGCGCACGGCGGCTACCCGGCGGTCAACGTGACGGACGGGAGCCAGCAGACCTACTGGGAGGGCCCGGCGGGCTCCTTCCCGCAGTGGGTCCAGGTCGACCTCGGCACCACGGTCGACCTGGACCGCGTCACCCTGAAACTGCCCAGCACCTGGGAGGCGCGGTCCCAGACCCTCGCCGTCCAGGGCAGCACCGACGGGAGCTCCTTCAGCACCCTGGCCGAGGGAGGGGCCCGCTCCTTCGCCCCGTCCTCGGCGAACACCGTCACGCTCGACCTGCCGTCGGCCGAAGCCCGGTACGTCCGGGTCCGGGTGACCGCCAACTCCGGCTGGAACGCCGCCCAGTTGTCCGAACTGGAGATCTACGGCGAGGACGACGGCGGCCCGGTCGACCCGCCCCCCGAGGGAACCGACCTGGCGCGCGGCAAGCCGGTCGAGGCCACCTCGACGACCCAGAACTACGCGGCGACCCACGCCAACGACGACAACACCGGCACCTACTGGGAGTCGGCGGGGTTCCCGTCGAGCCTGACGGTGAAGCTCGGCGCCGACGCGGACGTCTCGGCCGTCGTCGTGAAACTGAACCCGGACCCGGTCTGGGGCCCGCGCACCCAGTCCCTGCAAGTCCTCGGCCGCGCCCAGGGCGCCGCCGGCTTCACCAGCCTGAAGGCGCGCGCCGACTACGCCTTCAGCCCCTCCCCGGACCGCAACACCGTCACCATCCCGGTGACCGGCCGCGTCGCAGACCTGCGGCTGACCGGCTTCGCCAACTCCGGAGCGCCCGGCGTCCAGGTCGCCGAGCTCCAGGTCCTCGGCACGGCCGCGCCCGCCCCGGACCTCGTCGTCACCGGCCTGGAGTGGACGCCGGCGGCGCCGTCCGAGAAGGACGAGGTGACGGCTCGGGTCACCGTCCGCAACGCCGGCAGCGACGCCGCCCCCGCCACCACGGTGGACGTCAGCGTCGAGGGCACCGTCGCGGGCTCCGCCCCGGTCGCCGCGCTCGACGCCGGGGAGTCCGGGACGGCCGAGGTCACCCTCGGCAAACGCCCGGCGGGCTCGTACACCGTCTCCGCGGTCGCCGACCCCACGGACACCGTCGCCGAACTGGACAACAGCAACAACAGCCGCACCGCGGCGGACAAGCTGACCGTCGCCCAGAGCCCCGGCCCGGACCTGCGGGTCACCGGCATCACCAGCAACCCGGCGGCCCCCGCGGTCGGTTCCCCGGTCTCCTTCACCGTGGCGGTGAACAACCGCGGCACCACCCCCGTCCCCGCCGGCACGGTCACCCGCCTGACCGTCGGCGGGACCACCCTCGACGGCAGGGCACCGTCCATCGCCGCGGGCGACACGGCCCAGGTCGCCCTCCAAGGCACCTGGACCGCGACCGACGGCGGCGCCACCCTCACCGCCACCGCCGACGCCACCGACACCCTGGAGGAGACCGACGAGAACAACAACGTCCTCGCCCGCTCCCTCGTCGTCGGCCGCGGCGCCGCCGTCCCGTACACCGAGTACGAGGCCGAGGACGGCCGGTACCGGGGGACGCTCCTGACCACCGACAAGAAGCGCACCTTCGGGCACACCAACTTCGGCACCGAGTCCTCCGGCCGCGAGTCGGTCCGCCTGGACGACACCGGCGACCACGTCGAATTCACCTCGACGAACAGCGCCAACTCCCTCGTCGTCCGCAACTCGATCCCGGACACGGCGGGCGGCGGCGGCCGGGAGGCGACCCTCAGCCTGTACGCCGACGGCGCGTTCGTGCGCAAGCTGACCCTGTCCTCCAAGCACAGCTGGCTGTACGGCGACACCGACGACCCCGAGGGCCTGACCAACCGCCCCGGCGGTGACGCACGGCGGCTGTTCGACGAGTCCCACGCCCTGCTGACCGAGACCTACCCGGCGGGCACGAAGTTCCGCCTCCAGCGGGACGCCGGTGACACCGCCGCCTTCTACGTCGTCGACCTGATCGACCTGGAGCAGGTCGCGCCCCCCGCCCCCAAGCCCGCCTCATGCACCTCGATCACCGAGTACGGTGCCGTGCCCAACGACGGGATCGACGACACCGACGCGATCCAGCGCGCCGTCACCGCCGACCAGAACGGCGACATCGCGTGCGTGTGGATCCCGGCCGGGCAGTGGCGCCAGGAGCAGAAGATCCTCACCGACGACCCGCTCAACCGCGGCAACCACAACCAGGTCGGCATCCGTGACGTCACCCTCCGCGGCGCCGGCATGTGGCACTCCCAGCTCTACACCCTCACCCCGCCGCACGAGGCGGGCGGCATCAACCACCCGCACGAGGGCAACTTCGGCTTCGACATCGACGACAACACCCAGATCTCCGACATCGCCATCTTCGGCTCCGGCACCATCCGGGGCGGCGACGGCAACGCCGAGGGCGGAGTCGGGCTCAACGGCCGCTTCGGCAAGAACACCAAGATCAGCAACGTGTGGATCGAGCACGCCAACGTCGGCGTCTGGGCCGGCCGCGACTACTCGAACATCCCCGAGCTGTGGGGCCCGGGCGACGGTCTGGAGTTCACCGGGATGCGGATCCGCAACACCTACGCCGACGGCATCAACTTCGCCAACGGCACCCGCAACTCCACCGTCCACAACTCCTCCTTCCGCAACACCGGCGACGACTCCCTCGCCGTGTGGGCCAGCAAGTACGTCAAGGACACCTCCGTCGACATCGGCCACGACAACCACTTCCGCAACAACACCGTCCAGCTCCCGTGGCGGGCCAACGGCATCGCGATCTACGGCGGCTACGGCAACACCGTCGAGAACAACGTCGTCTCCGACACGATGAACTACCCGGGCATCATGCTCGCCACCGACCACGACCCGCTGCCCTTCTCCGGGCAGACCCTGATCGCGGGCAACGCCCTGTACCGCACGGGCGGCGCGTTCTGGAACGAGGCGCAGGAGTTCGGCGCCATCACGCTCTTCGCGCAGGGGCCGGACATCCCCGGCGTGACCATCAGGGACACCGACATCCACGACTCGACGTACGACGGCATCCAGTTCAAGACCGGCGGCGGCGCGATACCGGGAGCGAAGATCTCGGACGTCCGCATCGACGGCTGCGTCAACGGCTCCGGCATCCTCGCGATGGGCGGAGCACGCGGCAGCGCCACGCTCACCGACGTGACGATCAGGAACTGCGCCGAGGGCGAGATCGTCACCGAACCCGGCTCACAGTTCACCATCAACCGCACCTGACCACCTCCGCACCCCGGCGGCGGCCCGTCCCAGGGCCGCCGCCCCGTCGACGCTCGCCGGATCCGGCTGCGGCGAGGGCGGTCCCTCAGCCCCGCATGGGCCGGCGGGTCGGCAACCTGTCGGCGGCCTTCCGCGTCCCCTTCCCAGGGGGAAAGACGGACTCGGGATGGAGACGCATGTGGAAATGGCGAGTGACTCTCAGTCTGGTTCTCTTCGCGTCAGCCGGGCTCGCGGGACTGATCGCCTGGTTCGTGGGGAGCGGAGGTCTCATCTGGCAGCTCGCCATGGGGGCTGCCGCCGTGTTCCTGGCCTGGAAGGGATGCGGAGCACTGTGGGGCAGGATGGAACCGCCGCCGCGGAACGCCGCAGGGCCGGACCGTTCCCGGCCGGCCGGGGTTCCGGGGCCTGACGGGCCGCCGACGTCTGCGGGCGCGCCACGCGCGGGAGGCGGCTCCGGGGACGTCACGCTCGCGCCGCCGGACGCCGCCGCGTGGCCCGGGTCCCACGAGGTCGCCAAGGCGACGGGCAGCGCCCTCGCCGGCGCCCTGCGGGTCATGGGCCGGACCGTGGTCGTGCTGCTGCTGATCATCCTGGTACCGGCGATGATCGGCCTGCTTGTCTGGGGCATCGTCGAGCTGTCGAAGGGCCACATGGTCGAGGGCATCGCCCTGCCTCTGGCCGCCGTGTTCCTCGCGTCGTACTGCTGGGGCCCGCTGCGCGACATGTGGACCGGTGGCTCGGACGAGTCCGACAGCTCCGGGACGCCGGAGCACGGGCGACCGGGCCACGGCTCCGACGGCGTGGTGATCGCAGATCCCCTGCTCGACCCCGCCCTCCCCCTCCCGGAACTCTCCCTGCCGGAAGAGTTCCTTCTCCTCTGCCACATCGAATCCGGTGAGGTCCTGGACGCCGAGCAGGCCAGGATCGGATGCGCGGTCGCCGAACTCGGCGAACTGGCGCTGCGCCGCAGGCTCCAGGCCGTCCCGGACAAGAAGTTCAAGGTCTTCGGGATCGATGCGTACTGGAGGTCCGGCCGGATCCGGCTGCTGGACACCACGCCCACCGGGCTCGCCTGGGCCGACGGAATCCTGGCCGAACTGGAGCGCCGGACCACCGCCGAGGGGGAGTCGCTCGACCTGCGTGAGTGGCTGCTGCTACGCGGCGAGGACGCCTTCCTGCATCACAGGTCGGCGCTGCTCGACCGCACGGTGCTGCTGCACGACCACAGCGGAGAGCTCCACTACGCCGACGCCGCCCTGCGCAACGCCCTCATCGTCCGGCTCCGGGCCGTCGTCGCCGAACAGGCCCCGCTGGACGAGCACATGCTGTTCCTGTGGGACCTCGTCGACGCATCCGACGTGGCCGAACACCTCGGCCTTCGCCTCCGCCCCCGGCAACGGCTCGACCGCGCCAAGGGGGTGGGAGCGGTGGCGGCCCTCCCCCAGGACGTCCGGGACACCAGTACGGTGCTCTCCTTCGCCATCTCGAAGAGCAGACAGACCGCGCCCGACAGCGGGGGCGGAGACGGGGGCGGCGAGTAACGGCCTGCGGCCAGCCCCCGAAGGTGTGAGGGCGGTCCCTCAGCCGCGCATGGCGCCGGCGGGCCAGACCACGTCCACCGGCAGACCCGACGCCCGGGCCTCCTGAACCGTGTCCGCCGTGCCGCCGCCCTTGCCGCTCGGGGGCGTGCCGTCCCAGACGGCGACCAGACGGCCGGCCCGGTGCAGCAGCGTGCGGTTGGCCTCTTCGTAGGCGGCTCGGTTCGCCGTCTCGTGGTCGAGTACGACGACATCGTCCGCAGCCTGCACGAGCCGATCGAATGTGTCGGCGTGGTCGGGTTTGACCTTGCTCTGCCGGTAGTCCTTCGAGGGGATGACCACGACCAGGCTGCCACCCAGCTCGAGAACGACCTCGGCGAACAGAGTGTCGGATCCCCTGGCGATGCACGAGACGCCGGTGAGGCCGTCGGCATGAGGTGTAAGCGTCATGCGCAGCGCATCGCGTACGAGGGGCACGCTGCTGTCGGTCAGATCCATGTGCCCGGTCACGGCGATCGTGGTCACGGCGCTCCTTCAGTTCGACAGGACATCGCGGATCCTTGCCCGCGCCTCGCCGACCGTACGTGATGCCGACCGGCCCACGGTGTACGGGTACAGCTGTCCGAGCTGGATGCGGACACGGCTTGAACGGGTCCGGGCAGCAGCGTCGACTGCATGGTGCGTGTGCTCGACCGCGCCGGTCAGATCCCCCATCAGGAAGTGGCACTCCGCAAGCCCGATCAGATCCAGTGCGTGGCTGCGCCCGGCTTCGCTGCCACGGTCGGCGAGCGCGCCGCGGATGCTGTCGGCGGCGGCCTGCGCGTGCCGAGGGTCCTCGCGGGCCATGTCCAGCAGCCGGCCGCCGGTGACGCCGGCGAGTTCCGCCTTGTCGAAGTACGTGATCCAGTAGGGCTCGTGGCCCTCCGCTTCGGCGAGGGCCTCGGTGGCCTCGCTGGTGGCCCGGCGGAAGGCGGTGGACCTGCCCATGGAGGCGTAGGCCCACGCCTCCCTGGTGTGAAGCATGGCTCGTACGCGGGGGCCGGACTTCTTCGTGGCGCCCTTCTGAGCGAGGTGCACGAGTTCGAGGGCGTCCTGCGGACGGTCCCGGTACAGCATCTGCCGTGCCATACCCGCCAGGACGTTGGCGCCGTAGGCGACGTCTCCGGCGGCGTGGGCGGCGCGCAGCGCCAGCAGGTAGTAGCTCTGGGCCTGCTTCTGGTGTCCTGAATCCCACGCCATCGTTGCCGCGGTACCACCGAGGTGGGCCATCACCTGGAAGAGGCCCCGCTCGACGTCCGGTGCCTGGTGCTCATCCAGGAGGCCGGCCACTTCGTTGAGCTGGCCGACCACTGCCTTGCGGCGCAGGCCGCCGCCGAACTTGTGGTCCCACGCTCGGAAGGCGCGGGCGGTCGCCTCCAGCTCCCGCACCTCCTGCTGACCGACCCGGCCCGGGCGGCGCTCACGGTCGGCGGTGGGTGCCGGCTGGAGCCACGCCTCCACGGAGTCGAGCAGGCCGGCACCGGACAGTCCTGCGCCGGCGAGGGTGCGTGCTGCGGTGCGGCGGTCCATCACGAGATCACTCCTGGTCAAGTCTGCGGCCAGGTGCACGGTCACTACGGGACGCCAGGGGGCGTCGTCGGAGGGAGATGCAGCCGGCGGTGTCGGCGGGTCCGGAATGTCGGGCTGAGTCTCCCAGGGGCGGGCCGCGAGGCCGACCATGTGTCCGGGGATGCGCAGCCCGTCGGCGATGCGGCAGATCACGTCGAAGCTGGTGACCCGCTGCTGTCCGCCGATGATCGTGGAGACCTTGCCCGGGGTGAGTCGGCAGGCCGCCGCGATGCGGTTCTGGGACAGGCCGCCCCACTTCTTGATCAGTGAGAAGGCCGCGGCGAAGTCGTGCTCTGCCAGAGCTCGCTTCACGTCGTCTCTTTCGAGGACTTCGGGGGCGAGCGGGCCGGGGGTGATGGTGTCCATGGGCCAACTTCCGCAGTGATGGTAGGCGCTCCGTTGCGCCCTCGCGGAACCAGTAACGAGTGTATTACCGCCTCGGTAACCCCCACCGGTCATACCGGAGTTGCGTCCGTACGACGACGCTCGACGCGTGGACGAACGAGGCCCCGGCGACCGCGTCGTGAGCGGCCCCGGGGCGTGGTCAACGCTGCGAAGGAGCGTCAACCCCATGAACGCTACAGCCCCTCCGAAACCCGCCGTCAAGCCGAAGCCCGGCGTCAAGATGACGATCCAGGTGTACACCGTGAACGCGCAGGGGACCGTCGTCGAGGACCGGGGCGAGGTGGTCGCCGTCGGCTTCGAGGAGGACCCGGCCGTACTCGCCCCCGGCTCCTTCGGATTCCCGCCCTGCCGGTGCCCCCGCCACCGCGCCCGTCAGGCGGTGGCCCGGTGAATGCCACCCGCCCGAACACCCGGACCACGCCCGTCGACATCGCCACGATGCGCGACACCGTGAATCGGCTGCTGGACCCTGACGCCGTCCCCGAGGCACTGCCGCCGACCGGTGACGAGCTCCAGACGCTGACCGCCCTCGTGCGCGGCCACATCGAAGTGCTGGCCCCCGAGGTGGAGGCGGCTGCCCGGACACTGAAGCCGGGCAGTACCCGCCGCTGCACCACGCTCGGCTGCGTGTGGGAGGCCCGCAGCCGGCTGGAGGCGCAGCCGTCCCCGCGGTTCGGTGGTGCGCCCGGCTACGCCCGCCGACTTGCCCGCACCCTCAGCGCCCTGTGCGACCACTACGAGACGCTCACCGGTCCCGCGCGGTGAGCACGGCCCCGCCCATCCGCCGGGCCTGCCTCGACCCGATCCCGGACCCGGACCCGGGCGACGCCGTGTACCTCGGGCACGAGGACGGGAATCCGGCTCGGTCTTGTCCGCGGCGAGGGTCAGTCCCGTCCCGGCGAGCGCGACGGAGCCGTGTGCCCTGCCGCGCGGCGGGGCGCCGCCCTCGAACCTATGCCGGCCAGGCCTGTGTGCCGAGGGGCCGCCGCGGTCCCCCTGCCTGCGGCGGACCCGTTCACTCGGCCTCGGACTCGGCCTGCTTCTCGCGCTGTTCCTGCTCGACCCTGGCCATCAGCCGTTTGCCGCGGTCGACCGTGATGTCCAGCTGGTCGTAGGTCTCGGGGGTCGCGATCACCCGGGCGAGTCCCCGGTAGAGCACCGCTATCCGTTCCTCGAGGTCACCGCGGTCGCTCATCACCTCCGACATCAGCTGCACGCCGCTGAACGAGCCGACGATCATCTGTGCGGCGTCGGAGATGTCGACGTCCGGCAGCAGCTCGCCGCGCTCGTCCGCCTCGGTGAGGATGCTGAGGTGCGCGTCGATCCACGCCTGGTACGGGACCCGGCGGTTGAGCTCGTGCACCTGGTCCACCGCCAGCCGGACACTGCCCTGCAGCATCCGGTCGAAGGTGAGGCGGTGCGCGACGAGCAGCCCCATGTCGAGCGCGTCCTGGAGCTTGACCGTGCGCTCGCCGGGCGGCACCTCCAGGTAGCCGATCTGGCCGCCCACCTGCTCGTCCAGGACGGCCTGTGCGAGTTCCACCTTGGACGCGAAGTGGAAGTAGAAGGCTCCTTTCGTCACCCCGCACCGCTTGTAGACGTCGTAGATCGTGGCCCCCGCGTAGCCGTGTTCGGCGAAGACCTCCCCGGCTGCGTCGAGGATGGCTTTCCTCGTCCTGACCGCACGCTCCTGTCGTGCCACGCGGCCTCCCATCTGTGCTCAGCCGTCCCGGAAGGACGGCTTCCTGTGCGTGATCGGCGGGCCCGTCGTCGATCCCATTGAAAAACAAACCCGCATGCCTGTACTTTACCGACCGCGGGGGGCGTTCAGCCATACCTCACCGCGCGCACCTTCACCGACGAAGGGACAGCAATGACTTCGAGTGCTATGGCCTCACAGACCCGGGAATTCCGCAAAGGGGCGTACCACGCCTTATTCCCGCAGGTCACAGCCGTAAGACAGCCCGTCGCCCCGGCACTGCCGGTGGGCCGGGAGCTCGTGCACCGGGCACGGCCGCAGGATGTGCTCCCCACCGGATCGACCCGTCACGACGACACCAGCTTCACGGTTTCCGCACGTCTGCCCCATCACCACCGGCTCTTCATGACGTCCGACGGCCGGTACACGGCCTCGTACGTGCTGGAGGCGATCCGGCAGACGACGCTCCTCGTCTCGCACGCCGAACTCGGCGTCCCCCTGGGCCACCACTTCGTGATGTGGGACATGGGCCACCGCCTCGACGTGGACCTGCCGGCCTCCGGCAGCGCCCCCGAGGAACTCACACTGGACGTCGAGGTGACCGACCTGCGCCGGCGCGGGGCCGTACCGTCCGGGGTGGCGCTGGACATGACGATCCGTGCGGCGGGAGACACCATCGGCTCCGGCTTCATCCGGTTCAACATCACCTCGCCCACCGCGTACACCCGCATACGCGGGACCCGCCCCACCTCCGGCCTCCCGACCCCGGCACTGCCCGACCCGGTGGATCCGCCGACCGTCCACCACACCCGGGAGTGCGACGTCGTCCTCGCCGCTTCGGACCGGCCCGGCCGCTGGCAGCTGCGGGCCGACCCGGCCAACACCCTCTTCTTCGACCGGGTCAACGACCACATCCCGGCGATGGTCCTGGTCGAGGCCGCCCAGCAGGCCGCCCGCCTGGTCGTTCCCCGCAGCAGGGGCCGGTTCCTCCCGTCGTCCTCCAGGATGAACTTCAGCCGCTACGTCGAGCTCGACGAGCCGTGCTGGATCGAGGCCCACCAGGACACCACCGAGGACGGAACGACCTCGGTGCGCGTGACCGGTCACCAGAGCGAGCAACTCGCCTTCGTGATCGAGTTCGCCGACACCGCCGCCCGGTAGGGCACCGCGGCGCGCACGCCGCCTTCCCGCGGGAGACCGCCCGGCAGGGCCGCCGTCCCGCTCCCCGACGGAGCCGAACCACCGTCGACGTCGTAGTCGCCGTCGTAGTCGTAGTCGTACGAGTCCGTGAACGAGCCCCTTCCCAGGGTGCCGCCCCGCCGTCTGCTCGTACCGGTCTCCCCCCACGGTCTGTCCCGGCAGAGCACGTCATCGGGTGTTCCCCGCGTGCCCGCGACATCCACCGATCCCCCCACCGATCCCCCCACGGATCCCCCACGGATCCACCCGCGGGTCCCTCCACGGGTCCTCCATGGAGTCCCTCCAGCGACCCGTCCGCGGGTCCCCCACGGATCCCACCGCCCCGTCACCGCCCGCACTCCGGCGGAAGAGCCCCCGTCATACCTGTACGCCGAAGGGGCCGCCGCCCTGCGCTCCCGGGTCCCGTCCGCGCCCCACCGCGCCGGGACCCGGGAGTCCGTCCTGCGCGCGGCGCCATGCCCGGTCACCGGATCGTCCAGCCGCCGTCCACCGGCACGGTGGCGCCGACGACGAACGAGGCCCGGTCGCTGCCCAGCCAGGCGGCCGCCTCGGCGATCTCCTCCGGGCCGGCCAGCCGCGGCAGGGGAGTGGCGTCGCGGATCAACTCCTCGGCGCCCGGCTGCCGTTCGAGCCAGTCGTCCAGCATCTCACCGCGCGTCGAACCCGGCGCGATGGCGTTGATACGGATACCGCGCGCCGCGTACTCGGCCGCCGCCGCCTTCGTCAGCCCGACCACGGCGTGCTTGGAGGCGATGTAGGGCGCCGCGACGGGGGTGGCGACCAGCCCCGCCGTACTGCTGGTGTTCACGATGGCACCACCGCGCGGCAGCATCGCGCGGATCTGGTGCCGCATGCAGTTCCACACCCCGCGCACATTGGTGTCCATGATCAGGTCGTACAGCTCGTCCGCCGTCTCGTGCAGCGGCACCTGGGGGGCCGCCGCGCCCGCGTTGTTGAAGGCGACGTCCAGCCGGCCGAAGCGGGCGAGCGTACGGTCCACCGCGGCGGCCACCTCGGCACCGCGCCTGACGTCGGCGGTCGTGAACTCCGCCTCGTACCCCGCGCCGCGCAGCTCCTCGGTGAGCGCCCGCAGTCTCTCCCCGCGACGGGCCACCAGCATCACCGCCGCGCCGTCGCGGCAGAACACGCGGGCGGCCGCGGCACCGATCCCGCTGCTCGCCCCGCTGATGAAGGCGCACTTACCTGCCAGAGGGCCGTCCTGCTGCATGATCCCCAAACTATCGGAGGAGTGTCTTCCGCTATCGCCCGTGGGCGTCAATTGACCTGATCCCTCCGCCATTTCGCCGGAGTTCGCCCCGACGGCACCGGCCGGCCGCTCAGTCGACGAGGCCCACGACGTAGGCGTTGTGCGGGACACCGCCCAGGAGACGGGCGCCTGCGGACTGCAGGACCTGGTCCTGGGCGACGACGTGCTGGCACATCGTGTTGAGGTCGCGCAGCCAGCGGTCCAGCACGGACGGCCGGTACACCGCCGAGGTCGCCACCAGGTCGAAGAGGGACGCCACCACGGAACGGGCCGTACGGAAGGCGCCCGCCCGCGCCAGCACCGTCGCCACCTGCTCGTCCGGCGTGGGTACGTCGCCGGCCTGGAGGATCTCCCACTGCTCGCGCAGGCTGCCGTAGACGGCGTACCGGGCCGCGGCCAGGTCCATCTCCGCCCGGGCGACGGCCGTCTGGACGCGGTAGCTCTCCGACCACGGCGTCCGCGTGGCGCGGTCGATACGGGTCGCGGCCATCCGCCGTACATGGTCGATCGCGGCACGGGCCACCCCGAGCGGCACGCCCGGCATGTTGCGCAGCACCGCGTCCGACGTGGCGGCGGCCCCGGTGACCCGCGGCCGGGCGAAGCTGAACGTGTACTCCTCGGGCACGTACAGGTTCTCCGCGCGGTAGTCCCTGCTGCCGGAACCGGCCAGACCGGTCGAGTACCAGGTGTCCTGGACCTCGAAGTCCTCGACGGGAGCCACCACGATGCGCCAGTTGCCCGGCGCTCCCGGCGCTCCCGGCGCATCGGGCGGCCCGGGCTCGAGTTCGCCGCCGCGGGTGACCAGCACACCGCCGACGACCCAGGTGCTGTGGGTGATCCCGCTGCCGAAGTGCCACTGCCCCGTGACCCGGTAGCCGCCGGGCACCCGCTCGGCCCGCCCCATCGGCATGATCGCCCCGGCGGTGGCGGCGTCCGGGTCGGCCAGCAGCCGGCGCGCGACGTCCTCGCCGAGGAATCCCGCGTAGATCGGGGTGTCCATGCCGATCATCGCGCACCAGGCGGCGGAGGCGTCACCGATCGCCAGGGCCTCCACGACCTCCGTCTGCTGCACGGCGTCGAGTGCGGGACCGCCCCACTCCCTCGGACGGGCCATACGGAAGACACCCGTCCCGCGCAGCAGTTCGACGACGTCCGGTGGCAGCTGCCGGCTGTTCTCGATGTCCTCGGCCCGCTCGCGCAGCCGGGGCGCGACGGCGCGGGCCCGCGCCAGGATCTCCTCCGCGGTGAGACCGGCGGGGGCGGGGGCGGCGCTCTGCTCGGCGGAGACGGAATCCAGCAGGTCGATGAGGCTCATGGGACGCTCTCCTTCCCGACGCGGCGCGGCAGTTACGCGTAACGCCCCGCGGCGATGACGTGGTGGGGGTCGACGGCATCCTTCAGCCGCCGGGCGAAGGCCCGCGCACCGGTGCCCGCGGGCAGCAGGTCGGCCCAGTGGGTGTGATCGATGTCGAGGCGGTAGGGAATGAACCCCTCGCCGGTGAACAGTTCGTAGAGCCGGTCCAGCGCCCGGTGGGCCCGCTCGGCCTCCCCGCCGTCACGGCCGCCACCACTGCTACGGCCGCCATCGCTGCCGTGGCCGTCACGGGCGAACCGCATCGTCACGACGCAGTCGACGACATCGGCGCCGAGCGCGTTGAACGTGACCCCGCAGCGGATCCCGCTCTCCACACGCACCTGCTCGATCAGTTCGTGCGCCCGCGCCAGCGCCGCCCCGCTGAACGGCACCAGCGGGAGGAAGAACAGGAAGCCGCCCTCCTCGTCCAGCCGGGCGGCCGGGCGGCCGGTCTTCGCCTCGAACAGCGCGTCCGTCGGATCGGGATCACCGGCGTACGCGCGCTCCACGCGCACGGCGACATCATGGTGGGCGGCGGACGGATCGACCGCGTCGGAGTCCGACACCGCGGTGAACACGCGGGACCTGACGGCCTCGACGGTGAGGATGCCGCTCAGCGCGTCCACGACCTCCGGCGTCCCGTCGACGCACACATGGACCAGGTACTGGCCCGGCTCGCTGCCGTACGCCCGGGCGGCGACCTCGTTGTAGATCTTCACCACGCCGCGTGCCAGCCCCTGTGCCACCCAGCGCCGCACCTCGGCGGTGGCCGCCTCCACCTGGTCGGGGGCGAAGTTGAGCCGGACCACCCGCAGCGCCTCGGGCCTCGGCAGCAGCCGCACCGTGGCCGCGGTGACCACGCCGAGGGCGGACTGCACGAACAGCTGTACCAGCGAGGGGCCGAGGCCGTGGGTGTAGACCGGGGTGGGCCGGTCCGGCTCGGGCCACCAGCCGACCCGGATGAGCTCGCCGTCGGGCAGGACGACCTCCAGGCCCGCCAGGTCCTCCACCCGCTGGTGGCGCAGGCCCACACCGCGGTCCAGGGCGTTGCCGACCACGCTGGTGTGCGCGGAGGAGGCGGTCACGTTCAGCATGCGCGCACTGCCCTCGAGGAGCCGGGCCAGCCGCGCCTGGGTGACGCCGGGTTCCACGACGGCCCAGCCGCCGGTGACGTCGACGTCGCGGATCTGGTCGAGACCGGACAGGTCGAGCACGACCGCCCCGTCCTGCGCGGGCTCACGCGAGCCGAGTCCCCAGTTCCCGCCGGTGCTGAAGGCGTGCAGCACGGCGGTGGTCTCCTCGGCGGTCTCCTCAGTGGTCTCCTGGGCGGCGAACAGCTCCACGACGCGCCGCACCTCCTCGGCCGCGCGCGGCCGCACCACCCCGAAGACGGAACGCGAGCGGTAGAGGCCGACGTTGGGCCCGAGCGTGGTCGCCGGGTAGGTGACCCGGTCCGCCCCGACCACCTGTGCGGCCTTGGCGAGCACGGCCCGGAGGCGGTCGGTGGCGGGCTCCGGGTGCCTGGTGGTGGTCGCTTCGGGAAGAACGGTCATCGAAACACCTCGAAGGTCGTGCCGACAGCACTGCGGATGTGGTGCACGCCGGACTGCCAGGTGCCCACGCCTCGCCGCGTGCGCCTCTCCACGCTAGGAAGCCCGGCGCGTTTCGATTCCCGCGTTCGCGCACACCCACTTAGTGGTTCGCGCACACCTTCCGCTGTCGAAATCGGCCTCCACCCCCCGGCCTCGGCCCCCGAACGGACGGTGTGAGGCCCGCGGCCGACCGACTGGATGCGGAGGTACGGAGTCCTACGGGCCGGAGGCTCGGAGGACGGCCCACCCCCCGGCCGTCACCACGCCTTCGCTGCTGCTTTTTCCGTCATGGCCGGCACCACCCGAGACTCGGCACCGCTGCTGCTGACCAGGGCGTTCACCGGGCAACGGCGCCGCACGCGAAGCGAGATGAGCCACGGGGGTCTCTTTTATTAAGAGGGATTTCCGGAAACCCGCCTCTGACCAGTGGGTTTACGTAAGCAAATGTCGGCGGCCACCGACATTACGGGTCCCTGAATGTCGTTGAGCACCGACATTCGGAGGGGAAACATGCGTCTGTCCGCAACTTCCGCCGAAAACATGCGGACAGACGCAACTCTCCCTCCCTGAACCGCTTTGCAGGGACTGCGGGAGGCCGTAGGGGGCCGACACCCGGCCGGACCACCCGGTTCCGTATCGGCGTCGGAGAAGGGGCCTCCGCGGCGCCACCGCAGACTTGCCGTCAGTCGCAACTCTCCGGCGTGGAACATGCGGATGGACACAACTTTTGCCGTACAGTGCCGGGCACCTGTATGCGAAAGGACCCCCACATGGGTGAATCTGCACAGCCCCTGCGTGGATTGCGCGAGGGGCCCGAACCACGGCAGGCGAGACCCGTACGGGCTGTCAGAGCCGATGACGGACCGGACCTCGCGCGCCTCATCGCCGAACAGTTCGGCAAGACCCCGGTGCACGAGGTGAAGACGACCGTCTACCGGCGGCCGCCGCACGACATGCTCGGCGCCGACGGCTACTCACTCGTCAGCAACTACTTCCTGCGGCGGGTGCTGCCCTACTGCCTGATGCACAACGCCATCACGAAACTCCAGTCGGCGGTGCTGTCGAACATCATCGGCCGGCAGAAGAAGGGCAGGATCGCGGTCACCCACGCGGAGATCGCGGAGGAGCTCGGTGTGAAGCGCACCAGCATCGGCCACGCGCTGAACGCCCTGTGCGAGAAGAACCTGATCCACCGCACCAAGAGGTCGACCTATCAGCTCAATCCCCGTGTGGCCTACAACGGCAACGGGCAGGAGCAGTACGACTTCCTCGCCGAACTGCGCGCCCTCGCCCTCGACTCCCGCTTCCCCGACGAACTCTCGCCCGAACTGACCCGGCTCCCCGGAACCGGCACCGGCTGACGGAAGGGATACTCATCGTCATGCTCTTCAACACCACGGGCCTGCTGGGCATGCTCCACCAGCTCCGGCTGACGCCGACGGCCATCGACGTCCTGTCGGTGATGGTGGCCCGTCAGCAGCCGGGCGGGGAGGTCGGCATGAACCAGTCGGAGATCGACGAGATCCTCGGTGTGGGCCAGGCCTCCATGAGCCGTGCCATGGCCCTGCTCGTCGAGCGGGGCATCGTCCTGCGCTCCGGAGGCGGCCGGGGCCACCGCTACGCCCTCAACCCGGCCGTCGCCGGCTACGAGTCGCAGACCGAGCTGGAGAAGGAGATGACCCAGCTCCTGGCCGTGGGCGGCCCCCCGTCCATCAAGGTCCCCGGCTACACCAAGCGTCCCCCCAAGCCCGGCAAGGGCGGCCTCCACGCCGTCGCCTGACCACCGGGAAAGCAGCAAGGCCCCGGCAACCGCCGGGGCCTCCTGCACCTGTACGCGAAAGCGCGTCCTCCCCAGTATGCCCGCGCGGCCGGCGGAGGGCCACGCGAAGGGGCGCAGGGGCTGAGGAAACGCCACCAGGAGCCGGACGGGGCGGCGCCGGCGAGGTGGGCAACGGATTCTCACCCGGCTTGCGGTGCGGCGGAGGAGAACCTGTATCCGGCGAAGTCGGCGAGGTGGACATACCCGATGCGCTGGTAGAGGGCGTTGCTGGTGGGGTTGTCCGGGTCCGTGAACAGGACCACGTCCGTCGCCCCCGCGGCCAGCGCGGCCCTGCTCGCCTCCACCGCCACGGCTCCTGCGTAGCCGCGGCCGCGGAGGTGGGCGGGGGTGTAGACGGGGTCCACCCGGACCATGCCGCCGACGACCGAGGTCGCGGCCGCCATCGAGACGGGGGTGCCCTCCGGGGTCTCCCAGAACGTGAAGTGCCGGTCGCCGAAACGCGACTCCTCCCAGGAGCCGGCGTCGATCACGTCGATGGAGGACTGCTCCCCGACGTCGACACAGAACTCACGGCACCAGCGCACGACTTGCTCACGGTCCCGGCCGCCCGTGAGGCGCCCCTGGCCTTCCGGGCGCGGCCGCGGTGGGGTGAGCGCGCCGAGACGGTAGAGATGCGTCCGCCAGAAGAGTTCCGCGGCCGCGCCCGTGTGCTTCTGCCATGACTCGGCGAAAGCCCTGGCGGTGTCGCGGTCGGCGATGACGTTGGCGGGTGAGTGGCCGAGGCCGGCCAGGTGTGCGGCGAGGTCGTCGGTCTGCTCGTCGGAGAGGGGCGTGAGGCCCAGACGGCCGCGCGGAGTGAGATAGAAGATCGCGCGGACCTCGCCCCGTACCTCCAGCCGGCCGAGAACGGGCGCTTCGGCGTCGTGACCGGCCGCCCTGCCCATCCGCAGCTTCGCGATGTCCGTCAGCGGCGTGTTGTGCAGGGCGGCGCGCGAGGACAGGAAGCCCTCGGCTCGCGCGAGGAAGTCGTCGACGTCATGGGTGAGGTGCCAGTCGTCCGGAAGCATGCTTCATGATCCCGGACGACCTCGAATCGGGGACTGCTTACCCAACATCCTCGGCCACCTGACCGACTGCTCCCGATCAGCCGCGCAGCTGTGGATCCGAGCGGTCACCGCGACGCTTCGGCAGCTGCGCTCATCCCCCGTGACCGGGCGACCGCTGCCGCCGCGCGGACCAGCGCGGCCACGCCGCGGCTGCGGGAGCGCTCCGGCCAGGCGATGACCAGCGTTGCGGGAGGGCAGTCCTCGACGGGCACGTAGGTTACCCCCGGCCGGGGATATCTGGCGGCGACGGATCTCGGGAGCACGGTCGTCGTCGTGCCGAGGCCGACGAGGGCGAGCAGTTGGGCGAGATCGTGTACGCCGTGCCCGTCGATGTCGTGCTCTGCCCGTTCGTCGACTTCGTCGGGGGCGATGCCGAGGTCGGCGAGCAGTACCCGGGCGGCGGACGTGAGGGCGTGGTCCGTGGGCAGCGCGGCGACACGGGGCTCCAGCGCGACGATGTCCGCGTCGATGCCGTCCGGGTCGTATGGCTCGAACATGAGTGCGGCGTCGGCCTCGCCGGTGCGCAGCAGCCGTGTGTGCTCGCGCCAGCCGCACAGGCGTACGGCGATGGGTTCGGCGCCGGGTTCGCCGGCCGCCGCGGTGAGGAGGTCCTCCAGCAGGCCCCCGTCGGCGTCCGCTTTGACGGCGAGCAGCAGGCTGCGGTTCGGCGCCGAGGCCCGCACGGTGCGGCGGACCGCCGCATCGAGTGCCTCGAGGGCGGGCCGCACCTGGGCCAGCAGTATCGCGCCGGGCTCGGTGAGCTCCACGACCCGGGTGGAGCGCTCGAAGAGGCGTACGCCGATCTCGGCTTCGAGGTTGCGGATCGCGCGCGACAGGGCGGGGCCGGCGATGCCGAGTCGGTCTGCGGCGCGAGTGAAGCTGCGTTCCTCCGCCACCGCGACGAAGTACCGCAACGACCGGGACTCCACTGCCATGAGCCTGATACTACGACCCGTTCGGCATCGCCATTGATGCCTTTTTGTTCATGGTCGGTTCCGGATCGGTCATTCTCCCGGGGTGGTCCTTCGCCGCACCCTGGTGCGGTCGCAGCGCGGACGGCCTGCGGTGGAAGGGAGAGGGAGCAATGCGAGGAATCGGCATCGAGCGCTTCGGGCAGGCCCCGGAGCTCAGGAACCTGCCCGTGCCCGAGCCCGGCCCCGGCCAGGTGCAGGTCGCGATCGAGGCGGCGGCGGTCAACCCGCTCGACAGGGCCATCGCCTCCGGCGCGCTGGCGGCGCTGGGGGAGTACCGGTTCCCCCTGACGCTCGGTATGGACGGCGCCGGAACCGTGACCGCGACCGGCGACGGCGTCACGCGGTTCCGCGTGGGGGAACGCGTCTTCGGGCAGTTCTGGGGCCAACCGCTGCAGTTCGGTACGTTCGCGGAGGTCTGCGTGGTACAGGCGGCACCCGCGTTCGGCGCGCTGGCCGCCGTACCCGACGAGTTGCCGAGCCACGTGGCTGCCGCGCTGCCGACGTCGGGCATGACCGCCCTCGGCGCCCTCGACCGCATGCAGGTCCCCGAGGGCGGAACACTCCTGGTCATCGGCGCGACAGGGGGCGTGGGCACCTTCGCGGTGCAAGCCGCCGCCGCCCGCGGGCTCAGGGTTGTCGCCACGGCGCCCGCCGAACTCGCCGAGCAGATGCGAGCACTCGGCGCCGGCGAGATCCTCACGCGAGGGACTGAGCCCCTGGATCAGGCGCTGCGCAGGATCGTTCCCCAGGGCGTCGACGCGATCCTCGATGCCGTCGGCGACCCATCCCTCACGAGCAGGGCGGCCGGCGTTGTGCGGGACGGCGGGGCCCTGCTCTCGACCGCCTTCGGCATCGGCGGCCACCTCCTCGCCGACGAGCGCATCCGAACCGCGAACTACCGCCTCGACCGCAAGCCCGAACGGCTCGCCGAACTCACCGAACTCGTCATGGCCGGCACCATCCGACCCGTCATCGGCACGGAAGCCTCCCTCGAGGAAACACCGCGCGCCCTCGCCGGCGACGCCGGCGTGACGGGGTTGCGCGGCAAGACGGTACTGCGGACGAACTGAACCCGGACCCGGCAACGAACAGGGGACTGCTCACCAGGAACTACAGCACCGACCGCCCTCCCCCCGGCCCACAGGCCACAGGTGCGGACAGGCCCCGCACCGAACACCGGACGGCCCGGCACCGACCGGAAGCCACAGCGCCGCGCGCGGCCCCGACCGAACGGGCCGCCAACTGGCATCGCCGGGCCGGCGGCTCACCCGGGAGCCGGTGGACCACCGCCGTCGACCAGATCCGGACCCGGCAGCTCTCACGGGCGCCCGCCGCCCTTCATGTCACTCCCTCATGGCCCGTGAAGTTCATGTCGTCGCTCGCGGCGACGTGTTCGGCGGGGGCGGTGAGGTGCCGGGCGGTGTCCAGGGTTTCCCGGATGTGCTGAGCGAGGGGGTGCCGGTCGGGGTCGTTGATCCAGCCTTCGAAGGCGACCTTGAAGGCGGCGATCCCGATTTCGGCGGCGAGTGCGGCGGTGGTGGTCTCCAGGCCGCGTTCGCGCAGCGTACGGGCGAGCATGGAGGCGAGGGCGGCGAGTTTGGCCAGTTCGCGTTCCTGGAGTTCGGGGTTGGCGGCGATGACGGCCTGGCGTTGCCGTGCCAGGTCCGCGCGTTCTTCGAGGACGGGGGCGACTTCGGTCAGGACGTGGGTGATCACCTCGAGCGGCGGGAGCGCGACGGGGGCGGTGGCCGTGGCGTTCGCGAGGGCGTCGGCGAGGGGGTTGGCGGCCGGGAAGAGGACTTCCCGTTTGTCGGTGAAGTGCCGGTAGAAGGTCCGTTCGGTGAGCCCGGCGCGGGTGGCGATCTCCGCGACGGTGGTGGCGTCGAAGCCCTGGTGGTTGTAGAGCTCCAGCGCCGCCTTCTCCAGGCGGCCGCGTGCGTCGGGTTTCCATCGGCTCATGCTCCGATCCTAACCGTCGATGACAGAGCCTGACATGACCGGGACGTCAGTCACGACGTAAGACGGATGTCAGTCACTGACGTAAGACTGATGTCAGTGACTGACATCGGTGTTACGGTGATGTCATCAACTGACATCACGGCGCCCGGGTGGGAGCCAGAGCAGGAAGGCGCACCATGCGCGTATTCGTCACCGGAGCCTCCGGACACGTCGGCTCCGCCGTCGTCCCCGAACTCCTCGAAGCGGGTCACCAGGTCGTCGGCCTGGCCCGCTCGGACAAGTCCGCCGCCGCGTTGGCGGCTGCCGGTGCCCAGGTGTACCGAGGCGACCTGGACCATCTCGACGGCATCGCCGCGGCCGCCGCCGCGGCCGACGGCGTCATCCATCTGGCCTTCAAGCACGACGCCATGTTCGCCGGCGACTTCGAGGGCGCGGTCGCAGCGGATCTGCGCGCCATCGAGGCGCTCGGGGACGCTCTGGCCGGCACCGGCAAGCCCCTGGTGGCCACGTCGGGAACCGCGCTGTTCGCCTCCGCGGGCCTCGAGGGCACCCTCACCGAAGCCGACGCGCTCGACGCCGGCCCGCGGATCGACGCCGAGAACGCGGTGGTCGCACTCGCGGGGCGCGGCGTCCGCTCATCCGTCGTCCGGCTCACTCCGACCGTGCACAGCACGCTCGACCACAACGGCTTCGTCCCGACCTTCATCTCCGTCGCCCGGTCGAAGGGCGTCTCCGCCTACGTCGGTGACGGGGCCAATCGCTGGCCCGCCGTGCACACGCTCGACGCGGCACGCCTGTACCGGCTGGCGCTGGAATCCGCGCCGGCGGGGTCACGGCTGCACGCCGTCGACGAGGAGGGGATCACCTTGCGCCAGATCGCCGAGGCCATCGGCCGCGGGCTGGACCGGCCCGTCGTCAGCATCCCGCCGACGCAGGCCGACGACCACTTCGGATTCCTCGGCGCCCAGGCCCAGGCCGACAACCCGTCCTCGAGCACGCTGACCCGCGACCTCCTCGGCTGGAAGCCCCTCCAGCCCGGCCTCATCGACGACCTCGCCCGGGGCCACTACTTCGACGCCGCGGCGACCACCACACACTGAGCCGAGCCCTCTCAAGCTCCCCGGTTCCGCCGCGCCGCATCCCGCCGACGGGGCGGAACCGGTCCACATGCCTCTGCCGGCGGGAACGTGGTGGTCAGCCGTTGACGGTGGGCTGTTCCCCGGTGCCGCAGAACTGCTCGAACAGCAGGGGGGTGCCGAGGGCGGTGGCGGTGAGTTTGCGGTGTGCCGATTCGAGGGTGCGTACGGCGGCCGGGAGTCCGGCGGGGGGTGCGGGTTGTCCGCTGCGGGGGCGGCCGGGTGAGGTGGTGATCCATAGTTCCTCGACGTTGCCGCCTTTGAGGACTTTCAGGTGTCCGGCGGTGAGTGCGGTGTGGGTGTTCTTCCAGCGGGTGAGGGCGCGCTGGGAGACGGTGTCGAGGGGGTACCAGTCGTGGTCGACGCGGGCGCGTGGCAGGGGGCGTTCGAGTTCGAGGTCGGCTCGTCGCATGGGGTGGAGGGTGCTTATTCCGTGTCCGGTGCAGACGGCGAGGGCGATGAGGGCGACGGTGCGTTCCCAGGTGGCCTGGTGCATGCCGGCGGGGTGGTGTCCGCAGAGCAGCTGGAGGGTGCGGTGGGCTTCGGTGGGGGTGAGCCGGTGGGCGAACTGTGCTGTGGGCGGTTGCAGCTCGAGGGGGTGGCCGCAGTAGCGGGAGAAGGTGTTGAGCGAGCTGGTGCGTGCGGCCATGGAGTTGGCGGAGGCCCGGGTGGTGGGGCCTTCGAGGCCGGGCCGGCGCCGGGTGAGGCCGCGTTGGGCGGCGGCGAGCCAGGCCAGCGCGTTGTCCTCGTCGAGGAGTTCCCCGGTGGTCACGGCGTCCGCGGCTTTGTCGTCCTGCGCGGCGACCCAGGCGGTGTACTCCTCGAGGAAGGCTCGGCGCTGGCGCCGGGTGGCGTCGGTGCGCAGCGTCTCCAGGAAGGACTCGACGGCGGTGCGGGCGCGGCGGGGGACAGGGGTCGGCTTCGGCAACGTCTCCTCCTCGGCGGTTCTCGGCACGGCGCCCGGCGCCTGCGGCCTTCCGGCCCCGAAGTATGCGCTGAGTCCGTCCACTCTGTCATTGAATAACAGCAAGTAGCTGAAGACCAGCACGAGATCCGTCCTCCAACCAGCCCATCGTTTCGGCTCGTGTCGAACCGAGTCGTACGTGCCGGTCCGGTACGCACAATGCGTCCCTCCGGCCATCCGGACACGTACGTTCCTGCCTCCGCCGACCCTGTTGCCGTTGTCCCCAGCTCCTTGCTGTTATTGAGATAACATCGGCCCCGCCTCTTCCAGGCCTCTCCCGAGGCCCGCCACGCCCAGGGTCAGCGAGTAGCGCGGATCATCACGGTGAGCACCGGGGAGGCGGGGGACGGCTGGCTCTGCCCGATGTCCTCGTATCCCCACGACCGGTAGAGCGCGTGAACCTTCCCATCCCCGGCCGCCGGGTTGACCATGAGCGTCACGTACGGCTCGTCACGGGCCGCGAGGAACGCATCGTGCAGCGCCTTGGCCGTGCCGGTCTTTCTCCACGCCGGACGCACGCCGATTTCCTTGAGCGCGACGGCCGTCTGACCGGTGTACTCCAGTGACGGCTCCGGGGCGGTGCGCTGCCAGTATCGGTCACCGTGCTCGATGCGGTTGCCGTAGACGTAGCCGACCGGGGCCCCCTCCGCGTACGCCAGGACGGCCGCGAAACCGGGCTCGGTGCTGTGCCGGTCCAGCCGCTCCCCGAACGCCGTAACCGCGTAGTTCGGCAGGTGGAGCAGCGGGGCGCGGACCTCAGCGTAGGTGTCGAGGATGTCGCCGCGTATCGGGTCCAGGTCGGTGTGCGTACGGAGTTCGGTCGTCGGTGCGCTGGTCATGCGGCGGCCCTCCGGGCGTCGCGGGTGTGCTCAGCCCAGGCTTGCGCAGTGTTGCTCTTCGGTGCCTTTGCGCGAAGGGCTGCGCTGAACTCCTGCAGCATGCGGGACACCCGGGCGTGCTGGGTAGCGGCGTCGGCGGGGACCTTCATCGCGGTGGCGGTCGCGGCTTCCAGGTCGTCCTGGGCGAGCTGGGCGTGCGCGAGGCGCGTCATGGTAATCGCCTGGGAGCGGCGCATGTGCGGGCGCAGGCCTGCCAAGCAGCGGTGCGCGTGGAACTCGGCAGTCGGGTAGTCACCCAGCGCCAAGTGGGCAGACAGGGCGAGCGAGTGGAGTTCCGCCTGATCATAGAAGGCGAGCAGCCACACCGGCCGATAGTCGTCGGGGTTGGCGCGCTGTATCGCTTCATGCGCCTGGTCGAACGTGCGGCGGGTGCCGGTGCGGTCCTGGGCTGCGCCGTGGATGGCTGCCTGCCGGGCGAGGCCAAGGGAGGCGAACATCGGGTCGCGGCGCGTGATGTGGAGGTTGCGCGCCACGTCGTTGGCGGCGAAGGCATCGGCGGGGCGGCCCATGTGCCGGTACACGGCGCCGGCGTGGCTCCAGATACGGAACTTGATGGCCTGGTCGCCGGACATCTCCGCGAGGGCCTGCGCCTCGCGCATATGCATCTTCGCGTCGGTGTAGCGGCGGCCGTCGATCGCGGCCCACATGGCGGAGGAGCGGAAGGATGCCGCGCACGCGTACAGGTTGTTGCGGACCCGCTGGGTGGCGCTGCCAGCGTTCTGCAGGTTCAGTGCCTCGTCGGCGAGTGCGGCGGCACGCTGCTCGATGCCGCGCTGCCCGCCGTGGCGGTGGTCGCTGGCGATGATCTCGGCGAAACGCTGCTGTAGACGGTCGACGTCGGTCATGCCGATGCGGCGGGGGGCAGTGGTGCCGGGGGCCGCTGCTGCTGCGGCGGCTGCAGCAGCAAGGCCGCCTACGAGGGTGCGGCGCTTCATGTCGGGGTCCTCCTGCGGTGCGGCGGGGTTGGCCGAAGTCCGGCCCCGTGGCAAGAACCCTAATTCGCTGGCGGGTAAGCCGGTGACATCCTCAAGAGCCTTGCGGGTGGCCGATTTAGGCCACCTGATGCGGCCTGCTTTCCAGGCACGGATAGATGAGCCGTCGAGCCCGCCGGGCCGTCCGGTCAGTCGCTCAAGGGCCCTGTTCACCGCCTCCGCCAGGCTGTTGGAGCTGTGCCCGTGTTCGGCCATCCACGCCTCAAGAGCCTCATTGCGAGTGGCGTTCATGCACGCACGGTAGCCCTTCACGCGCCGACCGTCATGCAAAGCGCGGGTCAAATCACCCTAGGGGGATCCGCCGGATCGGCACCTGATCGTCCTAACCAGCACCTCGCGCACAGGAGTTCTCTGGTTACCGGCCACCCGCCACCCGTGACGGTGGGCCGCCGTCGGCCTTTGCCCGCGGCCCGTCTCCCAGCGGGCAGAAGCAAGGGCGCCGAACCGAGCGCGAGGCAAACGATAATGACGACTGGGCACCTCCCCGCGACTGAGGCGGGGCACCCACACCGCGGCTGCAGCCGGCCCGAACGTCTGCACCGGGCCGACGACCGGGTGAGCGTAAGCTTCGAGGTCTGCCCGCCCGCCGCCGGGGACGAGATTCCCGAACGGGACGCGCGCCGCGTGCGGATGGCCCGGAAGCTGACCGCGGCCCGGCTGCGGTTCTGCGGCCTGGAGACGCTGGTCGACGACGCCACCCTGATCGTCTCCGAGCTGGTCACCAACGCCATCCAGCACGGGGCCGGCGCACAAGTCACCTTCACCATGACGGTCAGAGACGGCTTCCTGCGGCTGGCCGTGCACGACGAGACCCCCGGTCGGCCGGTCGTCCGCCACGCCGCCGACGACACCGAGCGCGGCCGCGGCCTGTTCCTCGTCAACTGCCTCGCTTCCGCCCACGGAGGCTCCTGGGGAACTAGCGACGACGGAGCCACCACCTGGTGCTGCCTCGCGGTTTCCGGCGGCCAGCCGTGACGGCCCCCAGCACCGCCGACACCGTACGGCCGTGGACGCCGCCCTTATCCCTCGGGGAATTGGCCACCGTCTTAGACAGGCTCCGCGGCTGGACCGTGTTCGACGGCGTCGCCCTCCTCGACGACGTCGCCGTGGTCCTGGACGACGTCCCCCCGGCCGAGGAGAACACCGAAGAACTCGCCGAACGGCTCCGCGGACACCTCATGCGGCTGGTCACCATCGCCATCGCCGCCAAAGCCGAAGAGGACACTGCCGCGGCGCACCTTATCGAGCGGGCCCGCACGCTGCGCGACGAAGACCTCCCCGGCGGCCACTGGAAGGCCGTAGCGCACCTGCGCCGGCTGGGCTGGACCGCCAACGAACTCCACGACCGGCTCGCCGCGATCCGCTGCCTGAAGGAGGCGGCATGACGCCCGCCCGTACCGCCCCGTCCCGTTCGAGAGAGAACTCCGTGCGCCGCGAACCGCCCTTGGTCCCGTTCGTCATCCAGCGCGAGGGGGAGGAGGCCGCCCCCGACAATCTGCTGCTGACCTCGTTCCGGCCGGGCCGCTACCGGCTGCGCTACGCCGACGAGGATCCCCGGGACCGGGACCTGCGGAGCGTGCTGTGGGCCCGCTGCGCCTTCGGCGAGGTCGACGACCTCGGACGGCCGACGGGCCGGCCGCAGTGGCGGATGATGCACCCCCTGCGGCAGCGGGGCACGATGCAGAACCTGCGCTGCCAGGTCTGCGCCGAACGCGCGCGGACTCCTCTCGGGTTCATCTTCCTTGCCGGCCCGAACACCGTGGACCCCGACGACCCGATGGTCCTCACGAACCAGCCGCCCGTGTGCCCGAGGCACGTGCGTACGGCCGCCGAACTGTGCCCGCACCTCACCCCCGACCCGATGGTGTTCGTCGCGCAGAGCGCGCCCATGTACGGGGTGAACGGCGTCGGCTACGGCTACGGCGACCAGGGCCTACAGGTTGTACACCGGCCCGCCGGACCGATCCCCTACGGCCACGAGCTCCTTCCCACCGTCCTCGCCTCTCAGATGGTGCGCCGTCTCAGTTCCTTCCGGCTCTTGGGCCTGAGCCAACTGCTGTGGGAGCTGGAGCGCGCCACGTAGACCCCTGTTCGGCGGCCCGGATGTCCCCCGGCCGGGCCGTCGGGCAGGCACAACTCCCGGCGCGGGGACGACCTGCCCGATCCGTGTTCCCCCCACGGAACAATCACCGCCCCGCGCCGGGCCCAGACGCGCCGGTCGGCCACACCGAAGGACAGGCGGCCGGCGTCGGGCGGGCCCGCCGGAGTCCCCCGACTCCACCTCTGCACCGGGCCTGCCCACCCCATCGCACACACGAAACGAAGGGAAGTAGGACTGTGACGACAGCACCGGAGCGCGAGGCGTTCCCCCTCACCCTGCCCGGAGGCCGCACCCCCTACAGCGACGAGGCCCCATCGGCTCCGGCCACCAGGCCGTGGGCGCTGCGGTTCGCGCGCACGCCTGATTCCACCGGTGCCGCCCGAATCCCGGCGCACGTCTACGACCACGACCGACAGGTCAACATCTCCGACGACGGCGGCCTGCTGACCTGCATGGCGAACACGCACTCGCCGACCGTCCCGGACGGCAACGTGAAGAACCCGCCGCCGCTGGATGAGGGGGCGAAGGACTGATGCCCTCGCCCGTCCTGATCATCGCCGCTTCCGACGACTGGCCCACGGACCGGATCGTCGTGGAGCTGGAGCGCCGCGGAGTGGAGGTGTTCCGCATGGACACCACCGACTTCCCGCAGCGGCTCGCCCTGGCCGGACGGATCGACCAGGCAAGCGCGTGGACGGGCGAACTTGCCACCGAGCACCGGACGGTGGAACTGTCCCGGGTCGGCGCGGTGTACTACCGCGCCCCCGGGGCGTTCCGCTTCCCCGAGGGGATGTCCGGCCCGGAGGAGAGGTTCGCTTCCGCTCAGGCCCGCGCCGGCCTGGGCGGGGTGCTGTCCGCACTGGAATGCCGCTGGGTCAACCACCCCACCGCCATGGCGCGCGCCGAGTTCAAGCCGGTGCAGCTCGCTGCCGCCCGCGCATGCGGCCTCCGCGTCCCGCCCACCCTGGTCACCAACCGGCCGCAGGACGTGATCGCGTTCGCCACGGAGATCGGCAGGCCGATCGTGTGCAAGCCGGTCGCCTCCCCCGTGCTGATCGAATACGGCCGGCTCAAAGCCGTGTATACACAGCGTCTGACCCTGCCCGAGCTGGAAGATCTGCGCGGGATCGACACCACCGCGCACCTGTTCCAGGAATGGGTGAGCAAGGACCACGAGGTGCGGCTGACGGTGGTCGGGGAGCGCATGTTCGCCGCCGCGATCCACGCCGGCAGTGAAGCCTCGTACGAGGACTGGCGCAGCGACTACGGAGCACTGTCGTACACCACGACGACCGTCCCTGACGACGTCGCTGCGGGTGTGCGGCGCCTGATGGAGCGGCTGCAACTTCGCTACGGCGCGGCAGACTTCATCGTGGGCCCCGGGGGAGAGTGGACGTTCCTCGAGGTCAATCCGTGTGGCCAGTGGGATTGGATCCAGGGCGCGACCGGCCTGCCGATCGCCGAGGCAATTGTTGACGACCTGCAAGGAGTCACCTGATGGACTGGAAGCCGCACGCGGCAGCGCTGGCGGCCCGGGTCACCTATCCGGGATCGAACTGGTGGGCGCCGGTCAAGGAGACGCCCCGGCATCTGCTGGTGGAACGCTGGTACACGTCCAGCCCAGAGGGGTGGATCGTTGCCGATGGGCCGTCCGATGAGTCGGCGTGGGCTGCGGCCGCGTACGCGGACACCACGCTGGTCACCCGCATTGGTGCGGTACACGCCGACCATGCGCGCCCGTACCCGCCGGTCACCGGGCATCCGACCTCGTCCTCCACCCTGCCCAGCCTGGTCGTGACGATGCTCGAACACGGCCGCCTCACCCCGGGCGTGCGGCTGCTGGACGTGGCCACCGGCTCCGGATACAGCGCCGCTCTGGCCTGCCAACGCCTCGGCGACGACCTGGTGACGACACTGGATGTCGACCCCTACCTCACCGAAGCGGCCGCGCAGCGCCTCGACCGTATAGGCCGGCATCCCACCGTCGTCACCGCCGACGCCGGAGGCGAGGAGCTGCCGGGCGTATTCGACCGGATCGTGTCCATGGTGTCGATGCCCCGCATTCCCGCCTCGTGGCTGGCCGCCCTCGCCCCGGGCGGGCGTCTGGTCACCACCCTTGCCGGTACCGGTCTGATCGTCACAGCGGACAAGACCGAAGACGGCGGCGCCACAGGACGCGTGGAGTGGGACCGCGGGGCGTTCATGACCACCCGGACCGGCGACGACTACCCGCCCGCCCTCAACGACGTGTTCACCACCGCCAACCACACCGAAGGAGAGGTGTCCGTCTCCTCGTTCCCCGTGCTGGACGTCATGCAGGCATGGGAAGTGTGGTCGATGCTCTCCCTGACCGTGCCCGGCATCGAGCACCGCAACGGCACCGCGGACGACGGCAGCCGCATCACCTGGATGCTGCACTCCGATGGTTCATGGGCCCGAGCCCACACCGCGCGCGGCGAGCACACCACGACCGTCTACCAAGGCGGCCCGCGCCGCCTGTACGACGTTCTGGAAGAGATCCGGTGGCGGTGGCTCGAGCACGGCGAACTCCCCGTGTACGGCGCCCAGGTCACCATCACCCCCGACGGGAGGACAACCCTGTCCCGTGGTGGCTGGTCGGCGACGCTGTGACCCGCACATGGTCCCGGTGACCGGGGACGACGCGGCAGACTGGACGAGAACCGGCAACGGAGGGAGCACCCCGTGGAAGACGAACCCCTCGAAGAGTGGGCAGCACGCCGTGAGGAGCGCCGCCCCAGGCCCGGGGAACGTCAGGCGGTCCCTCTCGGTGAACAGCCGCAGGGGGCTCACGTCGAGCCTGACACGCCGCGCGGCATCCAGGAGTGGGACGGGCACCAGTGGGCTCCCGCCGGCGTTGCCGAGGATCGCGCGGCCGCCGCGGACGAGACGAGCGGAGAGGACGCGGTGAACAGAGCCGAACGGGTCCGGCTGCCCCAGTTCGGCAAGCTGCCTCCGATGCCTGAACCGTTTCGGCCGACGGTGCCATGGCATCGTCCTGACCCCTCCTGAACCACCCAACGGCTGCGCCCCCGAGCCCTCTCGGCCCGGGGGCGCAGCCGTTGGGGTGTAACAGAACACGGCCGTTGACGTTCCGGGGGTGAAGGGGGTTGCGCTTTATGTCAACCCCGCAGTGATCCGGAGGAACGGTGACGACAGCGACAGCCCCCCTCTCGCCCGAGACCGGCCGCTCTCATCTGCAGGAGAGCCTGTTCGCCTGGCTCGACCCCGAGCCGGCCCCCACACCAGCCACCAGCCCGGCCCCCGAGCCGGTCGCGTCCGCTCCCGCGGCCGTGACCGAGACGAAGACGCTCGAGGAGTCCGACCCCGAAGGACCCCCGGTTCCGCCCGGCAGCATCGGCATGCCCTACGGACGAACCGGAGCACACTGGGCCCTCCTGGGCCCGGGCGTCGAACTCCGCACCACGCACTTCGACCTCCAGGCCGCAGCCACCCAGCTCAGCCAGGTCTCGTCCTACCCGACATCGCCGAATGGGCCGACTACTTCCTACACGCTCGCGCTACCGACGCCGACGCCCTCGCAGCCTTCGCCCCACGGGACGGACGCGACCGCAGCCCGTGACCCTCGCTCCCCTCCACAGCACAGGGAAGCCGAACACCGACTACACGATCAACGACGCCTACCAATCTCGACCCCCAGGCCCGTAGGGTCTGCCCCGCGCACGGCGGCAGCCCGCACCGTCGGCCGCAACTCCGCAGTCGGCTGTGCTTTGCGCACGCCTACCCCACCCTTCACCTCGTCCGTTCGGTCGTCCCCGCAGCCCAGGCCGGGCGGGGACGACCGAACGAGGACGAAAGGGCAGACCCGGAGGCACGCTCAATCCCGCCATCGGGCTCAGGATCAGCCCCGTCCAGTTGACTTCGGAACATGTTCCGAAGCAAGGTCAGGTCGTGTTCACACCTACGGTCGCCTTCTCCGAGCTCTCGAAGAACTCGAAACGCGTCGCCGAAACGCTCGACCGGACTCACCGCGTGCACGTCACGCGTCGGGACGGAGAGGATCTCTACCTCACCACCGCCCGCCACGACCAACAACGCGAGGAAACGGCGGACATCACCGCCCGACTCCTCTCCGCCCTCGTGCGCAGTGATGCCGGTGAGCGAGCCATACTGCGCGCACTGCCATCGGTCTTCCCGTGGGTCCGTCACCTGTCCGCGGAAGAGTCGAAGGAGTTCGTGGCCGACCTCATCGACGCCACGCATGACGCGGCCCAGCTGGACGTGCACGGCAACCTCCACCGTCTCGTCGTCGAATGGCGCGCGACGGCCCGCATCCTCGCCGATCCCGAACTCACCGCACAGCTCACCCGCCGGCTGCCGGACGAGGACCACGGCGAGGTGACAGCGCCGTGACCCCGAAGCGCGGTGACAATGTCGCTCCGCCGTCCGTGAGCGGTGAGTGGCGCCTGCGATTCGCGACGAACGAGGCAGCGAAAGGGTGGGGCGGGCTGGGCGCGGAGGCTCCAGGAAAACGCACGCCGCTGTTTCGAGGCTCTGCGCCGAGACCCGCTGCCCCGGGCGGATCCGGACCGCCAGCACCCGCTGCGCGGCCGTCTGGCCACGGGCAGCCACGGCGGCCGGGAGTACCCCCAGTGGGAGTACGAGGTGACAGCGGGCGGCCGCGTTCGCCATCTCGTCGACGAGGCACGCCGCACTGTCCTTTTCGTGTACGCGTCCACCCGCCACCCGAAGAACACCGATTGACATCCTCACTCCCTCGTACACGGGGTGCCGTTAACGAGCAGCGAACCAGGTGACAAGTAACCCACCAGTAGCTTTCGGATTGAAGATCGGCCCCCTCGCCGGGACGTGGTGAGGGGGCCGAGTGGCGTGCGCCGGCACCCAGGCCGCGGCTGGCTCCGGTTCCGGCTCGGGGTCGGCGGGGGTGGGGACCGCGAGCCGGAGACGGCTGCCCATGTTCAGCCGCACCTCCCCGTAGGGCTGGACGTGCATCCAGAACAGCGGGGTCAGGGCCCGCTTGTCCTCGTCGGTGAGGACGTCGGCCCACTCGGGGTCGGCGAGCATGTCCTGGATCATCAGGGTGTTCACGAAGACGAGCGCCGTTTGCAGGAGATGGAGCGCGAGAACGGACAGTTCTTGCTGGTCACGGCGGTTGCTGCTGAGCTCGCCGCTCTTGCCGAAGAAGATGACGTCGTTGGCTCCGTTCCAGCCCTCGACGACGTTGGACGGGCCGTCCATGCGGTGGTTGGCGCCGTTCATGATGAACCGGGTGCCCGTCCCCAGCGCGCAGTACTTGCCGATGACAAGCCGCTCGGGGCCGTAGTGGTACAGGACGTTGCGCGGTCGGTACCGCCGCGCGCAGTTGGATCCCGCAGCCGTCGACGAGGTCGGCGTGTACGCATCCCGCCACCGGGCCCGACCACGCGGGGCCGGGCTCACGGGTGGTGGGTCGTGCGGCCCCCTCTTTCGTTCTTCAGCACAGGGGGCCGCACGTGGTGCGGCGTCGAGTGGCGCCTTGGAGCATCCATGATGAGGGATCCCCTGCAATTGCAGAGCAGAAGTGCCGTTTTTCTCCTCAAAGGGATGAACCGTGCGCTACGGGGGCCGCGAGGCGGGTGGCGGGACGTAGCGGAAGGTGGCGGATCTTCTTATTGTTCCGTAATCCCATGATCACATAGCGTCGGAAGGCTGTGTGCGGTCATTCTGGCGGTCCTTCCTGATGGCGCTTCAGCGCCGCCTGAAGGAAGGCCAGTTGAAACTGTTCGCTCACAGAAACCGAGTGCGATGTCGAGGTCGAGCAAGAAGGTGGTGGCCGCTGTCGTCCTGGCGGCGGCCCTTACGTGGAGCACGGTGATGACCGTGCTGGGACACGCAGCCGCCGCGGCGGTCCTGCTGCCCTCCCTGGGCCTGCTCGTGCAGCAGGTCGTCCAGGCGCTCACGGCGTCCGACGGACGCCCCCGTCCCGCGGACGCCACACCGTCCTCCACCGACGGCCCGACCGGGCGGCTGCGGGACGGTCAGGAGGCGCCGCGGTGATGCCGTCGTCCGATGCCGCCCAGCCCCCACCACACAGCGTCAGACGGGGCCGCCCGCCGGCCCCCATCTCCCCGAGCGCGGGCGCACTGCACCGCGCCTGGCTCGAACCCGTCCGCAACGTGCTCTTCACCAGTGGCATGACCCTGGACGACCTCGTCGACCGGTCCGGCTACTCCAAGACCCGGATCAGCGAACTCCTGCGCGGAAACGGCTACTACCCCGCCTGGGAGATCACCTTCAGCGTGATCCGCGCCCTGGACATACCCACGGCGCCCATGTGCCGACTGTGGAGAGCCGCCGCCCGCGAAGCCCACAAGGGCCCGGAGTGGATCCGCCAGTGCATCGAACAGGTCGCCCACGAGGCCGAAGGGCCCCCGCTGCCCTACCAGGCGTTCACCGACACCATGTACCGCCCCTACCTGGAATACGCCTCCGCCTTCCTCCTGACCGACCGGCGGGCCCGGGGAGTCGTCGCGGAAGCCAACGACATCCTGTGGCTCTCCTGGAACGAAGCCACCGCCAGCGCGAACCTCAACCGCTACGCCTGGCTCCTGCTGCGCTCCCGGGTCATGCTCCGCGCCCCCCGCCACGAAGGACACCCCGATCTGCGCGCCGCCGTCTTCTCCACCCGCGAGATCCGCACCAGCCAGGACCCCGGGCACCTGATCGCCCTGTCCGAACTGATCGATCTCTTCGACGCCATCAGCCGCCTGCCCGACGACCAGATGGACGTCGCCGTCCTGCACTACCTGTGCGGCATCCCCGACCAGCGCATCCCCCATGTCCTCGGCCTGAGTCCCGCCATCGCCCACGCCGTCGACCACCACGCCCGCGCCACCGTAGAGGCCCTCCTCGACGCCCCCAACACCCGGGAGTGACCCCGCCCGTCATGTCTGCCATCGACCAGCTCCTCGCCCGAGCCCGCCTGCACCACCACCCCGACGTCCCCGACGACGCCGTCCCCCACGACGACGGCACCTGCCCCGACCACCTCCCGGCCGCCCCCCTGCCCACCTGCTCCGACCACACCGACCCGGCCGCGGCCCGGCAACTCCACACGCTGTGCGAAACCGCCGTCACCGCCGTCACCCCCGACGTGCTGGCCTTCCTCACCGACCAGATCCCCGACCACCACAGCGCCTGGCTCCTGGGCTGCGCCCTCCACCTCGCGGGCATCGAGGACGGCGCCCGCTTCTGGTGGCAGTACGCCGCCGGCGACGGCCACCCCCCGGCCTGCTACACCCTCTCCCTGCACCACCGTGTCCGCGGCGAACAGCACGCCGCCGCCTTCTACGCCCAGCAGACCGGCCTCGACCTCACCCCCGAGGCCGGGGCATCGGAAACCCTCACCGTCGCCGGCACATGCCCGCCCACGGACATCCGCTTCGACGCCGGAGTCTCCACCGTGCTCCGCATCCTCAGCGAACTCGCGGCCCCGGGCTACCGCCGCCGGCCCCACCGCATCGTCGCCCTGACCAACTACGTCGCCGACGCCGTCACCCCCCACTACAACCGCCACCCGAACATCGAACTGCCCGTCCCCGAGCCCCGGTTCGCCGACAGGATCGACTTCCTCCTCAACACCCCACCGTGGAAGGCCCGCACCCGCACCCCCCGCGCCACCGCGCCCGCGCTGCCCGTCCGCACAGACCAGGACCGGACCGGCAGCCCCCGGGCACAGCCGCCCTGCGCACACCGAGGCGCCGCCACGTCCTGACCCGGGCCCCGGCCGGGAGGCAGCGGGACGACAGAACGGGAACTGTCCGACGGCGACGGCGACGGCCGGTCCGGCGAACTCCGGCATGTCGCGGGACCTCTCGCGAGGAACAGCAGGTTCGGCTGGCGCTTGTCGACGGGCAGGGTGCTCAGGAATCCCAGCACGGCCGGGTCGGACGCCACCGCGGGGGCCAGTGCCTCGTGGGCGGGGGAGTATCCCGCCGTCTCGTGCTCGGCGAAGCGGCGATAGTTCTCCGCGGTCGTCACCTGGTCGTCCAAGCCCGCCATCGCCACGGCGTGATCATACGGGCCGGTCCGGAGCTCCCGGGGAGATGCGCGGGCGGCCGTAACCACGGGAAGCCGCGCTCCAGAAGCCCTCGCCACCACGCACCGCGCGTGACCCGCCGGTGGCCCTCCAGCGCACCGGCCCGCTCGCCGCTCTCTCAGGAATGCCGGTGATACGCCTTGTTGGCGATGCGCCAGCTGCCGTCGACGCGGGTCAGCAGGAAGACGTCGGTGAAGACGTCCGTGCCGTGCCGGAGCGTCATGGTGGCGGTCGCGACGGTGCCGTGGACGTCGATGACGTCGATGCGGCGGGAACGGGTCGGTTCGTCCGGGGCGGGCCGACCCGGGAAGAGGGCGCAGTACTCGTCCAGGGGCCAGGAGACGAACGCACCGTCCCGGATTCCCTCGATGTGGGCGGTGGGCAGGAACGCGTCGAGGAAGTGGGTGGGGTCGCCGGTGGCGTGTCCGCGCATGTAGGCGCGGAGCGGTTCGAGCACGGCGTCCTCCACGGCGGGGACCGTCGCGGCGGCGGCGATGTCGGCCTCGGGGTCGGGGTCGGCGGGGGTGCCGGTCAGGTCGGCCGCGCTGCGCGAGGGGGTGTGCGACGCGGCGGCCAGCAGCGCCATGTCCTTGGCCAGCGCTCCGATGGTGAATTCTGCTGTGCCGGCGGCCGGCCGGTCGGTGAGGAGGGGTCGCTTACGGGTCACCAGCCCGCCGAGCTGGCCGAGTTCGAGGACGTCCAGCGTCTGCGTACGGGGCAGGCCGAGGGCGTCGGCCTGCCGCAGTGAGTCACGCAGCGCGAGGACGGCGCCGGCGAGGCTGTTGTTGGCGATCAGCTTGAGCGCGGCGGCGGTGGAGGCGTCGTCCGTGCGCCGGACGGTGCCCAGCGTCTCCAGAACCGGCCGGACCCGTTCGAGCGCGTCCTGGTCGGCGGCGGCGAGAAGGTGCAGGGCGCCGGCGGCGGCGGCCGGCACCGACCCGAGCACGGGCGCGTGGACGTAGGACGGACCGAGTTGCCGGGCCAGCTCCGACGCTTCGGCGGGGGCGACGGTGCTGGTGTTGAGCACGATCGTGTCCGTTCGCAGCGATGCGCGCACGTCGTCGAGGACCTGCCGGCACGCCGGCCCGTCGAACAGTGCCAGGAGTACGACGCCGGCCTGCGCGACGGCCTCGTTCGGGTCGCCGGTCGTCCTGACCGGACCTGGGGTCCGCCCCGAGCGTGTCCAGCCGACGACGTCCCAGTCGCGGGCGGCCAGTCGTGTCGCGATCGCGCCGCCCATGCGCCCCAGACCGAGGACGGCGATCGTGTGCGGTGTGGTCATGCACCCCACACTGGTGCCACCTCGACGGATGCGACAAGCGCAGACTTCGCACCCCTGCCCTGCGCACCTCGCATACCTGCCGGTCATACTGCCGTCATGGATCTGACGGTGTGGCGGGTATTCGTGACCGTGTGCCGGCTCGGGTCGCTGTCGGCGGCGGCAGCCGAGTCCCATCACACGCAGTCGGCCGTCTCCCGGCAGATCGCCGGGCTGGAGCAGCAGCTCGGCGTGCCTCTGCTGGAGCGGCATGCCCGTGGCGTGCGCCCCACTCCGGCCGGTGAGGTGTTCCGGCGCCACGCCCTGGCCACGCTCAACGAGGCGGACCGCGCCGTTCGCGCTGTACGAGACGTTCGCGACGGGGTGGGCGACCGGCCGCTGGCCATCGGCGCGACACCGTCCCTCGCCGCGGGTTTCGTCCCGGAGGCCGTCCGAGGCTTGCTGGAGCGGACCGGATCCCTCCGGTGGAGCCTGCTGCCCGGTCTGAGCGCACAACTGCACAGCCGCGTGGTCGCCGGCGACCTCGACGTCGCCGTCGTCACCGACGCTCCGCCGGGGCTGGCCGTCGACCCGCGCGTCGGCCGGCGGTTCCTCGGGCTGGACGAGATGGTCGTCGTACTGCCGGCCGGTCATCCGCAGGCCGGGCGCGGGCCGGTGCCCGTCGAGGCGCTGGCCGACCAGACCTGGGTCGAGGACAACGACGGCTCGGCGGCGCTCCTGCACCAGCACGCCGCCCGCGCCGGAGTCGGCGTCCGCATCGACCTCACCGCGGCCGATCTGCCCGGCAAGCTGGCCCTGGTCGCCACCGGTCACGCCATCGCGCTGATCCCCGGAGTGCTGACGCGCGCGCTGCGGGCCGACGTCACCACAGTCGGCCTCGTGGATCCCCCGACCCGCGGGATCTACGCGATCACACCGCGCCGCGACGCCCACCCCCGCGCAGCGACCCTGCTCGAACTGCTCGCCACCGCCTTCGTGTCCATCCGCTCGGCCCGCGCTGCTCACCGGTACGACACCGACCCGCCACCGCGACCGTAGGAGCACCTGCTCGCCCGGCGAGGACGTCACCCGGCTCTCCCCGCTCAAGGACCGGGGCCGGTCCGGACCGGTACCCATTCGTGTGGAACAGCCGTCAACGCCGGCCAAGGCGTCGGCGGGAGCGCACCGGCCACCGAACCCGCGGCGCGGCACCTCCGGTGTCGGTCAACCGGCTGCCTCCTCCCTCACCTGGCTGACAGACCGGGGCCCGGACCTGGAGACTGATGCCCTGCCTCTGGTGAGGCGTCGGACGTCGGTGGCAGGTGTGGCCGGTCCCGGGAGCGGGGCGGGCGAGTTGCGGGGGTGGCTGGTTGTCGGGGTCGGGTGCGCGGGGCGGCCTGTCGCGAGGGGCGCTGATCCGGCAGCGGGCGAAGGCCCGGTTCGTGGGGCGGCGTGCGCAGTTGGCGCTGTTCACGGAGAACCTGTCGAAGGACCCCTTGTCCGAGGAGGCTCCGGCCGAGTTCCTCTTCCACGTGCGCGGCGTGGGCGGGGTGGGCAAGTCCACGCTGCTGCGCCAGTGGCAGGAGGCGGCCAGACGGGCGGACGCGGTGACGGCGGTGGTGGACGAGAACGACGTCCACGGGGTACGGCAGGCCCTGGTCGAGCTGACCCGGCAGCTGGCGGAGCAGACGGGACCGTGCAAGGAGTTCGACAAGGCGGTCGAGCAGTTCAGCCGGGAGCAGACCGAGCCGATGCCCGTGGAGGGCGAGGCGTCGGTGTCGAGCCGGGTCGTGGCGCAGGCCGCACTGGGAGCGGCGTCGCTGATCCCGGGGGCCGGCGTCGTCACGGCGATGGCGAACCCGGACACCGCCGCCCAGGGGCTGGACCGGCTTCGGTCGGTGTCGCGGTCCCGTGCGGGGCGGCGCGGCGGCCGGGGTGACGAGGCGGGGCTCAGCCGTGCCTTCGTGGCCGAGCTGGAGCGGCTGTGCCGCCGGCGGCCGTGGGTGGTGCTGTTCTTCGACACGTGGGAGCAGAGCGCGCAGTACCTGGACGGGTGGCTGCTGAGCCTGCTGGACGAGGAGTTCGGACCGGTCCCGGCCAACGTCATCATCGTACTGGCGGGCCGGGACGAGCTGGCGGAGCGGGAGTGGGCGCCGCTGCGGGACCAGGTCGCCGACGTACCGCTGGAGGTCTTCACCGAGTCGGAGACGCGTTCGCTGCTCACGTCGCGGGGGGTGTCCGATCCCGCGGTGGTGGAAGCGGTGCTGCAGCTGTCGATGGGGCTGCCCCTGCTCGTGGAGCTCCTCGCCCTGGCCCGCCCCCGCACGGCCGACGAGGTCGACGCGGGCGGCGACCTCGCCGACGTGGCCGTCGAACGCTTCGTACAGTGGATCACCACCCCCGAGCAGCGCGCGGCCGTACGGGCGTGTGCGCTGCCGCTGCAGCTGAACGAGGACGTCTTCGCCGCCGCGGCCGGGCCCGGGGCGGCGGCGTTGTGGGAGTGGCTGTGCGGGCAGCCGTTCGTCAGCGGCCGCGGCGACTTCAAGCACTACCACGCGGTGGTCCGCGCCAGCATGGTCCGCCAGGAACGCACCCACTCCCCCCGGGGCTGGGAGTCGGCGCATCTGCGGCTGGCCGGCACGCATGCCGACTGGCGTGCCGCGGTCGAGGAGCGGCTGCCCGAGGCGAAGCGGTGGAAGGACCCCGACTGGCGCCGGCACCGTCTGGACGAGACGTACCACCGGCTGTGCGCGCACCCGGGAACGCATCTGACCCCCGCTCTCGAACAGGTGGTCCATGCCGCGGGCGAGGACACCGCCGTCCTACGGCAGTGGATCGAGGCCCTGGAACAGGCCGCACGGGACACCACCGACCCGGCCCTGCTCGACTGGTCCGAACGCCTTCGGGGCGCTCTCGCCGACGACGAGCCCGGGCTCACCTGCCTCGGTGTCCTGCTCTCCCACGGCCGGCTGAGCGCCGGGACGAAGAGCTGGGCCCACACCTACCGCGGCATCCGCCTCTACCTCTGCGACCGGGAGGAAGAGGCGCTCGCCGAGTTCGACCGCGCCCTCGCGTGCGACGCCCGTAACGCCCGTGCCTGGGCCCGCCGCGGGGAGACCCACCGCTGGCTCGGCCACTACGACCTGGCCGTCGACGACTTCACCGCCGCCCTCGCACTCGACCCCGCCGACGCCTGGGCGCTCGCGTCCCGCGGCCAGGCGCACCTGCAGACGGAACGGTACGAGCAGGCCTTCGCCGACCTCACCGCCGCGCTCGAACTCGACCCCGCCCTGGCCTGGGCCCTGGGCCAGCGCGGCCAGGCACACCTCCAGGTGGACCAGTACGACGAGGCCTTCGCCGACCTCACCGCCGCACTGGAACTCCGCCCCGCGGACGCCTGGACGCTCGGCACCCGCGGCTGGGCGTACTACCGGGCCGGCCGCTACGACGAGGCCATCGCCGACTTCACCGCCGCCCTCGAACTCGAGCCCACCGACGCCGGAGTCCTCAGCTTCCGCGGCCGCGCACACCACCAGGCCGGCCGCTACGACCAGGCCGTCGCCGACCTGACCGCCGCCCTCGCCCTCGACCCCACCGACCCCTGGACGCTCACCTCCCGCGGCCAGACCCACCGCCGAACCGGCCGCCACGAGCAGGCCGTCGCCGACTTCACCGCCGCCCTCGCCCTCGACCCCGCCTACGCCTGGGCCCTCACCTCCCGCGGCCAGACGCACCAGGAGACCGACCACCACGACGAGGCCATCGCCGACTTCACCGCCGCGCTCGCACTCGACCCCACCAACACGTGGACGCTCACCTCCCGCGGCCAGACCCACCGCCGAACCGGCCGCTACGACCAGGCCGTCGCCGACCTCGACGCCGCGCTCGCCCTCGACCCCCGCTACGCCTGGGCCCTCGGCACCCGGGGAGAGATGCACCTGCACATGGGCCGCTACTCCCGGGCGATCGCCGACCTGACCGCCGCACTCGCACTCGACCCCACCTACGCCTGGGCCCTCAGCCAGCGCGGGGAGGCGTACCGCCAGACCGACCGTTACGACGAGGCGATCGCCGACCTGACCGCCGCACTGGAGATCGACCCCACCTACGCCTGGGCCCTCGGCGCCCGGGGAGAGACACACCACCAGGCCGGCCGCTACGACCAGGCCGTCGCCGATCTGACCGCCGCCCTCGAACTCGACCCCGCCTCCATCTGGGCCCTCGGCATCCGCGGCAGGGTTCACCGCCAGGCCGGCCACTTCGAGAAGGCTCGCACGGACCTCGAGCGGGCGGTGCGCATGGCTCCCGATGACCTCTCCTGCAGATTCGAGAAGCTCATGCTCGACACCGTGGAGGGCAGGCCCGAAGCGTGCGCGGAACAGTGGCTTCAGCTGCTCACCTCGCCCATGGACCCCGCGACGGAAGTCGGCACCAAGTTCCTGGACCTCTTCCACGCCCTGCTCGTCGCACCGGAGAACCGTGTGGCGCAGGCGGCCGAGGAGCTGCTCGCCGCCCGGCCGGAACCGAGCAGCTCGACAGAACTGCTGAGCTATCTGGCCGAGCTGGCTGCGGTAGGAGACGGGGCAGGCGGGGTGGCCGGGGTGGACGGGGTGGCCGAGCGTGCGCGGCTGTGCCGTGACCTGATCGTCGCGGAGACGGTGAGCTGAGCAGCGCCCGGTGCTTGAGCGGCCCGCAGGGGCGAACGCGTGACCCGGCCCCGTCGGCTCGCCGTCCCGGGAAGGCGTGCGCGCCCGCACCGCCGCATCGCACGGCTGGTCAGAACGGGCGCGGGTCGCCGATCCGGTAAGAGACCCTGTTGCGGCACTGCCGGGCGAGGCGGGTGTTGCCGTAGAAGCGGGCCTGGTCCCGGACGGCGACCGGTACCCAGGAGAAGGGAAACTCGGCAAGGTCGGCGTTGTACTCGATGCCGACCTGGTAGGGCGAGTGGAACCTCATGGGGCTGGAGTTCGGGTCGGCCGCCCACAGGGTGCCGAAGTCGAACAGACCGGAGCCGTGGAAGTAGTACCAGTCGCCGTCGAGGCCGGGTTCGATCGCGCCGCCGGTCAGGTGGTTGCCTTCCCAGCCGTACTTGTACTGCCAGTGGTGCCACGCCTCGTGGACCATGACGGCGGCCCGGTTCGCCGGGTCGTCCGAGGGACCGCCCACGTGGAAGACCGGGCACCGGAAATTGGTGCGGTCCCGGGCCAGGACACGGCCGGTCTCGGCCTGGGCCTCGAGGCCGTCACGGTTGAGGAAGCGTGTGTAGAAGGGGCCGTGGTACCTGCTGCTGCCGGCGCGCGCCGCGGCCAGGTAGTCGGCGCGGGCGTGCCATTGCGGGATGTACTCGTCGCGCAGCGCGTAGGCCAGCAGATAGACCGAGTTGACCATCTTTCCGTAGGGCAGGATGCTGCTCCACGCGTCCAGCCGGCCCGCGCCGTTCCAGGAGTCGTCGTCGAGGGCGAAGGCGTCGTCGGCCCACGAGTAGAACTCCGGCCACTGCGAGGGCGCCGGGATGAGGCGACGTACCGCCAGTTCGGTGAGGGTCATGCCGTCACGGCACATCGCCGTCTCCCTCCGCCCGATCGAGGGGTTGGGGCAGCTCCACGGCGGAGCCGAACTCCTCCTGGTGGCGCGCGACCGCACGGTCGAAGACCGCCGCGTCGAACTCCCCGGTGCCGTGGTCGGCGGCCCGTCGGGGCAGGCCCACCGCCCACTGGTCCTCTTCCCGGGCCAGCGCACGGAGCCGGTCGAGTTCGCCGGGGTCGTCGTCGACGGCGTACGCGCAGGCGCCCAGAGTGGCCACCCGGACCTGCTGACCGGGGTGGTCGGTGAGGACGCGTCGGATGGCGTCGGAGTGATGGTGGCGGAGCACCCAGACGAGCATCTCGGCGGCCCGGCTCTGCAGGGTGCCCGTGGCGGCGAACATGCAGCCGGGGCCGGTGGCCGGGGTTGCCCACACCTCCTCGTCGTCGAGCCAGAGGAAGCGCTCGAGAGGCTCGGCGGAGGACGGCTCGCGCAGTTCGCCGGTGAGGGAGAGCAGCAGCAGGTGCCGGCCGAAGTCGCGGACCGGCAGCTCGAAGAGGGACTCGTGAAGCAGTGCGGCCACCACATCGCGGTGGTCGAAGCCGGCGATCGTGTCGATGATCAGTTGCCGCTCACCGGTCGGGGTGGTGGCCACCGCGCGGACCAGCAGGTCCAGCTCATGGCGGTCGCTTGGAGGCGGCAGCGGCAGGGTGGGCGATGCGAGGTCCTCGCCGGGTGGGGAGGGATCGTCGGGCGAGCGGAAGCGCAACGCGGGAGCGTCGACGAGGGGCCGTTCTCTGTGATCCATGACGCCTCCGTCGGGTAGGCGCGCAGCGGTGTCGCGGTTTCGGCAACAGGCAACAGGCAACAGAGCAGGCCGCGCACCACTTCCAGCGTCTCTCCTGTCCCCGTCGATCGCATCCTCGACATCGGCCGAGGTCAGCGGCGGTGAGGGAACCCGACATCCTCTTCGCGGTCCCGTGGACCGGCCGGCGGCCCGGGCCCGGGCCCGGGCCCGGGCCGCCGGGGCGCCGGGGCGCTGCTGCTCCGTGCCGCGTACCGAGGCGGGCGCCGTTCAGGTGACAACGCGGCCGGGCGCAGCCCGCCTCCTCACCGCCCTCCCTCCGGCCTGCCAGGGTGCATCGGGTTCATCGAGCCCACTGGGCCCGTCGAGCCATCGGGCCCGGGACAGAGGCCGGCTACCGGAAAGAAGAAGGGGCGGCAGATGGAAATCGGCTACAAGTTGGCCTCCGAAGCCTTCGGGCCGGACGAGCTGATCCGGCAGGCCATCGCGGCAGAGGCCGCTGGCTTCGACTTCGTGGAGATGAGCGACCACTTCCATCCGTGGCTGGACGTCCAGGGCCACTCGTGCTTCACCTGGACCGTGCTGGGCGCCATCGCGGCCAGGACCGAACGCATCCAGCTGGTCACCGGCGTGACCTGCCCGACCATCCGCTACCACCCGGCGATCATCGCCCAGGCGGCGGCGACGCTCGCGCTGGTCTCGGGCGGGCGCTTCGTGCTCGGTGTGGGCTCCGGCGAGCGGCTCAACGAACACGTCGTCGGCCTCGGATTCCCCGACTCCGTCCACGTACGGCACGAGATGCTGCGCGAGGCGCTGGACATCATCCGCCTGCTGTGGCAAGGCGGTTACCGCTCCTACGAGGGCAAGCACCTGCGGCTCGAGGACGCCCGCGTCTTCGACCTCCCGCCCGAGCTGCCGAAGATCGCCGTGGCCGCCAGCGGCCGTAACTCGGCACGCATCGCCGCGGAACTCGGCGACTGCCTGTTCGTCAACGAACAGAAGCCGGAGATCCTGCGCCACTACCGGGACGCCGGCGGCACCGGCCCCGGATACGCCGAGGTCCCCCTGGCCTGGGCCCCGGACGAGCGGAGCGGTGCCCAAGCCGCGCTGGAGACCTCCCGGTGGGCGCTGACCGGATGGAAGGTCATGAGCGAGCTGCCCAACCCGGTCAACTTCGACGCCGCGACGACCACGGTCCGCGAGGAGGACATGCTGGCCAAGTTCGCCTGCGGCCCCGACCTGAACCGCCATCTGCAGGTCGCCCAGGAGTTCGTGGACGCCGGTTACGACCGCCTGGTCATGCAGAACGCGGGCCCCGACCCCGACGGCTTCCTGGACTTCTACCAGCGCGAACTCGACACCCCCCTCCGCCGCCTGACTCCCGGCACCACGACCTCCTGAGCGACACTGCCGGGCGGTGGGGTGGCGCGGGCACCGTCCGTCCCGGGTCTCCCACCGCAACGAGACCGCCGATCGAGAATGAGACCGCTGACCGAGCGGGTCCGTGTGCTTCGACGAAGTACCGGGGCGGCGGCTCAGTCCTTCTGCTGCCCGAGGAGTCAGCGGCACTCGCGCGTCGGCCGGCGCCGCTGGTCCCTGCCACCGGAGGTGTGCCGCACCGCTGCGGCGATCTCCCTCACGCGGTCCCGGGTGATTCCCGTGCGTTGTTCGACGGCGAGGGGGTGGTCGGTGGCCGAGGCCCGACCGACGAGTCGGGACCGGGCGGGCTCGGCGGGCTCAGCGGGCTCAGCGGGCCAGCAGCCCCCGGATCGCCGCCGTGATCTCGTCGGGTGCCTCTTCGGCCATGAAGTGTCCGGCCCGGGTCAGCCGGTGGTCCAGGTCCGGGGCCCACGCCTTCCACACCGCGGCGGCGTCGTAACCGAGTTGCGCGCCCCAGTCCTGCTGGACGACCGTCACGGGCATGGCCAGTTGTGACCCGGCGTCCAGGTCCGCCTGGTCGTGCCGGATGTCGATGTCCGCCGAGGCCCGGTAGTCCGCGACGATCGACGTCACCGCGGCGGCGCTCGCGCGCAGGTACTCGGCACGCACCTCCTCGGGCATCGCGGCCGGGTCGCCGGCCCAGGCGTCGAGGAACGAGCCGAAGAACGCGTCCGCACTGCCCGAGATCATCGCCTCCGGCAGTCCCGGCGGCTGTGCCATCAGGAAGAGGTGGTAGCCGACCGCCGCCGAGACGCCGTGCAGCACGTTCCACGTGTCGAGCGTCGGCACGATGTCGAGGATGCCGAGGTGCGTGATGGTCTCCGGGTGGTCGAGGCCGGCCCGGAAGGCGACGAGGGCGCCCCGGTCGTGGCCGACCAGGGCGAAGCGCTCGTGGCCGAGCGCCGCCGCCAGGTTCACGACGTCGGCGGCCATGGTGCGCTTGGCGTACACCTCGGGGCCGGTCGCCGCCGGCTTGTCGCTGGCGCCGTAGCCGCGCAGGTCGGGGCAGATCACGGTGTGCTCGTCGGCGAGCCGCTCGGCGACGTGCCGCCACATCAGGTGGGTCTGGGGGAAGCCGTGCAGCAGCACGACCGGGCTGCCGCCGCAATTGCCGCCGACGGCCGCGGCCAGCTCCACCCCGTCCGCGGCACCGGGCAGACGGACATGATCGAAGCCGGGAAGGGTGAGCGTCATGAGGGACCACCTTTTCGGGGTCGAGGTCAGGGACGTGATGCGATCAGCTTGGGCGACGGCGATCAGCAGCCGATCAGTACGGTTGGCCGCGGTCGGTCCCCGGCACGGAGGATGAGGGCATGCGAATCGACGTGCTCGGTGCGGTACGGGCCCTCCGCGACGACGGCAGCCCGGTCGACCTGGGCGGACCCCGCCATCGTGAGGTGCTCGCCCGGCTCGTCGCCGCCGAGGGACGGATGGTCACCACCGACACCCTCGTCGATGACCTGTGGACCGATCCGCCGGTACGCGCCGTGGGTGCTCTGCGTACGTTCGTCGCCGCGCTGCGCCGCGCCCTCGAACCCGACCGGCCGCCCCGCGATCCGCCGCGCGTCATCGTCACCGAGGGCCCCGGCTACGCGCTGCGCCTGCCGCGCGACGACGTGGACGTCCACCGGTTCCAGGACACCCTGGCCCGCGCCCGCCGCGACCCCGGCGCGGTGGCCGACCTCGGCGTGGCGCTCGCGGCCTGGCGCGGACCCGCCTACGCCGACGTCACCGGCTCCGCATGGGCGCAGCGCGAACGGACCCGGCTGGAGGAACTGAGGCTGGAGGGCGTGGAACTGCGCGCCCGCATCCTCCTCGACTCCGGCGAAGGCGCCGCCCTCGTCGCCGAACTGGGCGCCCATGTCGCCGAACACCCGTGGCGCGAGCCGGCCTGGGAGCTGCTGGCCCGCGCGCTGTACCGGGCGGGCCGCCAGGCCGACGCGCTGGCCACCCTCCGCCGCGCCCGCGCGATGCTCGTCGACCAGCTCGGACTCGACCCCGGCCCCGGCCTTCAGCGCCTGGAGACGGACATCCTCAACGGGTCAGCGCCGCCCGAAGGGGCCCGTACCGCGTGGTCAGGCCAGGGTGTCCGCCGGCTAGGCCCGCGCACCACCGTGGATCTGGCCCGTACCCTCGCCCTGGCGGGTGGCGACGCCCTCGTCCACTCCCGGCGCGACCGCCTCGCCGCCATCCGCGCGGCGGAGCGTACGGGAGACCTCTCCCTGACCGCCCGGATCATCGGCGCCTACGACGTGCCCGCCCTCTGGAGCCGGGCCGACGACCCCGAGCAGTCCCGTGCCGTCGTCGCGGCTGCCGAGCGCACGCTCACCGGGCTCGGCCCGGACGGCCCCGCCGATCTGCGGGCCCGCCTCCTGGCCACGGTCGCCGTCGAGAGCCGCAGCGCCGACCTGTCCGGGCCCGAGCTGAAGCGGGCGCGGCAGGCGGCGCGTGAGGCCGAGGAGCTGGCACGGCGCCTGGCCGATCCCGCCCTGCTGGTCCTCGCCCTCAACGGGGTGTTCCTGCAGTCCTTCGCCCGCCCCGGGCTCGCGGCGGCACGGGACAGGACCGGCGCCGAGATCCTCGACCTCGCCACCCGGCACGACCTGCCGAACTTCGCCGTACTCGGCCGGCTCGTCCGCCTGCAATCCGCCTCGGCCCTCGGCGACCTCGACGCCGCCGCCTCGCACGCTGACGCCGCCGACCGGCTCGCCGCCACCACCGAGGCGCCCCTCGTCCCCGTCCTCACCGGGTGGTTCCGGGCCCGGGCCACGGCCGCCCGCAGCACCGAACCCGGCGGACCGACCGCCGCCACGGCCGCGGCGCACTACCGCGCCGCCGAGGACGCCCTCCGTCCGGCCGGGATGCCGGGGCTGCACCGGGGCCTGTTCCCGCTCGCCCTGCTGGGACTGCGCCTGCTGCACGACCGGCCCGCACCCACCGACCCGCACCTCGACTGGGGTCCGTACGAGCCCTGGGCGCGACCCCTCGTACTGCTCGCCCAGAACCGGGGCGAGGAGGCCCGTACCGCCCTGGCCGCGCTGCCCGAACCACCGCGTGACCACATGCAGGAGGCCATGTGGTGCCTGACCGCCCGCGCCGCCGTACGCCTCGGCGAGCGCGGAACCGCCGCGCACGCGGCGGCTGCCCTGCGCGACGCCCGTGCGGAACACGCGGGCGCGGCCGGCGGAATGCTGACCCTGGGCCCGGTGGCGCGCTACCTGGCAGAGGCGGAGGCATGCGCCGCAGCAGCGGAGTAGGCGACCACGGCGCGGACGTGACGGGTACGGCCGCGGCTCGGCCTGCGGTCGTGGCGGGTGCGGGTCCCTCGCGATCACGGTCGAGGTCACGGTGGCTGCCCGGCCTCCCTGTCATACGGCCACGGCGACGGCCGCGATCACGCCGACAGCGACTTGAGCTGAACGGCGAAGCCCAGCCTCGTGGCGCCGGTCTTGTTCCGCAGCCAGCCCGCCTCGTCTCCGGAGAGGGTGAAGTGGTCCACCACCCCGTCCAGACCCAGATCCCGCCCCACTGCCCAGCTCCTTCCGCACGCCCCCGTGATCGCCTGTCGGGCTGGACGGTAAGGGCTCTGGTGTACGGCTGGCGCGGGTATCAGCGAAGTGCCCGGGAGGGGCGGGGTGACCTGGTACAGCTACCGGCTCTGCCGCAAGACGGCGTCCACGTCGTCGGTGCAGCGAAGACCGGCGCAGCCTGACCGCGCTGTTCTGGTCGAACGTCAACCTGTACGGGACGTTCCGCCTCGACAGGGACAAGCGACACGACCTGGTGCCTGTGGCAGCTCCCCTGCCCTGGCAATTCGGTGCAGCCGACACGGCACGCGCGAGGCGATGAGTGCCCTGAGTGTCAGATGGTCTTTCGGAGGCGGGTGGTGCCGAGGCGTTCCCAGAGGCCGGCCAGATGCGTGTGCAGGACTTCCTCGGCTTCCTCTTCGGTCAAGTGGCCTATGAGTACGTGGGTGGTGAGGCCGTCGGCGAGGGCGAGCAGAGTGCAAGCCTCGTGCTGCGGGTTAGGTGGCGTAGCGCCTTCGTCGGCCGAGCCGCTGTCGGTGGCCTCTGTGATGAGGCGGGCGAGGAGGCTCTGGAGCGCCGCGTAGCTGGTTCTCAGCGGACCGGCGAGTGGCTCGCTGACAGCGGCCTGAGCGATGAACGCGAGCCAGATCCGTGCTTCGGCGCGGTGTTCTTCGCGGAGCAGGGCGATCTCGTTGGCCGCGTGGCCCAGGGCGGTGGCGGCCGACTGGGCCGGGCTTGCGGCCAGGCGGGTCCTCACACGTTCGGTGATGCGTTCGCCGACGTGGTCGACGGCGAAGAGGAGCATCTCCCCCTTGCTGCGGAAACATCGCTGAACGGCGCCCAGTGAGACCTGCGCGCGGGCGGCGACGTCGCGCATGCTTACGCCCTCCGGTCCGTGTTCGTCGGCGAGGAGGCAGACGGCCTCGGCGATCCGGCGACGTCGGCTTTCGTAGTCCACCTGTTTGGGCATGCGCGGTCAGCCTCCTTATTTCGATACGATCGTATCGCTTCCAGGTTAGGGTTCGGCCACAAGTACTTCGGCATGTGGATGGGAAGCGCGATGATCAGGCAGGACGCCCTGTGGGCAATGACGGCCGCCGCCCAGGCGGAGGCGGTCCGAGGTGGGGAGATGTCGGCCCTCGAACTGGTCGACAGTCACCTGGAACGCATTGCCGAGGTCAACCCGCAGCTCAATGCGGTCACGCAGTTGATGGCCGAGCGAGCCCGTGAGGCGGCGGCGCAGACGGACCGGCGGCGAGCAGCGGGCGAAGAACTCGGGCGGCTGGCCGGCGTGCCGTTCACGGTGAAGGAGACCACCGCTGTCGAGGGCGTGCCGACCACACTCGGAACGGCACGCTTCCGCGACCTGGTGGCTCCGGCCGACGCACCCCCGGTGGCCCGGCTCCGCGCGGCGGGAGCCATACCGATCGGCCACAGCAACATGCCCACTCTCGTCGTGGCCGGGATGCACACCCGCAGCGAGTTGTTCGGCGACACCGTCAACCCGTGGAACCGGAGCCGGACCCCGGGCGGCAGCAGCGGCGGTGACGGAGTGGCCGTCGCCACCGGCATGGCCGCACTCGGACTCGGCAACGATTCCGGCGGATCAGTCCGGATCCCAGCCTCGTTCTGCGGCGTGACGGGGCTGAAGCCGACCACCGGGCGGTTCCCCGCCGACCACCGCGTCCTCGGCCCGGACGACCCGGGACCAGCCTCACAGATGCTGGTCACCGACGGGCCCCTGGCCCGTACGGTCGCCGACCTGCGGCTGGCATACGAGGCGCTGGCCGGGACCGACCCTCGGGACCCGCGGGCCGTACCCGTGCCCCTCTACGGCGAACCGCTGCCGGGGCCGGTCAAGGTCGCGGTCGTCGCCGACCCCGGAGGCCACGGCGTCCACCCCACGGTCCGCGGGGCCGTCACAGCGGCAGCGGACGCGTTGCGCGACGCCGGGTACGACGTACGGGAGATGGCGGACGTTCCGCGGCTGGACGAGGCACTTGAGGCATACGGCCGGATCACCGTGACCGAATTCGCGCCGACCTGGCCGGTGGTGCGGAAACTGCTCGGCGAAGGCGGAGACCGCTACATCCAGATGGCCATGGAGAAGACTCCGCCTGCGAACGCCGCAGAGCTCACGGAGCTGATGGGGACCTGGCTCGGCATCCGCCGCTCGTGGGCAGAGTTCCTCGACGAATACCCGCTGCTGCTCGGCCCGGTGTTCACCGAGCCGCCCGTCGTGCCGGGACTGGAGTCACGCGATGAAGCGGGGCGGGAACGGGTCGCCCAGGGCATGCGCCTGTGCACGGTGACCAGCTTCGTGGGCGTACCCTCGGTCGCCGTACCGACCGGACTCGGCGACGGACTGCCATCCGGCGTACAGATCATCGGGCGCGCGTTCCGGGAAGACCTGTGCCTGGCCGCTGCCCAGGAGATCGAGGACCGCCTCGGCGTGCTCACGCCGATCAGCCCTCGCCCCGAATCCCCGGCTGCCGCACGGTAGGCGGAGCTACCACAGAGGGCAAAGAGACGGCCAGAGGTCAACGAGCGGCGCGGAGGAGGCAGCATCCGTGCCGCGCCGCTCACTGGCCCCTCCCCGGTCGAAGTGTCGGCAAACGACCGTTTGTGAGAGTGGAGTTCGTTCGTGCAGCCCATGGCTTTAGCTCGCATGTGAGCCACCAGCGGTCTGCGTTACGGTCCGGGGCGGCTCAAGATCGGGCTCGTTCTGCCGGAGCTTCGCTATCGACGGGCCTGCGAGCAGCCCGGGCGGGGTGCGTCACGGGTGATGCGGCAAGTCGTCGTCCGCGAGCAGTCGACGCGTCGCTCCCGCCGCGAAGTCGGACACGGTCGTCAGATCGTCGCCCTGGTCGATTCTGCGGATGCATGCATCGACAACTGCCTGAACCACCGCCACGGTCAGCTCGGGCTGTGGCTGCCCCAGTTCGCGCACGACCCGGGCGAGCGCCTCGTGTAGCGAAATGTGCAGATTCCTCACCCGCTCCCGCGCCGGCGGGGAGAGCGAGTCGCGCGAGAGCGCGGCCAGCCAGCCGTGGGTGCCGCGAGCCGCCTGTTCGAGGTTGGCCCTGACGTAGGCGGCAGCCTGGGCGGCGGGCGTGATCTCGCTCGCGATGGCCTGCTCCACTGCGTCGATCCAGGCGGGGAATTCGCGGGTGACGACGAGTTCGAGCAGGTCGTCGATGGAGTTGAAGTAGCGATAGATGCTGTTGCGGGCGATCCCGGCTCGCGCGGCAACGGCTCCGGCTGTGAGGGCTTCGGCGCCGCCCTCTTCCAGGATCTCCTCGGCCGCGTCGATCAGCTGCGCGAGCCGCTGGGCCCGGTGCTCCCGGACGCTGCCGGCTTCGATCTTGGGCATTTTCTCCGCTTCACCTCGGACGCTGTGCCGTCTCCCGCCAACCTACCCCCACGCCCGGGAGGCCGAGCGAGCATGTTAGCTTGCACGACTTAGAGACACCCTGTCGCTAAGTTCTGTCCGTGCTTCCTGCCGAAGGCTGCCCGATGCAACCGATGAACTCCCCCTCTCTGCTCCGATGTCTCCTGGGATCGAAAAAGCGCGCCGCCGTGGTGGTGGCCTTCTGGGTCCTGATCGCGGGCCTCCTCGCCGGGGTCGCCCCGGCCCTGGAATCCGTCGAGGACAACGCGTCCGCCAACCTGCCGCCCGCCGCCTCGGACTCGATGAAGGCCCGTGATCTCGTCCGCGCCCAGCTTCCGGGCCAGGACACGACGCCGGCGATCATCGTGGTCCGCGGCAAGGGCACCGACGCCGCGGCGAGCACCACACAGGCGGTCGCCGCCATCACCTCGGCCCTTTCCGGAACCAGCCGACCCGACCATGTCGTGAGCGTGGTCTCCACGGTGACCGCTCCCGACGCCGCGGCCGAGCTGGTCTCGCAGGACCGCGGTGCCCAGCTGGTCATCGTGCCCATGAAGGGAAGCCCCTCGGACGAGTCCTTCCAGAACGCGGTCGACGAGGTGCGTGCCCTCGCGTCCGACCGGGCCGGGCCCACCGACGTCGCAGTGACCGGCCCCGCCGGGATCGCCACCGACACCGTGAAGGTCTTCAGCGGCGGTGACAAAGTCCTGCTGCTGGCCACCATCGTGCTCGTCCTGATCATCCTGCTGGCGATCTACCGCTCGCCCCTGATGGCGCTCGTGCCGCTTCTTGCCGTGGGCGTGGCTATGCGCGTGGCGGAGACTCTCGGCGCGATTCTCGCGGACGCCGGAGTCATCACGGTCAGCTCCCAGACCGCCTCGATCATGACCGTGCTGCTGTTCGGGGTGGGCACGGACTACGCGCTGATCATCACCGCCCGCTACCGCGAGACCCTGCTCGACGAGCCAGACCGCGCCCGCGCGATGCAGGCCGCCGTGCGCAGCACCGCCGAGTCCGTCCTCGCCAGTGCCTCAACCATCGTGCTCGCCATGTTCGCCCTGCTCGTGGCCGTCTCCCCGGCACTTCACGGCTTCGGACCGTACCTCGCCCTGGGCGTGGCCGTCATGGCGCTGGTGGCGTTCACCTTCATCCCCGCCCTGGTCCTCCTGCTGGGCAGGGGCGTCTTCTGGCCCGGGGGCGTGGACAAGGCCGCCGAACGCAGTCGCGGCGCAGGCATCTGGCACCGCATCGCCGCCCTGGTCGCACGGGCCCCCGTCAAGGTGGCCTCGGCCGTGATCGCACTCCTGGTGGTGCTGAGCGCGGGACTGCTCGGCTACCAGGAGAGTTTCAACACCCTCAGCGGCTTCCGCGCCGCCACCGAGTCGGAGCACGGGCAGCACCTCATCCAGGAGGAATTCGGGCCCGGCGAGATCGCCCCCAGTACCGTCGTCGTCCTCTCCCAGGACAACCTGCGCTCCGGCCCCGAACCCGCCGACATCGCCACCGCGCTCACCGACGCCGATCACGTCAGCCGTGTCGCAGACCCCCGCATCGGCAAGGACGGCAAGACCGTCTTCTACGAGGTCGTCCTCGACCTCGACCCCTACAGCTCCGAGGCACTCGATGCGATCGGTCCCCTCAAGCAGGCCACACAATCCGCAGCCCAGGCCGCCGGAGTGCAGGACGCAACGGTGCTCATCGGCGGCGAGACCGCGCAGAACGCCGACATCCGCTCCGCCCTCGACCGCGACACGACCTTCATCGTGCTCCTGGTCCTGGCCATCGTCACCGCGGTCCTCGTCCTGCTGCTCCGCTCGCTCCTTGCCCCGCTCTACCTGGTCGCGACCCTGATCCTGTCGTTCCTGGCCGCCCTGGGCGCCACCACCTTCTTCACCGTGACCGTCCTCGGTGACGACGGCATCGGCAACCGCGTCACCGCGTACATCTTCGTCTTCCTCGTCGCGCTCGGCGTCGACTACAACATCTTCATCATGAGCCGGTTCAAGCAGGAACTGCGCACCCAGCCCCCGGCGAAGGCGATCACCGCCGCCCTGACACGCACCGGCGGCGTCATCTCCTCCGCGGGCCTCATCCTCGCGGCGACCTTCGCCGTCCTGATGACCCAGCCGATCCGCGAACTGTTCCAGTTCGGTTTCGCCATGGCCTTCGGCATCCTGCTGGACACCTTCCTCATCCGCCCGCTCCTGGTCCCCGCCATCGTCCGCCTGCTCGGCGACCGCGCCCTGTGGCCCGCACGCCCAGGCACCCCGCAGACGCCTTCCACGCCCACCTCCGCACCGCCTTCCGCCGACGTGCCGGCCGCACGGGCCACCGAGACCGGCTCCAGCCGTCTGCTGCGCGCGTTCACCTGGATCGCGGTCATCGAAGCGTGCACATGGGCAGGTCTGCTGGCCGGGATGTATCTCAAGTACGTTCCCGAAACCACCGAACTCGGCGTACGGATCTTCGGCACCCTCCACGGTGCCGCCTTCATCGTCTACGTGTCCCTGACCGTCCTGGTCGCGATCCGGCTGAAGTGGCGGCTGGGCCGGACCACGATCTTCGCCCTGCTGGCCGCCGTACCCCCGTTCATGACTGTCGCGTTCGAAATCTGGGCCCGCCGCACAGGCAGGCTCCCTCAGCCGACCGCGGCCCCGAGCCCGACTCCAGCCCTGTAACCGCACCCTGCAGAGGGACTCGATCGGACACGCGGTGCACATCATCGCCATCGCCGTGCGGGCCTCGGCCGGGCGGGACAGCCACCGACATCACGCCAACAACCGAGAGAAGACAGAAAAGCAGCGTCCAGACCTCGATCAGGTCCTCCGGCTCCCACTCCTGCCGCACCCCGCGCTCCCTCCGGTCGTCACGACCGGACCAACCTCACCGAGCAAGGCCCCCGACGAGCCCGGAAGACCAAAAACACTGACAAACACATCCCAAATCCGCTACAGAGAGCTACTTGTCACTTCGCCGTAGCTTCGGGAGAACAGGGCCTTCTACGGGATCTCGACGATGTCGGTGATCAGCGCCTCGACCAGCGTCCTGATCTCGTCGCGGATCGGGCGCACGGCCTCCACGCCCTGCCCGGCCGGGTCCTCCAGCTTCCAGTCCAGGTAGCGCTTGCCGGGGAAGACGGGGCAGGTGTCACCGCAGCCCATCGTGATGCACACGTCGGATGCGCGGACCGCGTCGACGGTGAGGATCTTCGGCGTCTCCCTGGAGATGTCGATGCCGACCTCGGCCATCGCGGCGACGGCGGCCGGATTGACCCGGTCGCCGGGGTCGGAGCCGGCGGAACGGACCTCGACGCGGTCTCCGGCCAGGTGGGTCAGCCACGCGGCGGCCATCTGGGAACGGCCGGCGTTGTGAACGCAGACGAACAGGACGGACGGCTTGTCGGCCATGATGATCGTTCTCTCTCGTCTCTCGTCTCTCGATCTCGTCTTCGGTCTTTCGTCGCACGGCGGAACCCGGCGAACTGCGGCCGCCGCCCATCACTTCGGCTCCCGCTTCAGCCCCCGCCGATATCAGCGAGCGGTGATGTGAAAGTATCAGCACATGCTGACTTCAGTCGATCCTGATGTGATCCGGGCGCTGAGCGACCCGCTCCGCCTGAAGATCGTGACCCTGCTCGCGCGCGAGACGCTCTGCACGACGCACCTGGTCGAGGAGACCGGAGCCAAGCAGACCAACCTGTCCAACCACATGAAGGTGCTGCGTGAGGCCGGGGTGGTGGAGACCGAGCCCTGCGGCCGCTTCACCTATTACAAGCTCAGGCCCGAGGTCCTGGCCGGCCTGTCCGAGCAGTTCGCGGAACTCGCCGCCGCCGCCCGTACCGCCGCCGGGAACAAGCGGGCCTGCCCATGACCTCCACCGAGCCCACCACCCCCCGTACACAGGGCGCCGGCCCGGCCGGGGACGCCTCGATCGTCCGGAAGCTCTCCACCCTCGACCGCTACCTCGCGGTGTGGATCCTGCTCGCCATGGCCGTCGGCCTGGCCCTGGGCCGCCTGGTCCCGGGCATGAACGACGCGCTCGCGAGGATCGAGATCGGCGGGATCTCCCTGCCGATCGCGCTCGGCCTGCTGGTGATGATGTACCCGGTCCTGGCCAAGGTCCGCTACGACCGGCTCGACCGCGTGACCGGCGACCGCAAACTGCTGGTCTCCTCGCTGGTCATCAACTGGATCGTCGGCCCGGCGGTGATGTTCGCCCTGGCGTGGATCTTCCTTCCGGACCTGCCCGAGTACCGCACCGGCCTGATCATCGTCGGGCTGGCCCGCTGCATCGCCATGGTCATCATCTGGAACGACCTCGCCTGCGGCGACCGCGAGGCCGCGGCCGTCCTCGTCGCCCTCAACTCGGTGTTCCAGGTCCTGGCCTTCGGCCTGCTGGGCTGGTTCTACCTCGACCTGCTGCCACGCCGGCTGCACCTCGGCGACGGCCAGGGCCTGGACGTCTCCGTGTGGCACATCGCGCTCAACGTCGTCGTCTTCCTCGGCATCCCGCTGCTGGCCGGCTTCCTGACCCGCCGTATCGGCGAGCGGAGGCTGGGCCGTACCGGCTACGAGCAGAAGTTCCTGCCGAGGATCGGCCCATGGGCGCTGTACGGGCTGCTGTTCACGATCGTCATCCTCTTCGCCCTGCAGGGCCGGACCATCACCTCGCAGCCGCTGGACGTCGCCCGGATCGCGCTGCCGCTGCTGGTCTACTTCGCGGTCATGTTCTTCGGCACCTTCCTCCTCGGCAAGGGCCTGGGCCTGGCCTACGACCGCACCGTGACGCTCGCCTTCACGGCGGCGGGCAACAACTTCGAGCTGGCCATCGCCGTCGCCATCGCCACCTTCGGCGTCACCTCCGGCCAGGCCCTCTCCGGCGTCGTCGGCCCGCTCATCGAGGTACCGGTCCTGATCGGCCTCGTCCACGTCGCCCTGGCCTGGCGCAGAAAGTTCACCACCGACGCGGTGACCACCACCCGGTGACACGACACACGCACGCCGCAGCACTGGACCGTGTATGCGTGTATGCGTGCTCACGCGGCGAAATTCGCCGCCGAAGCGACGCGACCGCACAGGGCTTCTACGCAGGGAGTAGTCAGGAATGAGCGTGGTGGAGAGCTGGTCCCGCGTGATGAGTCTCCTTCGGGAGCACGCCCCGGCCGACCACGCGGATCTGCCCGGGCCGGCCACGGAACAGATGCTCGCGGCCGCCGAGGAACGGATGGGCATCCCGCTTCACCGGGAACTGCGGGCCTGGCTGTCGCAGAACAACCTCGATCTCCCTGAGGAAGATATGGACGACGAGGTGGCCTGCTGCGGTTTCGCCGGTTTTCCGGACGAGGGAAGCTTCTTTCTGGGCATCCGGACGCTGGAGAAGCTCTATGCGAACCACTCCCTGCCCGGTGGAATCAACCCTCCGGACCAGCCGGACAATCCGTTCTGGCGCAATGAGTGGATCCCCTTCCTGTCGGACCAGGACGGCTGGACAGGAAGGTTCATCGACGTGCGGGACGGCCGTATCGGTAGGTGGTTCGTGGGTGAGATCACGACCACGGGCGAGTACGCGTCACTGGCTCACTATTTCGACTCCGTGGCAGAAATGCTGACGAACATCGCCGCCGGAAACCATCCGACCTGCTCGGTCACCGAAGGCCGGCTCGTCTGGTCGTGAAACCAGATCAACGTAAGACCGGACCGCGGCCAAACCCCCGCGCGCCGCTCAAACACGCCTTGGCGCGCCCCATTCACTACTCATGCGACGAATGCCCGGTACGAGTGGTGTTCCCCGGCATGTCTGGTTACCGGCCCGCCGCCTCTGCCAACGTCGTCGGTGAGCGGGAAGCCCCCCGGACCACTGTCACATCGGGGCAACATACGGCGCGCAGACGGCGCTCCGCAGCCCGCCACGTATGAGGAGAAGCTGCATGAAGCACACCGCCGCCTGGGCCGCCGCCGCCATGCTGGCCGCAGCCCTGCTTACCGGGACCGGCCCGGCCCACGCCGACGCGCCCACGGGCATCGCTCCAGCCGCGGACACAGCCCACTCGTCCACGCGCCTGGCCGGCCGCTACTGCCTCGCGAACGACTGGGGCACTCCCAAGGTGTCCATGAAGCCGTGCAGCCCCTCCGACCCGGGACAGCAGTGGGTGGTCTCGGGGCATCAGATCGCCCTGGCCAACGCCCGCAACTACTGCCTGGCCAACACCTGGGGAACCCCAGCGGTCTCCACCAAGCCGTGCAACACCAACGACGAAGGGCAGTACTGGGACGTCTCAGGGCAGCAGATCTCCCTCAACTTCGCACCCGCGTACTGCCTGGCCAACGCTTGGGAAACGCCGAATGTCTCCACCAAGCCGTGCGACACCTCCGACCGGGGGCAGCACTGGGTGGTCTTCAACGACCAGATCAGCCTCGCGCTCGTCTGACGCGCTGTCGCCGTGCCCGAGCCGGCAGGTGGAACCCGTGTGAGCCGGGCCCCACGCACGTGCGTGGGGCCCGGCTCACGTCCGGGGCCGACCCGGCTCTCGGTCCCCCATCCTTCCTCACCCTCGTATAAATTCCCTTATACGAGGCTGGTTGTCTGAGAACGATTCTGACGGGGAGTGGCATGAACGGCGACGAGGCGGCGGAGACAGAGACGGAGACATACGGCACGAGCAGCGGCGGCGGATCGGTGACGTCATGACCACAGCCGACGAACTCGAGTCCACCGAGGTGGAGGTGGTCGAAGCCGAACTCGTCGACGACGCCGAACTCCTGCCGGCCGTCGCGCCGCCCCCGGCATCACCCGCCCCGCCGACGGTCGATCAGCACACCCTCCTCTACCCGGGCGAACCCCTGCCGACCGCGGCCGACGCCCCGCGCTACTCCCGGCGCGACTTCGAGGTGTCCGAGGAGACGGCGCGGCGCCTGGAGGAGGAGTCGGCGCCGGTCAACACGGGCCGCAACTACCGGAATCAGCGCAGGCTGTTCGCCGAGTGGTGCGAGGGAATGGGCCGGGTGGCGCGGCCGTGCACGACGGCGACGTACGTGGAGTACTGCGCGCACCTGATCGCCCGGGACATGAGCCCGAACACGGTCAGCACGTACCTGTCGGCCGTACGGACGTGGATGCCCGACGACAAGAAGCCGGGCACCGGCCAGGTGCGCGGCCTGCTGCGCGAGTACCGCAAGCAGTGGCTCAAGCGGAACCGGGTGCGGAAGGCACCGGCCATCACGGCCGCCATGACGCGGGCGATGGTGGACACCTGCGACCTGCGCCATCCGGTCGGGCTGCGCGACCGCTTCGTCCTGCTCGTGGGCCGCAAGGCCCTCAACCGGAGGATCGAGTTGGCCAACCTGACCGTCCAGGACCTGACCGTCGAGGACGGCGGTGTCGCCCAGTGGGTCGCCTACTCGAAGACCGACCAGGACGCCCACGGCGAGGAGACCTGGGTCCCCTCCGACGGCGACGGAGGGCCGTACGACCCGGTGCGGGCCACCCGGGAATGGCTCAACTGCCTGTACCGCCTGGGCGTTGACTCCGGCCCGGTCCTGCGGGCACTCACGGTCGCCGGCACCCTCCAGTCCCGGGCCGCCGCGACGGTCCGGGGCGACTTCGTCACGGGCGACGCCGTCAACGACTGGATCCGCGGCCGGGCCTACGCCGCCGGCCTGCCCAACTGGCAGGACATCACCGCGCACGGCCTGCGCCGCGGCGGCGCCCAGGAGATCGCGGACGCCGGCGGCGACCCGACGAAACAGGGCCGCTGGAAACCGGGCAGCGCCACGGTGAAGAAGGAGTACCTCGACCGTGCACAGAGCCGGGCGGACAACCCCTGGCACCAGGTGGCCCGGCGAGGGGCTGGATAAAGCGGAACGGCTGCATGAGACGCCGACCTGGTTGTAGGTGGCCGGCGGTGGCGGCGTGGTCCTTGTCGCCGCGGATCTTGGCGAGGCGGCGGCCGTCGGTCTGGATCTGGATGCCGCAGTTGTTCTCGCACAGGATGCACGCGCTCTTGTGCCAGGCGGTGTCGGTGGTCATCGGCCCTGTCTCCTCGTGCGGTAGGCAGCTGGAGCGGCCCGCGCCCCGGGGTGAGCCCGGGGCGTGGGGTGGTGCGGTCGGTGAGGTGCCGGCTCAGCCGAGCGGGTTGGTGGTGTCGCGCAGGGTGGCCAGGGCCGGGGCGTACATGCGGGCCTTGATGGTGCCCAGGGTGTCGCCGGCCTTGTTCACCTGTGCCTGGGCGATCTCGATCGCGGTGGATCGCACGGCTTCCTCGGCGACGGCCTGGTCGACGATGCCGGCGGCCGCGGCGTCGGCGCCGCCGTAGCGGTGGGCGGTGATCATGGCCGTGTGCGCGGTCTGCGGGGCCAGCCGGGACTGGATGAGGGCGGCCATGCCGGGGGTGAAGGGGATGTTGATGTCGGCTTCGGGAAGGCACCAGTAGCCGCGGTCGGCGCGCATCACACGGAAGTCGTGGGCGAGGGAGAACATCGCGCCGGCGGCGAAGGTGTGCCCCTGCAGCGCGGCGACCGTGATGACCGGCAGCGACAGCATCCGTGCGAACAGGTCGTGGACGGAGACGACATAGTCGTGGTACTGGTCGGCGTTGGCGAACAGCCAGTCCAGATCGAGGCCGTTGGAGTAGAACTTGCCGGTGGCGGCGGTGACCAGAGCACGGGGGCCTTCCGCCTTCTCCACCTCGTCGAGCGCCGCGCCGACGGCGGTGAGCCAGTCGGGGTGGAAGCGGTTCTCTCCGTCCCCGAGGTCGAGGACGAAGACGTTGTCGTGGCGGTCGAGCGAGGGCATAGCGACTCCTTCGTTACTGATCTGATCTGACGTGGGGCAAGGACTGCGGACTACGCCTTGGGTCCGGACCCGGATCCGGTGCCCGGGCGGTCGCGCAGGGCGTAGACGAGCAGATCGTGGATCTCGGCGGCGGCTGCCTCGATCGGGGCGGTGCTCTGCTCGGCCCGGCACATGATCACCGCGCCTTCGACCGCGGCGACGATGAAGGCGCCGAGCCGGCGGCTGCGCTCCTCGGTCAGGCCGTGCCGGACGAAGAGTCCTGCGAGGGCTTCCTGCCAGCGAGCGAAGAAGGCGGCGGCGGAACGGGCGAGCTGGGGTGCGTCGTCGTTGGTCTCGACGGCGACCGCCACGATCGGGCAACCGGCCCGGAAGTCGCTCTCCACGAGCCGGTCGCGCCAGAGCACGAAGAACGCATCGACGGCCGCCACCGGGTCGTCCGCCTGCATGGCCGCGTCGATCAGGCCCGCGATGAAGTCCCCCGCCAGTGCCACCGCCTCGTCGATGAGCTGCGCCCGCCCGCCGGGGAAGTGGTGATACACCGAGCCCCGCGGGGCTCCGCTGTGGGCGAGCACCCGATCGATGCTGGTCGCGCTCGCCCCGTACTCACGCAGCAGCGCAGCGGCGCTGAGGATCATCCGGTCACGGCTTTCACTCCTGCGCGGACTCACCTGCCCAGCACCTCCCGACGACGACGTGGCCTCCGCGGACGGATTGGCTACCTGCCGGTAACTTATGGGGTCTGTCATAGAACATGCAAGAGGAGTTGCAGCAGTCATTGAAGCCGGCTGAACCTGACAGAGAAGCTCAGGAGGCGGCGGATGCCGGTTGGGGGGCGATCGAGCCTGGCTGTCGCCCGGCCATCGCCGGGTTGGACCTTGCGAGGCTCCGTGCCCTTCAAAAGGTTCGTCCAGGCGTGCTGCGTCACCGGACAGCCGTACGCGACACCACGAGTCCGAGCTCGGTGAAGGGCGCGGCGACCTGCGCAAAAGGTCCCGGGTCCGATGCGGTCTGCCCCCGGCTTTGCCCTTGCGTACCTCCCGCGAACCGGCGGAGCCACTCACACTGGCCATTTGCGGTGATCGGCAGGCCAAGGCGGCAGGCCGACATGAGGGGAGTTGCGGGGAGCGTGCGCGCACAAGAGGAAGCGAAGCGGGAGCAGGCAGGTGTCGCAGCCCGCACCGCTCGCCGAGCAGTGGCCAGGGAGCAGGCCACCGGCCCGGGCGCTGCCCTGCTCACGCTCCAGCGGACAGCGGGAAACGCCGCGGTGGCCTCGCTCGTGGCCCGCGCCCGGACCCCGGCACCGGAGACCCCCGTCCAGCGAGCCGAGGACGACGTGAAGGAAAGTCTGGTCTTCACCGAGAGCGCGGGTCACGGCACCTTCCGGCAGAAGGGCAACAAGTTCGACTTCGAGCCCATGGTCGGTGTGCCGATGACGGACCTCTCCGGGAAGGACATCAAGGGCCGGCTCGGCGGCAGGCCCCGGCGTGCGGATCCCCTGCCCGGCCGCCCCCAGGCCGAACTGACCAACACCACCGGCATTCCGGGCATGGTGATGGAGTTCGACGGGTCGCCGCTCTCGTTCGCCCACCGCTCCTACAACGGCAACGCCGCCGCCCCGAACGGCCACACCCAGCCGAACGACCACCTCACCGTCGAGAACTCCCTGGGCACGGCCCTCGTCACCGCCAAGCAGGACCCCGAGAACATGTACTCGTTCCTCCAGGGCCGCATGGGCAGGAGGAAGCCCGACTTCAACGATGAGATGGGCTGGCACGGCTACGGAGAGATAGACAACCTCCACTTCCGCCCCGGCGCCACCGACCAGCGGCGCGCCAACGGCACCGCCGTCGAGGCGTCCGACGTGGACACGGACATCACCCTGCGCCAGTTCCTCGACTTCGTCGACCACATCGCCGCGCGGCTGGACATCGCCGAGTCCCTCCGCACCCAGCTCCGAGCGTCGGTCGAACAGGTCCAGGGCCGGATGGGCATCGCCGTCGAGCGTATGTACTTCAGCACCGCGGGCAGGCGCGACTTCGCCAAGTTCGTCGTCCTCGCACGGCAGTTGACGGGCCAGAACGTTCCCGGGGCCCTGGAGGGCCTCACCAAGAAGAAGGCCGAGCTGCCTTATGGCGGCAGTACGTGCGAGGAGGGCGAAGCCGACTTCAACCAGGCGGTCAACGAACTCATCGGCGGCGAGAAGCCCGGCCAGTACTGGCCGGAGATCGTGCGCTGGGCGACGAACCTCCAGCCCGCTTGACCGTCCCCCGAGGCTGCTGTGTCGGCACCGGTGCCGACCAGGCGTCGAAGGTGAGGCGTTCGGTGATGGCCGCGCAGGGACTCGGCGGTTCGGCCGCGGGACTCCCACAGTCCGGGGCGCCACCCTGTGGCGCCCCGACCGGTGCCGGAGGCGTCATGCGATCGGTTGACTCGGGCTTCGCTCGGCGTTCGAGGAGCGTCGGGTCAGCAGGTAGCCGAAGGCGGTCGCGAGGATGTACATGAGGACCGAGTAGACGGCGCTGGGGATCGCGACCTCGGTGCTGTCCAGGACGCTGAGCGCGATGGTGAGCGCCACGGTCGTGTTGTGGATCCCGACCTCCATGGAGCTCGCTATCGCCTGGCGCTTGTCGAGACGGAGCAGCCTGGCGCCGCCGTAGCCGAGGGTGAGGCTCGCGAGGCAGAAGAGGCCGGTCACCAGCCCGACCTGCTGCGCGTAGTCGGCCAGGTTCTCCCGTTCGCCCAGCAGAGCACCGACCGCGACGACCACCAGCACGACGATGGAGAAGATCCGGACCGGGCGGTCGGCGCGGGCGGCGAAGTCGGCGGAGCGCCGTCGGACCGCCATGCCGATCCCGACCGGGACGAGCACGACCGCGATCACCTGCACCACCTTGCCGAACTGCAGGCCGAGGTCGCCCTGGGCGTCGAAATGGTCGATGGCGAGGTTGGTGATGACCGGGATGGTGAGGGCGGCGAGGAGCGAGTTGATGGCGGTCAGCGTGATGTTGAGGGCCACGTCCCCGCGGAAGAGGTGGCTGAACAGATTGGCCGTGGTCCCGCCGGGGGACGCGGCCAGCAACATCACGCCGACGGCGAGCAAGGGGTCGAGGTCGAAGAGTTTGACCAGCCCGAACGCCACGAGCGGGAGTATCAGCACCTGCAGCACAAGCGCGACGACCACCGCCTTCGGTGTGCGGGTGACTCTTCTGAAGTCGTCCGTGGTCAAGGACAGCCCGAGGCCGAACATGATGATCGCCAGGGCGATCGGAAGGCCGGTGGTGATGAGTGCCGAGTCGTTCATCGGTGCCCTTCAGGTCTGGAGGGGTGAGGACGGCGGGTTCGTTCCGCCTCGCGTGAGGGCGTGCGAGCGGCGCTCGGGAGGAACGGGTACCACACGGAGGGACGTTGGAGTGCCTGTCACCGTGGGGATGCCGGACGTGTAGGACCGCCTGCTCATGGACCCCGCCGACCGCTTCGTCACTCGCTCCCCATCAGTCGCCCCGCACGCCTGCTCGTTCAAGCACCTGTAGCTGACGACGGCGGGGCGGCGGAAGCAAGGGCCGGGACAGGATCAGTTGGGGGCCCCTCGCTGCGTAGTTCTGCTTTTGTTCTGCTTTTGCCCTGCTTTTGTTCTGCTCAGGGCCCGCCGTGTCACGTCGAGATCGGCAGCTGTCCCACCCAGTCGACCGTGGTGTGCCTTGGGTGTGTTCCTCAGCCCGGGCTCGTGTGGTGAAGTTGGGCCTCTCGTCACTCCGGTCACTCCGGTAACTCCGACAGCAGGGAGCGTTTCTTCCTATGGCCATACAGACCGCACGCCCTCAGCGCAGCGACCGTCCCGAAGCCGCCTCGGTCGTGGATGGCTTGCCGTTCAAGCCGTCCCTCGTCAAAGCGGTGTTCAGGGACGTGACCTCGATGCACGTCTCCCGGTCGGCCGCGTGGGCCGCCGCGTCGGTGACGCGGACCGTGTTGACGGGGATCATCGAGGAGGCGAGGCGGGCGGCGGCGGAGGAGGCCCGGAAGAGGTTGGTTCCCGGGGATCTCATCTCGGCGATCGGCCGGAACGTCGAGCTCGAGGTGGGGAGCAAGTGGTACTACCACAGCCCGACGTTTCGGGACCTGGCCAGTGTCCCGTACGACGCCGAGGGTGTCGCCGTCGTTCCTTCTCGTAAAACGAGTGCCGTGGTCGGCGCCCACCGGTTCGAGGCCGGGGTCAGGAAGCTGCTGCGGAGCCAGGGGGTGACGGCCGTCCCGGTGATGGTCCGCGACCTGGACGGCATCGCGAGCGCGTTCCTGACGGACCTCGCCCGGGACGCGGCCATGGTCGTCCGCGAGGGCGGGGTCCAGCGTTTCGGCTCGGTCTCCGTGGTGATGCCGGGCGAACCGGCCACACCCCCGGTGCCCAAGGACGCCTTCCGGGCCGTGCCCGGCCGCCAGGGCGACGGGCGGACCATCGGCAGGGACGACATCCTGGCCGCCACCAGGATCCAGTTGTTCGGCGGCAACATCAGGCAGCGGGCCCTCACCGAAGCACACGAGGCGACACGGAACACTCCGGCCGGCTGAACGGGTGCGGGTGCGCCGGCCTTTTTCAGCAGCTCAGCAGCTCAGCAGCGGTATCCGTCCGGGCACTCGGAGAACAGCACTCCGGAGAGGAGGAAGAAGCGATCGTCCAGGCGCCGGGCGGCCCGGCTCCGTTCCCCCGCGACGGCTCTCCGGAACGACCTCAGACGCCTCAGACGATGTCATGCCCGCATGGCAGGTGGCTGAGGGAGGGGATGGTCGGTTGTCCCTCTCATGCCTCGAGCTTCCTGTTCGAACGGGGTGGCTGTACAGCCGACGACGACTTCGGGCTCGCGCTGGCTCGGAAGGAGCCCCCCTTACGACTCCAGGTAGCGCAGGGCCGCCAGGATGCGCCGGTTGTAGCCGGTGCTGTGCGGCAGCTCCAGTTTGTCGAAGACGGCGTGGATGTTCTTCTCCACCGAACTCAGCGACAGGTGCAGCTTCTCCGCGATGGCCGTGTTGGTGTACCCCATGGCCAGCACCTCCAGCACGCTGCGCTCGCGCGGGGTGAGCCGGGTCAGCGGGTCGCTGTGCGTGGTGCGGATGAGCAACTGCCGTACGACCTCGGGGTCGATGGCGGCCCCGCCCGCGTGGATGCGATCCAGCGCGTCAAGGAACTCCTCGACCTGCGCCACCCGGTCCTTGAGCAGGTAGCCGACCCGTTCGGCGTTGGAGGCCAGCAGCTGGGCGGCGTAGTTGCGCTCGATGTGCTGCGAGAGCACCAGCACGCCGACGTCCGGGAAGCGGTCGCGGATCTCCACGGCGGCCCGCAGGCCCTCGTCGGTGTGGGTCGGCGGCATCCGGATGTCGGCGACGACGATGTCCGGCCGCTGCTCCTCGACCTCCTTGAGGAGGGTCACCGCGTCGCCCAGCGCCGACACCACCTCATGGCCCTCGTCGGCGAGCAGCCGGACCAGGCCCTCTCGCAACAGGGCCGAGTCCTCGGCGAGGATCACGCGCACGGCAGCTCCGCTGAGATGGTGGTGGGTCCCCCGAGGGGGCTGTCGATGTGCAGCACGCCGTCCAGGGCGGCCACCCGGCCGCGCAGCCCGGCCAGCCCGCTGCCGGCAGGGTCCGCGCCGCCCCGGCCGTTGTCCACGACCCGTACGGCGAGCCGCTCCCCGGTGAGCGCCACCCGTACGTCGATGGCGGTGGCCGCGGAGTGCTTGGCGGCGTTGGTGACGGCCTCGGACACCACGAAGTAGGCGGCCGTCTCCACGGGTTGGGGCAGCCGCGCGCCGGCCTCGAACCGGATGCGCAACGGGATGCTGCTCCGCTCGGCCACCCCGCCCAGGGCTTCCTCCAGGCCGAGGGTGTCCAGTGCCGAGGGATAGACCTGCCAGGCCACTTCCCGCAGTTCGTTGAGGACCCCCCGGGACTCCTCGTGCGCCTGTGTCAGCAGCGCGTCGGCCCGCTCGGGGTCGCGGCTGCGGCGCGCGCGGCCGAGCAGCATGGCGAGTGCGACGAGGCGCTGCTGGACGCCGTCGTGCAGGTCGCGTTCGATGCGCCGGCGCTCGACGTCGACCGCCTGCACCACCGCGGCCCGGCTGGCGGCGAGTTCGTCGATCCGCTGCCGGAGCAGCTCCCGTTCGGAGGGGCCGAAGCACTCGCGGGCGGTACGGGCGTCCAGGGCGGCCAGCGAGTACAGGCCCTGGACGTCGAGGAAGAGCAGGACGCCCCCCAGCACGGCCTGGGTCAGCAGCTCGTCCCAGTCGAGACTGCCCCGTGCCACCCCGTTGACCAGCAGCCCGGCCAGCAGGGCGCCGAAACCGAGCAGCCCGATCACGACCGCGCACAGCAGGCCCGTGTAGCAGCGGACGGCGAGGTAGCGCAGGATCTTCTGGTCCGAGGCCTTGTAGTGCTCGGGGAACCGGTCGCCGAAGAACACCGAGCGGCGGATCCGTTCGAGCGCCGTGAGGCGGCGCGCTCCGGCCATCAGGACGCGCAGCGCGTCCGGGCGGGTGCGCGGCCACAGCAGGAAGGGGCCGAGGAGGACACCGACGAGGAGGAAGTGGAGGGCGCCGAGCAGGGCGGTCGCGCAGCCGAGCAGCACGCCCAGGCCGCGGCGCAGCAGTGGGGGCGGCGAGGCGGCTCTCCGGTCGTCGCCGTGGGCCGCGGGGTCCGCAGGGTCTGCGGTGCCGAGGGCTGCCGCTTCTACGGGACCGTGGGACGCGGCGCCGGTCAACTCCTCCCCCACGACGCCCGAGCCTAGTGCGGCCGAACGGCCGCGGGCAAGATCGCCGGGAGCCGAGGGCGGGAGGACGGGGCGTGGGTCGGCGTGCGCGCGGTCGGCGGGGTCGGCGGGGTCGGTACGCATCAGGCGCGGCGGTGCTGGGCCTTGGTACGGCCCTTGGTACGGCCCTTGTCGCGGCCCTTGTTGCTGCCCTTGCTGCGGCCCTTCACCCGTACGGCCACGTAGGCGGCGAAGGCGACGACGACCATGACCAGGACGAACTTGCTCAGGAGGCCGACGTAGGCGCCGACCTCGTCCCACTGGTCACCCAGCCAGTAGCCGGCCAGCACCAGGACGCTGTTCCAGACCAGACTGCCGAGCGTGGTGAGCATGATGAACACCGGCATCGGCATCCGCTCGATACCGGCGGGCACCGAGATCAGGCTGCGGAAGATCGGCACCATCCTGCCGAGGAAGACCGCCTTGGTGCCGTGCTTGGCGAACCATTCCTCGGTGCGCTGGAGGTCGGAGGTCTTCACCAGCGGCAGCTTCGCCCACAGCGCGTACATCCGCTGCCGGCCGAAGAGCGCGCCGATCCAGTAGAGGATGAGCGCGCCGGCCACGGAGCCGAGCGTCGTCCAGAACAGGGCCGAGGCGAGGGTCAGTACGCCCTGGCCGGCGGCGAAGCCGGTCAGCGGGAGGATGATCTCGCTGGGCAGCGGCGGGAAGACGTTCTCCAGGGCGACGAACAGACCGGCGCCGGGAGCCCCCAGCGCGTCCACGAGGTCGGCGGCCCACCCCGCGATGCCGTCGGCGGGCTCCTGGGGCAGAGCGAGAGTCATGTGATGCACGGTGGGCCTCCGAGGGGGCGGCGGGTCGGCGGGGCGGGGCGACTGCCCCAGATGCCCTCCAAGCTAGAAACCGCAGCTCGGCGGCGGTATGAGGGTTGCCGCCCGGTCCGATGCGGTTCCCCGCACCCGGGACCCTGCGGAAAACCGCGGGGTCCCGGTGGCATCAGCCGCGGCAGCGCCGGATCCAGGTACCGCCGGCCTTCTGCTCGGGCAGGGCTCGGTCACCGGCTCGCGTCGCGAAGCCCGTTAAGTCGCGCTGATACCAGGGGCCTGACTCACCACCGAGGTCGGCCGGGCCAACCAGGACGAAGCCGGCCTTGATCAGCACCCTCTGGGACGCGACATTCTCGCGGGAGGTGCCCGCCCGCAGGGTGCGCAGCCCGTGCCGCGCCACCGCCAGCCGGCACAGCTCCCGGACGGTCGCGGTCGCCACGCCGCGGCCGGCAACGTGCTGCGCGACCCGGTAACCGAGCTCAGCAGTGCCGTTCTCGAGGTCGTACAGGTTGAACCGGCCCAAAACCGAGCCGTCCTCGGCAACGAGCACGTAGAAGGCGCAGATGCCGGCTTCCTGCTCAGCCAGCAGAGCGCCGTACCGGTCGGTGAACTTGTCGAAGAAGTCGTCGCCGCGGTCGGGGACCGAAGCAGCGAAGTAGGCACGGTTCGCCAGCTCGAAGGCCAGGACCGCCGGGGCATGGCCAGCATGCAGCCGCTTCAGCTCGGGCACTGCCCGACCCTATCCAGGGGGTGCGTTCAGATCATCCGAGTTTCCGCCAGCGGCAGAACCCGCTCGCGCAGCAGTTCGAAGCCGACGCGAGCGAACCCCTGGTGCTGGAACTTCTTGATCCGGTTGACATGCTCCTCGACGGCGCCGGAGTCCCCGCGGCACGGACGACGTCCGGGTCAGCGTGAGAGGGGCAGCTCCGTCAGCATGACCGCGTACACCGGGGAGTCCGGGAACGGCCGGCGCTCCCCGACCTTCCTGAAGCCCCAGGACTCGTACAGCGCCTGGACCCGGGGGTGTTGGACGTCGACCAGGAGGACGACGAGGTCCTCCGGACGGTCCTCCAGGAGCGCCCTGGACAGCGCGTGCGCCACACCTTGCTTTCGCCACTTCGTACGAACGGCCAGCTCTGAGAAGGAGAACGTCCGATTCCTTTCCGGGGCGGGCTCGAGATGCTCGCGCCACCACTCACGGTCCGGGTTCGCGGGAGCCCCGTAGGCGAAGGCCACCGGTTCCTCCCCGTCGAAGGCGATCACACAGGCGAACTCGGGGTGACCTCCCCAGTGGTCCACGAACCAGGGGAAGCGCTGGTTGAACTCGTCATCCATCGCATCGGCGCGGGCGTCGGCGTGCACGTCGATCAGGGCCTGGCGGATCTGCGGGAGATCCTTGTGCGCGAAGCGGCGAACGAGCAGATCGGCGACGCTCAAGCTCGGCTCCATTCGGCTCGGTAGCGGTCGCCCCACTCTCGTGCGACTGCCGCGTCCGGTGCAAGAGTGATCAAGTCGCGGTAGTAGTCCCCGAGGAGGGACCGCATCCTTCCGGGCAGCGGCGAGCCCTTCATCAGGTCGAAGACACCAGAGGCCGTAGCACACGCCTGATCGATGTCCCGCTGATGAAGCTGGGCCAGGGCGAGCCGTACGGTGGCCAGGGACCTGTTCCTGCGGAACTGCTCGGGGATCGCCCCCAGAGCCATGTGGGAGGCCGCTTCGGCCCCGGCGTGGTCCCCGATCCGGTCCCGGACGATGGCCGTCATGGCCGTCAGCTCGGCCGGTCCGTAGAAGGCTGTCCATCTGGGCCTGGACTGGTCCTGTGCCGCCTTCCCCAGGGCGTCTTGCGCGTGCCCCAGGGAGCGGATGGCGACCTGGCGGTCTCCGAGGGTCGAGTGGCCGATGGCCGTACGGGCATGGGCGAGGGAGGCGAAGAACGGATCCCGCCTGGTGATCGATGTCGCCTGCGCGGCTTGGGCGGAGTCGACGGCCTCTGCGTACTCCCCTCGCTGGTGGGCCAGCATGGCGTAGGCGTTCCAGACCTTCAGCTCCGCCACGGGGTCCTGGGCCGTCCCGGCCAGGTACAGGGCCTTCCCCAGCAGAGTGTACGCACGGTCCAGCCGACGGGCGTCGATCGCGCTCCAAGCGGCGGTGGCGGTGTAGTCGGCGGCGACGGAGTAGAGCCGGAGGCGGATGCGCTGAGTGGCGGCGAGCTTCTGTTTCTCCAGGGCCTCGGCGGCTCCGGCCAACGCGGCCCGTTCCAGGTCTTCGTGGCCTCCTCTTGTGTCGTCCAGGGCCGTCAGGGCGTCCAGCCCGCTACGGAGCCGGAGGACGTCGGAGGTCCCCACCCGGGGCGGGGCCCCGACGAGCGGAACCGTCACGGCTGCCGTCGTACCGCCGACGACAGTGAGGAAGTTGCGGCGCCTCACGGGTTCCTCCTCGGGGTTCGAGGTGTGCCGTCCTCGCGCCGGCGGGCTGAAACCCAGCTCTCCGGCGGTACAGCCGAATACTGCCTCCAACGCCGAGCGTTGCCGAGGGTGAGGCCACCCTGTCTTTCCGGTCAGCCAGTTGCGGACCGTGCGTCGCTGACCGTCCCCTCGTGCCCGGCGCGGATCAGGTGGGCGTTCACCTTGTCGGCCAACTCGGCCTGGGTGAGGCCGTTCTCGCGCATCGCGCTGTCTAGGCCCTCGATCCTCAGCACATACCCACGGTGGTGACCGAGTCACCGTCAGGAGCAGGACCGGCAGGGAATTTCCGGTTCCGACCGATGCATGCGGCAGGGACTTTTCCTGCCCCTGGAAGGCCGTGAGCCGTTCACTCGGGTAAGGCCACACCGCAACCGAACCCCCCAGAGGTCCTGATGACTGTGACGGCGACGCCACACCCCACGGGGCGCCCCGGATACTCCCAGACACTCCCCCGCGAACCGGAGAGCGCGGCGGTCGCCCGCAGGCTCGTCCGGACCGCTCTGATCGCCTGGGGCCTGGAGGAGCACATCGACGACGCCATGCTGGTCATCACGGAGCTGGTCTCGAATGCCGTGCACCACGGCCGTCTCGCCTCGATCCGGGTCGTCGTCACCCGGCCCGCCGAGCACCGGGTCCGCCTCGGGGTGGTCGACCGCTCCAGGGCCCTCCCCGTGATGCGGACCGACTCCGACGGAAACCGGCTCCGTGGCCGTGGCCTCGTCCTGGTCGACGCCCTGACCGAACGCTGGGGCACGGACCTCCACCAGTGGGGCAAGGACGTCTGGGCCGAGCTGAAGTGCGAACCGGCACGGTGACCGAGGAGCAGAACGCCTTCCCGCTCCCGCACATCCCCCGAAGGGATAGACAGCCCCGTGCGCCCCAAGCCGTCCCTCGTATGGTGCGCCGGCTCAGCCGCTTTCGGACCGTGCCCCTGGACGAACTGCTCTGGGAACTGGAACGCACTGCGTAGCCCCTGTTCGAACAGTCCGGGTGGGCAACGGGGGCCGTAGCCCACCCCGGCATCAGAGCTGATCGGCTCACCGCAGTCAGCCGGCCACTACCCAAAGCCCTCGCGGCAGCAGCGACCTGAAAGTGGATCACGGATCACACCGCACGGCATGATGGCCCGACAGATCTCAACCGGGGTGGGGAGATGCATGGCGGTCGGCCGGGCAGAAGGTGTGGGGAGAGGCGTGGCCGGGCAGGGGGTGGGTCACCGTGCTCGGTGAGCTGCTCGACCGTTCGCCGCGCCACATAGGCCCGTACCGGCTGCTTGCCCGTATCGGCGCGGGCGGTATGGGTGAGGTGTACCTGGGCGCCGACACCCGCCCGGTTCCCGACGGGGCCGGTCCCCGGCTGGCGGCCGTCAAGACGGTGCGGGCGGAACTGCTCGGCGACGTGGCCTTCCGTGACCGTTTCCGCCGCGAGATGCAGGCGGCCCGGTCGGTCGAGAGCCGCTTCACGGCCCGGCTGCTGGCCGGCGACGCGGACGCGGCGGAGCCGTGGCTGGCCACGGAGTACGTCGCGGGCCCGAACCTGGAGCGTGCGGTCCGCACGGTGGGGCCGCTGCCCGTGGACGCGGTACGGAGCCTGGGCCTCGATCTCGTACGGGCGCTGCGGGGCATCCACCACGCCCGCATCCAGCACCGGGATCTGAAGCCGGCGAACGTGCTGCTCGGTGCCGACGGGCCCAAGGTCATCGACTTCGGGATCGCCCGGAACTTCGGCGCCAGCACGATGACGGCAACCGGGGCGATGGTCGGATCGCCCGGCTACATGTCGCCGGAGCACGTACTGGGCGGGCGGCATGTGGTGGCCGCGTCGGACGTCTTCTGCCTGGCATCGGTGCTGTGCTTCGCGGCCACGGGCGAGTCGCCGTTCGGGACCGGGCCGGTGGCCGCCGTGCTGTACCGGATATCGCAGGCCGAGGCGGATCTCACCGGTGTGCCGGACGAGGTGCGGGAGCTGGTCGAGGACTGCCTGGGCCTCGATCCCTCCGCCCGCCCCGACGTCGCCGCGCTCGAATCCCGGTTCCAGGTGGCGGCCGCAAGCCCGGCGGCGGGCGGCGACACCGGGCAGAGCGCCGTCTGGCCCCCCGCCGTCCAGTCCCTGGTGGAGGCGCACCAGGCCGAACTGGCCAAGGCCCTGGAAGCCGCCGGGCCCCTCGCCGCCCCTGTCCCGACCATGCCGGGGGCGTCGCCGATCCACAGCGCGGACACCGTCACGGCGTCTCCTGCTCACCACCCCGTACCCGGTGCCTCCGGATCGAGCCGGAGACCGCGGCGGCGCACGATCGCCATCGTGACGGCGGCGGCACTCGCCGTCGGAGTCCTGGGGGCCTTCGGCATCCGGACGCTGCAGGAAGGCGGAGGAGGCGAGGGAAGCGCCGACCGGTCGGCGTCCGGTGCTCCCGGAGGCACCTCGTCTTCCTCCCCCTCTCCCTCCTCGCCGCCGGGCGCGGTGCCGCAGGCCGGCGTCGACCGGCACGGCTTCGAACGCAGCCGTTACTTCCCCGTCGACCCCACCGCCCGGCCGGACGGCTGGAAACCGTGGTCGGGGAAACTGGAGGAACGGCCCTGGGGGTGCACGCTGAACAGCGAACTGCTGGTGTGCCGCACGTATGACGGCGGGTTGGAGGCGGTCCGCGCGTCCGACGGGCGCCCCCTGTGGAAGGCGCCCTCCCCCGATCCCGCCGGCCGGCCGCTCATGACGGCGCGCGGCGTCGTGATCCCGGGCCGCGGCAGCACTCCCCTGCTGCACCAGGACACGGTGGTCTCGGCGGAGGGCGGCATGGTGCGGGGGCGGTCCGCCGAGGACGGCACCGTCCGCTGGGAGCGCTCCGCGGAGGCCGGGGAAGAGCCGGGCAACGTCGCGGATCCCATGCTGGGCGACGGCATCGCCTTCTTCACCCTGGGCGGCGGCTCCCTGACGACCCTGCACGCCTTCGACGCCCGCACGGGCGAACGGCTGTGGCAGGAGGAGCTGAACGCGCACGACGCACCGCTGGCCGCGGTCGGGATGTACGGTGCCGAGCTCTTCACGGAGGGCAGGCTCATCGCGCGGACCGACGGCGGCCTGACCGCGTTCGACGCGAAGACCGGGAAGCCGACGCCCGTCTCCGTACCCGGTGGCGGTGACTGCGCCGCGGTCCGCGCACACGCGGGCCAGGTCCTCTGCGACATCGAGGGGCAGGGCACAGTCACGCTGGACGGGGTGACGCTGCGGCCGGTCGAGGGCTCCCCGGACCCCGCCACCCGCGAGATCCCGGCGAAGGACGTCGTCTCCACGGGCAGCGGGGACTACCGCCTGGAGACGGACCACGCGGCGGGAAAGGTCGTCCTCTCCGACCTGTCCGCCTCCGGAACGGCCGGTGAGCCGCGCACCGTCGGTCTCCTGCCCGACAAACTCGAGGGCGAGGGCGGAACGGACCGGGCATCGGGTCAGTACGCCCCTTCGCAGCCGGTGATCGTCGGCTCCACCGCGCTGTTCGCCGACAACCGGTACCTGTACACCCTTCCGGTACGCGGCGGAGAGCCGGCCCGGCACGAGGTCGACGGGGCCCCGGGCAACCGGGCCTCCAGCGGGTTCGGCGACGGCAGCGGCCTCGACGAAGCCGACGCACAGGTGTGGGCACCGGAGGTCGTCTCGCTCGGCGGCGCCCTCTTCCTCGTCTTCCACGACGGAACCCTGCGCTCCCTCGAACTCCCCACCTGACGCCCCGCCGGCATCCGTACCCCACCCCCGGTACTTCGACCGACTTGGAGCCCGCCATGCTGCGCCCGCTCGACGCCGACGCCCCCTTCGACGTCGGCCCCTACCGGCTGCTCGCGGGTCTCGGCTCCGGTGGCATGGGCACGGTCCACCTGGCCGTCCCGCACGAGGGCGGCCTCGAGGAGCTCGTCGCCCTGAAGACCGTACGCCGGGACCTGGAGCCGGAAGGCGACTTCCGGATCCGGTTCCGCCGCGAGGTCGAGGCGGCACGGGCCGTGCGCAGCCCGTACGTCTCCGCGCTCGTCGACGCGGACCCGTCGGCCGAACGGCCGTGGCTGGCCACCGAGTACGTCGCCGGCCCCCCGCTCGACGAAACGGTCACCCGGCAGGGCCCACTGCCGGTCTCCGCCGTACGGGACCTCGGCGCCACCCTCGCCCGCGGACTCGCCGCCGTGCACGGCGCCCGGCTCGTGCACCGGGACCTGAAGCCGGCCAACGTCGTCCTGGGCACCACGGGCCCACGGCTCATCGACTTCGGCATCGCCCAGGCGTACGACGCCACCGCGCTCACGGCGACCGGCATCATGGTCGGCTCGCCGGGCTTCATGTCGCCCGAGCACATCGCGGGCAACCGGTCGGTGACCACCGCCTCCGACGTCTTCTGCCTCGGCGCGGTCCTCTGCTTCGCGGCCACCGGACACGGGCCGTTCGAGGACACGGAACTGGCCGCGATCGTCCACCGCATCGCGCAGGGCCGGGCCGATCTGTCGAAGGTGCCGGAGGAGCTGAAAGAAGTCGTGGCCGGTTGCCTACGGCAGGACCCCGACAGCAGGCCGACCACCGGCGAACTGATCCGAGCCCTGGACCCGGCGGCCGCGGCTGCCCGGCCCGGTGTCGATCCGACGCCCCGCCCGGGCCCGTTCCCCTGGCCGGACGGTGTGCAGGAGCTGATCCACGCGTACGAGACCGCGGTGGGCAGAGCCCTGCTGGCCCCACCCGTCCCCCCGCCGCCCCGTACGCCTCCCACGCCGGCCCCCGAGGACGCCGCCCCCGCGCCGAAGCGGGCCGGAAACCGGCGGCGTTGGGCGATCGGCATCGGTTCCGGTCTGCTGGCCGGCTCCCTGGCGGCCGTACTGCTGCTGACCCTGCCGAACGGCGGCACCTCCCCCGAAGCCGGAGCCGGAGCCGGGAGCACCGCCGACGCTGCCACGGACCAGCCGAAGGAGCCTCCCGCCACCGCGCGCACCGCCCCCGTGGTCCACAGCGGGTTGAGCGACTTCGGACCGGACGCGCTGGACCGCACTCTGCAACCGGAGAACTGGCGCCCGTGGACGGCGTCCTTCGAGGCAGCCGGCTCGGCGACGGGCTGTGCGCTCAGCGGCGCCGTCCTCCTGTGCAGTCTGTACGACGAGGAGGCGCGAAGCGGCCGCCTGGAGGCCCGCAACGCGAGCGACGGGGAACGGCTGTGGCACTACCCGGCCGAGGCCGGGACGGACTACACCGTCGGGTCGGCAGGTTTCGCCCTCGACGACCGGCACGTCTACGCGCCGTCGGCCGACGGCGCCGGCATCGAGGTGCTGGATCTCAAGGACGGGAAGCCGGTCACCAGGCTGCCGGGCCGGGGCGGGTACCTGCCGGCGGCGGTCCGGGTCCACGACGGGCGGATCTTCGTCTCGTACACGGGCGACGGCGGGACGGGACAGGCCGCCAACATGCTCTTCCGCGCCTACGGGGCCGAGAACCGCGCGCAGCAGTGGGAACGTGTCATCCCCTTGGCGTTCCCGCCGTCCCTGGGCGTGGCGGGCGACCGGGTCTGGCTGACCGGCGCGGCGGAGACCCTCGCCCTGGACCCGGCGACCGGAAAGACCCTGGCCAGGGTCGCCGAGCACTGCTCGCGTCCGGGCCGGGACGATCCTCACGTGTTCTGTGGGCAGACGTTGAGAGACTCGCGGACGCTCAAGGAAGTGAACGACAGGGCGGCGACGGGTCAGCTGGAGGCCGTGAGCCGCGACGGGCTGGGCTTCGCACGGGGCGTGGGACGCCGGCAGGGTTCCCCGTACCTGAAGGCCATCGACGTCCGCACGGGCCACGAGCAGTGGTCGCTGACCTGGCAGCCCGGAGACTCCGTGGACGTGGCCGGCGACCGGCTCGTGACGTTCGGCTCCCAGGGCCTGCGCACGTACCGGCTCGACAGCGGCGAACTCGACGCGACACTGACCACCATCCGCGGCTGGCCACTGCAGAACGGCGCCTCCGCCCAACCGACCACGGCACTGATCTCGGGCGGCGCGTTCTTCCTGACCTTCGAGGACGGCACGGTGGTGTCGGCGTCGGTGCCCTGACCGGGGCGGCCGTACGGATGCCTGATGGGAGGCCGAGCCCTCGCTTCCGGGCGGAGGTCCGACGTCGATGCCGAGGAGTGCTTGGGCGTCCTCGCGAAAGTCCCTTGGTGCGACGGATATCCGGTGAACTGCCTGATCAGCCCGGCGAGTGGCTCTCAGGTGGTCCTCTGCTGGGCTCCTGGATCGCCGAACCGGGTGACCACCGGGCAGCCGCCCCACAACCCGCACACCAGGCAGCCGTAGCCATGGCCGGCGCGCGATCCACCCCACGCACGGGGTCGCTTTGCGACAGGAGCACGACCGGGTCACGGAGGGGATGGAACGCCCGGCGGAGGCAGTCAGGGCCGGTCGCCGGGGACGGGGAGACGGCACCAGGTGGTGGCCCCGTCGTTGCTGGTTCCCCAGGTGCCGCCGTGGGCGGCGGTGAGGCGGTCGATGAGGAAGAGGCCACGACCGCTCTCGGAGCCGGCGTCGGCCTGGCGGACGACCGGCCGACCGGTCGTCTCGACATGTACGGCCAGGCGCAGGAAGCCGTCGCGCATCGCCACGGTGAAGGTGACCTGCGCGCCGCTGCCGTGCTGGATGGCGTTGGTGACCAGTTCCGAGACGATGAGCGTGGCGTCGTCGACCAGCAACTCCAGGCCGCAGAACCGCAGGTGGAGCGCGGTCACTCGCCGGGCCAGCTGCACCCGGCGCGCGTCGCGTTCCAGAATCCCGTTCCCTGGCTGGGGCGGACGGACCTCGAAGCACACCTGCACGGCTGCAGCGGCGCGGCACTTCTCGAAGGTGATGCCGCCATCCGGTGCATCGTGGATGGTGTGGGTGATGTGCCGGGAGGTGGCGCGAGGGCTCACTGGTGGCCCTCCGGATGGCGCCGCATGTAGACGTTGCAGTCGCTGACGGTGGTCATGTCTCCGACCGCGCGGGCCTGGTCGCGCACGTCGGCCAGCTCGGCACAGCCCGCGCAGCCTTCGACGGCCGTCGGCTCCAGTCCCAGGCGCAACGGCAGTTCGACCGGCGGGGTCGAGTACCTGGTCGGCTCTGTCACTGCGCATCGCCACCTCTCGAACATCACAGGACCGACCTCTTGACAGGTCGGTGCTCTAGTTCAGTATTCGAGTGGCCGAAGCACTCCCGCTACGGTTCGCAGTGCACTAGTGTGCTCCCACTGACAGCACGTCAACTCAACGGAGGGGCGCGCCTTATGCCCAGTCCCAAGACGTTCACGAAGATCGCGGACCACTTCCGGGAGCGCATCCTGTCGGGTGAACTCGAGCCGGGCACCAAGCTGCCGACGAACCGGGAGATCGCCGGCCAGTGGCAGGCCGCGGCCGCCACCGTCTCCCGCGCCCTGCAGGCCCTCCAGGTGGAGAACTTCATCCGCACCACCCCCCGGGGCACCTACGTCGCCGACGACCCTCGCTGGACGCTGTCGGCGCGGGACCGGCTGGCCCGGGTCCAGCGGGTGAAGTCGTTCCTGGCCGAGGGCGAGACAAGCCGAGTCACGGCTGCCGAACTGATCACCCCACCGCTGTACGTGGCGGAGATCTTCGATCTTGAGCCCGGGGACCAGGTGGTGCGGCGCGAGTGGCTGGCGGGCCGGGGCAAGACCCGGACCGTGTTCGCCGTGACCTGGTACCCGGCCCCGTTCGCCGCTCTCGTACCGGACCTGCTGAACACCGCCCCGGGCCGCAATCACGGGCTGTCCGCCCGAGTCCTGGAAGCCACCGGGCGCACGATCACCCACGCCCGCGACGACATGCACGCCCGTTCTGCCGACGCCCGGGAGGGGAGCGCGCTGGGGCTGCCGGTCGGCTCCCCGATCCTGGCCGGCGCCCACCGATGGTCGGATGCGGAGGGGGTCATCGAGTACGGGGAGTGGTGTCTACCGCCCCGGTTCACCATGGGCTACGAGTACCACCCCTGACCGGACCTCGCGCACGAGCAGCCTGGAACCGGGTGCCAGAGCACCGGAGTAGGTTCTTCTCTGAACTACGCGTGCAGCGGCTAGCGCGGAGGGAGGGTGAGGGCTGCCCCTCAATGCCGCTGTACCGTCTTCGGGAGTGGACCACGGGCAGACGGCGGGAAGTCCTCGCTGCTGAGAACCGGGCTGCTGCCGGCGTTACATCGGGAGCTCTCCCCGTGCCGGGCTCACACCGCTGGCCGGTTCTTGTCACGCACCCTGGCGGCCGCCCCGTGGACGACTTAAGACGTAAAGGGTAATCCGCCTAGATCAAACGCCCTCTCAGAACTCACCGTCACGCGTTGCTGCTCTCACCCGGCACCATCAGCAGGGGTGCGGCAAGGAGGGCGGTGGGCGCCGGGTGGTAGGGGGCCAGCACCACCCCCGTCCGGGCTGCTAGCCGGATGGTCCGCGGCGCCGGCCCTCCGTAGTGTTCCGGACATGGAGATCACGAAGAGTGCGCGGTGGGGCCGGTCCGGACGGTGGCGTGCGGGGCTGGCCGTGGCCGGGGTCGCCGCAATCGGGACCGTATCGCTTCTCGGGCCGGGCACCACGGCCGAGGCCATGGGCGCCGGCGGCGGGGACGCGCGGTCGCGGCTGCAGCGGGACGCGGACGCGGTACGGGACACGGGGGCCACCGGGCTGACGGTGCTCGCCCGGGACGCGGCCGGGCGCGAGACGCAGGCCCGGTCCGGCACCGCGAGCCTGAAGGACGGGGGCCGGGTGCCCTTCGACGCCTACTACCGCATCGGCAGCGACACCAAGACCTTCACAGCCGTGGCCGCGCTCCAGCTCGTCGGCGAGGGCACGCTGAGCCTGGACGACACCGTCGAACAGTGGCTGCCCGGGGTGGTCGCCGGCAACGGCAACGACGGCAGCCGCGTCACCCTGCGCAACCTGCTCCAGCACACCAGCGGCCTGGCCAATTACACGGACATCGCCTTCGAGGACCCGGCGGAGCTGACGCCCGAGCGCTTCCACGCACAGCGGTTCCGCTCGCAGACCCCCGAGGAGCAGGTCGCCGTGGCGATGGAGCGCGCCCCCGGCTGGCTGCCGGACGCGGACGATCCGGGCGCCGAGACGCAGTGGGCGTACTCCAACACCAACTACGTGCTGCTCGGGATGGTCATCGAGAAGGCCACTGGCAACCCCTGGGCGCAGGAGGTGCACGACCGGATCATCGAGCCGCTGGGACTGCGCCGCACACTCATTCCGGACACCTCGCCGTACGTGCCGATGCCGACGGCCGCCGGGTACACGCAGTTCCCCGGCCGGGACGACCTCACCGACACCACGCTGGCCGTGGGCGGCGGCGCGGACGGCGGCATCATCAGCACCACCCGCGACATGAACACCTTCCTGCGCGCCCTGATGGGCGGCCGGCTGCTGCCGCCGGAGCAGCTGAAGCAGATGCGCACCACCGTCCCGGCACCCGGCTACGCCACCGACGGCAGGGCCCGCTACGGGCTCGGCCTCGCCTGGCGCCCGGCCAAGGGCTGCGGGGGCGGGATCTGGTACCACGGCGGCACGTCCTTCGGTACCGCCTCCGAGACCGCCGTCACGCCCGACGGCCGGGTGTCGGCCGCGGCCGCTGTCTTCACCACGCGTTTCGGTGACGAGAAGCGCTTCCTCGAGCAGGCGGAGGCCGCGGTCCGCCTGCTGGACCGGGCGGTGTGCGGCGACCGGAAGCGCGGGTGACCCCGCCGCCCTCGACGCGGACACGCGGGTAGCGCCCGGTCCCTGAGCACCCCCGGTCCCTGAGCACCTCACGAACCACCGGCTGAACACCTCGCCAGCTCTCTTCAGACTGCTCCGTACTCTGATCCCAGGTCTTGGCTGGGCAGCCCTCGGGGCGTGTACCGAGTCGTGTTCAAGCCGGGGGTTCATCCTCGCGCTGGAGCGATTTCAGGAAGTCGATCAGGCTTCCGAGCATCCTCTCGAACTCATGGGCACTCATCCGGCAGTCCTCGAACTGCCCGTACATGTCCCCGAGTTCGATCTCGTCCGGCCCTACGCGCCTGACCTGCGCGCTCGTGGTCGCCAGGGAGTAGTCGTCGCCGAACTCCTTGGCCATGCGCCGCCACTGGCGCAGATAATCCTCCGCGGAAGCGGCCGAGTCGCCGAAGGGAATCAGCACGGTCTCCACGGCGAGCCGCACGTTCTCCGGCACGCCGGAGGGGGCGGCGGCGACGACCATACCGTCCTCATCCACCGTGAAGGACCACTCGTCGGTGCCCGTCATCAGGACCCTCCCTGGGAAAAAATGGTGGACAAGGCAAGACCGTGTGCTTGTTGCCTATGACCCGTTCGAGCAGACGGTCTCGGTCCAGGTCGCCCGGAGGTCCCGGCAGACGACGGTGAGTGTGCCGTCCCAGCAGGCGATCTCGTGGCTGCAGCCGTCCCTGTGCGGCAGGATCTCGTCGAGGATCACCGTCCCGAGGTCCGTTCCCCGAGCGTCGTCGGCGGGATCGACGACGAAGCCGGACACCCCTGTGTAGCGGATCAGCAGATCTTGGTCGTGTTTCCAGCAGTTGTGCTGGAACTCGGCCTCCATCTCCTCAGCACCGGCGCCCCGGACGGCCCGCAGCGTCAGGTCCTTCACACATCGCCTGCTGCGGAAGTCGTAGTGGTCCGTGTCGGTGGCGAAAGCCCGGGCGCCCGGCGGCAGGTCACCTGAGACGGAGGGGAGGTGGCTCAGGTAGCGGGCCGGGTCCAGGACTCCTGACAGGCCGTTCACCCGCGCGTCGAGATCGACGTACCGCATCGGCCTTCGCCCCACTCACTGCTTCCACCAGCCGACGGATCGTCACGCATACTCACCCGATGATGGCACGGCGCCGGGCATGAAGTCGGTGAACGGGTGTCATTTCAGGTGAGGTCCGCGATCTGGATCGTGTCGATGCTCTGATCCAGGAAGATGGCCAGCTTCTGGCCCTCCTCCTTCAGGTCTTGTCTTTCGGACCGGGTCAGGTCGCGTAGAGGACTGATGGTGAGGTGGCGGCCGTTGGTGTCCCACGTGGCGGCGACGCGGCCGTCGATGAGGACGGCGCGTTGTCCTGCGACGGAGAGACCACGGTGTGCGTCGTCGATGATGCGGCTGCGGTCCTGGTAGCCGAGGATCGCGTTGTCGAAGGCAGGGAGGAAGCGGACCGGTGCGGGGGTGTCGGGGTGCGGGCGGGGTGCGCCGGGCAGGTCGAGGAGTTGGCGGCCGCTTTCGTCGCGGAAGGTGATGAGGTCGCCGCGGAGGGCTTGGACGGCGGCGGGCAGCCCGGCCAGACCGCTCCAGGCGCGGATGTCCGCGGTGCCGGCGGGGCCGAAGGCGGCCAGGTACCGCAGGACGAGCTGTTGTCCGACCGGATCGCCCGGATCCGTGGGCAGAGGGGCGACGGGCTGGTGCAGCCAGGTGGACAGCGGAAGGTTGCGGACACCCGCGGTGCTCTTCCACAGCCCCCTGGGAGGAAGCTGGGCCATGGGGATGAGCGCGGCGACGAGAAGTTCGCCCAGCGCCCGGCGGGGCGGCGTGGGCCAGCGGTCGCGGAGAGCGTCGACGAGCTCGCCCATGGCGCGCGGCCGGTCGTCGGCCATGACGGCCCGGCCCGCGGCACTCAGTTCGTCCAGGTCGATGCCCGCGAGTTCGCGACGGTAGGCGGACAGGCCCCGTTGACGCAGCATGGCGTCGTGACGAGCGCGCCAGGCAAGCGCGTCGGTGGCGGTGACGAGGTGGACGGTGCGGCGCATGAGATGGGTGCGCACGACTTGGCGACCGGTGACCAGGGTGTCCAGGTCGGCGGGTGCGAACGCCCCGAGGCGCGACCACAGGCCGGTGAAGGGTTCCTGAGGAGCCTGGGCCTGTAGTCCGGCCAGGTGGGCCACTGCATCGAGGGGAGCGCAGTCCTGACGTTCGAGAAGGTACTGGCGGGCGAGAGTGGCTCGGTTGAGGTCGCGCTGGGTCAGGATGTTCATCGTCTCGGGCTCCGGTGTACTGCTGTCGGGACGGGGCGGGGCGTGCGGCCGCTGCGGGGTGCTCGCCCCGGGGTGGGTCAGCTGTCGCCCTGCTCGTACGGCACGCCGAAGGCACGTCGTAGGCCATGACGGGGAAGCCGTGTCGGCGAGGAACTGACCCCACATCAACCAGTCCGCCTTGAGACGGACTGGTAGAAGTCCAGCGCCTGACGGGCCGAGCCGCGGAAGCGCAGAAGCGTGGTGGTGGTAACGGACACGGGCTGCTCCTACCTGGAAGGCGCTGGTCGAGGTGCAGAGCATGGCACCCGTAGAGGACAGGTTCTGTCCTGTTACGACGCACTGCGCGGGTGCGGGAGAGCACCCGCGGACCGCCTTCGGCGACCCGGACGCCTACGCGGTGCAGGCCGCCGAGCGGCTGGTGCCGCCGGACCAGGCGATGCGCGCCAGGCGGCACGACAACGTAGTGGACCGCCTCGACTCCGTACTCAGGGGTCTTTGAGAAGTGCCGAGGTGGGAGGCGGTTGGCCTGCTGAGTGCCGGCTTGCTGCCCGGCGCCGGGCGGGCTGCGTCGCGGTGCCCCTGGCTGTAGGGGATGGAGCGCGGCCCGCCGGTACCGTACGCTTCGCATTCGTGTCGTTACTCACGGATGATGTGGATGGTGAGGGCATCGGCCCGAGCGGCGTGTGTCAGGCGGTGATCCTGGCCGGCGGCGTCGGAAGCCGGATGCAGCCGCTCACGCTGACCAGACCGAAGGCCATGGTCGAGGTGCACGGCACACCGATCCTGCGACATCAACTCGACTGGCTCGCCGAGTCCGGAGTGGAGCGGGTCGTCATCTCCGCGGGCCACCGGGCGCAGGTGATCAGTGACTACCTCCGCGCCTGCCGGTTGCCCATGCGCACGGATGTGGTGGTCGAGAGACGGCCCCTGGGCCGGGGCGGGGGGCTGAAGCTGGCCGCTGCTGCGCTGGACCGGCCCGACCAGCCGTGGCTGGCGATGTACGGGGACATCTGGACACGGTTCCCGCTCACCGCGATGTTCGCTCACCACCAGCGGCACGCCATGCTGGCCACGGTCGCCCTTGCCCGTCCCTGGCTGCCCAGAGGCAGAGTCGACTGTGACGAACTGGGCCGGGTGACCGCACTCGCCTCGCAGGCACCTGTGCCGCTGCGGGTCAACGGCGGCGTCTTCGTCTTCGATTCCCAGGTGGTGCGGATGCTGCCGGACGAAGGCGACCATGAGACGTCGACTCTTCCCCGGCTGACCCGGGCGCGGCAGCTGATGGGTTACCCGGTGGACAATTTGTGGCGGGCCCTCAACACGCCACGCGATGTGTACGACGTCGAACGCGAGATCGCTGCCCAGGCCCAGGCCCAGGGGCGGTGCGGGGAGAGGGTGTGACACCCACGGGACAGGCTCGGCCCCAGGTCCGCACCCAGGGTCTTTGAGAAGTGCCGAGGTGGGACACCGGTCTTGCCCTTGGCCGATGTCCCATGCCGACGTTGTCGCGCTGTACGGGGCACACGCACGTGCCGGCTCACGGTGTGCCGGACACCAGCCCGATCCGGTAGGCGAGGACGACGGCCTGGACGCGGTCGCGCAGGGCGAGTTTCGCCAGGATGCGGGACACGTAGGTCTTGACGGTCTCGGGCGTGATGAACATCGCCGCGGCGATCTCCGCGTTCGACAGCCCCTCGGCGATCAGTTGGAGCACTTCCAGCTCGCGGGGGGTCAGTGCGCGTACGACGTCCTGCCGGGCCGGCCGGGAGGTGTCGGCCGGTCGCAGGTGCTGGGCGAAGTGGCCGATGAGGTGGCGGGTGACGGCGGGTGCCAGCAGGGCCTCGCCCCGGGCGACGGTCCGTATGCCGCTGACCAGCTCCGCCGGAGGCGAGTCCTTGAGGAGGAAGCCGCTCGCTCCGGCGCGCAACGCGTCGTAGACGTAGGCGTCGACGTTGAACGTGGTGACGACCAGTACCTTCGGCGCGCCTTCGGTATCGGGGCCGGCGAGCTGCCGCGTCGCCTGGATGCCGTCGAGCAGGGGCATCCGGATGTCCATCACGACCACGTCGGGGCGCAGCCGCCGCGCGGCCCGAACCGCCTCGTGGCCGTTCTCGGCCTCCCCGACGACCTCCATGTCGGGCTGCGAGGAGAAGATGGTGACGTAGCCGGTCCGTACCAGCGCCTGGTCGTCGCAGACGAGTACACGGATCGGCGGCGGCGCGTCGCTCAACGGGGTCACTCCTGAAGGGGCTTGGACGGAATCGTGGCGCGGACCTCGAACCCGCCTCCGGGCCGGGAGCCGGCCTCCAGTTCACCATCGAGCATCCGCACCCGTGTACGCAGCCCGGCCAGCCCACGTCCGCCCGCGGGACCCGGCTTCCGCGCGACCGGTGCGGCAGTCGCTCCGCCGGCGGGTCCGTCGGTGGATCCGTCGGTGGTCACCTCGATCTCGATGAGCTCGTCGCCGCCGTGCCGGAGCAGGACCCGTGTCGGCTTCCCGGCGGCGTACTTCATGGCGTTGGTGAGCGCCTCCTGCACCACCCGGTACGCGGCCAGCTCCACGTCGACGCTCTGCGGCCGCCGCTCGCCCTGCTCGCTGAACTCGACCGGCTGACCCGACCTGCGGGCCTGCTCGACCAGGTCCCCCACCCGTCCGAGGGCGGGCGCCCGGCCCGCGTCCGCCGGGTCCGCGGACGCCGACTCGCCGGTCGCCTCCAGGACACCGAGCAGGTACCGCAGTTCCGTCAGCGCCCGACGGCCGGTGTCGCTCACGGCCGTCAGTCCCTCGCCGGCGCGTTCCGGCGCGGACGTGAGCAGGAACTGCGCCGCGTCGGCCTGGACCACCATGGCCGTCACGTGGTGGGTGACCACGTCGTGCAGTTCGCGGGCGATCCGGGCCCGCTCGGCGGCCGTGGCCACCTCGGCGGCCAGCCGCCGCCGCTGCGCCTCCTCCGCCCGCCGCGTACGCACCATGCTCCCCACCAGCCAGGACGCGACCAGCGCCAGAGAGAACCCGAGATAGTCCGGTATCGCGTTCGGTGAGCCCAGGCGGTCCAGGACGACGGCCAGCCCGGCGTAACCCGCGCTCGCCACGACGGCCAGACCGCGGCGGAAGCGGACCTGGTGGGCCCCGGCGGAGTACAGGGCCAGATACAGTCCCATGCTCGCGAACGTCGTCGCGAAGCCCATCGCCTGGTGCACGGCGAACGCGCCCGCGATGACGGCCAGACAGGCCGCGGGCCACCTGCGGCGGACCGTCAGCGGCACGGTCTGGGCCAGGGCCAGCCCGACGCTCAGCACGTTCGCCGACCGCTCGGGCAGATCGCCGATCTGCGCGCCGATCGGGGACAGGGTCGGTACGAAGGCCAGCAGGGTGAGCGTCAGGGCGAGGACGCCGTCCTTGAGGAGAACATCCCGCTCCCTCCACCGGTCGAGCGACGCCCGGAGCAGCGGCATACTCCAGGGAGTCTGACGGGACATCATTTCGGTTTCCTCCAGCCGGCCTGTCTCAACGGCCCGCGGGTCGGCGGGACTTGATGCCACCGTTCCGGTGGGCGCGGACGAGCATCGGAACGGCGATGGCGACGCCCATCAGGATGGGCATGATCGATGCCTCCAGACCGAAGCTGCCACCGGTCAGGAGGGCGGAGCCGTGGACGTCGACATCGAACAGACCCTCGGGGGCGTGTCCGGAGACCGGGATGCCGAGCAGCTGCTGCGTGGTGTTCCAGGCGAAGTGCAGCCCCACGACGAACCAGATGTTACGCCGCCACAGGAACGCGGCTCCGAGCAGGACGCCCGCCTCCAGAGCGATCGCCAGTCCGCTCCACGCGTTCGCGCCCGGGGCTCCCAGGTGGGCGACACCGAAGAACAGCGAGGTGATCGCGATGGCGGCCCAACTGCCCCAGAGCTTCTCAAGGGCCTGCAGGGCGAGACCGCGGAACAGCAACTCCTCGGTGACCGCGGCGCCGATCTGCACCGCGACCGCGGTCCCGACGACCGACACGAAGCCGTCACCGGCCCAGGAGAACGAGTAGCCTCCGAACGCCGTGATCAGGAGGGCGGAGACCAGGATGAAGCCCAGGCCGATCCCGCCGCCCAGCAGCACCTCGCGGCCGGCCCCGGCCCGGGCGATCTCCGGCGTGGAGCGTCCTGCCACACGGCGCATGACCCACCAGTAGACGGCCACCGCGGCGACCGCGCCCAGCACCGGCACCGGGCCTGGTCCGGTCGCCGTCAGCCCCGAGACCAGGCCGACGCCGACCATGCCCGCGAGCATCCAGCCGATCGGAGAACGAGCGAACCGGCCGAACCGCCCGCGGCCCCCGATCCCGCCCTCGTCGCCGTCGCCGTCCTTGCCCGGGCCGGAGCCTGCGTCGTGTCGTACGGCGGACGTCGTGTCCATGGTGGCCTCCTCGGTAGCGGGTCACCCCTCCGGCGACCTGAGGACCACGCTAGGAATCCGCGGACGTCCGCGAATCACCCGCGCATGGACAGCACTTGTAGCTCTCACGGGGGATGCGCCACCCGTCCCGCGCGCTCCGCCCGTTCCGCCCGTGGCAGGTCGGCTGTCCGGATGGGGCCGGTCGGCTGGCACAGTGCTCCGGCGCGCGATTGCATGGGAGGGCGCGCTCATGGGCACCCCGGGGAGGCAGCGCACGACTGAGGATCTCCTGGGTCGATGTGAACGGAGAGCACGTTGGGCTTTCGAAGGGCGGTGGGCCTGAGCGCGGCGGTCGTTGCGCTGGCGGCGGGCTGCACGGCGGCCGACGCGGCGCCGGACTCGGCTCCTCAGGTGGCCCTTCTGCGGCTGGACGCCCCCGTGCGGGAGCCGATCTGGTCCGAGGAGGCTCGGGGGGTGGTCGCGCTGGCTGAAGCGGAACCGCGGCTCGTCAAGTTCACCCCGGCGTCGTCGGGCGGCCGGCTCACGGCCCGTACCACCGTCTCCGCCCCGCTCCCCGGCCTGGGTGAGAACCTGGCGCCGAGCGCGACGGGCAAGGAGGTGGTGTACGCGCCACGTCCGGGGGCGGGCCGGGTCGAGGTCGTCGATGTCGGAACGCTGCGGGTGGAGGGGTCGTTGCGGGCGGGAGAGTCGCCTTCCTTCGTAGCTGTCGACACGGGTGCGGATGTGCTGCTGGCGCTGTCCGAGAACGGCTCCACCGTCACGGGGGTGGACGTGCAGCCGGATCCCGGCGAGGACCCCACCGTCGTGACCCGCAACGAGGTCCGGCTCGGCCCGGCAGGTCAGGTCGCGGGCCCCGTCCGCGGACGCCTCATCGAGTTCCACACCGTCGGCCCGGACCTGGTCAGCCACTACAAGGGGGCCGTGGACGAGGTGAAGAAGACCGCCGCCATCGCCTTCCGGGCCGAGACGGCGATCGGCGACCTGGTCAAGGTCAGCCGGCTCTACGCCGCGGAGAAGGGCACGGACCGTCTCGTCGCGATCGACAGCTCACCCGGTGGTGACGAGCTCATGGTCGTGGCCCGAGCCCATCTCGGCAAGCCGGTGCTGCACCTCGGTGTGGACGCGAACCTGCTCTACGCCGCCACCGAGGACCGCCTGGTGGTCCTGGAGACGAACAGCTACGAGGGCTACACGGACGAGAAGTTCACCGTCGTGGAGAGCATCGACTACCGGGCGGCCCTGAAAAATCCCGAGCTGAGGAAGGCACCCGTGTCCGGCCTGGCAGTGGGGCCGGAGCGCGTCTACTTGACTCTGCGAGGGGTCCCGTACGCACTCGGCATCGCCGAACCCGAGCTGTAGAGGCGGCTGGTCATGGGATGGCGCACGTGGCGCACACCGGGCAGGCAGCCTGCACGTCCCGGCGGTGGCTCGGAGCCCGTCATCGGGCCCGGCACGGACGCGGACCTGATGCTGCTCCACGACCAGGTACGGCAACTGCGGGAGCTGGCGGGTGACCCCGGGCGGGCCGGGGACGCGGAACGCGTGTACGACTTCAGCATCAGGTGGGGGGCGTTCCTGCACGGGCGCTTGCCTCGCCTCACGGAGTACGACCGTCGTGGTGCGCTCACGCCGACGCAGCGCAACCGGTTCGCGGATCTGTGCGCCGAGCTACGCGCTGTCGCACCGCTGGCCGAACGACTGGGCCTGGCGGTGCCGCCTCGGGACGGCAACAAGCCGGTATGAGGCCGGCCCGTCAGGCGGCCAGGCGGTCAGGCGGTCAGGAAGAAGTCAGGCAGTCAGGAAGTCAGGAAGTCAGGAAGTCATCGGCGCGCATGATGATGCCGGTCCGGGGGCTGAGACAGTTTCGGCGGCGGCAGGTCAGCCCGATCATGTAGGCATCCCTTTCCTCGTCGAGGAAGAGGAAACCGAGCGGCAGCGCGTCGCCCACGCTCCACCGGCGGCGGTTCCCACAGTTCGGGCAGGCCGGGCGGCGGCGGCGAAGTGCGCTGCGGACCCGGTCACGCTGCTGTTCGTCGAGGGGTGTGATCTCCGGACGCTGTGCCGGCCGCACCGGGGCGCCGGCTGAACGTCGGTGACTGTCCCGGTGCTCGTCGGTGGGCCGGCCGGCGCGGGTCGTGCCGGTCATCAGACTTCCACGTCCTTGTCGTAGAAGACGTTGTCCTCGCGCCAGCCGCCCATGCCTTCGCCGATGTGGGAGTAGTCGGACACGACCTCGATCCGCTCGATCCACTTGGCCATCTTGAAGCCCACTTGCGTTTCCAGCCGCAGCCGCAGCGGGGCGCCGTGCTTGATCGGCAGGGGCCCGCCGTTCATGTCGTAGGCGAGGATGCACTGGGGGTGCTGTGCCAGGCTGAGGTCGATGACTTCGTAGAACTGGCCGGCGCCTTCCGCGCTGGGCTCGTCGCGGCCGGTGTCCTGCATCGTCAGAAAGCACAGGTACCGCGCTCCGGGCATCGGCTCGACCAGGTCGAGCACCGTCTGCAGGGGTACGCCGCCCCATTCGGCGATGCTGGACCAGCCCTGGACGCAGTTGTGCAGCACTCGCTGGGTCTGCGGCCGTCCCAGTGTGCGCAGCTCCTCCAGTGAGAAGGTCATGGGTCTTTCCACGAGCCCGCCGACCTCGAGCCGCCAGTCCGTGAAGCCGTGCACGGCCATCGTCTTGTACTCCAGGGAGCACGGCGGCTTTCCGTTGACCCGGTGCTCCACCGACACCGCGCGGCGCGGGTACGCCTGAGTGGATTTCAACGGCCGCAGCAGCATCCGGCGGACCGCGGTGATGACGGCTCCGAGTCCGCGTTGCACGGTGCGCGGTCGTCTCAGACTGATGACCGTGGCCGCGACGTGGACGGCGGCGACGGCGGCGAGGAGGGCCAGCGACGCTCCGATGGCCCAGTCCGGGTCACGGACGTCACCGAAGATCATCAGGGCGTGGAGTTCCGGCCAGCCCCACACACCGATCATCAGCAGATGTACGGCGATGAACCCGAGGAAGGCCAGCAGGCCCAGGGCATGGAGGCTGCGGGCCGCCTGCCGGCCGCCGAACAGCCGCACGTACCGGGGGAAGCGGGCTTCGATCGCCGGGGACTGGGCGGCGCCGGTCAGGATCTGGAACGGGGCCAGGAGGAAGAGCACAGCCGCGTAGACGACCTTCTGCAGCCCGTCCAGGGGCTGGCCGGGCAGGAGGGGCGGCAGGTTGAAGCTGAGGTAGGTCAGCAGGTCGTTCCATGCGGTGGAGAACAGTGACCAGTCCTGGGGGATGTAGCGGCGCCACTGGCCGGTCGCGAACAGCAGGACGTAATAGACGACACCGGTCAGGACCCAGCCGATGACGCTGATGAAGTGCCAGTGCCGGCCCATCCCCAGGTTCTTGTGGCCCGGCAGGGACACGATCGAGGAATAGGACTCCTCCTCGTCGAGCGTGTCGTAGAGACGGTCCTTCGGCATCGTCCTGCGGGTGAAGCGCGCCCACTCGGTGCCGGGCCGGCTGTCATTGCGCCAGTAGAGCTTGGGATGGGTGGCGATGATCTCGATGCCACTGCGGATGAGCAGCGTGAGGAACAGGACGTTCAGCCAGTGCTCCACCCGCAGCCACACGGGGTAATCCAGCTGCTGCACAGGCACTCCGCCTCACGCGCTGTCGGCTTTCCGGTTCATTCCTGCCAGTCACGGCGATCGGGCGCGGCCACGTTCAGCCCGGTGAGGACCGAGAAGTGCAGTCCGACGAAGAGCCCCGCCAGGGCCATGGAGAGGGTGCCCGGGATGTAGTCCCACCTGCCCTCCAGCTCCCCGAGACCCGGAAGCCCGGCGGTGCGGCTGAACAGGTACACACCGAGCGACACCAGCGACACCACGCTGCCCAGTACCCAGGCGGGACGCCCGCTGCGACGAAGCACGCCCGACGCGAAGAGCCCACCCAGGGCGATACCCGCTGCGGCGAGCACCGCCCCGGCGGTCAGCAGGGCCAGGTACGCCGTGTAAGAGGCCGGCACCGCATGGTGCGTGGTCAAGATCCACAGCTGGACCACGGTGAATCCGAGCAGCAGTCCTACCGCCGACAGTGTGGTGAACACCGGCAGGTTGAAGGCGAAGTACTGGTAGAAGGACAGCGCCTTTGCCGCTCCGGACCACCGGAGCACCGCGCTCGTCACGGCCCGCTCCGTTCCCGCGCATGACTGTGTGGCCGGTGTCCGACCGGTCGTCGTCCGTGGGTGGCGGGCATGTGTCCCAACGTAGGGGCAGCCGTCAGTGACGGCATTCCGACAGCGTCGCGGCACGGCGGGGCTGACGAGTCCCCCGGCCTCCTCTCCCTGTGCAGAGGCCATCGCGAGAAGGGGAACCGAATGAGTGAGTAAAACCCCGTTTACCGGTTTTCAGGGAAGGCACTTGGGAAGCCCGGTACGTCCCCCATGCCCTGGAGAGCGTCATGAGTCAAGTCGCCGACTTTGTCCTGCAGCGCCTGACGGAGTGGGGCGTGCAGCGTGTGTACGGCTATCCGGGTGATGGCATCAACGGCTTGCTCGGCGCGTTCGACCGGGCCGGCGGCAGTCCGGAGTTCATCCAGACGCGGCACGAGGAAATGGCCGCGTTCATGGCCTGCGCCCACGCCAAGTTCACCGGCGAAGTCGGCTGCTGCATCGCCACCTCGGGTCCGGGCGCCGTACACCTCCTCAACGGCCTCTACGACGCGAAGCTCGACCACCAGCCCGTGGTGGCCGTGATCGGCCAGCAGAAGCGGCTCTCCCTCGGCACCCACTACCAGCAGGAGATCGCCCTCGACCAGCTGTTCGCGGACGTCTCCGAGTACTGCCAGATGGTCGTCCACCCGGGCCAGGCCCGTCACGTCATCGACCGTGCCTTCAAGACGGCGCTGACCACGCGGGGCGTGGCCACGATCATCATCCCGAACGACGTGCAGGAGGAGGACGCCATGCCCTCCCCGCCCAGGGCGCACGGATCGGTCTTCTCCAGCGTCGGCTGGAGCCGGCCCCGCGTTCTGCCCGACGAGGGGGAACTGCGCAAGGCCGCCGACGTCCTCAACGCCGGTAAGAAGGTCGCGATGCTGGTCGGCCAGGGCGCCGCGGCAGCGGCCGGCGAAGTCGTGGAGACCGCGGAGCTGCTCGGCGCCGGTGTGGCGAAGGCCCTGCTGGGCCGTGAGGTGCTGCCCGACGACCTGCCGTTCGTCACCGGTCCCATCGGTCTGCTGGGCAGCAAGGCCAGCGACAGCATGATCCAAGGCTGCGACACCCTGCTGATGGTCGGCACGAGCTTCCCGTACTCGGAGTGGCTCCCCGAGGAGGGGCAGGCCCGCGGTGTCGAGATCGACATCGACGGCCGCATGATCGGCATCCGCTACCCCATGGAGGCCCACCTCGTCGGCGACGCCAAGGAGACGCTGAAGGCGCTGATCCCGCTCCTGAAGCGCAAGGAGGACCGCTCCTGGCGGGAGAAGATCGAGAAGGACGTCCGCGAGTGGAATGCGATCTGCGACAAGCGTGCCGGCCAGCACTTCGGCGGTGTGATCAACCCTGAATCGGTGGCCGCGGAGCTCTCTCCGCGCCTGCCCGACGGCGCGATCCTGACGGCCGACTCCGGCTCGGGCACCAACTGGTGGGCACGGCACCTCAAGCTCCGCGACGGCATGCGCGCCTCACTCTCCGGAACTCTGGCGACGATGGGCCCGGGAACGCCGTACGCCATCGCGGCCAGGTTCGCCTACCCGGACCGGCCGGTGATCGCCTTCGTCGGTGACGGGGCGTTCCAGATGAACGGCATGAACGAGATGATCACCGTCAAGCGGTACCTGGACCGCCTGTCCGGCCCCGCACCACTGATCTTCTGCGTCTTCAACAACCAGGACCTCAACCAGGTCACCTGGGAACAGCGCGCCATGGCAGGCGACCCCAAATACCCCGGCTCCCAGGACATCCCCGACGTGCCCTACGCCGCCTACGCCGAACTCCTCGGCCTGAAGGGCATCGTCTGCGACAAGCCGAAGAAGGTCGGAGCCGCCTGGGAAGAGGCCCTGGACTCCGACCGGCCGGTGGTACTGGAGTTCAAGGTCGACGCCCAGATCGCCCCGATCCCCCCGCACATCATGAAGGAACAGGGCAAGAAGGCCGCCAAAGCCGCTGTCCACGACCCGGAGCGGGCCGGGATCGCCGCCAAGGGCATCCGTCAGAAGCTCACCGAGTACGCCGAACACCTCCCCGGCCGCGGAGGCAAGCAGTGAGCCTCCCGAAAGGCTTCGGGCACGGCGGGCCGAAACACCGGGTGGACGGTTCCGCGGTCGTGGTCGTCACCGGCGCCAGCGGAGGTGTCGGCCGGGCCACGGCCCGCGCCTTCGGTGCCCGCGGCTGCTCCGTGGCCCTGCTCGCGCGGGGCAGGCACGCACTGGAGCGGGCGGCCGAAGAGGTCCGGGAGGCCGGAGGGCGGGCGCTGCCCCTGGTGGTGGACGTCTCCGATCCGCAGGCGGTGGACGCCGCCGCGACCCGGACCGAGGACGAGTTCGGGCCGATCGATGTCTGGGTGAACTCCGCGTTCACGACGGTTTTCGCGCCCGTGGCGGAGATCAGGCCCGAGGAACTCAGCCGGGCCACCGAGGTGACCTACTTCGGCTTCGTCCACGGCACCCAGGCGGCCCTGCGGCGCATGACCCCGCGCGACCGCGGCACCATCGTGCAGGTCGGCTCCGCCCTGGCCCAGCGCAGCGTCCCGCTCCAGGCGGTGTACTGCGCGGCCAAGCACGCCATCCAGGGCTTCACCGCAGCCCTGCGCTGCGAGCTGCTGCACGACCGCAGCGGCGTGCGGGTGACCATGGTCCAGATGCCGGGGCTGAACACGCCCCAGTTCAGCTGGGTGCTCACCAGGCTGCCCCGGCACCCGAGGCCGGTGGCTCCCGTCTACCAGCCCGAGGTCGCCGCCCGGGCGGTCCTGTACGCCGCCGACCACCCGGAACGCCGCGAGTACTGGGTCGGCGGCTCCACCGTCGCCACCCTGCTGGGGCAGAAGCTCGTCCCGGGGCTCCTGGACCGCTATCTGGCCCGCACCGGCTACGACGGGCAGCAGACCGACCAGCCCGTCGACCCGTCCCGGCCGGTGAACCTCTACGAGCCGGTGGACGATGCCGCACCCGCCGACTACGGCGCCCACGGCGTCTTCGACGACGAGTCACACCCGCGCAGCCTCCAGTTCTGGCTCTCCCGCCACCGCCGGCCCCTCGCGCTGGCCGCCGCCCTGACCGCGGCAGCCGCAGCGGCCGGGGTCAGGGACCTCCGGCCGACGCGCTGAGGCCGGTGGCACAGCCATGAACGCCGGTTCCCGGAGGACCGCCGCGGCACAGGACCCCGCCGCTGCTCCCTGGGTGCTGCGGGAGTACGGCCTGCTCGCCGACGGGGAACGCGGTGCGCTGGTCGATCCCGAGGGCAGGGTGGTCTGGCTGTGCGCGCCGCGGTGGCACAGTGACGCGGTGTTCAGCGCGCTGATCGGTGGCGCCGGGTACTTCGCGGTGGAGCCCGCCGACCGGTGGCATGTGTGGGGCGGCTACTACGAGGACGGCACCCTCATCCGCGTGAGCCGCTGGGTGACCGCCGACTCCGTCGTCGAGTGCCGTGACGCGTTGGCCATGCCCGCTGCACCGGACCGGCTGGTGCTGCTGCGGCGCATGCGGGTGCGGCGCGGACGGGCGCGGTTGCGGCTGACTCTGGATCCGCGCCCCGGCTTCGGCGCCGACCGCATGACGGACGCCCACGTGGAGGACGGCGTATGGACGGCCCGCGGAGGCGGCCTGCGCCTGCGGCTGCTCGGCGCGGGAATGGCGCGCTGGGCGGCCGGGGGCGGACTGGGCGGCGAGGTGCGGCTGCGGCAGGGCGAGGAGCACGACGTCGTCCTCGAAGCGGCGACAGGGCCGGAGGCGCCCCGCCTGGACCCTGCGGAGTTGTGGCGGGCAACGGAGCAGGAGTGGCGGCGTGCGGTGCCGGACTGTTCGGCACTGGCCGCGCCGCGCGACGCCCGGCACGCGTACGCGGTGCTGCGGGGCCTGACCAGCAGTACGGGCGGCATGGTCGCCGCCGCCACGACGTCGCTGCCGGAGAGGGCCAACACCGGGCGCAGCTACGACTACCGGTACACGTGGCTGCGTGATCAGTGCTATGCGGGCCTGGCGGTGGCCGCGCACGGTCCGCACGAGCTGATGGACAGCGCCGTGCGCTTCACCGCCGAACGCATCCTGGAGGACGGCGAACGGGTCCGGCCCGCCTACACCGTCACCGGCGGGACCGTTCCTGGGGAGCACGCGCTGGGCCTGCCGGGCTATCCGGGCGGCGGCGACCGGGTCGGCAACCACGCGGCCACCCAGTTCCAGCTCGATACGTTCGGGGAAGCGCTGCAGCTGTTCGCGGCCGCGGCCCGCCACGACCGGCTCCCCCCGGAGGCGGAACGGGCGGTGAGGGTGGCGGTGGACGCGGTGGAACGGAACTGGCAGCGGCCCGACGCCGGACTGTGGGAGCTGGAGGACCGGTGGTGGACGCACTCCCGGCTGGGCGTGGCCTGCGGGCTGTCGCACATCGCGGACGTGTTCCCCGGCCCCACAGCGCGGCGCTGCACCCCGCTCTCCGACACGATCATGGCCGAGACACGTCGCCGCTGCCTGCGCGCCGACCGTCGCTGGCGGCGGGCCGCCGACGACGACGGGGCCGATGCCGCCCTGCTGGTACCGCTGGCCCGTGGCTGTCCGAGCCCTGACGACCCCAGCAACGCCGCCACCCGGGCCCATATCGAGGAGGAGCTGGCCGAGGACGGGTACGTCTACCGTTTCAACCACCACGGCGGCCCGCTGGGCCGGGAGGAGGGAGCCTTCCTGCTGTGCGGGTTCACCATGGCCCTGGCCACCCACCATCTGGGAGACCGCGTGGGAGCGTTCCGCTGGTTCGAACGTTCCCGGGCCGCCTGCGGGCCGTCCGGGCTGTTCGCGGAGGAGTACGACGTACGGCAGCGTCAGCTGCGCGGCAACCTGCCCCAGGCGTTCGTCCACGCCCTCCTGCTGGAATGCGCGGTACGGCTCAACGACGCCTCGACGCTGCCACCCTGAGGCCGTCCAGCGCCCCTGCGCGTCGAGCGGGTCGCCCGGCGCAAGGAACGCACCAGCAGCCCGCTTGCCGGACCCGCCCGGGTGGCGCGGCGCCGCACCCTGTTTACGGCACTCGTGCGCGGGTCACCCAGTGAGAACGGGCGAGGGGTGCCTTCGAGGGAGCACGTGATGACACTGGTGGCCGACTTCGTTCCGCGGCGCCTGCCGGAGCGGGGCGTGCCGCGTGTGTACGGCTGTCCGGGTGATGGCATCAACGGCTTGCTCGGCGCGTTCGACCGGGCCGGCGGCAGCCCGGAGGAGCAGGGCAGGAAGGCCGCCGAGGCCGCTGTCCACGACCCGGAGCGGGCCGGGATCGCCACCAAGGGCGTACGTCAGAAGCTCATCGTGTACGCCGAGCACTTCCCCGGACGCCACTGATGGCCGGTGACACGGCAGCGGAGGAGTGCCCGGTCGACGCGGTCGACGTGCACGCCTTCCGGGTCCCCACCGACGGGCCGGACGGCAGGGAACAGGACGGCACCCTGGAGTGGGACTCGACCACGCTGGTGCTGGTGCGGGTGCACGCCGCCGGCAGGACCGGCCTCGGTTACAGCTACGGTGACATCGCGACCGCCCACTTCGTGCGCACGGAACTGGCCCCGGTGATCGAGGGCTCGAGCACCGCATCGCCGGCCGCGCTGTGGCAGCGGATGGCCGCACGGATCCGCAACGCGGGCCGTCCCGGCGTCGGTGCCATGGCCCTGTCCGCCGTCGACGTCGCCCTGTGGGACCTCAAGGCCAGGCTGCTCGGCCTCCCGCTGGTCCACCTCCTCCCGGCATTCCACGAGCGGGTGCCCGTCTACGGCAGCGGCGGTTTCACCAACTACCCCCTGAACCGTCTCACCGACCAGCTCACCGGCTGGGTCGACCAGGGTGTTCCGCGCGTGAAGCTGAAGACCTCACGTGATCCGGAACGCGACGCGGACCGCCTCGACGCCGTACGCGAGGCGCTCGGTGACGGACCGGAACTGTTCACCGACGCCAACGGCGCGCTCGGCCGCAAAGAGGCTCTGTACTGGGCGCACCGGTTCCACGAGGAGTGGGACGTGCGCTGGTTCGAGGAGCCCGTCACCTCCGCCGACCTGGAAGGGCTGCGGATGCTGCGCGAACGCGGCCCGGCGCGTCTGGAGATCGCGGCGGGGGAATACGCCTTCACCACCCAGGACTTCGCCAGCCTCGTCGAACCGCCCGCTGTGGACTGCCTGCAGGCCGACGTCACCCGCTGCGGCGGCATCACCGGCGTACTGGAAGTCGCGGGCCTGTCGGCCGCCCGGCATCTCGACCTGTCCGCGCACTGCGCCCCGGCCGTCTCGGCCCACGCATTCTGCGCGGTGCGCCGGCTGCGGCACCTGGAGTACTTCCACGACCACGTCCGCGTCGAACATCTGCTGTTCGACGGCACCCTGTCACCCGACGGTGGCGCCCTGCGCCCCGACACCGACCGGCCGGGGCTCGGCCTGGACGTCAAATGGGCCGACGCGGAGCCCTACCGCGTGCACGGCGCGCGACCGTCCTGACCAGTCCCCCACCTACGACGAGGAGAGTCGACCCCGATGGCGAAGGCAACGCGCGACGTACCGGCCAGGACCCACCCGGCAATCGCGGGCCCGCCACGCGGCAGGCAGACCATCGAGGTCGGCAAGCTGGAGCAGGCCCTGCGCAAGGCGGTCGACGGCGAGGTCCGCTTCGATACCGGGTCGCTGGGCCTGTACGCGCAGGATGCCTCGAACTTCCGGCAGGTGCCGATCGGTGTGGTCGTCCCACGCACCCTGGACGACGTCGTCGCGGTGCACAAGATCTGCCACCGCTTCGGAGCCCCCGTCCTCAACCGCGGCGGCGGCACCAGCCTGTCCGGCGAGACGGTCAACGAAGCCGTCGTCATCGACCACTCCAAGTACCTGACCGCCATCGGGGACATCGACGTGGACCGCCGCCTGGTCACGTGCGAGCCCGGCGTCATCAACGAGGTCCTCAACCGCCACACCGGCAAGCACGACCTGATCTTCGGCCCCGACCCGTCCACGCACTCCCGCTGCGTCATCGGTGGCAACATCGGGAACAACTCCTGCGGCATCCACTCGGTGCAGTCGCAGCTCTACGGTCCCGGACCGCGCACCAGCGACAACGTGGAGGCACTGGAGGTCGTCACCTACGACGGCGAACGCTTCTGGGTCGGTGTGAACGAGGAGGACCGGCTCGACGAGATCATCGCCGCAGGGGGCCGCAAGGGAGAGATCTACGCGGCGCTGCGCGACCTGCGTGACGAGTACGCCGACACCATCCGGGAGCGTTTCCACTCGGAGAAGCAGGTGCCGCGCCGAGTCTCCGGCTACAACCTCGACGAACTCCTGCCCGAACGCGGCTTCAACGTCGCCCGCGCCCTGGTGGGCACCGAGTCCACCTGCGCCACGGTGCTGCGGGCCGTCCTCAAGCTCACCCCCGCCCTGCTGCACCGCACCACCGTGGTCGTCGAGTACGACGAGCTCCCCGACGCCGCCGAGCACTGCGAGGAGATCATCGAACGGTGGCGGCCGATCGGCCTGGAGGCCCTGGACGACGAGCTCATCCGGGATCAGCAGGAACAGAACATGCACATCAAGGACATCAAGGAACTCCCGGGCCTGGGCGGCGGAGGCTGGCTCGTCGTCCAGTTCGGCGCCGACTCCGAAGAGGAGTCCGCCGGCCAGGCCCACGGGTTCGTCGACTGGCTCACCGGCGACAAGGGCTATTCCCGCGACCGTATCCGGCTGGCGAAAAGCACCCAGGAGGGCGGCACCAGCGAACACCTGTGGGCGATCCGGGAAGGCGGTCTCGGCTCGACCGCCTTCCCACCCGACGGCATCGACCACTGGCCCGGCTGGGAGGACTCCGCGGTCCCTCCGGACCGCATCGGCGAATACGTGCGCAAGTTGCGCGGAGTGATGGACCGGCACGGCATCAAGGGCGCCATGTACGGCCACTTCGGCCAGGGCTGCATCCACTGCCGGCTCAGCTTCGACCTGCGCACCGCCGACGGCCTCGCCACCTACCGCTCCTTCATGGAAGACGCCGCCGACCTGGTCGTCTCCCTGGGCGGGTCCGTGTCCGGCGAGCACGGCGACGGCCAGCAGCGCGGCGAACTGCTGGAGAAGCAGTACGGAAGCGAACTCCTCCAGGCCATGCGCACGTTCAAGGCCGTCTGGGACCCGCAGGGCAAGATGAACCCCGGCAAGGTCATCGACCCCTACCGGCTGGACGAGAACCTCAAACTCGGCACCGACTACAACCCGCCCCGCGTCCCGCTCAAGTTCGCCTACCCGGAAGACGGCGGCGACTTCGCCCACGCCACCCTGCGCTGCGTCGGCATCGGCAAGTGCCGCGTCCCACAGGCCGAGACCACGATGTGCCCCAGCTACCAGGTGACCCGCGAGGAGAAGCACACCACCCGCGGCCGGGCCCGCATGCTCTACGAGATGCTCAAGGGCGACGTCATCACCGACGGCTGGCAGTCCAAGGAGGTCAAGGACGCCCTCGACCTGTGCCTGGCGTGCAAGGGCTGCACCAACGACTGCCCCGTCAACGTCGACATGCCCACCTACAAGGCCGAATTCCTGCACCACCACTACAAGTCGGCCAAGCGGTGGCGCCCCCGCCACGCCTACGCCTTCGGCTACATCGACCAGCTCGCCCGGCTCGCCTCCCACATCCCCGGAATCGCCAACACCGCCACCCGGACCCCCGGTCTGGCACGACTCGCCAAGCTGGTCGCCGGTATCGACCGCAAACGCCCCCTGCCGCGCTTCGCACCGATGACACTCCAGGAGTGGTTCGCCCGGCGCGGCGGCACCGCCAACCCGGCCGGCCGTCCCGTCGTCCTGTTCCCCGACACCTTCAACAACCACTTCCACACCCAGGTCGGCGTCGCCTGCGTCGAGGCCATCGAGGCGGCCGGCTGGCGCGTCATCATGCCCGAGCAGCACATCTGCTGCGGCCGGCCCCTGTACGACTACGGATTCCTGGACGCCGCCGAACGCTACCTGCACCGCGTGCTGGACATCCTGCGGCCCGAACTGCGCGCCGGCACGCCCATCGTCGGCATGGAACCCAGCTGCCTGGCCGTCTTCAAGGACGAGCTGCCCAAGCTGCTGCCGCACGACGACGACGCCAAGCGCCTCACCCGCAACGCGTACCACTTCGCCGAGTTCTTCCAGACGTACGGGATCAAGCCGCCCGCCCTGGAGGGCAAGGCTCTCCTGTGGGGCCACTGCCATCAGCGGGCAACCGGCGGCATGACCCCCGACGAGCAACTCCTCGAGGACATGGGACTCGAAGTGGACAACCTGCAGGGAGGCTGCTGCGGCCTGGCCGGATCGTGGGGATTCGAGTCCGGCAAGTACGAGATCTCCATGGACTGCGGCGAACAGGCACTCCTCCCCTCGGTACGCGACACCGACGACCAGTGCTTCGTGGTCGCCGACGGGTTCTCCTGCAAGACCCAGATCAAGGACGCCGGAACGGGCCGCGAGGCACTGCACGTCGCCGAGATCATGAAACTGGCCCGCGAGCACGGCGCAGGTGCGGCCTCGAGCCGGAACACTCTGACGCGTCCGGCTCCGCCGTGGCACCACCGCGTCCTGCGCATCTCGGCCGCCGCAGCGCTGGCAGCCGCCGTCACCGCTGTCGCCGTCCGCACAAGGAGGCCCCCTCGGCGTCGTGCGTCCCGCGCCCGGTCGGTACAGTCTTGCCCTCGTTGACGATCAACTGCGCGCCCGGCCGGGGGCCGTTGGGGGGACTGGTGGTGGGCAACCTGCCCGGAGTACTCGCTCTGCCTCGCATACTGCGGCACATCGCGGCCACCGGCGAAGGGCTGCCGCCCGACGGGGCGGTGGAGCTGGACGCGCCGGACTCCGCTCTGCGGGCCGCGCTCACCGCGGCCCGGTCGGGAGCCTGGGAGCCGGCGGCGGAACTGCTGGCCGAGACGCGCACCGCCCGGGACTGGGACCGGCGCGGCCAGTACAGCGCCGGTCTGGCCGAACTCGCGCTGCACCACACCGGATGGCTCGACGCCTGGCGGCAGGAACGGCCCGGGGACCCCGATCTCGCCCTGGTGGCGGCCGAACTGGAGATCGACCGGGCCTGGGAGATACGTACCGCCGCACGCGCCCGCCATGTGTCGCGGGAGCAGTTCCGGGCGTTCCACACGTTGCTGCACGACGCCGAGCCGATCCTGCGGACCGCCGCCGACCTCAACCCCGGCGACCCCGTCCCCTGGCGGGTCCTCATCTCCCACGCCATGGGACTCGGTGCTCCCCGCACGGTGTTCGACGAGTACCTGGCGCGGGGGCGCGAAGCCGACCCGCACGATGTGGGCCTGCACGCCCGCGCGGTGCAGTACCTGGCGGAGAAGTGGTACGGCTCGCACGCGGAGATGTTCGAGTTCGCCGAGTCGGCCGCCGCGGCAGCCCCTGAGGGCTCACCGCTGCGCGGACTGCCCCTGCACGCGGTCACCGAGTACGCGCTGGAGCACGATGCGGGGATCGAGAAGGGGCCGGTGGCGTGGTCACGTATCGAGCGACTCGTCGAGGCATGCCTCCCCCTGTCCGCCGGGTACGAGCCGGGCGACCGACGGGCAGCGGGCTTCCGCAACCACCTCGCCCTCGCACTGATCCGCTCCAAGCGCCAGGCGGACGCCCTGGACGTCTTCCGCCTCATCGGCACCGACGCCCGCACGTTCCCCTGGGCGTATCTGGGCGATCCTCGGGAGATCTTCCTCCTGATGCGCCAGGGCGTCCGGGTCCATGTCGCCCGCCGGACACCGTACTTCGGCGGCTCCGTCCCGGCACCGGCCGTCGGCGTCCCGTCCGATACGGCGACCACGGCGGACGCCGCCACCGCTCCCGTGGCCATGGCCGTCGCGCTCGCCGTCGCGCCGCTGCGGGACGTCCGTACGGCGGTCCTGCTCAGCGGTAGGGCCATGCGCCTCGCTCCGGCGCCCGGCGGCGGCACGTTCGTCGAGATCGCGTCTTCGGCGGATGCGCCGGGCCGCAGCAAGGGCCTGCGCAAGACCCTGCTCAGCGAGGGTGGGCTGCCCGGGCTGGCCGGTCTGTTCAGCCGGGGTGAGCAGTGGCCGGTCCTGGTGGCGGTCAAGGAGGGCGCGGACTACACGCTCCACCTGTACCGCGACGGCCGCCTCGTGACCGCCCACGTGTGGTGGGACGACCCGGCCGAGATGCCGACGCAGGAAGAGGCGGCGAAACGGGCGACCGCGCTGGGGGCGGCCTACGGGCTGACGGATCACCGCCCCCTCACCGCGATCCTGCGCGGCACCGGCGCTCCGCGCCGCCACCTCACCGAGGCATTCACGGCGCTCGGGCTGCCCCCACCCCCGGCCGGCTTCGGCGACCGCCCCGAACCCCTGGCCGAGGTGCGGGGCGCCCAACTGGTCGAGCGGCGCTCCTTCTTCCGCGCGCTCAAAGAGTCCCTCTCCTCCGAGAGCGACAGCACCTCCAACCGAGAACTGCCCCCACTGACCTGACCACATACCCGTCACACTTCAGCGCCGCCCCCTGCTTCGGAGGCCTCCCCCTGTGACCCGTACAGCATCCACGGCTCCGCGCGTCGGCGGAGCCGCTGGTCTCCGGGCCTGATGAGGCGGGGCGGGACGGGGCGGTACGGGTCGACGTGAGCCAGGGTCGGCGGAGGTGGTGATCAGGCCGGTTTGTCGAGCACCAGGGCGACGTAGCCCGTGCAGCCTCCTACGGAGCGGTGGGCGTCGACACTGGCGAGGGTGTGCCGCCAGTCCTGTTCGCTGAACCCGCGCAAGTCGGGCCAGCGCAGGCACAGCAGTTCCCGGCCGGCCTGGTTCGTCGCCATGCGTGTCAGGAGAGCGCCGAGACGGGAGAAGCCTTCGATCACCGGACGGGTCCAGTCGACGGTGCGCCATATGACGAACCCCGTCTCCTCCGCGTGCCTCAGGTAACGCCTCAGGGGCTCGAACTCGTCGAACCGCCACGCCTCGCGGACGAGGCCCAGTGGATCGAGCTGCCGGATCATCGACGGATCGTCCGTGTTCCAGACGAAGTCGACCAGGACGAACCTTCCGCCGGGGCGCAGTACCCGGAAGGCTTCGGCCAACAGAGCGCGGCGGTCGGCAGGAGAGAGATGGAAGGCCGCCTCCAGGCAGAGCACCCGGTCGAACGAGCCGTTCGTGGCACGGATGCCCTCTGCCTGCGGCAGGGCGGTGACATCGGCCACGGCGAAGGTGGCGCGGGCGGCGTCGCCGTACCGGGCGCGAGCCTGTGCGATCTGGTCGGCGGTGATGTCGACCCCCACGGCGTCACAGCCCGCGGCAGCCAGCCGGGCGGTGGTGTGGCCGCGTCCGCAGCAGGCGTCCAGCACCCGGTGTCCCGGACTGGCCTGCAGGAGTGCCAGGCTCCTGGTCTCGAGCCGTCGTTGAAACCAAGCCAGCCCACCGACGATCCCGGGGAGGGTCGGAAGGGTGTGGTAACCGAGGTTGACCAGCGCGCCCCAGCCCAGGTGCCGGCACAACCGGAACAGTGGGTTGGCATCGCCGTAGGACGCTGCAAGGCGGTCCTGGCCCATTGAGTTCCTTCCTGTGTGTTCCAGGCGGCTCGCATTCCAGGCGGCTCGCAATACCCGGGAACGCAGCGGCAAGCAGGCGTGCCGGGCCGACCCACGCACGGTACAGAACAGGTGCTTACCGGCGAAAACGGCGGTGCGCCAGCGGTTCTGCCTCAATATCAGCACAACGAGTGGTGCCGTTCCCCGTGGCCTCGTCCCACCGCTTTCCGCGTGAGAACGTGAGCCGGCATCAGGGGCGAGAGCGGGGGGTACGGTGCGGGTGGCGTTGACCGGTGCCACGGGTTTCCTTGGCCTTCGACTTCTGCACGAACTGCTGCGCCGTCACCCGTCGGTCACCGTGCTCGCGCGCGGAGAGCCCGACCGCGTACGGGAGCGGATCACCCGAGGCCTCGGCCGGTTCGCCCCCGGCCTCACCGGCCTCGCCGACCGCGTCCAGGTGGTGTCCGCCCGGATCACCGAGCCCGGCCTCGCCCTGCCGAAGAGTGACTACCAGGAACTGGCGGACTCGCTGGACGCGATCTGGCACTGTGCCGGGAACACCACACTCGACGGTGACCTGGCCACGCTGCGCGAGGTGAACGTGGAAGGCACCCGGTACGTCCTCGACCTGGCCGGGGCCGGACGCCGTACCCCCGCGGTGTTCCACGTCTCCACGGCGTTCGTGGCCGGGGCGCGTCGGACCGGGGTGGTGTACGAGGACGAACTGACCGATGCCTACGGCTTCGAAGGCACCTACGAACGGTCCAAGTTCGAGGCGGAACAGTTGGTGCACGCGTGGGCGAGGGCCACCGGCCGGCCGGTGGTGATCTTCCGGCCAAGCGTCCTGACCACCGGTCTGCCACCCCACCCGGATCTCCCGGAACACCCGTTGCTGAACATCACGCGGAACCTGTCCGGCATCGCACGGAGCCAGCTCGGCCCCGGCCGGACACCGGACGTGCTCCTCCCCCGGACCAACCGCTTCCGGATCCTGGGGCGGCCGGACGGACAACTCAACCTGATGCCGGTGGAATCCGCCGCCGCCGTGATGGCCCGGCTCGCCGACCTGCCTCCCCCCGACGGAGTGGAGACCTACCACGTCGTACACGGCCAGGAGACACCGGTCGTCGTGTTCGGCAGGCTGCTGGAGCACCTCTCCGGGGTCCGTATCGCAGTGGTGCCGGAGCTCCCCGACCCCTCGCCGTACGAGTCGGTCCTTTCACTGGTCAGGGGGGTGTTCTGCTATCTGCGGCACCACCGTCGGTACGACGACTCCCGGGTGAGGGCCAGACTCGGACCGGCGGGCGTCCCGGAACACATCAGCCTGGAGTACCTGCTGTCCGGGCTCCCACCCCGAACGGAGGCTGCCCCGGTTGGCCTGGCACCGCATCGCTGAACTGCTGTGGCCCGCTTCCAGCCGGCGGGTCGACTCCTGGGGCCGTTCCCCGGCCGTCCCCGTGTCGCGTCCCCGGGCAAGTTCCTCCGTGCCCGGCAGGGCAGTCGGCCCCACCGGGAACGGGTACGGGCCGGCCGGAGGACCTACGCCCACACCGACCCCGCGTCCGAGAGGAGACGACCGGTGAACACCACTCTGTCCGAGGCGCCCGGACGCGCCGCCGGCGTGCCCCAGGTCTGCTGGCGGCCCGGCTCGGAGCCGGGCGCGTTCGACCCGGCCGGGATCTCCGCCTACGCGGCCCGGATCCGTGAGCCTCTGTACGTGGTGGGCGGCGGATCCGGGTACGGGTTGGCCGTGGGCGGGACACTCGGGCCCGGCGGGGGCCACCCGCTCGTCGGGCTGGCCCCACCGGTGTACCCGGAGTGGCTTGGCGACCGAGGCTTCGCCGAGGCACACGGAACACGGTTTCCCTACGTGGCCGGGGAGATGGCCAACGGGATCGCCACCACCCGGATGGTGATGGAGCTGGCCGGAGCCCGGCTCATGGGCTTCTTCGGCGCCGCCGGACTCGCCCCCGACCGGGTGGAACAGGCGGTGACGGAGCTGACCGCGGCGTTGGGCGACGCGCCCAACTGGGGCGTCAACCTGATCCACTCACCCGGCGAGCCCCGACTGGAGTCGCAGGTCGCCGAGCTCCTGCTGCGTCACCGTGTACGCCGGATCTCGGCCTCCGCGTTCATGGACCTGACGCCCGCCGTCGTCCGCTGCGCGGCGGCCGGACTGCGGCGGGACGCCGACGGCCGGGTGGTCAGGGACACCTGTCTGTTCGCCAAGGTGTCCCGTCGTGAGGTGGCCGAGAAGTTCATGTCGCCTGCGCCGGAGGCGCTGTTGGACGCGCTGGTCCGGGACGGGGCTCTCACCGCTGAGCAGGGCCGGCTGGCCCGCCTGGTCCCGGTCGCCGAGGACGTGACCGTCGAGGCCGACAGCGGCGGTCACACCGACGGCCGCCCGCTGTCCGTGATCCTGCCCGAGCTGCTGGCGCTCCGGGACACCCTGGTGGCCAGGTACGGCTTCCTCCGCCCGATCCGGGTCGGTGCCGCGGGCGGTCTGGGCACCCCCGGCGCGGTGGCCGGTGCCTTCGCACTCGGCGCGGCCTACGTGATGACCGGATCGGTCAATCAACTGGCAGCGGAGTCCGGGGTGTCCGCGGACGCGCGGGAGCTGCTGGCCGGAGCCGGCGTCACCGACGTGGCCATGGCCCCGGCCGCGGACATGTTCGAGCAAGGCATTCAGGTCCAGGTGTTGACGAGGGGCACCCTGTTCGCGGCGCGCGCCAAGCGACTGTACGACGTCTACCGGCGTCACCGGTCCCTGGCGGAGATCCCCGCCGACACGCGGCACAGACTGGAGAACGAAGTGTTCGGCGCGGACCTGGACGCGATCTGGGCGGACACCGAACGGTTCTGGCTACGGCGCGACCCCGGACAGCTGGCCAGAGCCGAACGCGACCCCAAGCACCGGATGGCCCTGGTATTCCGGTGGTACGTGGGCAACGCCAGCCGGTGGGCGATCGAGGGCCGGCCGGAGCGCCGCATCGACTACCAGTTGTGGGCCGGTCCCTCGCTGGGCGCGTTCAACGACTGGGCCCGGGGCAGCCTGCTTGCCGATCCGTCCCGGCGCACCGTCACGCAGATCGCCTTGAATCTGCTGGAGGGCGCCGCGGTGATCACTCGCGCGCACCAGCTGCGTACCTTCGGGCTTTCCCTACCGGACTCAGCCCTGACGTTCCGTCCCCGCAAACTCGCCTGACCCCTGCAGGAGTGTCCGCGCAGATGAGAGCAGAACGTGCCCAGGTTCCCGTCGCGGTGGTCGGTCTCGCCGCGTTCACCCCAGGCTCCCGAGACGTGGCAGGGTTCTGGCGGAACGTCCTCGCCGGCCGGGATCTCATGTCCGACGTACCGGTGGAGCGTTGGTCACCGGCCGACCACTACGACCCTGACCCGTTCGCTCCGGACAAGACCTACGTGCGCAGGGGCGCGTTCCTGCCTGACCTCGAGTTCGATCCGTTGGCGTACGGAATCCCGCCGAGCGACCTTGCGGCCACCGACACCGCCCAGCTGCTGGCCATGATGGCCGCGGGTGACCTGCTGGCCGACTGCGGCCTCGGGCAGATGACCGCACAACAGCGGGAACGGGTCGGGGTGGTGCTGGGCACAAGCGGCCTGGCCCTGGGGTTCGAGGTGTCGGCGCGGCTCTCCCGCCCGGTGTGGAGAAGGGAACTCCTCGCCTCCGGTCTCGACCCGGCCGCGGCCGACGAGATCTGCGACCGGATCAGTGCCAACTTCCCGGTCTGGACCGAGGCGACCTTCCCCGGTCTGCTCGGCAACGTGGTGTCCGGCAGGATCGCCAACCGGTACGACCTGCACGGCGTCAACCACGTGACCGACGCCGCGTGTGCCTCGTCGCTGGCCGCGCTCTCCACCGGACTGGGTGAGCTCGCCCTCGGCGGCTGCGACCTGGTGATCTGCGGCGGCGTGGACGTGCTGAACGACATCACCATGTACGTGTGCTTCTCGAAGACTCCGGCGCTCTCTCCGACGGAGGACTGCCGGCCGTTCGCGGCCGACGCCGACGGCACCATGCTCGGCGAGGCCGTGGTCATGTTCGCGCTGAAGCGGCTGGCCGACGCCGAACGCGACGGGGACCGGATCTACGCGGTGATCCGGGGCCTCGGCGCAGCGTCGGACGGCCGGAGCAAGGCCATCTACGCGCCGCTGGCCGCCGGCCAGGAACGGGCGCTGCGCCGGGCGTACGACGTGGCCGGGTACGGCCCGGAGAGCGTGGAACTCGTCGAGGCGCACGGCACCGGGACCAAGGCCGGTGACGCCGCCGAGTTCGCCGCGCTGAGGGAGGTGTTCCAGGCTGAAGGACGCCCTGACCGGCAGTGGTGCGCCTTGGGCTCGGCCAAGTCCCAGTTCGGACACACCAAGTCCTCCGCCGGCGCCGTCGGCATGCTGAAGGCCGTACTCGCCCTGCACCACCGGGTGTTGCCTCCGACCATCAAGGTGGGGCGGCCCAACCCCGAACTTGAGCTCACCGATTCCCCTTTCTACCTGAACACCGCCACCCGGCCCTGGATCAGCGGCTCCGGTCGGTCGCGTCGCGCCGGCGTGTCGAGCTTCGGTTTCGGAGGCACCAACTTCCACGTCACGCTGGAGGAATACGTTCCCGCCGGGGGCGGCCGACGAGCCTGGCACCTCCCGGCGGCCCCCGGCGAACTCGTCCTGTTCAGCGCCTCCTCCCCCGGCGCACTGGCCGAACTGATCCGCCGGCCCCGGCCCGACCGGCCGTTGGCGGCGATCGCGCGGGAGTGTCAGGCGGCGTTCAGGACCGAACACCGGGCGAGGCTGGCCGTGGTGGCCGACGACGCCACCGATCTGGCGGGGCGGCTGGACGCGCTGGCGGTCCGGGTACAGGCCGGGGTGCCGTTCTCCGCGCCCCGGGCGCACTTCGCCACCGGTGATCCCGCCCCCGGCCGGGTCGCTTTCCTTTTCCCCGGCCAGGGCGCGCAGTACGTGGGCATGGGCGCCGAACTCGCCGTTCACCACAGGGCGGCCCGGGATGCCTGGGACGCGGTCGCGGCAGTCCTCCCGGTGCACCGGGAGGTGTTCCCGCCCCCCGTGTTCAGCGAGGAGGACCGTGCCTCGCTGGAGGCGGCACTGACCGCCACCGAGGTCGCTCAGCCGGCGCTGGCCGCGCACAGCCTGGCCCTGCTGGCCGTGCTGTCGGATCTGAAGCTGACGCCTGACTGCGTGGCGGGGCACAGCTTCGGGGAACTGGTCGCCCTGCACGCGGCGGGCTCCTTCGACGCCCCCACCCTGGTCCGGCTGGCCCGGCGGCGGGGAGAGCTGATGCGGGACGCGGCCACCACCGCCGGGGGGATGCTCGCGGTGAACGCGCCGCTGGAGCGCGTCGAGGAGCTGACGGAGCAGGTGGAAGAGGTGTGGGTCGCCCACCACAACGCTCCCCGGCAGGTCGTCCTGGCCGGCACGGACCAGGCATTGACCGCCGTGGAGGCCCGGTGCGCCGCGACCGGCGTGGTCACCCGCCGGCTGAACGCCGCCGCCGCGTTCCACAGTCCCCTGGTCGCCGACGCCACCGAGCCGTTCACCCGTTTCCTTGCCGACCTCACGGTCCACCGGCCGGCACGGACGGTGTACGCGGGAGCCGATGCGGCCCCGTACCGGCGCGAAGCGGAGGCGGTGCGGCGGGGCATCGCCGCCCAACTGGCCGCGCCGGCGCGGTTCGGCGCCATGGTGGAGGCGATGTACGAGGACGGAGTGCGCACCTTCGTCGAGGTCGGGCCCGGCACCACCCTGACCGGGCTGACCGGTGAGGTACTCGGTGACCGCGAGCACGCGGCGATCAGCCTCGACCGGCGCGGAAGCCACGGGTTGGCCGCGTTCTACGACGGGCTGGGGCGGGCCGCGGTGCGCGGGGTCGCCATGGACCTGTCCGCGCTGTGGGAGGGGCACAAGCCCGTGCCCGAGCCGGATCGTGAGGAGAAACCACGGATGACGGTCCTGATCAACGGCGGCAACCACCGCGATGACCATCGTGGCGGGCGGGCCACTCCCGCGGCTCCGGGACCGGTGGCGTCGCCCGACGGGGCGCCGGGGCGGCCGGGGCCGGTGGTGCCGCCCGCGGCGGTGTCGGAGGCGACACCACCGGTCCCGGGCCCCGGCACCGCGCGGCCCGCCCCGGGCCCGATGCCGGCGGCGCACTTGTCGGTCCAGCCGGTGGCCTGGTCGGCGCCGGTGTCCTCCGCCGGCCCGTCCCCGACACCGGTCCCGGGTCTCGCCGAGCCGGCCGGGCCCGGCACACAGGCACCGCTGATCCCCGGCCAGGTGGCCACGGACAGGCCCGGAGACATCCGGCCGGGCACGCCGGCTCCCGTGGCCACCCCGAGCGTCCGGTCCACCGGCTCGGCCCACCCCGCTCCGCCGACGGAATGGTTGCGGCTCCTGGCCGAGGCCCAGCGGCAGAGCGCGGAGGCGCATGCCACGTACCAACGGGTGACCGCTGAGAACCACCAGCTCTACCTGCGGACGGCGCATGCCTCGATGGAGGCCCTGCTCGGCGCCGCCGGTGTCCGCCTCCCCGCCGTCGGCGTGGACGACCCGCAGCCATGGCCCGTCGCAGAGGTCGCGGTGGGTGCCACCGGCACGCAGGTCGTGCCCTCCGGTCAACCCGCCCACGCCCCCGTGTCGTCAGGTACGGTCCCCGGCTCCGGCCGGCCCTTCCGTTCCGGTTCGGGCGGCGACAGGGGTGAGGCGACATCGGCTGTGCCGACGCCACTTCCGCAGGCCACCGTCGTGCCGTCGCCCGTGGAGGCCCCGGCGCCCGGGCTGGTGCTGCTCGGGTCGCAACCGGACGCGTTGCGGCCGGACGGGCTGCCGCTGGACGGGCTGCCGCTGGACGGGCTGCCGCTGGACGCCGAGTCGATCGGCGCGCTGCTGCTGGAGGTGGTCGCCGAGCGCACCGGCTACCCGGCGGACATCATCAACCTCGACATGGAACTCGAGGCCGACCTGGGCATCGACTCCATCAAGAAGGTCGAAGTGCTCTCCCGGGTCCGCCAACGTGTGGGTGAACTGCCCGCAGCCGACCTGTCCGAGCTGGCGTCCTTGCGCACGCTGCGGGAGATCTCGGTCAAGGTCGCCCAGCTGGCGGGAGAGATCGATGACGCCGGCGACCAGGCGTCCGCCGGTCCGTCGCCGGTGTCCCCGGTGTCCCCGGTGTCCCCGGTGCCTCCCGGGGCCTCCGCCCCCGGATCTCCCCAGGACGTGGACTCCGAGCCCGCCGCCGGTCCGGAAGCCACCGAAGTCCCCACCGCCGAAGTCCTCACCGCCGACGTCCCCACCGCCACCAACCGTCCGGAGCCGGTCCGCCTGGCGGTACGCGCCCTGCCGCTGGCGCCGGCCGGGCTGGCCCTGGCCGGTCTGCGCGACCGGGAGCTCCTCGTGCTCGACGACTCCACCCGGGTGGGTCATCTGCTGGTCGAGGAACTCGCGGCCCATGGTGTGCCGGCCCGGCTCGTCACCGGTCTTCCGGCCGAGGCACGGTCGGTGGTCCTGCTGGACAAGGGCGACGACCCGCCGGCCGCCTTCGCGGCGGTCCGGGGGCTGGCCGACCGGCTCAGCTCGGACGGCGGCCTCCTGGTCACCGTGCAGGACACCGGGGGCGACTTCGGGCTGAGCGGAAACGGCGGCCGGCCGGTCCATGGTGGTCTGGACGCACTGGCCAGGACCGCCGCCCGGGAGTGGCCCCTGGCCACGGTGAAGGCCATCGACTGCGCACGCACCGGGCGCAGTGACAAGCAGGTCGCTGCCGCGATCGCCGCCGAGCTCACCGCGGGCGGGCCGTCGATCACGGTCGGTCTACCCGCCGACGGAAGCCGGACGGTTCCGCTGGCGTGCCCCGTCGCACCCGGCCCCGTCGAACCCCGGGCCGATGCCGACTCGGTGATCGTGGTCACCGGCGGCGCACGCGGCGTCACCGCGTCGGCGATCCGCGAACTCGCGTCCGCCCACCGGCCCAGACTGGTGCTCCTCGGCCGTACCGCACTGGCCGAGGAACCCGCGGGGCTGGCCGGGGCCACCGACGAGGCGGGCCTGATCCGGCTGCTCGCCACCGGCCCCCGCCAGGCCCCACCAGCCGAACTCGCCGCCGAGGCGCGGCGCGTGCTGGCCGTACGTGAGGTCCGGCAGACCCTGCGGGCCCTGGAGGATGCGGGCTCGCCGACGCGCTACCTGTCCGTGGACACCCGGGACGAGGTGGCCCTGCGCGACGCCCTGGCCGAGGTACGCCGGGACTGGGGCCCGATCACCGGGGTGGTGCACGGCGCCGGGGTGATCGCCGACCGGTTGATCGGTGCCAAGACCGACGAGCAGTTCGCCCTGGTGTACTCCACCAAGGTGGACGGGCTGCGCGCCCTGCTGGCCGCCACCGCCGACGACCCGCTCTCCCTGCTCGTGGCGTTCACCTCGGTCTCCGGAGTGTTCGGCAGCCCGGGGCAGGCCGACTACGCGATGGCCAACACCGCCGTCGACCACCTGCTCTCCGCGTACGCCGCCGCCCGTCCCGGTTGCCTGACACGCTCTTTGGCCTGGGGTCCCTGGGACGGCGGCATGGTCACCCGGACGATCGCGGAACGGTTCCGCGCCGCCGGGGTCGAGCTGATCGAACCGGCCGCCGGAGCGCGCGCGTTCGTCGCCGAACTCGCCGACCCCGGTGGACCCACCCGGGTGCTGCGCGCCGCCGGGGACGTGGCTCCCGACGTCCTTGCCGGGCAGGGACCGGTCGCCGAACTGACCCTCGCCCGGCCGCAGTACACGCTGCTGGACGACCACCGGATCGACGGGGCACCGGTGGTTCCGGTCGCCGTCCTGGTGCACTGGTTCACCGGGCTGGCCCGGTCCTGGCGGCCGGACGCCGGCCCGTTGGTCCTCCACGACCTGCGGGTACTCCGCAGGATCGAACTGCGGGAACCGGGCGAGAGGCTCGTGCTGCGCGGCCGGACGAGGACGGACGAGTCCGCACGGCGCGACGGTCTCACCGTCGAACTGGGCGCCGTGGGGGCCAAGTACGCCGGCACGGTGGTCGCCGGCGGCCCGCCGCCGGACCCGCACCGCTGGCGGACGCCGGAAGGCCTCGAAGAGGTCCCCGAACCGTACGACGGAACGGCGCTCTTCCACGGCCCGGTGTTCCAGGTCCTGGACCAGGTCCGGCTCGGCGCCGACGGGGGTGTGGCCGGGCTCCGCCCCCGGGACGTCGAGCCCTGGACGGCCGTGCCCTGGACGGTGGACGTCGCCGCGCTCGACGGGGCCCTCCAACTCGCCGTCGGCTGGACGTTACGGGCCGGTGTCGGGGCGGCGCTGCCGATGTCGATCCGGGAGTGCCGGATCCACCGGGCGGGGACCGACTGGGGAGCCGCGCGCGTCGTCGTCTCGGCACGACGGACCGACGGGATGTCCGCCGAGTGCGACGCGGCCGTACTGTCCGAGGACGGCACCGTGCTGGCCGAGCTGCTCGGGGTGGAGCTGATCCGCCGGCCCGACCTGACCGAGGACTGACGCGGATGCGTTCTCCGGAAGCGACTCCTCGGCAGGCGTCGTTCTTCGAACCGGTCGCGATCGTCGGGCGCGGCTGTGTACTGCCTGGTGCGCTCGACCCGGACACCTTCTGGGCCCAGATCGCCGCAGGCCGTTCCGCCCTGTCACCGGTGCCCGACGGACGCTGGCGGGTGCCGCTGGCACGGGTGTCGGGTGCACCTGGTGACACCGATCGGATCTGGACCGACATCGGAGGCTACGTCCACGGCTTCGACGAGGCGTTCGACCCGACCGGGTTCGAGCTGCCCCCGGCCGAGATCGCCCCACTGGACCGGGTGTTCCGCTGGGTCCTGCACGCCGGCCGGCAGGCGTTGGACGAGGCGGGCCGGCCCGGTCTCGGCCGCGCGGGGCTGGTCCTGGGCAACCTGGCGTACCCGACCACGGCCATGGCCCGTTACGCCGAGCACGTATGGCTGTCCGGTCCGGGGCGGCCGGGGCCGGGCGACGACGTTCGCCCCGATCCCCTGAACCGGTTCGGGGCCGGTCTCCCCGCCCACCTGGCCGTTCGCGCGCTCGGCCTCGGCGCCGGCGGTCATGCCCTGGACGCCGCGTGCGCCTCCTCCCTGTACGCGGTGAAAGCCGGCTGCGACCGGCTGCGGGACGGGGACGCCGACCTCGTGCTGGCCGGGGCGGTGGCCGCCGCCGACAGCCTCTACATCCATCAGGGGTTCTGCGCGCTGACCGCGATGAGCCGGTCGGGCCGTAGCCGCCCCTTCCACCGGGAGGCGGACGGACTGGTGCCCGCCGAGGGTGCGGTGCTGTTCGCACTGGCCCGGCTCGATGACGCACTCGCCCAGGGCATGCCGGTCCTGGGCGTGATCCGGGGCATCGGGCTGAGCAACGACGGCGTGGGCGGTGGCCTGCTGGCCCCGGACCGGGCCGGTCAGGAGCGCGCCGTGCGCGCCGCCTACGCCTCGGCCGGGATCGCACCGGAGACCGTTTCGCTGGTCGAGTGCCACGCGCCGGGAACCCCGAGCGGGGATGTGACCGAGGCACTGGTGATGCGTGAGGTGTTCGCTGATGCGGTGGACCTGCCGATCGGTTCGGTCAAGTCCAACCTGGGGCACCCGCTCGCGGCGGCCGGCGGTGCCGGTCTGCTGAAGGTTCTCGGTGCGTTGCGTGCCCGGGTGCGGCCGCCGTCCCTGCACGCGGACGCGCCGTTGGACGTACTCGCCGGAACGCCGCTGCGACTGCTGCGGGAGGCCGAGGAGTGGCGCGGGCGGCGCAGGGCAGCGGTCAGCGCGTTCGGATTCGGCGGCGCCAACGCGCATGTGGTCGTCGATGCCTGGGAGCCCGGTCGGGCCGCATCCACCGCTGCCCTCTCCCCCCGCCCTGTTTCCAGCCGGCCACGGGTGGACCAGCGGGTGGCGATCGTGGCGATCGGTGCACGGGCCGGGTCGGGGGCCGGCTACCGGGACCTGTGTCACGCGGTCCTGGACGGCGCGCCCAGCCTCGGCCCCCGGCGCTCCATCGAGGTCGCGCTGGCCGGGCTGCGGTTCCCTCCGGCCGATCTGGCCGAGGCGTTGCCGCAGCAGGTCCTTGCCTTGGAAGCGGCCCGGGAAGCCGCCTCCGCGACCCGGCTGCCGCCCGACCGGACGATGGTCCTGATCGGCATGGGCACGGACCCCGAGGCGGCGCGTCCCGGTGCCCGCTGGCGTGCGCCGGACTGGGACACCGCCTCCGGCCTGCCCGCTCCGGTGCCGGACTGGCCGGACGCCTTCCGCGCTCCGCTGGTCCCGGAAACCGTGCCGGGCACCATGCCCAACCTGGTGGCCCACCGGATCAACGCCCAACTGGACCTGCGCGGCCCCAGCCATGTGGTCTGCGCGGAGCAGGCGTCCGGCCTGGTCGCCCTGGATCTGGGGGCGCGGGCGCTGCGGGCGGGGGAGGCGGACGCGGTGCTCGCCGGCGCGGTCGACCTGTCCCATGAGCCCGTGCACCTGGCGGCGCTGGGCGCGCTGGGAGATCACCGGCCCGGTGGTGACGTGGCCGTCGTCCTGGTGTTGAAACGCCTCACCGACGCCGAGCAGGACGGCGACCAGGTCATCGCGTTGCTCGACCACGCGACGGACCGGACGGCCCCCGTCGGCCTGCTGGTCGGCGACGCGGACGCCGGAGGAACGGACGGGACCCACCGGCTCCGGGACCACGAGGTCCCGCCCGACCGTGAGGGCGACAAGATCGACAGGGGCCGGGCGGGGAACCAGGAGGACGGGAACCAGGAGGACGGGGACGACCGGAACGTGATCGGAGGGGACGGCGAGCCGGCCGGCCGGCCGCCCACGCCCCGCGTCACCGCCCGGTACGACCACAGCGAACTGTTCGGAACGGCCCATGCCGCGCACGGCGCGCTCGCCGTGGCGGTGGCCGCGATCGCGGTCCACCACCAGGCGGTGCCACGGTCGGGTGCGGCCGCGCTGCCCGCCGACGCGCCCCTGACCGCCTGCGCCCGGGTGACGCCCCTGGGCGCCTCCCCGATGTCGGTCCGTCTGCGCCCGGCCGGCCCGCCGCTGCCCTGGTCCTCGATCGCGCCCCGCTCCCACGTGTTCTCCGGCGCCGATCGGGCCGAGGTGCTGGCCGCACTGGCCGACGGACGGGAGTCCGACACCGGTCCCGCCCGCCTCGCGGTGGTGGTCGACCAGGTCTCCGAGACGCTGCGCGAACGGCTGGCGGTCGCACGCCACTGGTTGACGTCCGGCGGGCCCCGCCCGGACCGGATCGCCTACCGGGACACCCCCACGAGCGGGGAGGTGGCCTTCGTCTTCCCCAGCGGCCAGGCGAGCTATCCCGGGTGCGGGGCGGACCTACGACTCGCCCTGCGCGCCCCCGGAACCGAGGAAGCCGCCCGGCCCGGCCCGGTGCCGGAGCCCCGGCACTCCACCGGCACCGACCCGGTGCCGGTCGTGACGCGGATCCGGGACACCACCGAACTCGCCGCCCTGCACGGCGAGATCACCCAGAGCCTGCTGGGGCTGCGGCCGGACGCGGCGATCGGCTTCTCCTCCGGGGAGTCCACCGCACTGATCGTGCTCGGGGCGTGGCCCGACGCGGCCGGCCTGTACCAGGCGGTCTCCGACAGCGACGTCTTCCGGTTCGACCTGTCCGGGGAGTTCCGCGCGGCGCACCGGTTCTGGCGCGGACACGGCCAGGAACGGGGGCGTTGGGCCGAGTACCTGGTGCACGCGACCCCAGCCGACGTGCGCGCCGCCCTGGCAGGTGAACCACTGGCACACCTGCTCGCCGTCGACTCGCCCGACACGTGCGTGATCGGCGGACTGGACGCTGCCTGCCGGCGCGTGCTGGACCGGATCGGCCCCGGGCTCCCGATGGCCGACGGGTACCAGATGGTGGCGCACGCCCCCGCGGCGAACCAGGTCGCGGCCGCATTTCGCGCGTTGCACCGCCGGCCGACCAGTCCCACGCCGGGCATCCGCTATTACAGCGCGGCCACCGGCGAGCCGTACCCGGTCGATCCGGACCACGTCGCGGACGCGCTGCTCACCCAGATGACCAGCACGCTCGACTACCCGAAGGTGGTCGAGCGGGCCTGGACGGACGGGGTGCGCGTGCTGATCGAACACGGCCCGCAGAGCGGGCGTACCCGGTCGATCCGCCGGATCCTGGCGGACCGGGACCACCTGGCGGTGGCGCTCGATGTGCCGGGACGGGGACTGCGGCAGCTGTGCGACGCGGTCGCCGAACTCGTCGCCGCCGGGGTCTGCCCCGATCCCGCGCCGCTGTTCGACCGGCTCACAGCTGCCGCCGGGCTGCCGGCTGATCCGGGGAGGACGATCACCCTGCCGGCGCACCCGCCCGCGATCCGGCTGCCCGGAACAGATCATCCGGAGCAGCGGATGGAACCTGCGCCGGTGTCGCCTCCGGCGCCGGTACCGACGCAACCGGTCGGCGTGCCGGCCGGTCCCGGTACGGCGGTCCCCTCCGATGCCCAGGGCTCGGCCTCGCCGCGTGCCAGGGCTGTACCCGTCGCACGAGCCGCGTCGATCGGCCCGGTGACCGCTGCGGACCACCCGGTGCCGCCCCTGGCCCCTGCGAACCACCGGGCGCCGGCCGTGGCCGCTGCCGACGATCCGGTGCCGGCACTCGCCGCCGCCCACCACGCCCGTCTCGCCGTCGCCCAGCGGGAGTTCCTGGAACGGCAGGGCCAGGCTCACGCGGCGTTCCTCCGCACCCGGCAGCTGGTGATCGGCGCGGTCACCGCCGTGACGGCCGGCGGTGACCGCGCCCTGTCCCCCGCTCCGGATCCCGCGCACCTGCCGCAGGCCATCGAGCCCGCGCCGGTGGCGATCCCGTCACCGGGCTCCCCGCCCCTGCCGTGGCGACCGGCAGTACCGGAGCGGCCCACGCGGGGACTGTCGCTGCCCCTGGACCGTGCCCTGCTGGAGTACCTGGCGCACGGGCGGATCTCCGACGTCTTCGGTCCCGCCTTCCGCGCGCAGGACCACAAGCGACGGCAGACCCGGTTGCCGCGCCCCCCGATGCTCCTGGTGGACCGGGTCACCCGGCTCGACGCGGAACCCGGCTCGATGTCCACCGGCACGGTTCACACAGAGACCTACGTCGCCCCGGACGCCTGGTACCTGGATCCGGCCGGCCGGATGCCCGCGGGCCTGTTCATCGAGGCCGGCCAGGCCGACCTGCTGCTGATCAGCCGGCTCGGGGTGGACCTGCTCGACCACGGCGACCGGGTCTACCGGCTGCTGGGCTGCGAGGTGACGTACCACGGACCGCGCCCGGCCGTCGGGGAGACGCTGCGGTACGAGATCCACGTCGAGGGCCATGCCGAGCACGACGGCGTGCGGCTGTTCTTCTTCCGCAGCGACTGCTATGTCGGTGAGGAGCTGCGGCTGTCGGTACGCCAGGGCCAGGCCGGCTACTTCACCGACGCGGAACTCGCCGCTTCGCAGGGGGTGCGCTGGAGCCCGGAACCATCACCGGCAGGGGCGGTCGACCCGCCCGCTGTTCCTCCGGCCGCCACCGCTTTCGGTCCCGACGCCGTACGCGCCTTCGCCGAGGGCCGACCGGCGGACTGTTTCGGCCCCGGCTGGGACGGGTCGCGCACCCATGTGCGTACCCCGACTCCTGGGGAGGGCCGGCTGTGGCTGCTGGACGAGGTGAGCGAACTCGACCCCGCCGGGGGCCCCTGGGGTCGTGGCTACCTGCGTGCGGAGAGCGAGGTCCGGCCTGACGACTGGTTCTTCGACGGCCACTTCCACAACGATCCGTGCATGCCCGGCACGCTCATGTTCGAGGGCTGCGTGCAGGCGATGGCGTTCTATCTGGCCGCGCTGGGCTTCACACTCGACCGGGACGGCTGGCGGTTCGAGCCGGTGCCCGACGAGTCCTACCGGATGCGCTGCCGGGGACAGGTCACCCCCCGGAGCCGTCGGGTCCGCTACGAGGTGTTCGTCAGCGGACTGTCCTCCCACCCCCGGCCCACGCTCCGTGCCGACCTGCTCTGCACGGTGGACGGCCTGCCCGCTTTCCACGCCTCCGGGGTGGGGCTGGCACTGGTCCCGGACTGGCCCCTGGAGTACTGGCGGTGGCTGGGGCCGCCCGCCGTTCAGACCAGTGGGGCACCGGTTCCGCTGCCGGTGCTCGGTGGCCTGCGCGGTCTGGACCCCGACCCGGCGGCGGCCACCCTCGCCGGACGGAGCGCGGACTTCCCGCTGATGCTGGCCGCGGCCTGGGGCCGGCCCAGCGCGTTCGGCACCCGTGGAACCCAGTTCGACGACGGCAAGCGCTGCGCCCGACTGCCGGGCCCGCCCTACCTGTTCGTCACCCGCATCGTCGACGCCGGCCTCGAACCGGACCGGCCGCGCCCGGGTTCCCGGCTGGTCGCCGAGTACGACGTACCGGAACAGGCCTGGTACTTCGAGGAGAACGGCACCCGGGTGATGCCGTTCGCGGTGCTCAACGAGGTGGTCCTGCAACCGTGCGGGATGGCCGCGAGCCTGCTCGTGCCGCACCCACCGGACGCCCCCGAGCTGCTCTTCCGCAACCTGCAGGGGAACGGCACCGTCCTGCGGGACATCCCGGCCGGGACCCGCACCCTGCGCACCAGGGTCGAGCTGGGGGACCTCTCGCAGTTCGACGGCGTCACCCTCGTCCCGTTCGAGGTCACCTGCGAGGCGGTCGACGAGACCGGCGCCCTGCTGCCGGTCATGGAACTGTCCACGCAGTTCGGGTACTTCCCGGTGACCTCGTTCGCCCGGCAGCCCGGATTGCCCCCCACCGCCACCGAACGCGCCCGGCTGGCCGAACCCTGCGACCGGGTGGTGGAGCTGCGGCATCGTCAAGAACGCTACGGCTCCGGCTCCCTGCGGCTGCCCGGACCGATGCTGCTGATGCTGGACCGGGTCACCGGGTACTGGCCCGATGCCGGACGGGCGGGACTTGGCCGGGTGCGCGCCGAGCGCAAGGTCGACGCCGGGGACTGGTACTTCCGCGCCCACTTCTTCACCGACCCGGTGCAACCCGGATCCCTCGGCCTCGAAGGTGTGGTCCAGCTGCTCCAGTGGTACCTCCTCGAACGCGACGCCGGCACCGGGCTGACCGCCCCACGCTTCGAGTCCGTGGCCGTCGGTCACGAGGTGCGCTGGCTCTACCGGGGCCAGGTGGTGCCGAGCGACGGCGTGGTCACGTTCGAGGCCGAGATCACCGAGTACGGGAGCGACGCGCGCGGCCGATACGTACGTGCCGAGGCCTGGCTGTGGGTCGACGGACGTCGCATCTACCACCTGCCCCGCATCGGGGTCCGGGTGGTCGACGGCCATCCGGCCGTGCGGGAGCTGGAGCTGGACCCGGCAGTGGACACCTGGCTGGGCGACCACCGGCCCAACTTCGTGGTTCCCGCGGTGCCCCTGATGACCACGGTGGATCAACTCGCCACCGCCGCGGCCAGGCTGACCGGTCAACCGGTCGTCGGCCTGCGCGAGGTCCAGCTGCACCGCTGGCTTCCCCTGCCCGGCCCCGCGCGGATCCGTACCGACGCCGAACCGGCGGCCGGGGAAGGGACCGCGGTTCGTCTCTCCGTCTGGCGGGAGGCCGGTGAACTGTCCCGGTACGAGGTGGTCGGCGAGGCCACCGTACTGACCGGAACCGTGCCGGGGCCTCCCCCGGCCCCGCTTCCTCCGCTCACCGACGGCCGGCCGCAGCCGGACCCGTACGAGGCCGCGGAGCTGTTCCACGGCCCGGCGCTGCAGTACCTGACCTCACTGACCGTGGGCTCCACCGGCTCCAGCGCGGTGCTCGACGCCGGACGGGGCACCACGCCGTACGGCCAGCTGGGGCAGGGGCTGCTCGACGGTTTCCTGCACGCCATCCCGTCCCAGTCGCTCTGGCGGTGGATTCCCGGCCTGTCCCAGGACCTGGTCGGCTACCCCCACCGGTTGCCCTGGCTGGACCTGTACGAGCCGCTGCCGACCAGCGGTGAGCTGCGGGTCGAGGCCCGGTTCGCCGGCTTCGACCAGGGACACCGCCTGCTGCCGATGATCGACGTCCAGGCCCAGATCGGCACCCGGGTCGTGGCGCACCTGAGGCTGGTGGAGATCCTGGTGCGCCTGCCGGGGATCGAACGAGTGCCGCTGCGGGACCGCAGGGCCTTCGCGACGGGCCTCCGGTATGTCCCCACCGCCCGTCTGTCCATCACCCGGGACGGGATCACCACACTCTCCGTCGACACGGTCCGCCGGTTCGACACCCTGCCGGGCACCACCTCACGGATCTACCGGCTTCCGGCCGGTCTTCCGCTACCCGAACGCAGCACGCGCATCGCCGTCAAGGAGCACGTGTCCGGCCTGGCCAGGGCCCATCCCGGACAGATCGAGGTGGCAGCCGACCTGCGCTCGGCCTGGGTGACCGGTGCCCCCGGCACGGTCTGGCCGGTGCGGGTAGAACACGAAGCGGACGTGGTGGTGGTGCGTTGCCCCCTCCCCGACTGAGATGCCCGGCCCGGGATCCGGTACGGTGCCGGCTCCCGCCAAGTGGACCGGCCGCAGGTACCTCTGAGAGGCGCTGTCACATCATTGGGCGACGGTGGGTCTCTGGCAGCGCGTCGGGGCGTGGGGAGAGGCCGGGTTCCGGGCCGGTGCTCAGACCTGGGCGGGCCGGCCGGCGGCGCGGGAGGTCCCGTCCCGGCTGGCGAAGCGGACGGTCGTCTCGGCTCGGTAGCCGGGGGCGGTCATCAGGTGGCGGCGGGGCCGGAAGCGGGGTGAGGTGCCACTGAACGCGGCCAGGAACCGCTGAGTTCCGCCGACGCCGCGGAAGCCTTGCATGGCGCGTTCGCGCCGCCGGGCGGGCTGGTGGCTGTTCTCGGCCCGGTTGTTCAGGCCCTTGTGCGAGCGGTGCTCGACCGAGGACTTGACCTGGCGGTGGGCCGCTCGGTAGGAGCGCAGCTTGTCGGTGACGATCACCCGGGACTCCGTGCGGGCCGTCTTCGGCAGGCGGCGGAGGAAGCGCCGGGCCGCGGCCTCGTCCTGCCGGTTCTGCACGAGGATGTCAAGAACGGCGCCGTCGGCGACGCAGAGCAGTCGCCTCGCGCTCGCGGTCGGTTCGGCGCGGTCGTCCCCGACGGGGGGGTTACGGAGACGACCACCGGGCCGTACGTAACCCGCCCTGATGCGGAGCCGGTTCGGCTCCCACCCAGTCAACGATCACTGTCCGCTGCGGGACCATCACCCATGCGGCATATGCATACGGGTACGCGCTCAGCAGGTATGGGCAGGCGCCGAAAGCCGCAGGGCCTCGTAGCGTGGGGGCGTGGGGGACATCGTGGACTTCAGGCAGGGCCGATCCGGGACGCCTCACGAGCTGGGGACTACGGACGCGTGATCGAACTGGCCCGCAAGGGACTGCAGATGACGCAGGCGGCGCTGGGGCAGGCCCTGGGCATGCCCCAGTCGGCCATCTCCCGTCTGGAGAAACGCGGCCAAGCCTCCTACAGCACCGACGTCCTGGCTGCGGCGGCTGCCCATCTTCGAATCCCGCCGGCGCTGGTGGGTCTGGCAGACGGACGCACGGCGCAGGCTCAGGCGCGATGGCAGCCCCCATCCTGGCCACCGTGCCGGCCCCGCATCACACGACCGGCGGACAGGCCGCCGCCCTCCGGCTGACCACGAGCGCCTACCGCAGACTCGATGGCACCACCCCCTCCCGGGCCTCGCCGACGCGGTAGAAGGCCACATCCGGCTCATCCAGACCATCACCCGCACCGCGACCGGGGATGCGGACCGGGCACGGCTGGCCGCCGTGGGCGGCGAAGCCGCCTCCTTCGCAGGCTGGCTCGCGTGTGGCTTTGTCCATGAGAACGGTCAGCAGATATTCACCCTTCGGGAGGCGGCAGAGCCCGTCGGGGAATTCGAACGGCGCGAGAGTCTCAAGGCCGGAGCGTCAGCTCCGCAGAGAGCTTTGCGAGCGCTGCCCCCGCGGAAGGCTGTCAGTGCTCATTCATAGGATCACGGCATGTCTGATGCCTTCACCGTCTTGTGGACCCATGACACGTGCCGCGCGTTGCGCAAGGCGGGTCGCGTGGGCGAGCGACCGCCGGTCGCCTTCAGCGGCGCTCACTCCTCCCTGCCCGCGTGGACGGGTGCTCGTGCTGGGGACGAGGTGTACGCGCTGCACGTCAACCAGCGCGAGGTGTTCGTGGTGAGCCGGATGCGAGTGATCGACATGGAACGACGCGACTGCTGCGGCATCGCCCCCGCAGCATGGGAGGACCCTGCGTATCCCGGACACGGTGACTGGTCGATGCTCGGCGCCGGCGGCTGCGGCGCCCAGGCGGTGCACGTGGACGCGACGCCCGTACGTTTCGATGTGGCCGTCCCCGGTGACCTGCTTGCGAGGCTTACTTGGCGCAACCGCCGAGGTCAGACCCGCGGTCTGAAGTACGTGGTAGATGGCCGTCTCGAGAACTCGGTCAGCCTTCAGGGGTTCTATCGCCTGACCCCTGAGGCCGCTGACGCGTTGGCGGAAGTCGCCGGCAGTCCTGCCCTTTGATGATGCTGACGGACGAACGAGGCACACCTCTCGGCACGCGTCGCCCTTGTGCTGAGGCAGTTGCGGGAAATCGAACAAGGCCGACCGTCGGTGCCTCCCGAAGCGGTCAACACCTGCTGTCCGTTCTCATTGACAAAGCCACGTGGCTTCGTTCGTGATTGTCGACAGCGTTTGTCGGTGAGTTCGAGCAGCATTAGCGATCTTTGGTCTCGATGATGTTCATCAGTTTTGACGACGCTCATGCCGCCGCGTGCTCAGTGGCATGGGATCTGGCGCAGGGGGCTCCTTGAGCGAACGAGAGGACCTTGTTCGGGTGGAGCCGCTGGGTGGGTAGGGGTGCTCGCGACAGACGAGACGTCAAGGCAGGAGAGAACATGGCGGTGCTCACAGGCAAGGCAGCTGTCGTCACCGGAGGCTCACGAGGGATCGGCCGGGCTATCGTGCTGCGACTCGCGCGGGACGGAGCGGCTGTGGTCTTCAACTACGCGCAGAACCGGGATGCTGCGGACGAGGTCGTTCGGCAGGCTGAGAAGGTTGGCGGGAAGGTCATTGCGGTCCAGCTGGATCTGGCCGAACCCAGCGCAGCCGAGGAACTGTTAGCAACGGCCGAACGTCAGCTCGGCGGCCTGGACATCCTGGTCAACAACGCGGCTATGCATACCGAAGTCGTGCCCATCGCGCAGACGACTGAGGCTGATTTCGACAGAGTGATGGCCGTCAACGCAAAGTCAGTTTTCCTCACTGTGCGTTACGCGGCACGGCGCATGCGGGATGGCGGGCGGATCGTGAACATCTCCACCATCAACACCGTATTCCCCGCACCTGGCAACGCCCCCTACGCCGCCAGCAAGGGGGCCCTCGAACAGCTGACCTTGGTGGCCTCACGCGAGCTGGGCGCACGCGGCATCACGGTCAATTCCGTATCACCCGGTGCCACGGACACCGATCTTCTGAACGCGGCCAACGAGCCGGAGAAACTGGCGATGGCCATCGGGATGACCTCGCTCGGACGCATTGGCCAGCCCGAGGACCTGGCGGACGTGGTCGCCTTCCTCACGGGGCCGGACGGACGATGGCTGACGGGCCAGAACATCCGTGCCAACGGAGGCGTCCTCTAGTCAACAGGGACGAGGCGCTGTGGTCACTGGTTGCGGACGGTCGAAGGTGCGGCGATGCGCAGTCCTCTCCGTCGCTCGTGAACAGAGCCACCCACAGGGTGGAGGTAGGCACGGATGCGGATGCTGACCCGTTCGCCCTCGTGGGCGCGGGCCTTGGCGAGCTGGGCGCCGGTCAGTTCGGCACGTGGGTACGCGCGAAGTTCCGGGCGTACGAGTTGCTTGCCGGTGAGGGGGGACGCCCTTGGTCAGGGCTCGTGCGGCCTGCTTCCTCGCCTCGTCGAGGGGCGTGCCGGGGGGTCTGGCCGACCTCGGTGAGCCTTCGCCGGTCCATACGAGGGTGCTGCCGCTGCCACCCTCTGCGGCGCCCATGCGGTGGTCGGCCTGGTCGCCGGGGGCCGGGTGGTCGGGCCCGTCAAGGGTTTCGCCGGTGGGCTGGACGTAGCAGCCGGCATGGCCGGTGAGGCGGTACTCGACCTGGCCGTCGTCCACAATCCCGGTGACCCAGGCCATCGGCTGCCGCCCCTCCCCCATCGGCCTTGGTGGCCGACGGCCGCGTCCGTTTCCGTAGGGGACGTACCTTTGTCCATCCCTATCGCTTCTTACCGGTCGTCAAGGTAGGACTGACAGGTCTCACGGACCCGCGACGCGCCGGAGGAGTGCCGGGCCGTACCCCGGTCGCCACACCCCCGGCGGCCGAGAAGGCATGGGACCGGGAGCGGAGCTGCTGCCGAGCACCGGGGCGAAGGAGCATCCGGAACTGTGTCCGCCACGGCTGATCCGCCGTGCGGTATTCGGCCAGTTCCCATGCCTTTGTGCCATTTATCGGCAACGCGGCCCCCGCTTCAGCCAGTCCCGCTACACAGGGAGGCCGGGGCGGTGTTCGCCGCCCTGGTTGTCATGGTGGCCGGTCGGTCGGCGGGAAAGGTTCGGGACGGTTGTTGACCATCAAGGGGTACGGAAGCCCGCAGCCGCTTCGACGAGAGGCCAGCCGTCGCCATCAGCCTGGCACCGGGCAGATCGGTGGCCCCCACTCCCGCGTGACGGGGAGCCCTGGACATCCCGGGCCGGTTCACGAGCGCCGGTCGGCGCCCTCCGGCGCATCCTGCGGGGCACGGTGATGGCAGCGCGTCGGCGGCGTTGGCGCTTGAAGAAGCGGACGCTCAGGCAGGTACGCCTCTGGGGCACGGTGGTGGCACTAGCCGCCGTGGTGATGGTGATTCGGGCCTGGTCAGTGGTGTGGCCCGTCCTGGTCGCCGTGCTCGCCACGGCCGTGGTGGGCGGCGTCGGCTGGGGGCTGTGGCGGGCGCACCGTCGCGCGGTCGGCCAGGACCGCGCATGGCGGGCCCAGGAAGAGGCCCGGGCGCGCGAGTTGTCCATGGCCGAGGTCGACGCGTTGTCGTGGCAGGAGTTCGAGACGTACATCGCGGAGCTGTGCCGGCGGGACGGGTGTACGAGGGTCGTTGTCAGCGGCAAGAGCGGCGACTTGGGCGCGGATGTGGTCGGCTATCTGGCCGACGGCCGCAAACTGGTGGTCCAGTGCAAGAAGTACGCGCCGCACCGGAGTGTGTCCTCGCAGGACATGCAGAAGTTCGTCGGCACCGCCCGCCTCGAGCACGGCGCGGACGTCGCCCTGTTCGTCACCACCTGCCGCACGTTCACGAAGGCCGCGCTGGGCCTGGCACTGCGCCAGGACATCGTGGCACTCCACCGTGACCTGCTGGGCTCCTGGGTCAAAGGCGCTCGCCTGGAGACGCTGATCCCGCTGAACGGAAGCGGCGGCGGCAGCAGACGGCGAACGTCCGCCTGACTGAGCGGGCTGCTCAGTGACCGCACCGCGAACGATTCTGCCGGCCTGTTCCCGGCCGGCACTCTCGTATAGTCATCGGGCTCGCGGGGAGGGCGAAAAAGGGTAGCTCAGATGACCTTCTTCTCCTCGGTGACCATCACGGCTACCGAGTCCATGTCGATGAAGCGTGCTTCGTCGGGGTTGACCAGCGTCCGGTAGTTCTCGGAGGCGAAGAAGGCGTCGTGGTCCTCCCAGTTCTCGAACCAGATCTCCGTCAGGCCGTCGTAGGCCCGGGGCGGGTAGTTCTCGGCGGGGACCGGGTGGGACACGGTGTACTTGCGCACGTAGCGCTCCGCCTCCGGGATGGAGGTGAACAGCGGCGCGTGCAGGTCCCGGTGGTGCTCGACGAAACGCTCGTACGACATTCCCTCGACACGGTTGATCATGAAGATGAGCTTCAGCATGGCGTTAACCTAAAAGCTCACATCAATGTCAGGGGCAAGTGAGTCAGCGGCATGTGAGGAGTTCGGCATGCGGATCGGCGAACTGTCCGCCCGGACGGGAGCCAGCCGCCGGTCGTTGCGCTACTACGAGGAGCAGGGCCTGCTCGTCAGCTCCCGCTCGCCCAGCGGGCAGCGCCACTACGAGGACGAACACGTTCAGCGGGTGCGCCTCATTCAGGCGTTCCTGGCAGCGGGCGTGCCCAGCGGCACCATCGCCGAGATGGCACCCTGCATGTCCGAGCCGACCGAGGACAGGGCGCGGCAGGCACTGGAAATCCTGGCCCGCGAGCGGGTCCGGCTGTCCGAGGCCATCGACGGCCTCGCCGCCGCCAGGGCCGCGCTGGATCACCTCATCGAGGACAACCATGCGTACCTGACACGGTCGGCGGCCGAGACCACGGTCCGTGAACCGGGGACGCTCTGATCAGCGGGCGGACCGGTGGCAAATCCGGCCTCGTCGAGGAGCCTGGCCCACCCGTGCTCTTGGAGCACCCAGCGACGCATCGTGGCTGCCTCACCGTCCGGGGCCTTGGCTGGAATGTCGGCATGGCCCACGTAAGGCTGCGCGGGCGCTCCATCTTGGTAGTGGGCGAGGGTGGAGACACCAGCCGTCCGCCCGGCCGCAGCGCGGACGCCTCCGCTGGCAGCAGCCGCGGCGGCTTCGGTGACGTCGACCGCGCCGAACCTGCTGTAGAGCACGTCGCACGTGCCGGGCGCCGTCTGCAGGTGCTCCACGACGTCCGCGTGGAGGTGGGGGTGGTCACCCACCTCGTCCTGGCGGGCACAGCCGCTGGGCGGGCCGGTGCGTGGGAACCTCACCCAGGCGTGCTGTGAACTGCGGCGGCCGGACAGGGTTCAGGGCTGATTGTTCAGCGGCTCCGCCATGTCGGCTTCCAGCGGCCCAGCTGGTGCAGATCCTGGAGTTGGTCTGTGGGAGGACCACCGGAAGCGGCGGCAAGTTGTCAGTCGCAGCCGTTAGTGTCGCGGCTCATGAGTGATCAACGGCATGTGGTGGTTGTCCGCAAGGCAGAGCACGCGGATGTCGAAGGTCTTGTGGCGTGCAGTCGTGCCCTGTTCGCCGAGGATGCGGGGACCCGGGATCCGAGCGTCAACGTCGACTGGCCGCGCGAGCACGGTCCGCAGCGTTTCGCCGCGGGCCTTGACGATCCGGATCGGTTGTTGCTCGTTGCCGACCGGGACGGTCAGGTCGTCGGCCATCTCTCCGGTGTGGTGGCGGAGGGGCCCGCGATGAAGCCGGTGAGGGTGGCGTCGCTGGTGAGCATGTATGTACAGCCGGATTGTCGCCGAGAGCAGATAGGCGGGCGCCTGGTCGGTGAGTTCACGGCCTGGGCGAAGGGAAAGGGAGCACAGTTGGCGGAGGTGACGGCCTACTCGAGCAATACCGCGGCCATCCGCTTCTATGAGCGCAATGGCTTCACGTCCAAGTCGGTGACCTTGGACATTGCGCTGTAGATGTCGGTCTCACCTGATCGACGGGCGTACGGGAACCCACACCGCGGCCGTGACCCGAGTCTGAACAGGCGAGCTGCGAGCCGCTTGCAGGTCATGTCCCCGTGGCTGTCGCACATTGCTCGCGATCGCTGGCAGCGCCTCGACGTGAACGGCGCCGCTCCATGGTCGTGCAGACCTGGCCTCGGGCATTTGGAGACACCTGGCAGTCACCCGCTGCCCCGTAACCCAAGCGGTCCCGCTCGCCGCCGCGAGGTGGGCGAGCGGGACTTTGGGCGGCTCTGACTACCGGGATTCCAGCTCGGCGAGCAGAGCCCTGTACTCCTCCGGGTGTTGTTCCCTCAGGATGTCCATCCACATCCGGGCGCCCTGGGCGAACGTCTCGGGCTTCATCTTCTGGTGGAGGTGGTGCACGCAGTAGAAGGCGTCGTCGTAGGGGAGCCGCTTCGGTTGCTTCGGCTGGGTTTCCTCGGCGTTCGCCGGCTCGGGATCTCCCCCGCTGGTGCGCGGTACCGGGATGGAGTCGGGTGCCTGCTCGCGTGCGGCCGACGGCACGGGCGTGGTGGGCGGGGGTGGAGGGGCGACGGGGGCCGGTGCGGGGGTCTCCGGGATTATCACGCCGTGATAATCGGCGGGGCCCGCTGAACGCTCGGCGACCTGCTGCGGCCGGTCCTCCGCCTTCAGGCGTGCCGCTTCCGCCCGTTCGTCGGCTTTCGCCTTCTGCTCCTCGGCGGACAGCTTGCCCAGGTTGCGGACGTGCTCGACCTTCCGCGCCCCGGTCACCAAATCCTTCTGGAGCTCGGGAGCAAGCTTCAGCAGGGAGAGCTTGCTGGAGATGGTGTTCTGCGGGATGCCGAGCCGCTTGGCCGCCTTGGTCTGGGAGCCGTAGTGGTCGACCAGGGTCTTGAGGGCGTGGGCCTCCTCGAGGTCCGTCATGTCGTCGCGGTGGTAGTTGGCGACGAACGCGGCCTCGAGGAGGGTCTCGTCGGTGGCGACCCGTCCGTTGTCGACCCGGACCGGGATGGTGGCCATGCCGACGCGACGGGCGGCCTCGAGGCGGCGGTGGCCGTCGACGACGATGTACTGCGCCCCGTCGTCGAGGTCGTCGGCGCGGTCCGGCCGGTTGCGCAGGTAGGCGTCGACCGTGGCCACGGCGATGGGGATGATGATGCCGACCTCGCGGACGCTCTGTACCGTCTCGTCGAGGTGGCGCAGATGGTTGCGCGGGTTGTCGGGGTTGTCGCTGATGAGGGTGACCGGCAGCTCGGTGATGGCTGCGGTGGTCGACTCCTCACCGGCGATGGTCTGGTCGATGAGGCTGCGCCGGGAGGACCGGGCGCCGCGGGCCGCGCCGAACGCGGGCGCCGATCCCAAAGTGTCCGCCTTGCTCAACGGGTTGCTCCCCTCGCTACTTGCCGCATGGCTTCGGCCTGGTCACTGTGGGGCGCGTAGGTCAGCAGCGGCATGCGCTTGCGGACCGCTTCGCGCTGCTCCTTCAGGTCGCCGATGACGGCGAGGACCTTCGGGTCGCCGAGCGACTTCCAGTTGTCCAGGGAGGAGGTGGCGACGTAACCGCGGCGGGAGTCGTACAGGTTGACGACCAGGCCGAGGTAGTCGATCTCCAGGGAGAGGTCCTCGCAGAGGTCCTCGATCTGCTGGGCGAGCATGCCGTACGCGGTGGCGGAGGAGTCCTCGGCGAGTACGGGGATGACGACCCCGGAGACACCGGCGGCCTCCCCGCGGCGCCGGCGTCCGTAGTAGAGGGCGGCGTCCATCGCGATACCGAGGCTGGGCGGGCAGTCGACGATGATGATGTCGTAGTCGGCTTCCAGCGGGCGCAGGGCCAGCTCGAGGGCCGCTTCCTTCTGGAAGCCGCGCTTCTGCGTCGCCACGACAGCGATCTTCGCGTCGAGGAGGAACCCGTCGAAGCAGGCGGGCAGGACGTGCAGCCGCTTCTGGAACCGCGGATCGTCTATCTCCACGACCAGGTCGCGCAGGTCTCCCCTGCCTTCGCCGCACATGTGGGAGACGAGGCTGTCGTGGTTGGGCTCGATCTGGGGGACTCCGAGCTGCTCGCTGAGGTGCCCCTGCGGGTCGAAGTCGACGACGAGGACGCGTTTGCCCGCCTCGGCGTAGGCCTCGCCGATGCCTGCGGAGATGGCGGTCTTGCCGACCCCGCCCTTCTGGTTGCCGACGATCTTCCGCTCGGGCTCGGTGCCGCGCGCGTCATGCCGGGGGGAGGGGTTGGTGTCGAGCCAGTCACGGATCGACTGGGCGAGGCCCTGGGTGTAGGAGACGCCGCGGTCGGTGCAGGTCTCCTTGAACTGCTCGTACAGGCCGGGCGGAAGCCAGGTGGAGAACGACTTCGCACCGGCGGTGTCCACCTCCGCGCCGGCGTCCGTGCCGGTGCGCCAGTCGTTGATGGCCGCCTCGACGGCGTCCTGGATGTCCAGGCTGAGCTCGGCGGCGCGGACCTTGAGTGCTTGCTGGAGCGCCGAGGGCAGCTTGGACGCTACCTTTTCCCGGTCTCCATCGGGGTAAGGAGAAGCCATGACGTCAGCATACTGACCTGCCGTGGCGGAATGACAAGCGCTTCGCGGGTTCTGACGGGGTTTCACCCGATGAGCTCCCCCGATGCCCCCTGACTCCCCCGCCGGATTATCACGCCGTGATAATTGCCGTCTTGGGTGGCCGGGTTCGGGGAACGGGCCCCAACGGCGCTGCGACATAAGGGTGCGGAGGGCGCTGCCATCCCTGACCTGCTTTCGCCGACTTGGCGGCTGAGCCGTCCCCTATGATCTCGATCATGGGCAACTTCTCCTGAACGGGCGGGCCGCGACCCGCGACGGTCCACAGACACTCGCCCGGCCGGCAGGTGCCGGGCTCCATCAGCGTGCCCGCACGCTCACCTCAGGAGACACGAACGCACAATGTCCGTTCACTCTGCCCGTTCCGCCCTGGACGACCGCATCGCACGCCTGCGACAGCTCGCGCACGCCGACACCCGGCTGGAGGGCGTACTGCTCTACGGCTCCTGGACCGTGGGCGAGGCCGACGAGCATTCCGACATCGAGGCGTACCTCTACATCCAGGACGACCACCTCGCCGACTTCGACGGGCCCGGCTTCCTCTCCCAGCTCGCCCCGCTCCAGCTCTCCTACACCAACATGTACGGCATCCTCGCCGTCGTCTTCGACGACCTGATGCGCGGCGAGTTCCACCTCTCCCCCGCCGGTGCCGGCATCGACGAAGTTCCCGCCTGGCGGGGCATGGTGCACCTGCCCCGCCCCGAGGACGCCGTCCTGCTCGACCGCACCGGCCGGCTCACCCGGGCGGCCCGGCAGCTGGCCACCTTCCAGCCGCCCGAGCCGGTGACCACCGCCCAGCAGCTCACCTACGAGCTGAGTAACTGGACGCTCATGCTCGCCCACGTACTGGCCCGCGGCGAGATCGCCCGCGCCCACGCCCTGCTCCACACCGTCATCGCGCCCCAGCAGCTCCAGCTCTGCCGCTTGTTGCGCAACAGCACGGCCCACTGGCTCACGCCCAGCCGCGCGCTCGAACATGACCTGCCTGACATCGACCGTCGTCGATACGCCACCACCACGGCTGCCGCCCACGACCAGGACGTGCGTACAGCGGCGCGCAACAGCTGGCGCTGGAGCCGCGACCTGGCCGCCGAGGCAGCCGACCGCTGGTCCCTTCACCTGCCGCACGAGCTCCACGAACAGATCAGCAGCCGCCTGAACGGCACTCGCTGACCACGGTCAGGCTGGTGCCATCGGAGTCATCCGGTGGCACCAGCCTGACCGCTCGGCCGCCGCACAACACCAAGGGGCGTTCACCACTTAGAGTCGCCCCGTGGACGGCAGCAGCACTCCCTGGTTCGTGGTCGAGGACCCTCAGGCGGACGGCGAGGAGCCCTGGGACTTCGATGCCGATGAGTTGGCCTTCATCGCGGCCTTGCAGGACCGTGCCTCGTCCTGGCGCGTGCCGTTCGCATACAGCATCGTCGGTCGTCCCGAGGACGACTCCTCCCTGCTGGTCCACGTCTCCCTCTCCGACCGGGACGCACCCCTGGTACTCGGCGAATGGGCGGTGCACTTCCACGGCACGCATGTCCGGGCCGGCAGGGTCCACGACCAGCTCTTCAACCTCGACGAGACGCCCGAGCGCGGGTACTTCGGTCATGTCCCCTGTCGTGGTGTAGGCGATCAGTCGTCTGACGTGGCGGGTAGGACGGTTGGGGCATCGAGGTAGAGGGCGTCCATGCTCTCGTT
>NZ_JBVIFC010000016.1:0-164498 GCF_055571535.1 Streptomyces sp. NPDC030893 | reverse complement strand
GGTTACATTCCGAACCCGGAAGCTAAGCCTTACAGCGCCGATGGTACTGCAGGGGGGACCCTGTGGGAGAGTAGGACGCCGCCGAACAAATAGTGAGAAAGCCCCCGTGCCATTCGGCACGGGGGCTTTCTGCGTTTCGGGACGGCTCGACGAGCCCCGGTACTACCGTGGCGGCCATGAGTGTCAGTGTCATGTCTTTCGAGGACTGTGTCATCCGGCCGGTGCGGGCCGAGGAGTGGGCCGCGGTGAAGGAGCTGCGGCTCACCGCGCTGCGGGATCCGCTGGCGCATCTCGCCTATCTGGAAACGTACGAGGCCGCCGCGGCCAGGCCGGACTCGTTCTGGCGGGAGCGCGCGGCCGGCGGGGCGGAAGGCGCCGGAGGAGCACGGCAGTTCGTCGCCGAGACGGCGGACGGGAGCTGGGTCGGCACGGTCGCCGTGCTGATAGAGGAGGCCGGGGGGACGGACTGGGCGGGGTTGGCCGTCGAGCGGCGGCAGGGGCATCTCGTGGGGGTGTATGTGGCGCCAGGGCACCGGGGGAGCGGGCTGACCGAGGCGTTGTTCGATGCCGCGCTGGAATGGGCGTGGGGGCGTGGCACGGAGCGGGTGCGGCTCATCGTGCACCCGGAGAACGCGCGGGCGCTGGGCTTCTACCGCAAGGCGGGGTTCGTGGAGAGCGGGGTGCGCGTGCCGTTGGGGGACGGGCCGGACGAGCACGAGCTGGAGATGGTGGTCGGGCGGCCCGGGTCAGACCGGTAGTTCGTCGTGGGGCCAGCGGGTGCGGGCCTGTTCGCGGGAGCGGAGCAGGGCCAGGGTGGGCATGCCCCGGTCCCTGCCGCCGGCGATGAGCTCCGGGAGCTGGGGGAGCGGGGCCACGGCCGCCACATCGTCCAGGACGAGGGTGAGTGGTGGGTCGAGCCGACCGGAGGATGACCGTTCGGCCATGCGCCGGCCGTGCTCGACCACGTGTGAGGCGAGCGCCGTCAGCAGGGGCATCGCGCCCGGGTTGGTGCGGGGATCCTCGATGGATTCGCCCACAACGTAAAGCGTTCCCCCTTCGTCGATGAAGGAATCCAAGGCGAGGGCATCATTTCGGTTGGGAGTGCACGCCTCGCGGACATGGAGGGTGGAGAGGGCCGACAGCGCGCGGGTGGTCAACTGCTGGGCCATGTCCCGGCGGTCGGGGTGCGCGGTGAGGGCCGCTTCGAGTTCGCCGGCGGAGCCGGAGGCGGCCTTGGGGTTGGTGCGGAGGATGCGTACGGCGTCGTACACCTGGACGCCCTGGGCCCAGCGGTGGACGTGGCGGACGGTGCGGCCGTCGACGGCGGCGGCGTGCACATAGCTGCGGAGCAGCGTCTCGGCGGTGTCGCTGACCGCCTGGTCGAGGCGGGAGGTGGGGCGTACGGGGGCGAGGAGCGCCGCCGCGCGGGAAGCCGCTGTCGCCTTCTCCTCGCAGCCGGCCGTGGGGGACCAGTGGAGGCGGGCCGGGGTGTCGCAGAGGTGCGTGGGGTCGTAGAGGTGGGTGGGGCCCAGTTTGGCGCGGGCGTCCTTGGTGTCGTGCCAGAGGGTGGGGTTGGAGGTGAGGACGAGGGTGGGGCCCTCCGCGTCCCGGATGGCCTGGGCGGCTGTGGTGTGGCGGGTGGCCGGGGGGCCGTAGTGGAGGCCCGGGCCTTCGGAGCGGGGGGTTTTCCGTCCGTCCGCGGGTTCGTCCTTGGATGGGGCGGTGAGCGCGGCGGTCCGTGGTTCCGCCGGCTGCGGGTCCGGTGGCACTTGCTCGGGCACCCTCGGGGCCGGTACCTCGTGCAGGTGCTCGGGTGCCGGCTCGGGCTCCCGTGCGCGCTCCGGCCGGGGTGCCGGCTGCGGCTTCCGTAGGCCCGCCGCGCGCTCCGCCCGGCGCCGGGCCCGTACCGCCCGCCAGCGGGCGACCGTGCCCACGACGAACACCGTGAGGACGGCCAGGATCATCAGCTGGCCGATGAACAGGCCCCAGAAGAGGCCGTACCCGGAGAGGTCGGTGGCCGGGGCGTCCGGCCAGGCGGCGGGGAGGTCCCGCGGGTCGGCGACGAGGTGGCGCACGGCGACCGGGGTGCGGGTGAAGCTGACGCCGGACGGCCAGCGGCCGTGGGCGAAGAGGCCCGCGAGGCCCGTGGCCGTCCACACCATCGTGGTCAGGCCGAGGAGGAAGCCGAGGATGCCGATCAGCAGCCCGTCGGGGATACCGCCCTGGCTGCCGCCGCCGGCCCCGCCGTGCCCACGGTGATCGTCCGGTCTCACGCCCTGCTCCCCCTACGCCACCGTCGATTCGGAGTCGCCGACGTGCTGCTCCACGAAGGCCGCCGCCCGTTCCTCCGCCTCCCGCTCGGCGGCGCGCAGGGCGTCGTCGGCGAGGTCGGCGGAGGATTCGGTCATCGCGCGGTCGGTGAAGACCAGGGGGCGTTCGGTCTCGGTGACCAGGTGTTTGACGACCTGGACGTTGCCGTTGACGTCCCAGACCGCGATACCGGGGGTGAGCGTCGGGATGATCTCCACCGCCCATCGTGGCAGGCCGAGGACCCGGCCGGTCGCCCTCGCCTCGTCCGCCTTCTGGGCGTAGATGGTCCGGGTCGACGCCATCTTCAGGATGGCCGCCGCCTCCTTCGCCGCCGCACCGTCCACCACGTCGGACAGGTGGTGGACGACCGCGACGAACGACAGGCCGAGCCGCCGCCCGAACTTCAGCAGCCGCTGGAAGAGCTGGGCGACGAACGGGCTGTTGATGATGTGCCAGGCCTCCTCGACCAGGAAGATGCGCTTCTTCCGGTCGGGGCGGATCCAGGTGTGTTCCAGCCAGACGCCGACGATCGCCATGAGGATCGGCATGGCGATGGAGTTGCGGTCGATGTGGGACAGGTCGAAGACGATGAGCGGCGCGTCGAGGTCGATGCCGACGGTCGTCGGGCCGTCGAACATGCCGCGCAGGTCACCGTCGACGAGGCGGTCCAGGACCAGGGCGACGTCCAGGCCCCACGCCCGTACGTCGTCTATGGCGACGTTCATCGCCTCCGCGGACTCCGGCTCCGGGTGGCGCAGGCGTTCGACGATGTCGGAGAGGACCGGCTGGCGTTCGACGATCGTCTCGTTGACGTAGGCGTGCGCGACCTTGAGGGCGAAGCCGGAACGCTCGTCCAGGCCGTGGCCCATCGCGACCTCGATGATGGTGCGCAGCAGGGCGAGCTGGCCCGTCGTCGTGATCGACGGGTCGAGCGGGTTGAGGCGGATGCCGTGGTCCAGGGCGGCCATCGGGTCGAGGCGGATGGGAGTGATGCCCATCTCCTGCGCGACGAGGTTCCATTCGCCGACGCCGTCCTCGCCCTGCGCGTCCAGGACGACGACCTGGCGGTCGCGGAAGCGCAGCTGGCGCAGGACGTACGTCTTCTCCAGGGCCGACTTGCCGTTGCCGGACTCGCCGAGGACCAGCCAGTGCGGTGCCGGCAGCTGCTGGCCGTAGAGCTGGAACGGGTCGTAGATGTAGCCCTTTCCGGAGTAGACCTCGCGGCCGATGATGACGCCGGAGTCGCCGAGGCCGGGCGCGGCGGTCGGCAGGTAGACCGCCTGTGCCTGGCCCGTGGACGTGCGCACCGGCAGCCGGGTCGTCTCGACCTTCCCGAACAGGAAGGACGTGAAGGCCTCGGTGACGACGGACAGCGGATCCCGCATGGCGGCTCAGCCCCTACCTTCGAATGCCGGTGGCGAACGGGAGTGTGTTCACGAACGCGCGGTGGTGCTCGCGGTCGCACCACTCCAGCTTCAGGTACGACTTTCCGGCCGACGCCCGTATGGTCCGCTTGTCGCGGGCCAGGGCCTCGGGTGTGCGGGAGGAGACCGTGATGTAGCCGACGAGGTTGACGCCCGCGGCGCCGCTGGCGAGGTCCTCGCCGCGCTGGTCGAGCCTGCTGTGGGCGGCCATGTCGCGCGGGTCGACGGTGCGGTTCATCTTGGCGGCGCGGGACGCCTCCGCCACGTCGTTGGTCTTCTCGGTCAGCATCCGCTCGATGGCGACCTCGGTGGGTTCGAGGTCCATGGTGACGGCGACCGTGCGGATCACGTCCGGGGTGTGGACGAGGAGGGGGGCCAGGAAGTTGACGCCCACGGGGGTCATCGGCCACTCCTTGATCCAGGCGGTGGCGTGGCACCAGGGGGCGCGGGTGGCGGACTCGCGGGTCTTGGCCTGGAGGTAGGTGGGCTCCATGGCGTCCAGCTCGGCCGGCCAGGCGTTGCGCTGCGTCATCGCCTGGATGTGGTCGATCGGGTGGTCCGGGTCGTACATGGAGTGGATCAGCGAGGACAGTCTGCTCTGGCCGAGCGGCTGTCGTACGCGGATGTCGGCCTCCTGGAGCCGGGAGCAGATGTCGGTCAGCTCACGGGCCATGACGACGGCGAGCCCCGCGTCCCGGTCGACCTTGCCGCCGCCCTGGCTGCGCATCGCGCGGGCCATGGTGTTGGCCTCGGTGGCCAGTTCGCGGTTGTAGTGCATGCAGGCGACCAGGTAGGCGCGGTGCTGCTCGCTGCTGGTGGACACCATCGACTGGAGCTGCTCGTACGACTGCCGCAGCCACGGCGGTGACTTCTCGTCGCCGCGCAGGGAGACGTCCTTGGCGTGGGCGTCGGGGTCGGCGGGCAGGGTGCGGGCCAGCATCTGAATGCGGGTGACGAAGCCGTCGCCGTTGGCGACGTGCTTGAGGAGCGTGCCGAAGCGGTCGACGAGGGCTTCCTGGTCCTCGGAGTCGCGCAGGCCGACGCCCGGTCCCTCGATCTCGATGGCCGCGGTGACGGTCTTGCGGTCCGCGTGGAGCAGTACGGCGATCTCGTCCGGGCCGAAGGGCGCGGCGAGCCAGGTGATCCGCCCGATCCCGGGCGGCGGCCCGACCGCCACCTCGCGTCCGTCCATGCGGGTGCCCGCCTCGACGGCTCCGGAGCGGTAGGTGGTGCCGCGGCGCACGGTGCGCTTGTAGCTGCGGTTGATCTCGAACCATTTGTAGAACGTGCGGCCCTTGTACGGCACGTAGACCGCGGCCAGCGCGATCATGGGCAGGCCGGCGAGCAGCACGATCCGCACGGTCAGGACGGGGACGAGAAGCCCGCACATCATGCCGAGGAACGCGCCCACGACGATCAGCGCGATCTCTCCGGTCTCGCGATTGCGGCCGACGATCGCGTTCGGCCGGGCGCGGCCGATCAGATACGTACGGCGGGGCGTGACCGGATGGGACAAGTGGGACTCGGTCGTCAACGCCCTTCACCTCCCGTGCGGTTGGTACTGCTGTTGCGGGTGCTGCTGGCGTGGGGGGTGTTCACCGGGCTGCCCGAGCGGGGTGCGGGGGCGGCGGTGCCGGTGCCGGTGCCGCTGCCGCTCGGGGCGCGGGAGCTGTGCGCGGCGACGCCGCCGGAGGCGGGGTTGGAGGCGCGGGCGCCGGAGGACTGGCCGCCGCCACCGCCGCCGTGGTTGTCGGCGCGGGTGCTGTGCGTCTTGATGCCCTGGGCGACCAGGGTCGCGGGGGAGCTGATCACGGCGGCGGCCTTGCCCTCGGCGCCCTGCATGAGGCGGTTGTTGCGGGAGCCGGCGATCTCGTCGCCGAAGCCGGGGACGAAGCGGTAGATCATCGCCGAGGCGAAGATGGCCAGCAGGATGATCGCCAGTCCGGAGACCACGGCGGAGAAGGCGTCCGGGCCTTCCTCGGCGGAGAGCGCCCCGGCGAGGCCGAGCACGATCACGATGACGGGCTTCACGAGGATCACCGCGATCATGATGCCCGCCCAGCGGCGGACGTGGCCCCACAGGTTCTTGTCGACCAGGCCGGCGTAGACGACCGTGCCGAGGAGGGCGCCGACGTAGAGCAGGGCGGCGCGGATGACGAGCTCCAGCCAGAGGATGCCGGCGGCGAGGATGGAGACGAGCGAGACGACGATCAGCATGATCGGGCCGCCGCCGATGTCGTCGCCCTTCTCGAGCGCGCCGGCGAACGTGCCGAAGAACGTGTCCGTCTGGTCGCCGGTCGCCTTCGCCAGCACGTCGGTGATGCTGTCGGTGGCCGAGACGACGGTGTAGAGGATCAGCGGGGTGAAGGCGGAGGCGAGCACGGTCAGCCAGAGGAAGCCGATCGCCTCGGAGATCGCGGTGGTGAGGGGGACGCCGCGCACTGCGCGTTTGGCGACGGCGAGGAGCCAGAGCAGGAGCGTGAGGATCGTCGACGCGGCGAAGACGACGGCGTACTGCTGGAGGAACGTGTCGTTGGTGAAGTCGACGTTCGCCGTGTCCTCGACGGCACCGCTGAGCTGCTTGATCGTCCAGGAGGCGGCGTCGGCACAGCCCTGGGCGAGGGAGGCGAGGGGGTCGAGGGTGGCGGAGGGGTCGTCGAGGGTGGTGGCACCCTCGCCGTTCTCACCCGCTTGTCCACGTTCGCAGTACTCCTTGGCGGGGCCGGCGATCAGCTCGCAGGGGTTGTCGCCCTCCGTCGGCGTCGGTGTCGGGGAGGGCGAGGGGTCTGCGGCGGCCCGCGCGGCCAGCAGGACGGCGGTCGCTTGAACGGCGGCGACAAGGCCGGTGAGCTTGAGGACGCGGTGTCGGCTACCGGGCATAGGTGAGGCCTCCGAACTCCTGGACCGCCTTGCTGATCTCATCGGCTCCGGAAGCGGGATTGTCTCCGGGGACGGGCGTGGGGCCGGTCTTCTGGGTGGTCTCCGAGACCTTCCAGTCGCCACCGCTCCAATTGAGCTTCATGGTCACCGTGAACCAACTGCTGGTGACGGGGTTGGTCGACTTCTCTCCGGCCAGGCCGAAGAGACCCTGGCACCAGACCTCGACGGTCGCTGCGTTGTCGCTGTAGGCAGTCACCTTGGTCCCTGCGGGGACCGTGCGGTTGACGAACGTGCTGCCGTCGGGGGCCTTGCCGTCCTCGTCGAGCCCGAGGGACTTGAGGAAGTCGGCGGAGTAGTCCGCGTCGAAGCCGGACTGGAGGCTGTCGACGGAACGGGAGTCCGCCAGGGCCTGCACGATCTCGCGCCGGCGGTCCGGGCGGAACATGCCGTCGGAGCCGAGCGCCACCGCGTAGTTCGCCGCCGCGCTCTCCGCGCCCTGGCGGTCGTGGGCGAAGCCGGAGGGGATGCCGGCCGTCTTCGTGTCCACTGGCTTCTTCCCCGAAGGGGCCGTCGCCGCCGACTTCGGCGAGTCGCCGGAGCCGCCTTCCTCCCCCGCGGAGTCGTCCCCTCCACGGTTCGCGAAGGCGATCGCGGCGATCAGGACGACCACCACACCGACCACGGTGATGAGGCTGCGCGATGACGAGCGGGCGCCTCTGCGCGCGCCGCCGCCTGCTTCCGGCAGACGGGTGCGGGTCTGACCGGTGTCGTCTCCGAGACTCATGCCGCGTACGCCCCCTCAGCGTTGTGCGGATACACCTCGTACTCCGTGTACTCCACGTACGACGGTAGCCGGGCCGGCTCCCGTTCGGGTGCGGTGTGGTGACTGGACATCAGGGAAACGCAACCTCAGCCGGTGGGCACGACGGGTGGGTGGGATGGAGGGGGTGCCGGGCGTGCCCGGTCGGGAGTGGTGGCGCGGAGCTACACGGCCATGCCGTACACGATGGTGAACAGGGTGCCGAGCGAGCCGATGATGAAGACGCCCGTGAGCCCCGCGATGATGAGGCCCTTGCCCTGTTCGGCGCTGAACGTGTCCCTCAACGCGGTGGCGCCGATGCGCTGTTTGGCCGCCCCCCAGATGGCGATGCCCAGGCAGATCAGGATGGCGACCGCCATGACCACCTCGATCATGATCTTGGCCTCGTTGCCCAAGCTGCCGAAGGGGCCCCAATCCGGAGCGATCCCGCCGATAATGGTGTTGATGTCTCCCTCGTCGGCCGCGAAGAACATGTAAGTCACCGCCCCTGTATGGGTAGTTCCGCACCCCTGCGGTGGTGCAGAGGTCAGGACTCATTGTCGCCGACGATGGCGCTCTCGTATGTCGACTTGGCGTCATCTGTTGGCGGGTTTCGTAGGAACAGCTTGCCACCGGCGCGCGCCGGGCCCCGGCAGGGGCGCGCTCCGATGGGTGAAGAGTCGTATCGTCGCTCTGTGTATCACGTGATGTAACGCTGAGCAACGAAGCGGGGCTCCTCCCTGACGGCCCGGATGAAGCGCCGGAATGCTTCGTGGGTCGTGGTGAGTATCGCGTCCCCGGGGTCGGCGGAGTCGGCCATGTGGATCGCGGTGGGTGTCCTGGCTACGTGCACGCAGGACTCGCCCTCGCCGCAGTGGGAGGACTTCTGCCATGGGAGTGCGTGCATGACTGCCTCTCAGGTCGGCTGACGGATGCTCGCGGTCTTGACCGCGCGGATGAAGGTGCGGAACGCCTGGTGGCTGGTGGTGAGCACCGTGTCGGCGGAGTCGGCTACGTGGGTCGCGGTGGGTGTCTTGGCCACGTGCACGCAGGAGTCGCCGGAGGCGCAGTACGAGGATTTCAGCCAAGGGAGACTGTGCATGACTGCTCCTCAGGTCGGTTGGCTGCTGCCCACTGCCTTCACGGCATCGATGAAGCGCCGGAACGCTTCGTGGGTTGTGGTGAGTATCGCGTCGCCGGGGTCGGCGGAGTCGGCTATGTGGATCGTGGCGGGTGTCATGGCTACGTGCACGCAGGAGTCGCCCTCGCCGCAGTAGGACGACTTCTGCCAAGTGGACTGGGGCACTTCAGGTCCCTTCAGAGATCTTGGTGGATGGCGTGGATGAGGTCCCGAGACTTCTCCGGTGGGAGGGCTCGGGACTCGACCCGACGGAGGACGTTGCGGTACTTGTCGAGTTGGGCCTCTGCGTCGAGGAAGACTGGGCCGTGAGACTGGTCGAGGTGGACCGTGTCGAGCTGAGGCACCGGCCCGCGTGAGTAGAAGATCGACTGCCCCGACCCCGGGAAGCCTCCGGCCGCGAACGGGATCACCCTGATGGTGATGTGCTCCCGCTCGCTCATGTCCAGCAGGTGCCGCAACTGGGCTCCGGCAGTAGCCGTGCTGCCGAATCGCATCCGCAGGGCGGCTTCATGGATGAGTGCCAGGTACGGGGTTGGGGAGTCTCGGTAGATCACCGCTTGGCGCTTGATGCGGAACGAAGCGCGGTGCTCGATGTCGGGTGGTCCGAGCTCAGGGACGACCTCACGGAACAGCGTCCGGGCGTGGTCGATCGTTTGAAGCAGTCCGGGGATATGGGCCGTCACGGCGCTGCGCAGATGCATCGCGTGGTGTTCGAGCTCGGCCAGGTCCAGTAGTGAGGGTGACAGGAGGTCGCGGTACTCCTCCCACCAGCCACGCCTGCGCTCGCCCGTCATCCCGGCGATGGCTTCGACGAGGCTTTGGTCGGCGCATTCGTAGTGGTGGGCCATGGTGCGGACGCGATCGGGGCTGACTCCTGCCCGACCTGCCTCCATGTTGCTGATCTGGTTCGGCTTGATGCCGAGAAGTTGACCGGCCTCGACGGCCGTCAGGCCGGCGCGCTCTCGGAGTTTGCGCAGTTCGCTGCCCAAGCGGAGCTGGCGGCCCGTCGGATTGCTTCTCACGGGCTGGCTGCCTCCTTGCCGTGCGTGTCACTCACACGAGTGCAGTATGTGGGTTTCTATCGAAACCGTTAAAAGGTTTTCACGGTCGCCGCTAGCTTTAGTTGCAGGCGCCCCATCCAGAAGCGCACCGATCGACGGCTCGGCACTGCCACTGGGTACCTGTTCGCATCCATCCAACCAACTGACCTGACTGACAGGAGACTTCCATGTCCACCGTATCCCCGGCCTGGTCCTACACCCTTCATCTCTCGCGGGATCCGCGGTCGCCGGGTATTGCCCGTTCGACCCTGCGGTCCGTGCTGGGGGCCTATCGGCTCGGGGAGCTCGTGCCCACGGCCGAGTTGCTCGCCTCCGAGTTGCTGACCAACGCGCATCTGCACACCGACGGGCCGTACGCGCTCTACATCCGGCCCACCGTGTCCGGGCAGCTTCGGGTGGGTGTGTGGGACAAGGACCCCACCGTTCCCGTCGGGCTCGGGGACGGGCGGGCCGGCGGGGGCATGCCGCACGGGGGTTCGGAGGGTGGGCGGGGGCTCGCGCTCGTGCGGGCCTGTGCGGACGCGTGGGGTGCGTCGTTGCTGGGCGGGGTGGAGGGGGCGTCGGGTGGCAAGGTGCTGTGGGCGGAGTGCGGCTGACCGTGCATTTCGTCGTACGGGATCGGCCCGTAGGGCGGGTGCCGCCCTTACACTGTCGAGCGGCGGTGACTGCCGGACGGTGAGGGGTGGTTGACGGTGCGTAAGGTGTGGGTCGGTGCGACCCTTGCCGTCGGCTCCGTGCTTGCCTTCGTGATGCTGCTGGTCGTCGGGGTGTACGTCATCGCCGGGAACGTGGTCAACGGCGTGGGCGGGGCGACCAAGGCGCTCGCCAAGGGCAGCGTGCCGGCCGAGTACCAGCAGCTGGTCTCGACGTGGGGCAACCTCTGCCCCGCCATCAATCCCGCCCTGCTCGCCGCCCAGCTCTACCAGGAGAGCGGGTTCAACCCGAAGGCGCAGAGCCACGCCGCGGCGCAGGGCATCGCCCAGTTCATCCCCGGCACCTGGGCCGCGCACGGGATCGACGGCGACGGCGACGGGGACCGGGACGTCTGGGACCCGAAGGACGCGATCCCGTCCGCGGCGAAGTACGACTGCACCCTCGCGGGCTATGTGAAGGACGTCGGCGGGGATCCGACCGAAAACATGCTGGCCTCCTACAACGCGGGGGCGTACGCGGTCATCAAGTACGGGGGTGTCCCGCCGTACAAGGAGACGCAGAACTACGTCAAGCGCATCCGGTCGCTGGAGAAGAGCTTCGCCGCGCCGGTCGGGCGGGTCGACCCCTCGAAGCAGGCCGCCGGAGCCATCGCCTACGCGCAGAAGAAGCTCGGGACGCCGTATCTGTGGGGCGGTAACGGCACGGCTGACCAGGGCGGACGGTTCGACTGCTCGGGGCTGACCAAGGCGGCGTACGAGAGTGTGGGGATCACGCTGCCGCGCGTGGCGAACGACCAGTACAACGCCGGGCCGCACCCCAAGCGGAGCGAACTGCTCCCCGGTGATCTGGTGTTCTTCTCGGACGACCTCACCAATTCCCGGGCCATCCGGCATGTGGGTATTTATGTCGGCGGCGGGTACATGATCGACGCGCCCCGGCCGGGTGCCGTGATCCGATTCGACCCGATCGACACTCCTGACTACTTTGGTGCCACCCGTGTCACCGAGGATGGCGCGAAAGCACTCCCCACGACGGTGTGAGCGGAGCGTTAACCCTCCCCCTGAGCTGCGGAGATGTATCTCTCTTCGATAACGTCTGCGTGATCATCTGGTGGAGCGTGGAACGTATCAACGGGTGTCATGCGTTCCTGTTGTCGTAGCCGAGCCGATGAGCGGATCTACGGACCACGGGGGTGGTTGAAGACGGCGTGCGAACGGTGCGCCGGGAGATATTGACGAAGGGGCCGCAGCACCATGGCTGGACTCGCCGATTCCGGGTCGAACCCCGACGTCGACCTGCTCTACGACATCAATGGCCTCGCCAAGGACGCGCCGCCGTGGTTCGACCGAGTCATGGAGTTCGTGGGCGAGTTCGGCATCCTGTTCGCTCTGCTGGGGATGCTGGTCTGGTGCTGGTGGGGCGTCAGGAAGCGGGGCGGCGAGGACGCGGCCCCCACCGTGGCGGCCCTGGTCTGGGCCCCGCTCGCGGCGGGCGTCGCGGTGCTGGTGAACGTACCGATACGTGGATTCGTGGAGCGGCCACGGCCCTTCAACGACCATGAGGGGCTCGAGGTCCTGGTCCAGGGCAAGACCGACTACTCGTTCGTCAGCGACCACGCGACGCTGTGCATGGCGCTGGCGGTGGGGCTGTTCCTGGCCAATCGGCGGCTCGGGATCATCGGCTTGGTGTTCGGGCTGCTGGGCGGGTTCATCCGCGTCTACATGGGTGTGCACTATCCGACGGACGTCATCGGCGGGCTTGCGCTCGGTACGTCTGTCGCGCTGCTGCTGTCGCCGGTGGCGATGGCTCTGCTGACGCCGTTGATGCGGGCGATCGAGCGGTCGCCGCGGGGTGGGTGGCTGGTTGTTGCGCAGGGGCGGCGCGGGCGTGAGCGGGGGGCTCGGGGGGGCGGGGCTCGGAACGGGGCGGGGGCCTCGGGGGCGGATGAGCGGGATTTGGCTGCCTGATCTTGAGGCTGGGTGTTGACGGCCCGTCCGGGGTTTTCCCGGGCGGGCCGTTTGCTGTGCGGGCCGTTTGGTTGCGCGGGCCGTTTGGCTGAGCGGGGGGTGGCGGCTGGCGGGGGGTGTTGCGCAGCCCGGCGTTTGCGGGGTGCCGCTGCGCCCACCCGTGCCGCCCTGGGGGTACCCCCTCTGGGGGAGGCACGATTGCCCGCAGCTGCGGGGCCGGGTGCTCGCAGCTGCGGGGGCGGGGTGCCAACAGTTGGGGGGCCGGGGTGCTCGCAGGCGCGTGGTGCGGGTGCTCGCAGTGGGGTCACTCGGGGGTGTGGTTTTGGGCGTCCTTGCGGGCCTGGCTTCGGGCTCTTCTCGCGGGGCCGCGCCAGCCGCAGGTGCAGCGGGCTGTGCAGAAGGGGCCCTGTTCCGTGGTGGTCGTGGTGTGGGGGCCGGGGGCCGGCTCGTCGTCCTCGTGCGGCACCCGACCACGGTATCGCCCGGCCCATCGGCGTGACGGGGCCACTTACCGGTCGTTAACCCCGACGACAAAGCGGCCCGTGTCGGACGGAGCGGGGGTAGGCAGGCATGGCTCGACGACGGCAGCGGCACAGGCGGATGCGCGGCAGGGTGGCTGTGGTCGGGGTCGTGTGCTGCGTGGGGTTCGGGAGTGCGGGCTGCGCCCGCGGTGACGTCACCGCCGACGGCGCCCCCGCGGGGGATCCCGTGCGGGTGCTGCGGGAGGCGGCCGGGGTGCTGGTGGACGCCGGGAGCTCCAAGGCGCGCACGTCCCTGGAGATGGCCACCGGCGGGACCCGGGTGACCATCCGGGGCGAGGGGGTCTACGACTACCGCAAGCGGCTCGGCCGGCTGAAGGTGCTGCTGCCGCAGGGCCCGGCCGGTGAGACCGTGCGGCGGCCCATCACCGAGCTGCTCGCTCCGGGTGCGCTGTTCATGAAGAACCGGGGAGCCGGGGTGCCCGCCGACAAGTGGGTGAGAGTGGACACCGGGACCCTGACCGACGGGAACCTCGTCACCGGCGGGGCCACCGATCCGTTCGCCGCCGCCGAGGTGTTGCTCGGGACGCGGTCGGCGACGTTCGTCGGGCGGACCGAGGTCGCGGGGACGAAGGTGCTCCACTACCGGGGGACCGCCGACCTGGAGAAGGCCTCGCGGGCGGCCTCGGAAGCGAACCGGGGGCCGCTGGGCGCGGCGGCGAAAGGGTTCGCCACCGTGCGGGTGCCGTTCGACGTCTACCTCGACGACGAGGGCCGGATCCGTAAGGTCCGGCACCGGTTCAGTTTCGTCAACGGACTGCAGGCCGAGCCCGTCGCGGTCGCCTCGACGACGCTGCTCTACGACTTCGGGGCCCCCGCCGACGTACGGCTCCCCGAGGCCGGGGACATCTACGCCGGCCGGATCGCCGAGGAGTGAACGGCCCGGAGTGACCGGCGCGAACTAGCCCTTCCGTGCCATGCGCGGTGCGTAGGGCGCTCCCTACTCTAGGAAGCCGGTGACGACGGAGACGAGGTGAGGCGCGTGGCTCCGCTCAGGACGGTTCAGGACCACGTGGCGCTCGCCGAGATCGAGCTGTGCGGGGAGCTGATCATCGCCGCCTCCGCCGCCGAGGACCGGCTCAGTCTGGAGAGCATCGACGAGGTGCTGCGGGTGGGCGAGGCCCGTGCGGAGTCCGCGGAGGACTGAGGCCCCCGGCCGGGTCAGGTGCGCAGCATGCGGGCGATGGCCTGGGTGGCCTCCTTGACCTTCGCGTCGATCTCGTCGCCGCCCTTGAGGGCCGCGTCGGCGACGCAGTGGCGCAGGTGCTCCTCCAGCAACTGGAGCGCGAACGACTGCAGGGCCTTGGTGGAGGCGGACACCTGGGTGAGTATGTCGATGCAGTAGACGTCCTCGTCGACCATGCGCTGCAGTCCGCGGATCTGGCCCTCGATGCGGCGCAGTCGTTTGAGGTGTTCCTGCTTCTCGTGGTGATAACCGTGAATTCCCCGGTCGTGATCGGTCACCACCTCGGGGGTGGAGGCCGCGTCCGCGCCGGTTTCGGTGGTCGTCATCGCGTCCTCCTGTGATGGTGATGGCCGATATATACCCCTGGCGGGTATATGGTACCGAACTTTGCTGGGTATAGGCCTGTTGGCCAATGACATGCGCCGCGGCCGGAAACGGGCCTCGGCCCGCCCCCGTGCTGATCGCTGTGCCTGATGGGCGACACTGGGGGGCGGCCCGTTACACGTGGCCGGATGATGCGCCTAGCATCAGCCTGACCGACACCGATGCATACCGAGGACCCCACGTGCGCTTTCGTCTGACCCCCAGGGAGACGAGCTTCTACGACATGTTTGCCGCGTCCGCGGACAACATCGTCACGGGCTCCAAGCTCCTGATGGAACTGCTCGGGGCGGACACCTCCGCCCGGGCCGAGATCGCAGAGCGTATGCGGGCCGCGGAACACGCCGGTGACGATGCCACGCACGCGATCTTCCACCAGTTGAACTCCTCGTTCATCACGCCCTTCGACCGCGAGGACATCTACGCCCTCGCGTCCTCCCTCGACGACATCATGGACTTCATGGAGGAGGCCGTCGACCTCGTCGTCCTCTACAGCGTCGAGGAACTGCCCAAAGGCGTCGAGCAGCAGATCGAGGTCCTGGCACGGGCCGCGGAGCTCACCGCGGAGGCCATGCCGCACCTGCGCACCATGGAGAACCTCACCGAGTACTGGATCGAGGTCAACCGTCTGGAGAACCAGGCCGACCAGATCCACCGCAAGCTGCTGGCCCACCTCTTCAACGGCAAGTACGACGCCATCGAGGTGCTGAAGCTCAAGCAGATCGTGGACGTACTGGAAGAGGCGGCGGACGCCTTCGAGCACGTGGCGAACACGGTGGAGACCATCGCGGTCAAGGAGTCCTGAACCCTTCATGGACACCTTCGCACTGGTCGTGACCATCGGGGTCGCGCTCTTCTTCACGTACACCAACGGCTTCCACGACTCGGCGAACGCGATCGCCACGTCCGTCTCCACGCGCGCGCTCACACCTCGGGTGGCGCTCGCGATGGCGGCCGTGATGAACCTCGCCGGCGCGTTCATGGGGTCCGGGGTCGCCAAGACCGTCAGTGAAGGGGTGATCCAGACACCCGAGGGCTCGAAAGGGATGGGGATCCTCTTCGCCGCCCTGGTCGGGGCGATCGTCTGGAACCTGATCACCTGGTACTTCGGCCTGCCGTCGTCCTCGTCCCACGCGCTGTTCGGGGGCATGGTGGGGGCCGCGCTCGCCGGCGGGACGACGGTGTACTGGCACGGCGTGGTCGACAAGATCGTCATTCCGATGTTCGTGTCGCCGGTGGTGGGTCTGATCGCCGGTTACCTGGTGATGACCGCCATTCTGTGGATCTTCCGGCGGGCGAATCCACACAAGGCCAAGCGGGGCTTCCGTATCGCGCAGACGGTGTCCGCGGCGGGTATGGCGCTGGGGCACGGTCTGCAGGACGCGCAGAAGACGATGGGCATCGTGGTGATGGCGCTGGTCATCGCCGATGTCGAGGATTACGGCGATCCGATTCCGGTGTGGGTGAAGATCGCCTGTGCGGTGATGCTGTCCGCGGGGACGTATGCGGGGGGCTGGCGCATTATGCGGACGCTGGGGCGGAAGATCATCGAATTGGATCCGCCGCAGGGGTTCGCCGCGGAGACGACGGGTGCGTCGATCATGTTCGGGTCGGCGTTTCTGTTTCATGCGCCGATTTCGACTACGCATGTGATTACGTCGGCGATCATGGGTGTGGGGGCGACGAAGCGGGTCAATGCGGTGCGGTGGGGGGTTGCCAAGAACATTGTTCTCGGGTGGTTCATCACCATGCCTGCGGCGGCGGCTGTTGCCGCGTTGTCCTACGGAGTGGTGAGCTTGGCGTTCTTGTAGCTGGGCGGGGGGTGTTGCGCAGCCCGGCGTTTGCGGGGTGCCTCCCCCACTCTCGGCTTCGCTCGAGCCCCTGCGGCACGACTGCCCGCAATGACGAAGGCCCGCCCCCGGGTTCGGGGGCGGGCCCTTTGCCTCGCGGTGGCACCGCCATGCAGCACCGCGAGGGGATCGGTCAGCCGAAGCGGCCGGAGATGTAGTCCTCCGTGGCCTGGACGGACGGGTTGGAGAAGATGCGCTCCGTGTCGTCGATCTCGATCAGCTTGCCGGGCTGGCCGACGGCCGCCAGGTTGAAGAACGCGGTGCGGTCGGAGACGCGGGCCGCCTGCTGCATGTTGTGCGTCACGATGACGATCGTGAACCGCTCCTTCAGCTCGCCGATCAGGTCCTCGATGGCGAGCGTGGAGATCGGGTCCAGGGCGGAGCAGGGCTCGTCCATCAGGAGGACGTTCGGTTCCACCGCGATCGCCCGCGCGATGCACAGGCGCTGCTGCTGACCGCCGGAGAGGCCCGAGCCGGGCTTGTTGAGCCGGTCCTTGACCTCGTTCCAGAGGTTGGCGCCCCGCAGGGACTTCTCCACGATGTCGTCCAGCTCGGACTTCTTGTACTTGCCGTTCAGGCGCAGGCCCGCCGCCACGTTGTCGTAGACCGACATGGTCGGGAACGGGTTCGGGCGCTGGAAGACCATGCCGACCTCGCGGCGCACCGCCACCGGGTCGATGCCGGCGCCGTACAGGTTCTCGTCGTCGAGCATGACCTTGCCCTCGACCCGGCCGCCGGGCGTCACCTCGTGCATGCGGTTGAGGGTGCGCAGGAAGGTGGACTTGCCGCAGCCGGAGGGGCCGATGAAGGCCGTCACCGAGCGGGGCTCCACGGTCATCGAGATGTCCTCGATGGCCAGGAAGGAGCTGTAGTAGGCGTTGAGGCCGCTGACGTCGATGCGCTTGGCCATGGGTATCACTTCTTCTTTCAGGTCTGGGGGTGGCCTTCGGCGACCGGCCACGCGGCGGAGCCGCAGAGTGTCAACGCGGGGCCTTCCAGCGGGCGATGCCGCGGGCCGCCAGGTTGAGGATCATGATGAAGGCGATGAGCGTCAGGGCCGCCGCCCAGGCACGGTCGTACGCCGCACCCGAGCCGCCGCTGTTGGCGTACTGCAGGTAGATGTACATCGGCAGCGACGCCTGCGGGTCCTGGAACGGGTTCGCGTTGATGAAGTTCGTGACCCAGACCAGCAGCAGGACGGGGGCGGTCTCACCGGTGATGCGGGCGATCGCGAGCATCACGCCCGTGACGATGCCGCCGATGGAGGTCGGCAGGACCACCTTCAGGATCGTGCGCCACTTCGGCACGCCCAGGGCGAGGGACGCCTCGCGCAGCTCGTTCGGGACGAGCTTGAGCATCTCCTCGGTGGACCGGACGACCACCGGGATCATCAGGATCGACAGGGCCATCGAGCCGGCGAAGCCGGACGGGCCCATCTTCAGGATCAGGACCCACAGGCTCAGCACGAACAGACCGGCGACGATCGACGGGATGCCCGTCATGACGTCGACGAAGAAGGTGACGGCCTTGGCGAGCTTGCCGCGCCCGTACTCGACGAGGTAGATCGCGGTGAGCACACCGATCGGCACGGAGATCAGGGTGGCGAGGCCGACCTGCTCCAGGGTGCCGAGGATGGCGTGGTAGATGCCGCCGCCGGGCTCGGAGTCGGCGACCACGCCCATCGAGTGGGTGAGGAAGTAGACGTCGAGGACCTTCACACCGCGCTTGACCGTCTCCCAGATGAGGGAGGCCAGCGGGGTCACGGCCAGGATGAAGGCGACCCAGACCAGGCTGGTCGCGGTGCGGTCCCTGGCCTGGCGGGGGCCCTCGACCTTGGCGGAGATGCCGTAGGAGCCGAGGACGAAGAGCAGCGAGGCGATCAGGGCCCACTGGATGCTGCTGTTCAGGCCGGCCGCGGCGCTGATGCCGTAGCCCAGGGCGAGGGAGCCGGCGGCGACCGCCCAGGCGAACCACTTGGGCAGGGTCGCGCCGCGCAGGGAGCTGCGCTTGGGGGAGAGGGTTGCGTGGCTCATGCGTTGGCCCCCGAGTACTCCTTGCGGCGGGCGATGATCAGGCGGGCCGCGCCGTTGACCACCAGGGTGATGACGAAGAGCACCATGCCGGAGGCGATCAGCGCGTCCTGGCCCATCACGGTGGCCTCGTTGAACTTGCTGGCGATGTTCTGGGCGAAGGTGCCGCCGCCCGGGTCGAGCAGGCTGGCGCTGATGTCGAAGGACGGCGAGAGCACCATGGCCACGGCCATGGTCTCGCCGAGCGCGCGGCCGAGGCCCAGCATCGAGGCGGAGATGACGCCGGAGCGGCCGAAGGGCAGCACCGACATGCGGATGACCTCCCAGCGCGTGGCGCCGAGGGCGAGGGCCGCCTCCTCGTGCATGCGCGGGACCTGGCGGAAGACCTCACGGCTCACGTTGGTGATGATCGGGACGATCATCAGGGCGAGCAGGATGCCGATGGTGAACAGCGAGCGCGGGGCGCCGCCGTTCCAGTCGAAGATCCCGGTCCAGCCGAGGTAGTCGTCGAGCCAGCCGTAGAGGCCGCCCAGGTGCGGCACCAGGACGAGGGCGCCCCACAGGCCGTAGACGATGGACGGGACCGCGGCGAGCAGGTCGATCACGTACGCGATCGGGCCGGCGAGCCGGCGGGGCGCGTAGTGCGTGATGAACAGGGCGATGCCCACCGAGATCGGGACCGCGATGACCATGGCGATGATCGACGACACGACGGTGCCGAAGGCCAGGACGGCGATGCCGAACTCCGGCGGGGTGCCGCTGGGGTTCCAGTCGAAGGAGGTGAAGAAGTTCGCCTCGTTCTTGCTGATGGCTATGGAGGCGCGGTAGGTCAGGAAGGCCGCGATGGCGGCCATGAGGACCAGGACGAAGATGCCGGATCCGCGGGAGAGCCCGAGGAAGATCCGGTCACCGGGTCGGGTGGCCCCGCGCGCGGCGCGCTGGTCCGTGGGCGCGGCCGGGCCGGGTGCGGCGGGGGGTGCGGCGGGTTTCTGTGTCGTGATGTCCATCGGGTTCTCCGGTCTGCGGAGCCGCCGGGGCCGGCGGCTCGGTCGGAGCCGTCCGGGGTCCGGGGGCTCCTGATGGCGGTGCACCGGACGGTGCGGACCGGCTCCGTGGTCGGGGCCGGTCCGCACTCTCGGGTCAGGCGAGGCTCGAGATGGTCTCGCGGACCTTGGTGATGATCTCCTCGGGCATCGGGGCGTAGCCCGCGTCGGCCAGCAGCGACTGGCCGTCCTCGGAAGCCATGTAGTTCAGGAAGGACTTGGTGGTGGGCAGGGTCTCCGCCTTGTTGCCCTTGTCGCAGACGATCTCGTACGTCACCAGGACGATCGGGTAGGCGCCGTCGGCGGACGGGGTGTAGTCCAGCTCCAGCGCGAGGTCCTTGCCGGTGCCGACGACCTTGGCGGCGCCGATGGCGGCGGTCGCGTTCTCGACGGTGGCGGCGACCGGCTCGGCGGCCTCGGTCTTGATGGAGACGGTGTTCATGCCGTCCTTGGCGTAGGACAGCTCCATGTAGGAGATGGCGCCGGGGGTCTGCTTGACCTGCTGGGCGACACCGGAGGAGCCCTGCGCGGACTGGCCGCCCTTGGCCTCCCAGGACTTGCTCGGCTCGTACGTCCAGTCCTTGGGCGCGGCGGCCTGGAGGTAGGTGGTGAAGTTGTCCGTGGTGCCGGACTCGTCCGAGCGGTGGAAGGCCTGGATCTTCAGGTCGGGCAGCTTGGCGTCGGGGTTGAGCTTGGCGATCGCCTCGTCGTTCCAGTTGGTGATCTTGCTGTCGAAGATCTTGGCGAGGGTCGGCGCGTCCAGGACGAGCTCGTCGACGCCTTCGACGTTGTAACCGACGGCGATCGGACCGCCGACCATGGGCAGGTCGATGGCCTGGCCGTCCTTGCAGATCTTCTGGGACTGCTTGATCTCCTCGGCGTCCATCGCGGAGTCGGAGCCCGCGAACGAGGTCTGGCCCTGGAGGAAGGCGGTGATGCCGGCGCCCGAACCGGTCGGGTTGTAGTTGACCTGCACGCCCTTGCACGCCGCGGAGTACTGCTTGACCCAGGCGTCGATGGCGTTCTTCTGCGCGGAGGAGCCGGAGGCCTGGAGCTGGCCCTTGGCGTCGCCGCAGTCGATGTTGCCGGCCTGCGCGGTGGCGGAGGCGTCACCGCCGTTGCTGTTGCCGGTTTCGTCGGAGCCGCACGCCGTGAGGGCCAGGGCGCCGGAGACGGCGAGAGCACCGAGAGCGAGGGCCCGCCGGTTCTTGCGCTGAAGCTTCACTTGAGTCCCTTCCAGTGGCCGCCGTCCTGAATTCGGCGGCGTGCGAAGTGTGGGTGACACGGTCCCCCATTCCCGGGGGCGGTCCGCATCGCGTAAGGCCGAAATTAGGCAGATCAGGTGAAGCGGCCGATTGGCGTACATGAACGAGGGGTGAACCCCTGTGGACGGTGCGGTGAGGTCACGGAACGCTTACGTCGAGGACACGGGGCGATACCGGACGGTCAGGGTGCTGCCGGGCGGAGCGTGGCGAGCAGGGCGTCCACGAGGGCCGCGTCGTCGGGGCGGGTGAGGTGGGCGCGGGCGGCGTCCGGGGGGAGCCAGAGGAGGCGGTCGACCTCGTCGTTCGGGGTGAAGGCGCCGGAGACGGCCTCGGCCGCCCAGTAGCGGACCTGCTTGGGGCGTCCGTTGGCGAGATAGTGCGCGGTGGGCAGCTCGGCGGCCGGTACGGCGGTGTGCCCGGTCTCCTCGGCGACCTCGCGCAGGGCGCCGGCCAGCGGGTCCTCGCCGCGCTTCAGTTTGCCCTTGGGCCAGGACCAGTCGTCGTACTTGGGCCGGTGGACGAGACAGAGTTCGAGCTCGCCGGTCACGGGGGAGCGGCGCCACAGGACGCAGCCGGCGGCCCGGACGGTGAGGGCGCGGGGCCGGTTCCCGCCCGGGTCGTGGGTGCTCACCGTGTGCCTCCGTGCTCTGTGCTCCGTGGGTGGCCGGCCTATGGCGTGCCGAGTGCTTCCTTCCGCCAGGCGCGCTGGAACGCGTACCGCGCTGCCTCCACCTCATGCCGCTGGTCGGCGTGGAGCACGCCCAGCGCGTACGCCGTGGCCGGGGCGATCCGGGGGGTGCGGGCGGCCTGCGCCGCGGCGGCGGCCGCCTCGGAGGCGTCGCGGTGCCGGTCCAGTGCCTCACCGGCGGCCAGGAGCGAGGGGTCGGTGCCGGCGCGCAGGACCTCGCGGGCGTAGCGGTGCAGCCGCAGCAGCAGCCGCACCTGGTGCCACGGGGCGTCCTGCGGGTGCGGGGACGGGTCCGGGGAGAGCCCGTGGATCAGCGCCTCCGCGTTGTACGGGCTGCCCGCGGTGAGCAGCGGCAGCGCGGCGACCGCGTCGGCGAGCCGGTCGCGCGCGGCGTCGGCCTGCCGGCGCAGGTCGACGCCGTCGGCCGCCGGGGACAGCGGCACCTCGCTGGCGAGTAAGGCGACCTTGTCGGCGACCCCGTGGAACCGGGAGGACCCGAGCGCCTGGAGCGCCGTGGAGTGCGCCCGGGTCCGGGCCAGCGTCAGCTGCCGGTCCAGCAGCGCACCGGCCTTGGCGGCACCGACGGTGAGGTTTCCCCGGTCGGGGGCGGGCACGGGCCGCCGTACGGCGGAACGTCCGCCGTCGGGCGCGAGCACACCGGCGGTGCGGGGGGCTTGGGGGGCGGTGGCGGTGGTCGCGGTGGTGGCGCTGGTGGTCGCGGTCCGCCGGGCGGGGCCGGTGCCTCCGGCCAGGGGGACGGTACGGGTCGGCCCGGTCGCCCGTGCGGTGCGTCCGGGCCTGGCGGCCGGGGCGGCGGGGGCCGGGTGGGCTGCGGGTGCGTCCGGGGTGCGGGTGTCCGTGGGGCCGGGGCGGGTGCCCGAGTGCGGGGTGAGGGTGTTCGCGGGGCCGGGGTGGGTGGTCCCGTCCGGGGTGCGGGTGCCCGTGGGGCCGGTGTGGGTGGCCGGGTCTGGAATGCGGGTGTCCGTGGGCGGGGTGAGGGCCGATGCGTCCGGGGTGCGGGTGTTCGTGGCGCTGGGGCGGGTGGTCTCGTCCGCCGTCTGGGTGTCCGTAGGGCCGGTGCAGGTGGCCGGATCTGGGGTGCTGGTGACCGTGGGTGGGGTGTGGGTGGCTGCGTCCAGGGTGCGGGTGCTCGCGGTGCCGGGGTGCGTGGTCCCGTCCGGGGTGCGGGTGTTCGCGGGCCCGGTGTGGGTGGCCGGGTCTGGAATGCGGGTGTCCGTGGGCGGGGTGAGGGCCGATGCGTCCGAGGTGCGGGTGCCCGTGTCCGGTGTGCGGGGGCTCGCGGTGCCGGGGTGGGTGGTCCCGTCCGGGGTGCGGGGGCTCGCGGGGCCGGTGTGGGCGGACGCGTCCGGGGTGTGGGTGTTCGTGGGGCCGGGGTGGGTGGTCCCGTCCGGGGTGTGGGTGTTCGCGGGCGGCCCGGTGCGGGTGCCCGCGTTCGGGGTGTCTGGTGGGGGTGGTGTGGTGGTGTTCTGGGAGGGGAGGGTCGGGGCTCCTGACAGGCGGTGGAGGGCCAGCAGGAGTTGGTTCAGGCGGGCGGTGTGGGCGTGCTCCTGGGCCAGGGTGCCGGAGACCCAGGCCAGTTCGGGGCGGAGCGCCTCGGACCAGCCGGGGTCCAGGGCCGGCTGGAAGGTGTGGAGGCTGGCGCTGATACGGCGGGCGGCGCGGCGCAGCGCGCGGGCCGCCTCGACGGAGTCCTCCGACGCGGCCGCGCCCGCCCCGGTCTCCCGGTGCAGACGCAGCGCGCGGAGGAACTCGGTCGCCTGCGCCCGCAGATAGCCGGCCAGGACGTCCACCGGAACGGGACCGGCGATCGGATCATGGTGTCGCTGTGCCACGCCGGCGCCTCCGGGCGTCAATGAGCATCTCCTGGATGTTGCGCAGGGGCTGGCCGTCCGCGTCCGTCGCGTGCCGGGTCCACTCGCCGTCCGGGCCGAGGTGCCAGGACGCCGTGGTGTCGGACATGCCGGTCTCCAGCAGCCGGTTCAGCGCCGCCCGGTGGGCGGGGTCGGTGACCCGTACCAGCGCCTCTATCCGGCGGTCGAGGTTGCGGTGCATCATGTCCGCGCTGCCTATCCACACCTCGGGCTCCCCGCCGTTGCCGAAGGCGAAGACGCGGGAGTGTTCGAGGAAGCGGCCGAGGACGGACCGTACCCGGATGTTCTCCGACAGGCCCTCCACGCCGGGCCGCACCGCGCAGATGCCGCGCACCCACACGTCCACCGGGACGCCCGCCTGCGACGCCCGGTAGCAGGCGTCGATGACGGCCTCGTCGACCATCGAGTTGACCTTGATGCGGACGTACGCGGGCCGCCCGGCACGGTGGTGCTGGGCCTCCTTGTCGATCCGCGAGACCAGGCCGTCCCGCAGGGACTTGGGGGCGACCAGCAGACGGCGGTAGGTCTCCCGGCGGGAGTAGCCGGAGAGACGGTTGAACAGGTCGGAGAGGTCCGCGCCGACCTGCGGGTCGGCGGTGAGCACGCCGAGGTCCTCGTACAGCCGGGCCGTCTTCGGGTGGTAGTTGCCGGTGCCGACGTGGCTGTAACGCCGTAGCGTCTCGCCCTCCTGACGGACCACCAGGGACAGCTTGCAGTGGGTCTTCAGGCCGACCAGGCCGTAGACCACGTGGCAGCCGGACTCCTCCAGCTTGCGCGCCCACTTGATGTTGGCGTGCTCGTCGAAGCGGGCCTTGATCTCGACGAGGACGAGGACCTGCTTGCCGGACTCGGCGGCGTCGATGAGCGCGTCGACTATGGGGGAGTCGCCGGACGTCCGGTAGAGGGTCTGCTTGATGGCGAGCACGTCCGGGTCGGCCGCCGCCTGCTCCAGGAACGCCTGCACGGAGGTGGAGAAGGAGTCGTAGGGGTGGTGCAGCAGCACGTCCCGGCTGCGCAGCGCGGCGAAGATGTCCGGCGGGGACGCCGACTCCACCTCCGCCAGGTCGCGGTGCGTGCCCGCGACGAACTTCGGGTACTTCAGCTCCGGCCGGTCCAGGCTGTGGATGCGGAACAGACCGGTGAGGTCGAGGGGGCCCGGCAGCGGGTACACCTCCGCCTCGCCGACCTTCAGCTCGCGCACCAGCAGGTCCAGCACCTCCCGGTCGATGGACTCCTCCACCTCCAGGCGCACCGGCGGCCCGAAGCGGCGCCGCATGAGTTCCTTCTCCAGCGCCTGGAGCAGGTTCTCCGCGTCGTCCTCCTCGACCTCCAGGTCCTCGTTGCGGGTGAGCCGGAACGCGTGGTGCTCCAGCACCTCCATGCCCGGGAACAGCTCCTCCAGGTGGGCCGCGATGACGTCCTCGATGGGGACGTAGCGGCCGGGGGAGCTCTCCAGGAAGCGGGACAGCAGCGGCGGCACCTTCACCCGGGCGAAGTGCTTGTGGCCGGTGACCGGGTTGCGTACGACGACGGCCAGGTTCAGCGACAGACCCGAGATGTACGGGAAGGGGTGCGCCGGGTCGACCGCGAGGGGGGTGAGGACGGGGAAGATCTGGTGCCGGAAGAGCGTGAAGAGCCGGGCCTGCTCCTTCTCCGTCAGCTCGTTCCAGCGGACCAGGTGGATGCCCTCCTCCGCGAGCGCCGGGGCGACGTCCTCGTGGTAGCAGGCGGCGTGCCGGGCCATCAGCTCGCGGGAGCGGGCCCAGATCATCTCCAGTACCTCGCGCGGCTGGAGTCCGGAGGCGGAGCGGGTGGCGACCCCGGTGGCGATCCGGCGCTTCAGGCCGGCCACGCGGACCATGAAGAACTCGTCCAGGTTGCTGGCGAAGATCGCGAGGAAGTTCGCCCGCTCCAGCAGCGGGGTGGCGGGGTCCTCGGCGAGCTCCAGCACGCGCTCGTTGAAGGCGAGCCAGCTGCGTTCCCGGTCGAGGAAGCGGCCCTGGGGCAGCGGGGCGCCGTCCGTCTGCGCCTCCTCGTATCCGTCGAGGTCCGCGTCGATGTCGGGTTCCAGGTCGGAGACCACTCCGGCCACGGTGTGCGGGCGGTGGGCGGCGATGGAGCCCACGGAGGGCTGCGGGTGCTGTACCTGTGCCTGGGTGTTGGGCTGGCTCATGACCCCATTCTTCCGCGCCGGGGGCATCACGGGCGCGTCGGAAAAGGCGGGTGGGAGCGGTGGTGGCCCTGAGGCGTCCCCGTTCCCCCCGTTCACCCGTCGGGGCGGTGCGGGCTCTGGCACGGCGGGATGCATTGGCCGAGCGTCGCAAGCCTGTCTGAATCAGCGGTTACGGAGACATGACGTACGGGATAGCGCGGGGCGGCCCACAGGGTCCGGTCGTACGGCGTCCCCCGCGCCCGTCCCCCGCCCCGCGTCCGCCCCGCGCCCGTCCCGCGTGAGGGCGGCGCCGTACGGCCGGATCCGTCAGCCCGTGCGGCGGCGCAGCACCGCGAACGCGGCGGCCGTGGCGGCGACGGCGACCGCCAGCACGATGCCGGTCTCCACCAGGTGCAGCGGCCAGAAGTGGGAGGCCGGGTGGTACGTCGCGTAGTGCCCGCCGGCGGCGGTACGGCCCCACTCCACCTGCCAGACGTTGCCCGGCAGCTCGAACCGCTCCGGCCCGGTGCGGGTCACGGCCGGCCACAGGGACGCGCGGACCTGCCCGAGGACGGCGTTGAGCAGCCACATCGCGGCCACCGACACGGCGAGCGCGGGCAGCGCGCGGTGCAGCAGCAGCGCTGTGAGCGTGCCGGCCGCGAGGGCGCACAGCGCGTACGCCACCGTCGCCGGACCGCGTGCCACGAACACCTCGGCGGCGGCCCAGTCGTGGCCCATGAGGTCCCGGTGGGCGGCCCAGCCCCAGCGGAACGCCAGGACCAGCACCGTGCCGCCGGCGACGAGTGCCACGGCCGGCACGGCGAGCTTGGCGGTCAGCCAGCGGACGGGGGTGACCCCCTGCGTCCAGGCCAGCCGCGCGGTACCGGACTCCAGCTCGCGCCCGATCAGCGCACCCCCGGCGAACGCGGCGACGGCGAGGAATCCGTAGCCGGTGAGGAAGCCGACGTAGCCGGTCGGCTCGCTGTAGCGGAGGGCCTCGATGACGTCCACGCAGCTCCACGCGTTCGAGCACGCGGCCTCCGCCGCCCGCACCTCCTCCACGGTGATCCCGTTCAGCCACGCCTGCCAGCAGACCAGGACCGCGACGAACCCGCCCCAGACCAGCAGGGCCGTACGGTGCACCCGCAGCACCGTGCGGGGCAGCCGCGCCCGTGCCGCCGTACCCGTACCGCTCATCCGGCGGCCTTCCCCGCGGCCTTCCCGGCGGCCGCACCGGTGCGGCGGCGCAGCAGCCGGAAGGCGGCGACGGCCAGCAGCACGGCGACGGCGAGCACGACGGCGGAGGCGACCAGCTGGAGCGGCCAGTAGTGCGCGGCGGGGTGGAGGTCGCGGTAGAAGCTGACGGCGTCCATGTCGGACAGGGTCGCCTCGCACCCGGGCATCATGGTGGTGTAGCAGGGGAGGGGCAGCCGGTCGCCGGCGGCGGTCAGCACGCCCTCGCCGACCACGATGCCGTGCCCCTCCGGGCCGTACTGCAGACCGCTGGTCCTGGTGACCGCGGGCCACAGGTACGGCAGGGCGGTGTGGACGGCCGCCCACAGCGCGCCGACCGCGACCGCGGCGGTGGCGAGCGCGGCCAGGGAGCGGCGCAGCAGCAGACCCGCGAGGACGCCCGCGGCCAGTCCGGCCAGGGCGAGGGCCACCGGGAGGGGGCCGTTGGCGTAGAAGGTGGGGTAGTCGTCCCACGACTTGGCGGTCTCGACGCTGTCCTCGGCCATGACCCAGGCCAGGCGGTGCAGCACGGCGAGCAGCCCGGTCGACGCGAGGGTCAGTACGGCCGGGAAGGCGAGCCGGGCGGCCAGCCAGCGGGCCGGGGAGACACCCTGGGTCCAGGCGAGGCGGGCCGTGCCGGACTCCATCTCGCGGCCGGTGAGCGCGCCGCCGGCCCACGCGGCGATCAGGAACGGCAGGGCCAGCACGGCGTAGGTCGTGTAGTTGTACACCTCCTTGTAGCGGACGATCGACTCCTGGTCGTAGGAGCAGCGCGGGCTGGAGGAACAGGCGTTGTACTCCTTCCAGGCCGCCGCGGAGGCGTCGGTGAGCGGGCCGCCGAGCCACAGCAGCCCCGCGCCGGTCAGCAGCACGAGGGCCGCACCGGCGAGGAGGGCCGGGCGGTGCAGCCGCACCAGCCAGCGCAGCTGGCGGGGCGCGGGGGCGGGGCGGCCGGTGGTGGGGGCGGCCGGCGCGGTGGCCGCGGTGGTGGTCGGGGTGGTGCTCACGCGGCGGCCTCCGTGGTGTCGGGCGCCGGGGCCGCCGGGGAGGGGGCGCCGGGGTTGCGCAGGTAGGACAGGACGAGCTCCTCCAGGGACGGCGCGCCGGCGCGCCAGTCGCCGGGCAGCGGTCCGGCCGGGCGGAGCAGCGCGCTGAGCTGGCGGCCGGTGGTGCGGGACTCCACGACCTGGTGCGGGGCCAGCTCGCTCTCCGCCGGGGCGGAGACCCGGGTGTGGGCGGCCAGCAGGTCGTCGATCTCACCGGCGAGCCGGACCCGGCCGCCGCCGATCAGCAGCAGGTGGTCGCAGGAGTCCTCCAGCTCGGCGACGACGTGCGAGGACATCACGATCGTCGTGCCGTGCGCGGCGGCCTGCCCCATCAGCACGCCCATCAGCTCGTGCCGGGCCAGCGGGTCGAGGTCGGCCATCGGCTCGTCCAGGAGCAGCAGTTCGGGCCGCTTGCCGAGGGCGAGGGCGAGCGCCACGCGGGTGCGCTGGCCGCCGGAGAGCGCGCGGACCCGCTTGCCCGGGTCCAGGTCGCCGCCGGCCACGATCCGCCCGGCGGTGTCCGCGTCCCAGCGGCCGGGGTTCAGGTCGGCGCCCATGCGCAGTGTCTCGGCGACGGTGAGCTGCGGGTACAGCGGCTTGTCCTGGTCGACGAAGGCCACCCGGGGGCGGGCGGTCGCCGGGTCCGTGCCGAGGACGGTGGCGGTGCCCTCGGTGGGGGCGAGCAGCCCGGCGGTGATCGCGAGCAGCGTCGACTTGCCCGCGCCGTTGGGGCCGACGACGGCGCAGACGCGGCCGGCGGGCAGCCGGAAGGAACAGTCGCGCAGCGCCCAGGCGGTGCGCCGGCCGAAGCGCTTGCCGAGCGCGTCCGCCTCGATGGCCGGGACGGTCATGACGGGTCTCCCTGAGGGGTCTTCGGGTGTGCGGTGCCCGGCGTTCGTGCCGGGTAGTGCGTGTCGAGTACGGCGGTGAACAGCGCGGCCACGTCCTCGCGCTCCAGGCCGCTGTCGCGGGCCCGGGCGGCCCACTCCTCCAGTTCCGCGCGCAGCGGGGAGTCGGCCGGGGCGGCGCCCAGGGAGCGCCGTACGAAGGTGCCGAGGCCGCGCCGGGCCTCCACCAGGCCCTCGCGTTCCAGCTCGCGGTAGGCCTTCAGCACGGTGTTGGGGTTGACGGCGGTCGCTTCGACCACCTCGCGGGCCGTGGGCAGCTTGTCGCCGGGGGCCAGCATGCCCAGGCGCAGGGCCTGTTTGGTCTGCTGCACGATCTGGACGTAGGTGGCCACGCCGCTGTGCCGGTCGATGCGGTAGTGGACCACTCCACAACCACCCTTTCACTAATTGAGTAGTGAAAGGGTGGTGCAAGGGGCGTGCGAAAGTCAACCCCCGATCGTGTGAACCGATCGGCGGGGCCCGTCCGATGAGGAGACGTGAGCGAAACGAGAAGCGACGGGGAGCTGCTGAGCGCCGTCGCGGCGGACGGCGACCGGCGCGCCTTCGAGGAGCTGTACCGGCGGTACGCGCCGTGGCTGACCGCCCGGATGCGCGGCCGGTGCGCCGACGCGGGCATCGTCGACGACGTCGTACAGGAGACCTTCCTCGCGGTGTGGCGCGGCACGGCCCGGTACCGGCGGGAGGCCGAGGGCGCGGACGCGGCCGGATGGCTGTGGCGCATCGCCTCGCGCCGCCTGGTCGACGCCCTGCGCGGCGCCGGCGCGCGCGGCCGGCTGCGCCAGGCGCTGGCGCGGCTGCGCCACCGCGACGAGGTGTCGGCGGAGGAACGCGTGCTCGCGGGGGTGGAGCACGGGGACCTGGCCGGCGCCCTGGTCCGGCTCTCGCCGGAACTGCGCGCGGTGCTCCAGGCCACGGTCGTCGACGGGCTGACCACCCGGGAGGCCGCCGTCCTGCTCGGCATTCCGCCGGGCACGGTCAAGACGCGGGCGATGCGCGCCCGCAGGCAACTCAGGGAGGCGCTGGCATGACGCACACCACGACGGGCTGGCACGTCCCCGAGGACGACCTGCGGGCCTACGCCCGGGGCGAGCTGGAGCCGCCCGCGCTCTGGTCCGCCGACACCCACCTCACGGCCTGCGCCCACTGCCGGTCCCTGCTCGCCGCGGCCTGCGACCCCGTCGCCCTCGACACCGGCTGGGACCGCCTCGACGCCGAACTCGACGCGCCCCGCCCGGGGTTGGTGGAGTCACTGCTGGTGCGGCTCGGCATCGCCGACCACACCGCACGGCTGCTCGCCGCCACGCCGGCGCTGCGCCGCTCCTGGCTCGGCGCGGTGGCCGCCGTGCTCCTGCTCACCGTCGCCGTCGCCGCAGGGCAGGACACCACCGGCTCCGCCGGCCCCACCCTCTTCCTCGCCCTCGCACCACTGCTGCCGCTCGCCGGGGTCGCCCTGTCGTACGGGCCCGGCGTGGACCCCACGTACGAGATGGCCCTCGTCGCCCCGGTGCACGGCTTCCGGCTGCTGATGATCCGCACGGTCGCGGTGCTCGGCGCGGGGCTCGGCCTCAACGGGCTCGCCACCCTCGCCCTGCCCGGGTACGGACTGCGCGCCCTGACCTGGCTGCTGCCCGCCCTCGCCCTCACCGCGACCGCCCTCGCGCTCACCGCACGGCTGGGCCCGGTGCTCGCCCCGTCGCTCGTCGGCGGCGGCTGGGTCGCGCTGCTGCTCACGGCGGAGGCGGCCCGCGCCGACGGCGCGGACGGCACGCTCGCCCCGTTCACCGCGGCCGGCCAGGGCGTGTCCGCGGCGGTCGCCGCGCTCGCCGCCGGCCTCCTCGTCCTGCTCCGCGACCGCTTCGACACCAGCCGGCGCGGCGCCGTCTGACCACCGTCGCGCCGCCCCGGCACCGACCGACCTCCCCGATCCGTACGGAGTTCCGCATGACCCCCACCGTCTCCGCCTCCGGGCTGAGCCTGCACTTCGGGCGCACCCGCGCCCTCGACGACGTCTCGCTCGCGCTGTCCCCCGGCGTCACCGGGCTGCTCGGGCCCAACGGCGCGGGGAAGACCACGCTGCTGCGGGTGCTCGCCACCGCCGTACCGGCCGACCGGGGCGCCTTCACCGTGCTCGGCCACGACCCCGCCACCTCGCGCGGCCGGCAGGAGGTCCGGCGCCACCTCGGCTACCTGCCGCAGACCCCCGGCTTCCACCCCGACTTCACCGCCTTCGAGTTCGTCGACTACGTGGCGATCCTCAAGGAACTCACCGACCGCGCCGCCCGCCACGGCGAGGTGCGCCGCGTGCTCGACGAGGTCGGTCTCGGCGACGTACGCGGCAAGCGCATCAAGAAGCTGTCCGGCGGGATGCGGCAGCGGGTGGCGCTGGCGGCCGCGCTCGTCGGCGACCCCGAGTTCGTCGTCCTCGACGAACCCACCGTCGGACTCGACCCCGAACAGCGCATGCGGTTCCGCGAGTTGATCGCCCGCGCCGGAGAGGGCCGTACCGTGCTGCTGTCCACGCACCAGACCGAGGACGTGGCGATGCTCTGCCACCGCGTGGTGGTCCTCGCCGACGGCGCCGTCCGCTTCGACGGCACCCCCGCCGAGCTCACCGCACGGGCCGCGGGCCGGGTGTGGAGCAGCACCGGGCGGGACGCGGGCGCGCGGGCCGGATGGCGCACGGGCACGGGCACCTTCCGCAACGTGGGCGACCCGCCGCCCGGCGCCGACCTGCTCGAACCCACCCTGGAGGACGGCTACCTGCTCACCCTCGACGACGCGGGCACGGCGGTGACGGCATGACCACGACGACGACCGAACGGCCCTCCCCGGCCGAGGTGACGACCGGACCGCGCGCCTCCTGGGCGGCCGTGCTCGCCCTGGCCGCCTTCGAGAGCCGCCGGCTGCTGCTGCGGATCCCCGTCCTCGTGGCCTTCGCGGTCTACCTCGCCTGGACGGTGTGGCGCACCCACGACTCGTACGACGGACACCCCGCGCTCCAGGACGTCGACCGGGCCACCCAGGGCGGGCCGCTGCTCGTCGGCCTCGCGGTGCTGCTCGGCGCCCACCAGGCCGTGCTGCGCTCCCGCCGGCACGACACCGACCGGCACCTGACCGTGCTGGTGGTCCAGCCGTGGCGCCGTACGGCCGCGCACCTGCTGTCCGTGGTGCCGGCGGCGCTGCTCGTCGCGGTCTGCGTGGGCGGCCAGTTCACCTGGGAGGCGCTCAAGCCGGGCGCCGTGGGCCACGGTTCGCCGGGCGAACTCCTCGTCGGACCGCTGTCCGTGCTGCTGTTCGGCGCGTTCGGGGTGCTGCTGGCCCGGGTGCTGGCCGCGCCCCTCGCGGCCCCGCTGCTGATCGTCCTGATGCTCCTGTTCTTCATGCTCGGCTCCGGGCCCTCCGGCCAGGGCCGGACGCGGTGGCTGATGCCCTCGGTCGGCGAGAACAGTTTCGCCACTCTCCCCTCCGACCTGATCGGCCGCCCCGCCGCCTGGCACGCCCTCTACCTGGCGGGCCTCGCCCTGAGCGCGGCCCTGCTGGCGGTGCTGTTCTCCGGGGGCGCGCGGCTGCGCACCGTTCGGGCGGGCGCCGCCGTGGCGGTGGCGCTGACGCTGGCCGGCGCGGTGGGCCAGTCGGGGGGCGTGCCGGAGGAGATCACCGAGGCGCGCGAGCAGGCCACCCTCGCCCCGGAGAAGACCCAGAAGTGCGCCGAACGGGACGGCACCACGTACTGCGCCTTCCCCGAATGGGGGCCGCGCACCGGGGACTGGGCGGAGATCGTGGACGACGTGCGCGCCCTCGCGGGAGGTGACGCCGGGAACCGCCCGCTGACCGTACGGCAGCGCGTCGAGGCGCGCTACGGCCTGGACGGCGACGCGGCACTCACCCCGTCCGCCCGGCCGGGCGAGGTGACCGTCGGCACCTCCTGGGGCGGCAACCGGGTGCCCGAGTTCGCCGTCGCCGTCGCCGGGGTCCTGGTCACGGGCGAGGAGGAGACGGCGGGCGCGATGTGCGACGGCCGGATCGTCACCGTGATGTGGACGGCGCTCGCCGGCCGGCCCGACCCGGTGGCGGACCTGCGGCGGGTGCGGCTGGACGACAGCGACACCGGGTCGGCGATCGTCATCTCCCGGACGGAGCCGCTGCACATGACCACCGCCCACACGGAACTGCTGCGCGAGCTGCTGGAGCTGCCCCGCGACGAGGCCGCCGCCAAGGTGCGGGCCGGCTGGGCCGAGCTGACCGCCCCGAAGGTGACCACACAGCGGGTGGCGCAGGTGCTGGGGCTCGACGCGCCGGAGGGGGAGGACGCGTGCCTGTGAACGGCGGACCGGCGGCGACGGTGCTGGTGCGGGAGCTGACCCGGCCGGTCCTGCGGACCCTGCCCTGGCGGATGATCGCGGCCGGCGGCGGCCTCGGGCTGCTGCTCGCCGCGGTACCGAGGCTGACGGGCGAGGACGCGAACGGCTGGTCGGCGCTGACCGCGCTGCGGGCGGCCGCCCTCGCCTTCGCCCTCGGCGCGGCCTTCCTGCTGGACGACCCGGCCCGGCACACCACCGCCGCCGTCCCCGCCCGGCGCGCCCTCCGTCACGGACTGCGGCTCGCCCTCCTCGCGCCGGTCGCCGCCGGGTGGTGGACCGCCGCCCTGCTCCTGGTCCCGCAGCCGGTACGCCCCCCGGCCGCCGACGTCACCGTCGAGGCGGCGACGGTCCTGGTCCTCGCCCTGACCGGGGCCGCGCTCACCGTCCACCGCGGGGACGGCGCCCGGCCGGGGCAGGCGGTCGCCGGGTTCCTGCTGGCCACCGCGATCCTGGCGCCGCTGCTGAGCACCGGGGACTGGGAGCTGTTCGTAACGCCGGACGACGAGCGGTGGGCGGCGGCCCACGACCGCTGGGCGGTACTGCTGTGCGCGCTCCTGGCGGCGGGCGCGCTCTGCCTCACGGAGCCGGTACGGCGCTACGCGCCGCGCCGGTTCACGTCTCCGTCCGGTACATCAGATCCGTCTCGTGCGTGACGAAGCCCAGCCGCTCGTAGACGGACACCGCGGCCTTGTTGTCGGCGTCGACGTACAGCATGGCCGTGGGCAGCCCCTTGTCCGCCAGGTACCGCAGCCCGATCGTGGTGAGGGACTTGCCGAGGCCGCCGCCCTGGGCATCGGGGCTCACCCCGAGGACGTACACCTCGCCGAGTCCCTCCGCCGCGTGCACCTTGGTCCAGTGGAAGCCGACGAGCCGGCCGCCCCCGTCACCGTCCGCGTCACCGGCCGCGTCCGCGTCACCGGCCCCGTCACCGCGTTCGGCGAGGAAGAACCCCTCGGGGTCGAACCAGGGTTCGGCCTTGCGGTCGTCCAGGTCGCGCTGGGTGAGCGAGCCCTGCTCGGGGTGGTGGGCGAACGCGGCGGCGTTCACCGCGAGCCAGGCGGCGTCGTCCCGGCCGGGCACGAACGTACGGACCCGCACGCCCTCCGGCAGCACCGGATCCGGCAGGTCCAGCCCGGCCAACGGCCGCCGCATCTGCCGCAGTTCCCGGAACAGCGTCAGACCGAGCACCTGGGCCAGATGCCGGGCGGCGGAATGGCCGCCGTGCGCCCACACCCGCAGCCGCTTGCCGGAGGCGGCGAGCAGCGCGGTCCCGAGGGCCCGCCCGTGCCCGTGGCCCCGGTGGGAGGGATGCACGACCAGTTCGGCGGCCGGCGGCTCCACCGGATCGGTGTCCTCCAACTGGGCGTACCCGACGAGTTCGTCGTCGACGGACAGCAGCAGGTGCGACACCCCCTCCCGCTCCCCGCCGCGCAGTTGCAGCCGCCCCTGCTCGGACACCGCCTGCTGACCGTCGGCCCGGGCGGCCTCCGCGAGCAGGGCGAGCACCGCCTCCGTCCGCTCGGCGGAGAGCGCGGCGTACGTCTGGAGCGAGCGGGAGCGGCCGGGCCGGAGGAAGTCGTCGCTGGTCATGCCTACGAGGGTAAGGGGACCGCGCGGACGGGGGCCCGCGAAACGGACGGCAACGGCGCCGGCGAAAGATAAACCAGGTCGTAACCCTGAATACCCTGTCGTGCTACGCGCGTTGACTCTAGGCTGCGCCGGTACCCACTCGGACCCACAGGGGGGCGTATGCCAGCCACATCCCCGGCGCACCACCCGCGCCGCAGACGCCGTACGAACCGTCTTCTCGCGACCGCCGCCGGTGTGCTCACCGCCGGCGCGCTGGCCGCCGCCGCCCTGCCCGGGTCGGCGACCGCCGGCGAGAACCGCGCGGACCACGGGAACAAGGGCAAGCCGCACGGCCACCACCACGGCCGCTACCAGGACGTGCAGCTCCTGTCCTTCAACGACCTGCACGGCAACCTGGAACCCCCGACGGGCTCCTCCGGCCGGGTCACCGAACTCCAGCACGACGGCACGACGAAGACCATCGACGCGGGCGGTGTGGAGTACCTCGCCACCCACCTGCGCGAGGCCCGCGAGGGCAACCGCTACTCCATCACCGCAGCCGGCGGCGACATGGTCGGCGCGTCCCCCCTCATCTCGGGCCTCTTCCACGACGAGCCCACCATCGAGGCGCTGAACAGGCTCGACCTGGACGTCACCTCGGTCGGCAACCACGAGTTCGACGAGGGCGCCGCCGAGCTGGCCCGCCTCCAGAACGGCGGCTGCCACCCGGTCGACGGCTGCTACACGGACAAGAAGTTCAAGGGCGCCGACTTCCCGTACCTGGCGGCGAACGTCCTGAACGAGAAGACGAGGAAGCCCCTCCTCAAGCCGTACTGGGTGTGGAAGAAGAAGGGCGTCAAGGTCGGCTTCATCGGCGTGACGCTGGAGGGCACCCCGGACATCGTCTCTGCCGAGGGCGTGAAGGGCCTCGCCTTCGAGGACGAGGTCGAGACGATCAACAAGTACGCCAAGGAGCTGCGCCGCAAGGGCGTGAAGTCCATCGTGGCGCTCATCCACGAGGGCGGCTTCCCGGCCTCGTCCTCCTACAACTACGACTGCGACTCCCCGGGCGCCGGCGACGGCATCTCCGGCCCGATCGCGGACATCGCGAAGAACGTCACGCCGGACGTGGACGCGCTGGTCACCGGCCACACCCACGCGGCGTACGCCTGCACGATCCCCGACCCGGCGGGCAAGCCCCGCACGGTCACCTCGGCCGCGTCCTTCGGCCGCCTCTACACCGACACCACGCTGACGTACGACCGCTGGACGGGTGACATCGCCCGTACGGCCGTGAAGTCCGCGAACCACGTCGTCACCCGGGACGTCCCCAAGGCGCCCGACATGACCCGCCTGATCGACAAGTGGAACACCCTCGCCGCCCCCATCGGCAACCGCCCGATCGGCTACATCTCCGGCGACATCGTGCGCGAGGGCACGGAATCCCCCCTGGGCGACCTCATCGCCGACGCGCAACTCGCGTACGGCAGGACCCTGGACCCGGAGACCGACCTGGCCCTGATGAACCCCGGCGGCATCCGCGCGCCGCTCACCCACGCGGCCGGCGGCGCCGAGGGCGACGGCGTGGTCACCTTCGCCGAGGCCTTCACGGTCCAGCCCTTCGCCAACACGGTCAACCTCCAGGACTTCACCGGCGCCCAGCTGATCCAGGCTCTGAAGGAGCAGGTCAGCGGCCCGAACGAGGCGGCCCCGAAGATCCTCCAGATCTCCTCCGGCCTGACCTACACCCTGGACCTGACGAAGACCGGTGCGGACCGCGTGATCACCGACTCGATCAGGCTCGACGGCTCCGCCATCGACCCGGCCGCCACCTACCGCGTCGCGACGAACAGCTTCCTCGCGGGCGGCGGCGACGGCTTCCCGACCCTCGGCCAGGGCACGAACGACCTGGTCGGCGAGGACGACCTGACGGCCCTGGAGCAGTACCTGACGGCCAACACCTCCCCCACCACCCCGCTCGCCCCACCGGCGGCGGACCGCATCACGATCGTGCAGTAACGACGACCACGCCCGGGGCCGGTACGAGACGCACCACCACCACGTACCGGCCCCCGGACGTTCCCCCGCCAACCGACCCACAGCACAGCCTGCGCGACGATCACCGCTCACCGTCGAAGGTGACGGCAGGCCCTTCATGCAGCTGATACCCCAACTCCAGCGCCTCGCTCACCCGGCGACAGAACGCCGCGTCGTCGGGACCGGTCAGTACGCGGTAGACGGGCAGCCCGTCGGGTGGTGTCGACATGGGGCCACCGTGCCACATGGGTCACTTGAGCGGGTCATACCTTGAGCACTTCCACGGCGGGACCACACAGGAGCTTCAGGTCGTCGGGGTCGGACGTCAGGAGGGTGACAGGCTGCGGCGCCGTGCGGGCGATGGCGGCAAGGGCGGCGTCGATGGCGTACTTGTGGCCGTGGAGGCGGTGCGCGCGCAGCAGAGTCGCGGCGTGGTCCGTGACCGCCTTGGTGACGTCGTGTACGTCCACCCGGGAGAGGACCCACTTGATGCGGGCGGGGTGGACGCGCTCGTAATCGGCCTCGAGCGTGGTCATGGCGCTGGTGGCCACACGGACGCTCTCCTCCACGGCGGCCTGCACGAAGGCCACGACGGCACGATCCTTGAGGTAGAGCTTCGAGAGGCCCTCGCTGTCGAGCAGAAGCGTTCCGGGCATCAGGCAGCGGCCCCGCCGGACGTTCGGTGGTCGTGGCGCAGCAGGGCGCGGGCGGCCTCGATCTCCTCGCGGGTGAGCTCGTCGTGCTCGGTCTGGAAGTCGGTGACGATCTCCCGCAGTCTGTCCATGGCGACCCGGTGCTCCAGAGCCTCGGCGACGTAGGCCGAGAAGCCACCGGGGCCGACATGGGCGCGCACCGTCTCGGCCAGGTCCTCGGGGAGACTGATCGAGTACTTCTTGCTACCGCTCATGCACCTCATCCTACCTTTGGTAGCACCCCGTGGTAGAGGTGAAGGCACTGAGTCTCCGTCGTCGGAAGTTGCCGCCGGTCAGAAGCGGAAGCCGATGACGCCGAAGCCCGGCTGTGCCTGCGCCTGGCGCATCCATCCGATGCACTGCATGACCGCGTCCACGACGTCGGGCTCGAGGGGCGGCGGGGCCTGTCGCGACTCGTCGACGGCCCGCTTGGTTGCCTCGAACTGCTCGAGTGCCTCCGTTATGCGTTCCGGCGCCCACTCACCACAGTCCACGACGTAGGTGGACGGCAGCGGAGCCGGAAGGCGGCCGAAGCCGAAGTCCTCGACGGACACGGCGGTGATCCCCAGGGCCTTCATCCCCTGGCCGACGACCGACAGCCAGTCGCCCCGGTGGGGCGTGAAAGAGTCGTTGGCCAGGAACGACCCGGTGAGCGAGCACAGCCGCTGGTACGCGTACGCGTACTGGAAGGCATGCTCACTGTCCGCGCTGAAGGGCCCACCGTGGACTACCGCGTGCAGTGCCTCGTACGCGGTGGGCGCACCCTCCTGGATGCTGGCTCGGAACTGGTCGTCCGCGTGCTCCAGTTGCCGCTCAGTGATGAACTCATGCGCCGAATCTAAAGCCACTCACTGACATCACCACGCCGCCGGTCTGCCGGACGCGGTGTCGTGGTGGGCGTGCTTTGCGTCAACTCCCCTTCCTCGCATTGCGTTTGCAATAGAGCGGGCGACAGGATGTTCGAGTGCGCGAGAGGCGCAAGTGACGTACGGGGGGCGGGGCGATGATTCGACATGGGGTCGGCTGCACTTTGACGCGGCGCTTTCGTTCAATGATCAACTTTGCTGTCCTCAAGGGGGAAGTATTCATGGGGCGGAACCTGGACCGGCGCTCGTGCGACGCCGGGGTCTCGGTCGAGGCGGGGGCTGATACGTGACGGGGTGGAACATATCGCCGTCCGGCGTCGAGTTCGTGACCTCGCTGGTCAAGGACGCGATGGAGGACGTGGCCAAGGACGTCAAGGCGTACGGCACGGATGTGGTGAGCGCGGCAGCGTCTGCCGGGACCATCAGCGGGCCGTACTGCGGTGCCGTTCCCACCGGCCCTGTCGGTGCGGCGCTGGAGCTGTTCGTGGAGCGGACCGCCGGTGACGTGCTGTTCCTCGGGGCGCGGGCGGCCAAGTCGGTGAACGGTGCCCGAGAGGCGACGGCTGCCTACGTGTTCGGTGACGAGGAGATGGCCGCGCGTGCGCAGCGTGGGGCTCTGGCGGCGCCGGAGATCGACCTGCCGGGCGAGGGCAAGGGCGAGGGGGATGGCCGGAAGTGATCAGCCCGGGGGGAATACCGCAGTTCACGGGCGACTTCGACGAGCTGGACAAGGACGTCTCCGCGCTGCGCAGTGACGCCATCGGCATCCGCAACGGCGGTGCGGACGTGCACTCGCGCTTCCAGATGCTGGGGGCGTTCTACACCGCGCCCGAGGCGGAGGCGCTGTTCGCCACGACCCGGCCGGTGATGGACAAGGCCGATGACTTCGCCGGGAAGCTCGAGACCGTGGCCGACGCGCTGGACACGTTCTCCATCGAGGCGCGTCCGCTGGCCGAGCGCCTGAAGCAGCTCAAGGCGGACGCCGTCGCATTCACGGACAGTGTCGAGGGCGATGACGACTGGACCGAGGACGAGAAGAAGGTCGACCGCAACAAGCAGCTCATCGACGACGTGTCCGCCACGCAGTTCGCCTTCCAGGACGCGGAGCGCCGTGCGGCGGGAAAGATCTCCGCGGTGGTGGGCGGGCCCCGGTTCGTGACGGACGACGGCAGCGGTCTCGTCGAGCGGGGCACGGTCCCGTACGGGTATGACCCCGCCCTGTTCGAGGACGCGAAGGAGCTGCCCTGGGGCAGTGTGGACGACAAGACCTACGAGGCGTGGAGCTGGAGCTGGTTCGGGCACGGGGCCAAGAGTCTGGTCTGGGACGGCATCTACAAGGACGGCATCGAGGCCGCCGCCAAGGGGCTGTGGGCGCTGGGCACCGGGGACGGTGAGGCGTGGAGCGGCCTGAAGGACGTCGTCACCGGCATCGGCCTCTACACCATGACCCCGTACGACGCCTTCATGGACTGGGTGGCGGGCCCGGACGAGGAGAGCGAGGACGAGGTCCGGGCGAAGCAGGCGGCCAAGGAGTTCGCCAAGGGGGTCGTCGCCTGGGACCAGTGGGAGGAGAACCCGGCGCGTGCCGCCGGGACCGTCCTGTTCAACGTCCTCACGCTGGGCGCCGGGCCGCTGGCTGCCGCGTCCAGGGCGGGCAGGGGAGGCCTGGCCTCGAACGCCGCCGGCGCCGCCTCCAAGGCCGGGCTCTACATGGACCCCCTGTACGTGGGCCTCAGAGCCACGGGCGCGGCAGCCGGCAAACTGCCGAAGCTGTCCGACCTGACGTCGAGGATCACCGCGGGCACGGGCGCTGCGGCGGACGCCCAACGCGTCCACAGCGTCATCGAACTGGAGGACGGTTCCAGAGTCGTCGTCGAGAACGGCGAGTTCATTCCTTACGACAGGCACGGTCACGCCGTCGGTGACGTACCAAGGGCGGAACACTCCGTCGAGACCGGGGGTACGCCGGGGCGAGTGCGGGAACCCGCGGGAGTTGGCGGCAGAGCGTCACAGCAGGAGTCCACGCATACAGGCGGCGGATCCACTGGAACAACAGCCGATACCGGTAGCAGCGTTCGACGCAGCGCGCACGTACCGTCATCTCGCCAAGGAACAGGCGATGTCAACGGGGCCGGTGGCGGCCATGAGCCGTCGAGACCTGCCGAGAGGGCAAGCGATTCAGACGGCAATTCCGGGGAAACGAATCCCGCCGGAGACCGGGAACTCACCGTTGCGGAACGAAAGCGCATCCAGGACGAGCACGTTTGGAAGGCCAACAACGACCCTGCTTGGCGCGAAGAACACTATGACGCTCTCAACCGACGCAGGGAAGCCGAAAGGATCGTTGATGGTGTCGAGTTGCCTCTCCTTGCCAGGGACGCGAACGGAAAGCTGGTGTCCAAGCACGACTTGCCGAGTGGGCCATCTGAAGTTAAGTGGGGGGCAAAAAATCTTGGGACGGACACGGTCCCCGACGGAAATCTTCCTGACCTCGACGCCGCGGCGGCGAACCGCCGGGCATCGGTGAACCTGGCCAACGCGGAAAATGCTTTCGGCGAGACACCTTCGGCCACCACGCAGGGGGCCCTTAAGAAGGCGCAGGAGGCTTACGCCGCGCGGCTCGGCAATGTGCCCAATAATAGTAAGATATCCGAGGAACTCGGCGAGAAGGCTGCCAGGCTGCACGTCATTCCGCGGGAGTTCCCGACGGCTGTCAGAATGGAGCTCCCGAAGACACCCAATGGCGCCAACATGTTCGACGATGTGTACGAACTCGGCGACGACGGCCACTATCTCATCGTCGAAGAAAAGGCGCCGGCAGGGAAACTCGATTGGCGTCGTGGCCGTGCTGACCCGGAGGACCTGGCCAACCCGCATATCGGCGACGATGGTGGGGCCCAGGGGTTGAGGGTCAAGCAGGGCACTAAGGTGTACATACGCACGATTCTTGCTGAGATGTCGCTACGTGGTGGACGAGACGCTGACATTGCGAAGGTTCTCCGCGCTGCTTTGACGCAAGGGAAACTGCAGTATGTCCTGGTCAAGGCGAACGACAACCCAGGCTCCTCCTACACTGGTGCCGTGCTGGAACACCTGAAGATCTAGTAAGAGGAGGGCACGTGCCCCCACGCATTCCTCGTCATGAATTCCGCACGAACAACGCGGCCGAAGCCATGGCGCCCATTATCGACAGCGCCAGGGAAATGCTCGACGAGATCGAGACGTCGGCGGACTACCGGTACGACGCTCAGATGCTCACGCTGGCTGTCGCGAAGTGGCGCTGCCTGACAGACCCCGAGGCGGGGATGTTCCCGACGTGGGAGGCGTGGGTCACGGCCATGCAAGTGGGGTCCGCGCTGTTCGCCGCAGGCACGGCGGCGGAAGGGCCGGTCGCCTGCCGGATAGGGAGCATGGGGGAGGTGAAGCACCTTCCGGTGACCGGACCTCAGGACTATCTGCACGCGGGTAATTGGCTCACCGCCTTCTACCTGGCGGCCATCTGCAGAGAGAATGACCGTGCGAACCAGTTGGCTCAAGTTCCTGTCTCGTTTCTCCGCGCGTCCGGCGCGGAGTTCGACGAATACATCTATGCCTGGGTGGAGACCCTGCAGAACGCCTGGTTCGGTCGGCGGGAAATGTGGGACACCCTGGTCACTGCTGTTAACGGAACCGACCCCGAGATCCCACGGATCGCCAGCAAAGAGCTGATGCTGAAGATCCTCTATCCGCCCCTTGAACTCTTCCACCGCTACCAGCGCCAGGACGCCGAACAGTTCAATGGAGCACTCGTCGACGCCATCACCTGGCACAAAGAATACTGGGCCGCCGACGAGGCGCGTTCGCTGAGCGGCGAAGGTCTGGTCGCCCTCGGCCCACTCGCCATCGCCTGCATGGCTTATGACGCAGATATGCCGATCGAGGTCGAGTCCGAGTACTTGCCCAAACATCTGCTGAGGCGTTCATGGGTCGGAGAGTTCGACACGTGATCCACGTGCTCCGTGAGACAGGCGGCCGAAAGCCGTGACCAAGGACGTCATCGCCCTCACCCCGAGGATGCCCGACCTGCCCACCCTGCTCGCGGGCCTGTACGCGGGCGGTCCCGACCTGGGTGTGAACTCCCTGGCCGACGGGGCGGTCGTACAGCTCTGTGCGCCCGACGGGCGGCCCCTGGTGTCCGTGGAGGCGCCGGTGCTGGTCCAGGTCCCCGGGGAGACCGCCCGCCTGCTCGGCGGTGAGGGCGCCGGGCGCGACGGTCCGGTGTGGTGGACGGAGGCACGCGCCTCCACCGCCGTCGCCGAGGCCGGGCGGATCGCGGGTTCCTTCGCGGGGCGACTGGTCACCGTACTCGGCGGGGCCGTCTGGCCGCCCGGAGCCGCTGCCACCGAGGTGGTGCCGCTGACCACGGACTTCTCCGCCGTCCCGGTCCCCGCCACCGCGACGCCCGCCGTCGACGTGCTCACCCCGAGCACCGCCGTGGTGATCCAGGAACGCCCCCTCGTCGCCATGACCAGCTGGCTGTCCGACGCCCTGCGCGCCGCCGCCGAGCACGACCGTGCCGTGCAGATCGTCACCCCGCCCGGCGCCCGGCTCACCCTCGTCACCCGCACCGCCCTGCGCGGCCTGCCCAACCGCTGGGTCGTCCAGGACCCGCAGGACGGTTACTACGACGGCTTGTCCGGCGCGGTACTCCACTGGAAGGGCGGCACCTTCACCCCCGTACGCGACGAAGAAGGAGCCGCCCGCCTCGCCGGGGCCTTCGCGGCCGGCACCGCAACCGGCGGGCGCCAGTTGTCGCTCACACTCCGGACCCGGCATCCGGCGGACGCGGACCTGGTGCTCGGGCACGCCCTGGAGACGGCCTGTACGCGGCTGGCCGGCGGGCCCCCGGCCGGGTGGAGCACGGCCGAGCCGGTCAATCTGCCCTGGTCCACCCGCCAGGTGACGGACCTGGCCCGCTCCCGGGCGCCCCGGCCCACCTGGCTGATCGCCGTGGGGCACCCGGACCGGCCCCTGCTCGCCACCGTGCGCGTGACGCGCACCCCGGCGGGAGTCGAGGAGGACATCGCCCTCACCCTCGGATATGCCGCCGACGAGCCCCCGCCGCTGGACGCCGTGGAGGCGCTCGCCGCCGAACTCGACGCCGAGCACGGGCTCGTCACCCTGCTCACGGCACTCCGCCCGGGGCGCCGCGACCTGACCGTACCCGCCCACGCGGAACCGCCGCCGATGCCCGTCGCCTTCACCGTGGGCCATGCGGATGCCGACCGGATCGGCCGTCCACCGGCCATGGTCCCCGAGCCCGTGCGGCTCGGTCCCGGTGGCCGGGGTGCTCTGCACTACCGGTTGGGGGAAGGCGGGGCGGCGTGGGAGCAACTGCGGGACCTGACCGGCATGGTGCGGCCACCGGAGGGCGGCTCGGGCGGCCGGTGACCTTCTGCGAGGACGGCAGGCCGGCGCTCAGCCGCGGGCGTCACAGCGCGAGCAGACCCGCGGCCGTCACCCGGAAGCCGGAGGCGTGAAGGGCGTCGAGGGCGGCGTTGTCGATGTCGCCGCGCCACTCGTAGGTGATCGGCACGTCGTGAGCGTAAGGGGTTATGGCATGTCCGGGGGAGGGGTCGGGGCGCCGGGGAGGTGGATGGTGGCTGTGGTGCCGGTGCCGTCGGCCGGGGTGAGGGTGATGGTGCCGCCGGCCTGGTGGACCGTGCGGGCCACGATGGAGAGGCCGAGGCCGGAGCCGGGGAGGGCGCGGGCGGTGGGGGAGCGCCAGAAGCGGTCGAAGACGTGGGGGAGTTCGTCGGCCGGAATGCCGGGTCCGTGGTCGCGGACGGTGAGGACGCCGTCGGTGAGGCGGACCTCGACGGCGCCGCCGGGCGGGCTGAACTTGACCGCGTTGTCGAGGACGTTGACCACCGCCCGTTCCAGGGCCGCCGGTTCCGCGCGTACGTACCAGGGGTGGAGGTCCGCGGTGATGGTCAGCTCCGGGCCGCGCAGCCGAGCGCGGCGCAGGGCCGACTCGACGGTGTCGTGCCACGCGACGATCTGGGTGCGGTCCCCGTGCGGGCCCGTGTCCGGGCGGGACAGTTCCTGCAAGTCGCCGATGAGGGCGGCCAGTTCCGTCATCTGGGCCTTGACGGAGGTGAGCAGGGCCTTGCGGTCCTCGGGGGGCAGGGGGCGGCCCGTCTCCTCGCTGCGGCCGAGGAGTTCGATGTTGGTGCGCAGGGAGGTGAGCGGGGTGCGCAGTTCGTGGCCGGCGTCGGCGATGAGCTGCTGCTGGAGATCGCGGGAGCTGGCCAGCGCGGACGTCATGGAGTTGAACGAGCGGGAGAGGCGGGCGATCTCGTCCTCGGAGTCGTCCTCCACGGGGATGCGGACGCCCAGGTCCTCGGTGCGGGCCACGTGTTCCACGGCCTCGGTGAGCCGGTCGACGGGGCGCAGGCCCGCGCGGGCGACGGCGAGTCCGGCGGCGGAGGAGCCGAGGACGCCGACGCCGGAGACGAGGAGCAGCAGCAGCGCCAGTTCGTTGAGCGTGGACTGGGTGTTGCTGAGCGGCAGGGCGACGACGAAGGCGTAGTCCTGGACCACGGCCCGGCTCAGCAGGCCGGTCTTGACGACGACGGCCGTCGTCAGCACGCGCACCCGTTCGCCGTCGCTGTCGGTGCCGTCGCGGAAGGTGCCCTTCTCGGGGTCGGGGTGCTCGGCCACGTCCTTGTCGCCGCCGGTGACGTCGATCGCGGCCGGCGCGTAGGGCAGGACGCACACCCGGCCGTCCGCGCGGACCAGCTGGGCGTACTGGTTGCCGCTCGGCGGCGTGATGGTGCCGGTGTCGGACGGCTCCTGGACGCAGGCGTTGGTGAGCTGCTCGAACTCCTCCCCCTGGAGGGTGAGTACCGATGACCGCAGATCGTCGTCGAGTTCGTCGTACAGCTTGCCGCGCACGATGAACCAGCAGGTCACCGACACCGCGGCCACCGCGAACGCCACCGCCGCCGCCACCAGCAGGGCCAGCCGCGCCCGGATCGGGAGCGCCCGGAAACGGCGCACCAGCCCTCTCACTCCGCGCCGCCCTGCCGCAGCACGTACCCCACCCCCCGCACCGTGTGCACCAGGCGCGGTTCGCCGGCCGCCTCGGTCTTGCGGCGCAGGTACATGACGTACACGTCGAGCGAGTTGGAGGACGGTTCGAAGTCGAAGCCCCAGACCGCCTTCAGGATCTGCTCACGGGTGAGGACCTGGCGCGGGTGGGCCATGAACATCTCCAGCAGCGTGAACTCCGTGCGGGTCAGTTCCACGGGCCGGTCGCCGCGGGTGACCTCCCGCGTGGCCAGGTTCATGCGCAGGTCGGCGAAGGTGAGGACGTCGTCGGACTCGGCGGAGGCGGCCACCGCCGCCGCGTACGAGCTGCGGCGCAGCAGCGCGCGGATACGGGCGAACAGCTCGTCCAGCTCGAACGGCTTGACCAGGTAGTCGTCGGCCCCGGCGTCCAGGCCCGTGACCCGGTCGCCGACGGTGTCGCGGGCGGTCAGCATCAGGATGGGCGTGGTGTCGCCGGTGGCGCGGATGCGGCGGGCGGCGGTGAGGCCGTCCATGCGGGGCATCTGGATGTCGAGGACCAGCAGGTCGGGCCGGTACGCCTCGGTCTTCTCCAGGGCGTCCGCGCCGTCGACGGCGACCTCGGTGCCGTACCCCTCGAAGGCCAGGCTGCGCTGGAGCGCTTCGCGCACGGCCGGCTCGTCGTCGACGATCAGGATGCGCTGGGGGGCACGGTCGCCATCTGCGGGGGTCATGGGGTGTCGGGTTCCTCTGTCTGCGACGGGAGGGGCGCCATGAGGGCCGGCTCGGGACTCGTTCGGGTCTTCAGCCTCGCACGTTTCCCCCGGCGCGCGTCAGTTCGTCGCGCCGGAGCGCAGGGCCGGCAGGTCCGCCTTGACGGTGTCGACCGGGATGGCGAAGCCCAGGCCCACGCTGCCCGCCGCGGAGGGGTCCGCGCCGCTGGGCGCGTACATCGCGGAGTTGATGCCGATGATGGCGCCGTTCATGTCGATCAGCGCGCCGCCGGAGTTGCCGGGGTTCAGGGAGGCGTCGGTCTGGATGGCCTTGTACGTGGTCTTCGAGCCGCCGGTGTCGCCGTTGAACTGGCGGCCGTCGTACTCGAACGGCCAGCCGCCGCCACTCTGCCCCCGCTGTCCCTGGCTCTCGTCCGTCGAGACGGTCACGTCCCGGTCGAGGGCGGAGACGATACCGCTGGTCACCGTGCCGGTCAGGCCCGCGGGCGAGCCGATCGCCACCACCTGGTCGCCGACCTGCACGCCGTCGGAGTCGCCGAGCGTGGCGGCCTTCAGGCCTGAGGCGTTCTCCAGCTTGATCAGCGCCAGGTCCTTGCCGCTGTCGGTGCCGACGACGTTCGCGGTGTACGTCGTGCCGTCGTGGGTGCGCACCTCGACGGTGTCGGCGCCGGCGACGACGTGGTTGTTGGTGATGATCTCGCCGTCCTCGGTGATGATCACACCGGAGCCGGTGGAGGCACCGCTGCTGGTGGCGGCGCTGATCTCGACGATGCTCGGGCTGACCGCCTCGGCGACGCCGGAGACCGTGCCCTTCCGGCTCGACGGTACGACGTCGGTGCCGGCCGGGCTCGACGAGGCGACCGTCTCGGTGCCGGTCAGCTCCTGGAAGCCGTAGGCGGTGCCGCCGCCGACGGCCGCCGCGACGATCGCCACGGCGGCGAGCAGGGTGGCGGGGCCGCGGGTGCGCTTGCGCCTCCGCGCGGAGGCCGGGTCGGGGGTGTGGCCCGGGTCCGGGGTCGGGGTCGCGGTCGGGTCGGAGGGCGGGGCCGAGGCGTGCGCGGGCGTCGGGGCGTACGCCGGCGGGGGCGGCCACTCCGGGTTCACCTGGTGGGGGCTGTGCGGGAGGTCGGGGCTGTTCTCGTAGGCGCCGCTCGGGCGGGGGCTCTCGGTCATGTTCATGAGCCTCGCGCCGGACCATGAGAGCACCCTGAGTGCGTACTGAGAAGTCCGACAGAACCGCGTATGCCCGATATAAAGGGTGCCGGGCTACGCGCAGCCGCAGGACTGGCGGACCACCAGGCGGGACGGGAACAGCTTCAGGCGTTCGCGGCGCGAGCCCGCCACCCGCAGACCGTCGTCGAGGACCAGGTCGACCGCCGCGCGGGCCATCGCGGGGCGGTCGGAGGCGACCGTGGTCAGCGGCGGATCGGCGAGCGCCGCCTCCTTGATGTCGTCGAACCCGGCGACCGCCAGCTCCCCCGGCACGTCGATGCGCAGCTCCCGCGCGGCGCGCAGGATGCCGATCGCCTGGTCGTCGGTGGAGCAGAAGACCGCCGGCGGGCGGTCCGGGCCGGAGAGGATCTCCAGGCCCACGCGGTAGGCGTCGTAGCGGTTGTACGGTGCTTCGAAGAGGCGGCCCTCGGTCGGTATCCCGGCCTCCTTCATCGCGCGCCGCCAGCCCTCGACGTGGTCCGAGACGGGGTCGCCGACGGCGGGGGTGTCCGCCGTGCCGCCGACACAGGCGACGTACGCGTTCCCGTGCTCCAGCAGATGGCGTACGGCGAGCTGGGCGCCGCCGAGGTCGTCCGTGACCACCGCCACGTCGTCGATCGCCTCCGGGCGCTCGTGCAGCAGCACCACCCGGGCGTCCCACGCCTCGATCTCCGCCGCGGCCAGGTCGTTCAGCGCGTGGCTGACCAGGATCAGTCCGGAGACGCGCATCCCGAGGAACGCGCGCAGATAGTGGACCTCGCGCTCACCGATGTAGTCGGAGTTCCCGACGAGCACCATTTTCCCGCGCTCGGACGCGGCCTGTTCGACCGCGTGCGCCATCTCCCCGAAGAAGGGCTGGCGCGCGTCCGGCACGATCAGGCCTATGAGATCCGTGCGCCGCGACGCCATCGCCTGGGCGACACGGTCGGGCCGGTACCCCAGCTCCTTGATCGCGGCGAGAACGCGCTCGCGCGTGGCCGGGGCGACCGGCCGGGGTCCGTTGTTGATGACGTAACTGACGACGGCGGTGGACGTACCCGCCAGCCGCGCCACATCATCCCTGGTTACCTTGGCCACGCGCGGAGTCTACGCGGATATATTCCGTCCGGGCAGGGAGTGAAGAGGGTTCCGAACAGCACGGAAACGGCTCGTCTGTGCGAACGCAACGCTCATGCGTGCGACCGCTACGCCCGTGACGGCGCCCCGGCGGTCCTCCCCGCGGTCGTCTCGTCCGTATCCGAGGGCTTTTGCCGGTCGCTCCTGGTCTTCGTGTCGTCGGCCGGGCGTTCCGCCTTTTCAGGCGTAACGAATCGATAACCGACGTTCCGGACCGTGCCGATCAGCGACTCGTGCTCGGGGCCGAGCTTGGCGCGCAGACGTCGTACGTGCACGTCGACCGTGCGGGTGCCGCCGAAGTAGTCGTAGCCCCACACCTCCTGGAGCAGCTGGGCACGCGTGAAGACCCGGCCGGGGTGCTGCGCGAGGTATTTGAGGAGTTCGAATTCCTTGAAGGTGAGGTCGAGGACCCGGCCCTTGAGTTTCGCGGAGTAGGTCGCCTCGTCGACGGACAGGTCGCCGTTGCGGATCTCCATGGGGGAGTCGTCGTTGACGATCTGCCGGCGGCCCATGGCCAGGCGCAGGCGTGCCTCCACCTCCGCCGGGCCCGCCGTGTCCAGCAGTACGTCGTCGATGCCCCAGTCCGCGGTGACGGCCGCGAGGCCGCCCTCCGTCACCACCAGGATCAGCGGGCAGCCGGGGCCGGTGGAACGCAGCAGCTGGCACAGGCTGCGGACCTGGGGGAGGTCGCGGCGGCCGTCGACGAGGATGACGTCGGCGCCGGGGGTGTCGACCAGCGCCGGGCCCTCCGCGGGGGCCACCCGCACGGAGTGCAGGAGCAGACCGAGGGCGGGGAGCACCTCCGCCGACGGCTGGAGCGCGTTGGTCAGCAGCAGCAGTGAGCTCATCGTGCCGCCTCACCTGCCGGGATCCGCCGCGCCCGGGTCGGGGCCGTCCTGCTGTCGTGCACGGTTCGCTCGCCCATAACGTCTGGTTCCTCCTCGGTCCCTGCGAGGACGTTTACGGCATTGCTGCGTGCGTTCGACGGCCCGTACACCCGGCGGTTTCCCGCGTTCGTATACAACGCTTCCGAAAGCACAAAAGGACCCGGGGGCTTCGCTGCCCGAGTCCTCTTCGCAGCAGAATAGCCGACATGAGCACCGGTCCGGCAGGTCATGTGGCGCGATCCACTGTTCGATCCATCATTCGTCCGTATTCCGAGACGGGGGCGGTGACACCGCGCGGTGTGCCTTTGCGTGCGTTCTTGCGTACGGCGGACGGTGTGGCGATCGATTCCGTATACGAACCCGGAGCGGATTCTTCATCCGATCTTGTTTTCGTGATCGCGCACGGGTTCACCGGGGACGCGGACCGTCCCCATGTGCGGCGGGTCGCGCGGGAACTCTCCCGGTACGGGGGTGTCGTGATGTTCTCCTTCCGGGGGCACGGGGCGTCGGGCGGGCGGTCGACCGTGGGGGACCGGGAGGTGCTCGATCTCGCGGCCGTGGTGGAGTGGGCGCGCGAGCGGGGGCACGCGCGGGTGGCCACCGTCGGGTTCTCCATGGGCGGTTCCGTGGTGCTGCGGCACGCCGCGATCAGCCGGGACGCGGCCGGGGTGGACGCGGGGGCCGGCGCGGGGGTGGACGCCGTGGTGTCCGTGAGCGCGCCCGCGCGGTGGTTCTACCGGGGGACGGCTCCCATGCGGCGGCTGCACTGGGTGGTGACCCGGCCCGCCGGGCGGCTGGTGGGCCGGTACGGGCTGCGGACGCGGATCCATCACCGGCAGTGGGACCCCGTACCGCTGTCACCGGTCGAGGCGGTGCCGCGGATCGCGCCCACGCCGCTGCTGATCGTGCACGGGGACCGGGACGGGTACTTCCCGCTGGACCATCCGCGGATGCTGGCGGCTGCCGCCGGGGAGCACGGGGAGCTGTGGGTCGAGCCCGGCATGGGGCACGCGGAGAACGCGGCGCCGGAGCCGCTGCTGCGGAGGATCGGGGACTGGGTGGTCGCCCGGGCGGGCTAGCCTGACGGTGTTCACCGTCAACCGATTTCCGACCGAGGAACCAGAGGAACCAGCAGATGGCAAAGGTCACGGTGCGGTACTGGGCCGCCGCCAAGGCCGCGGCCGGGGTGGCCGAGGAGGCGTACGAGGCGGTCACGCTCGCCGACGCCCTCGACGCCGTGCGCGCGCGGCACTCCGGCGAACTGACGCGCGTGCTGCTGCGGTGCTCGTACCTCGTCGACGGTGATCCCGTGGGCAAGCGCGCGCACGACGCGGTACGGCTGGCCGACGGCGGCACGGTCGAGGTGCTTCCGCCGTTCGCAGGAGGGTGTCGATGACGAACCAGCCGTACGGGGCCGGGGGGCACGACCCGTATCAGCCGCCGTATCCCCAGCAGCAGCAGCCGCAGCCGTACCCGCAGCAGCAGCCACAGCCGTACCAGCAGCCACAGCCGTACCCGCAGCCGCAGGTCTGGCCCGGGCAGCAGCAGGGATACGACGATCCGTACGCGGATCAGCAGTACACGCAGCAGTGGCAGGGGCAGACGTGGGAGACGCAGATGCAGCCGCCGGTGGCCGCGGCTCCGGCTGCCGAGGAGACGTCGTACCTGCCCCCGCAGCAGCCCCCGCCCGCACAGCAGCCCGCGCCCCGGCAGGAGCCCGCGCCCCGGCAGGAGGATGGGCCCGAGTACGGGCCGGCCACGCTGGGCGGGAACTCGCGCGTCACCGATGCGCAGCGGGCACGGGCGGAGGGGCGTTCGCCGATCATCGATCCCGGGATGCAGCCCGCGCTGCTCACCGCGGTGCTGGGGCTGCTGCTGGCCGGCGGGGCGGCGCTGGGCACGTACGCGCTGCTGGTGCCGTTGGTGGTGCTGCAGGCGCTCACGGCGGCGGGCTGGTTCCGGCTGAACGGGATGTGGCCGGCCCGGCAGGGGATCGCGCTGGGGTTCCTGGGCGCGGTGGTCGCGGACGTGGCGCTGCTGGCGTCCGACCGGTCGCCCGCGGCGATTCTCGGGACGCTGGGCGTGTGGGTGCTGCTGTCGCTGGTGCTCCAGCTGCGGTCGCACGCGGATCCCGACGAGCGGATGTACGGACTGATGGCGACGGTCGCCGCGGCGGCGCTGGCGATCGCGGCGGGCGGCTATCTGGCGGCGGACGCGGACGCGGTGACCGCCGGCGCGGTCGCCGTGGCGGTGGCGATGGTGGCGCGGGCGCTGCCGCTGCCCACCGCGGCGTCCGTGGTGGCCGCGCTCGCGGTCGCTGCGGGGGCCGGGTTCGCGGTCGCGGGGATGGAGGCCTCGGGCGCGGCGCTGGGCGCCGGTGCGGCCGTGTGCGCGCTGATCGGTCACCGGGTGGCCGCCTACGACTACCCGTCGCGGTTCGTGCACTTCACGGCCGGCATCGCGCTCCCCCTGGCGGCCGCGGGACCGGCGGTGTACGTCCTGGGCAGGCTCTTCGCCTGACGGCCGGCGGCCGTGTGCCCGTGGGCTGCGGGGCGCTGGCCGTATGCCGGCACCGGCGCCACCACCCCCTGTCACAGCTGATCGACAATCCCCCGGCCCACACACCCGTGCGAGTTACCCTCGCGCAGGACGGCCACCCGGTCGTCGGGGAACGGCGTCGGAACAGCACAGGTGGGGGAAACACCGCATGCGCGCACTGCGAATACTGCTCATCGTCCTCGTGATCCTGGGCGGAATCTTCGTGATCGTGGACCGCGTCGCGGTCAACTTCGCCGAGGGCGAGGCCGCGGACCGCCTGAAGGCGAACGAGAACCTCGCGTCCACCCCGGACGTGTCCATCAAGGGCTTCCCCTTCCTCACCCAGGTCGTCGGCGGCACCCTCGACGAGGTGCAGGTCGGTATCGAGGGCTACGAGGCCGGCACCGGCGACGGCGCCCAGCGGATCCGCATCGGCGATCTGCGCGCCGACATGAAGGGCGTCGAGTTCTCCAGCGACTTCAGCTCCGCCGTCGCCGACAGCGCCACCGGTACCGCGACCGTCGCCTACGACGAGCTGCTGAAGCAGGCCACGTCCGAGCCCACCCAGGTGGCCCGCGGGGTCACGGCCGAGGTCGTCGGCCTCTCCCACGGCGGCAACGGGAAGATCAAGGTCGAGGTGGAGGCCACCGTGCTCGGCAACAAGCTGCCCGAGCCGGTCTCCGTGCTCAGCTCGGTGACCGTCGTGGACGGTGACACCGTGCGGGTGAAGGCCGACGCGCTGCCCGAGTTCGGAGGAGTGCCGCTCGCCGAGGCGCGGATCCGGAAGATCACCGACTTCGAGCAGAAGATCGACGGACTCCCCGGCGGGATCCGCCTGGACAAGGTCGAGGCCGCCGAGAACGGCGTGGACATCGTGGTGAAGGGTTCCGACGTCCGTCTGGTCGGGTAGGGAACGCTTTGGCGGGGGCCGGTGTCCGTCAGGCGAGACGGCGGTGTCCGCAGGGCAGATGGGAGGGTCCGGCGGGCGGGAGCGCGGGGGCCCGAGGGTGGATCGCGGGGGCTGCGGTCTCGGTTCGCGGACGATCTCGTCTCAGCATGCGACACGCCGGTGACATGCCCGCCCTGTCCTCCTTACGATCGACCCCATGCAGTGTCAGACAAGCGTCCCCCAGTCGCGGGGACGGGCGGATCTCACGAAGCGGCGGGCAGTGGACCTGTGCCGTGTCGCCGCCATGCTCTGTCGCACTTTCTGAGCGGACGTCCGCCGACGTCCGCGTCTCTCGCCCCGCCCCGCTGAGGGCACCCGTGCGCCGGCCCACCCGGGCGCACCCCTCTCGTTCGCACGCCCCGCCGCAACTGCCCCGGAGGAGAACAGCATGAGCCGCAGCGACGTCCTGGTCGACGCCGATTGGCTCCAGGAGCACCTGGACGACCCGACCATCGCCATCGTCGAGGTGGACGAGGACACCACCGCCTACGAGAAGAACCACATCAAGAACGCCATCCGGATCGACTGGACGAAGGACCTGCAGGACCCGGTCCGCCGTGACTTCGTCGACCAGGCCGGCTTCGAGAAGCTCCTGTCGGACAAGGGCATCGGCAACGACCACACGGTCGTCCTCTACGGCGGCAACAACAACTGGTTCGCGTCGTACGCCTACTGGTACTTCAAGCTGTACGGCCACGACAGCGTCAAGCTCCTCGACGGCGGCCGCAAGAAGTGGGAGCTGGACGCCCGCGAGCTGGTCCCCGGCGACGAGGTGCCGGAGCGCCCGAAGACCGACTACCAGGCCAAGCCGCAGGACGCGTCCATCCGCGCCTTCCGCGACGACGTCGTGGCCGCCATCGGCAACCAGAACATCGTCGACGTGCGCTCCCCCGACGAGTTCTCCGGCAAGCTGCTCGCCCCGGCCCACCTGCCGCAGGAGCAGTCGCAGCGCCCCGGCCACGTGCCGTCCTCCCGCAACATCCCGTGGTCCAAGAACGCCAACGACGACGGCACCTTCAAGTCCGACGACGAGCTCAAGGCGCTCTACGAGGACGAGCAGGTCGACCTGTCCAAGGACACCATCGCCCTGTGCCGCATCGGCGAGCGTTCCGCGCTGACCTGGTTCGTGCTGCACGAGCTGCTCGGTGTGGAGAACGTCAAGAACTACGACGGCTCCTGGACCGAGTACGGCTCCCTCGTCGGCGTGCCGATCGAGCTCGGCCCCGGCAAGTGACCCCTCCCGACCGACCTCTCCAGACCACTTCAGGAGTACGACATGTGCGGTGCGAAGGCCGGCGGCCCGGACGCCTCGACGATCAAGCCCGGTGAGACCACCATCCAGGGGCAGGTGACCCGCGACGGCGAGCCGGTGACGGGGTACGTCCGTCTGCTGGACTCGACCGGCGAGTTCACCGCGGAGGTCCCCACCTCCGCCACCGGTCAGTTCCGCTTCTACGCGGCGGAGGGCACCTGGACCCTCCGCGCCCTGGTGCCCGGCGGCACCGCCGACCGCACGGTCGTCGCCCAGCAGGGCGGTCTGGCCGAGGTCGCGATCGCGGTCTGAGGACGCGGAAACGGCCGAAGGGCCGCATCCCACGGGTTGGACGCCCGGGATGCGGCCCTTCGGCATGTGCGGACCTACGCTGGAGACATGTACGCGCGCAGGCGGCATACGTACTTCGTCATGATGGGCACCTGTATCGGGCTGTTCGTCCTGGCCTGGGGCGTCGTACGGCTCTGGTCGGTGCCGGCCGCCGTCGGCATGTGCCTGGTCGCCATGGTCATCCCGCCGCTCGCCGCGGTGGTCGCCAACCGGCGCGGGCCCGACGACCGCTGGTGGGACGACCCGTCCGGCGACCCGAAGTCCGACGAGTGGTGGGACGAGCTGGACGGCAGGAAACGGCCGCCCGGGTAGTCCGGCAGGTGCCTCAGTAGACGAGCGCCTGCACGCCGTCCGCCATGGCCTCCTGCACGAAGACCTGCGCGCCGGCGATGCGTACGCCCTCGAGGACGTCCTTCTCCGTGATCTCGCGGCGGGCCGCGCACTGCGTGCACAGGGTGACCCGGCCGCCCGCGAGCAGCGAGTCCAGCAGGTCGGGCAGCGGCGCGGAGTGCGGCAGCTCGAACCCGGCGGCACGGTCCGGCAGGGCGAACCACGCGGACTCCCCGGTGAGCCACAGCGAGACCTCGACCCCACTGGCCACGGCCACCGCCGCCACCGTGAAGGCCTGCGAACACCGTTCGGGAGCATCGGCCCCCGCGGTCACCTTGATCACGAGCTTCTTCGCCATGACCGAATCGTAATCATGATCGCCGCAACTTCGGCCGACGGCCGTGGGTCTCCTCTGCACGCGCACTCGGAACGCGCGCTTCACCTTCTGTGGGGGAACGTCTTGGAACAGCCCGAAGAAGCCGACGATGCCCGGGACGAGCCGAGTTCGGCGGATGCGCCGGAGGCGGTCCTGGCACCGGAATCACCGGCGGAGGAGACCCCGGCTCCGGACGCGCCCCTGAAGCGCCGGCGGGGGCGGACGACCGCGCTGATCGCCGCCGCGGCCGTGCTCGGCGGTGTCGCCGGCACCTGCACCGGCTATCTCGTACAGGCCGACCGTGCGCCCACGCGACTGCCTCCGCTGTCGCAGCCGGTGCTCGCGCAGGCGGAGGGCGAGGCGCCCGAGCCCCTGTCCGCGAAGCAGGACCGCCGCGTCAGGACCGATGGGGACCTGCGCACACTGCTGCTCAAGAAGCCACGCGGGGCGAAGGAGACGGACTGGGCGGCCGGGGTCGACGGCTGGGCGAGCCTGGCCGTCTACGCCGGGTACTACGAGGATCCCGGTGATGCGTTCGGAGAGCTGCTGGCCGGCGAGTTCCGGCGGATGGCCGAGATCTCATGGGAGGCCGACGGCTACTTCGTGGAGATCCGCCTCACCCAGTACCGCCAGGAAGCGAAACTCGCGGCCGCCGACGACGTCGACAACGCGAGTCGCTGGGCGGAGGGGAGGACGACCCGGGACTGGGCCATTCCCGGTACCGGCGACGGCCGGGTGTACATGATGAAGCGCGAGACCGAACCCGGCTTCGAGCCCATCCACCGGGCCTCGGCGCGGGCCTGGCGGGGAGACGTCGCCATGACGGTGTGGGTGAGCGGGCTCGAGCCCGTCCCCAGGAAGCTGGTCATGGATCTGGCCGAGCGGCAGATGGAGCGGCTGTGAGTGAGACACCTGAGCCCGGCGCCTCCGGTGCGCCCGGTCTGCCGAGCGAGCCGGCCCGGCGACCCGCACGGCGTGGCCGCCGCGTCGCCGCCGTCACCGGGTCCCTGCTGCTGGCCGGTGCCGTCGCCGCCGCCGTGGCCGTCACCGCGGTGAGGGTGGACGGTGCCGACCGCGACCCCGGTGCCCCCACCTGGAAACTCCCCGAGGCCGTGGCCGAGGGGGAACGGTCCGCACCGGCGCAGGGGCTCGCGGGCATGCTCCTGCCGTACGGCGAGGACGGACGGCTGCGCGGGCCGGACGTCGCCGAGTTCGGCGCGGACGCGCAGCTCAGCGGTGCCCGGGCCACCGCACTGCAGAAGGAGTCGCTGCGTGGTCTGCCGCGCGCTCAGCGCAAGCGGCTGGAGAAGGAGGTCGACAGGCAGCGCATCACCGGCATGGCCATCCGCAGCTACGCCAGCGGATCGGCGTCCATCTACCAGTCCGAGGAGATCTACACGGCACGCATCGTGCTCGCCCGGATGGAGAACCGGGCCGCCGTGCGTGATCTGGCCCGCACGCGGACGCGGGCCCTCGACTCGGTGGACGCACTGCGCAAGGGGCCGAAGGTCCAGGGACACAAGGACGCCGCCTGCTTCCTGCTGCCCAAGGACGAGGACCGGGTCCTGGACGGCATGTTCTGCTCCGCGTACGCCGGGAACGTCCTGGTCACCGTCACCGTGGACGGTGTGGCGCCCATCGACACCGCGAGCGTCGCCGAGATGCTCCGCGAGCAGCTCGACCGTATCGACGAACCGGGGAAGGCCGTATGAGCGAGCAGCAGGCCCTCGAACCGCCCAGGGACCGCCGAGTCCTGCGCGCCGCCCTGCGCTGGACGGCCGCCGTCGTGGTCTTCGCCGTGGCCGGCGCGGGCACGGCATACGGGATCACCCGGATGGAACGTACGGACGTACCCGGCCTGGCGACGGAGTCCGACGGCCGGTGGGAGTACCCGCGACTGACGAAGCCGCCGCTGCCGTCCGGCAGCCCCGGGCCGCAGGCGGAGTCCAATCCGGCCGGCACCCACCACGCCGACCTGCGGGCTCTCCTGCTGCCCGCCCCGAAGGGGGCCGAGGAGAACCCGGCACTGCGCGGCACGGACGGCTGGCTGCCGGCCGGGGAGTTCCTGAAGGAGTTCGCGGAACGGACGGACCGCGAGGAGCTGGGGCAGCGGCTCGTCGACGGCGGCCTCAGACACATCGCGGCGCGCGGCTGGACCACCGAGGACGGCACCCGCACGCGGATCTACCTGCTGCGGTTCGACACCGCGGCCATGGTGGAGGATCACTTCTACGGAGTGCTCTTCCCGTACCACAGCCCGGTCCACAGGGTGCTGGGCACGGAGAGCGTCGTCAACGACGAGACGTTCTCGTCGGACGCGGCAGTCGCCGGTGTCCAGCGCATCGCCTACGTCGAGTCCAAGCCCTACGGCACCGAACACGACCGTCAGGCCTACCTCGCCGCCGGTGACGTCCTCGCCGTCGTGCTGCAGTCCCGGAAGGGCACCGCGCACACCGTGCCGTTCCAGCAGACGGTGGTGCTGCAGAGCCAGCTGCTGGGCTGAGGCGCGGCGAGGCGGCACCTCGCACGACAGGGGCCGGCCCCGGCCGCGTAAGCTGGGGGCCGGCCCTGTGCACTACCGCATCCCCCGCTCAAGGAGCACCCCGTGGTTATCTTCTTCGAAGCCCTGCTGGTCCTGGTCGCCGTCGGCGTTCTCGCCTTCGCCGGGCTGACCGTGAAGAAGCTGTACCAGGGCCAGCGCTGATCACCGACGCCAGGAAGTTCCGCTCATGATCGAGATCCCGTCCGACCTGCACAAGGACCTCGTCCCGCTCGCCTTCCTGCTCGGCAACTGGGCGGGCGCGGGCGTGCACGACTTCCCCGGCGCCGAGAAGTGCAACTTCGGCCAGGAGGTCGGCTTCACCCACGACGGCCGGGACTTCCTGGAGTACAGCTCCCACACCTGGGTGCTGGACAACGACGGCAACAAGGTCCGGCCCCTGGAGTCCGAGCACGGCTTCTGGCGGATCGACGCCGACCGCAAGGTCGAGGTGACGATGACCCGCGACGACGGCGTCATCGAGATCTGGTACGGCGAGATGGCCGAGGGCAAGCCGCAGATCGACCTGGTCACGGACGCCGTCGCGCGCACCGCCGCCTCGGCCCCGTACAGCGGCGGCAAGCGGCTGTACGGGTACGTCAAGAGCGACCTGATGTGGGTCGGCGAGAAGCAGACCCCCGAGGTGGAGCTGCGCCCCTACATGTCGGCGCACCTGAAGAAGGTCGTCACGCCGGAGGACGTCGAGCGCTGGGCGAAGGCCCTGCCCGACGACATGCCGGACGACGGGATCGCGTTCTTCAAGTGATTCCGGCCCGCTTCCACGGACGGCCTAGACTCGTGGTGTGGTGAGCACCGACTGGAAGAGTGATCTCAGGCAGCGCGGCTACCGGCTGACGCCGCAGCGTCAACTCGTGCTCGAAGCCGTGGAGACCCTGGAGCACGCGACCCCCGACGACATCCTCGCGGAAGTGCGGAAGACCGCCTCGGGGGTCAACATCTCCACCGTGTACCGCACGCTGGAGCTGCTGGAGGAGCTGGGCCTGGTCAGCCACGCCCACCTCGGGCACGGCGCCCCGACCTACCACCTCGCCGACCGGCACCAGCATCTGCACCTGGTCTGCCGTGACTGCACCGACGTCATCGAGGCGGACGTGGAGGTGGCCGCCGATTTCACGGCGAAGCTGCGGGAGACCTTCGGTTTCGACACCGACCTGAAGCATTTCGCGATCTTCGGCCGGTGCGAGGACTGCGCCCGGAAGGCCTCGGCCGCCGGGACGTAGGCTGGGCGTATGAAGAGCCCCCTGCTGACCCTGCCCGGCGCCGTCCCCGCCGAGGGCGTGGACGAAGGCGTGGCCGCCCACTACGGCGACCTGTTCCGCGAGCAGCGCGCCCTCGCCGACGGCACCGGTTTCGTCGACCTGTCCCACCGCGGGGTCGTCACCGTCACCGGGCCGGAGCGGCTCGGCTGGCTGCATCTGCTGCTCACCCAGCACGTCAGCGATCTGCCGCCGCACCGGGCCACCGAGGCCCTGATCCTCTCCGCCAACGGCCACATCGAGCACGCCCTGTACCTCGTCGACGACGGCGAGACGGTCTGGGCGCACGTCGAGCCCGGCACCCAGGAGGCGCTGATCGCGTACCTGGAGTCGATGAAGTTTTTCTACCGGGTGGAGGTCGCCGACCGCACCGCCGACTTCGCGGTGGTGCAGCTGCCGGCCGGGTCCATCACGGAGGTGCCCGAGGGCGTCGTGGTGCGCGAGACGCCGTACGGGCGGGAGCTGTTCCTGCCCCGCGCGGACCTGGAGTCGTACGCGGAGAAGGCGGGGCCGCCCGCCGGGCTCCTGGCGCACGAGGCGCTGCGCGTCGAGCAGCAGCGGCCGCGGCTCGGGTTCGAGACCGATCACCGCACCATCCCGCACGAGCTGGGCTGGATCGGCGGTGCCGTGCATCTGCAGAAGGGCTGCTACCGGGGGCAGGAGACGGTCGCCCGGGTGCAGAACCTCGGCAAGCCGCCGCGGCGGCTGGTCTTCCTGCACCTCGACGGCAGCGAGGTGCACCTGCCGGTGCCGGGCACGGAGCTGCGGCTGGCGGACGACGGCCCGGACGGCCGGAAGATCGGCTTCGTGACGACGTCCGTACGGCATCACGAACTCGGTCCGGTGGCGCTGGCGCTGGTGAAGCGGAACGTACCGGTGGACGCGCCGCTCATCGCGGGGGACACGGCGGCCGCGCAGGAGACCGTCGTCGAGCCCTGAGCCCGGCCGGATCTCCAGCCCGGTCAGATCTCCAGCAGGACGGTGAACGGGCCGTCGTTGGTCAGCGACACGCTCATCTTCGCGCCGAAGCGGCCCGTCGCCACCGTCGCGCCCAGGGCGCGCAAGTGGGCGACCACCTCGTCGACCAGCGGTTCGGCGAGGTCGCCGGGGGCGGCGGCGTTCCAGGTGGGGCGGCGGCCCTTGCGGGCGTCGCCGTAAAGGGTGAACTGGCTGATCACCAGGAGCGGGGCGCCGATGTCGCTGCACGACCGCTCGTCCTGGAGCATCCGGATCGACCAGAGCTTGCGGGCGAGCCGGGCCGCCTGCTCCTTGGTGTCCTCGTGGGTGACGCCGACGAGGACGGACAGTCCCTCGCCCTCGATCGCGCCCACCGTCTCGCCGTCCACGACGACGCTCGCGCCGTCGACCCTCTGCACCACTGCACGCATACGGCCATCATGCCGGTCGGCGAACAGGTGGCCGACGGCGGCCCGCGCGGGACCCCGGTCGGGCTATTTTTACTCCTTAGCGCCCATCTGGGGCGGATCGGGGACACTCGCTCACATAGCGGCCGCATGGGGTGACACGATGCTGGCACATGCCGGTCGAGGGGACGGTTGAGGCACATGAGCACACCGGGAAGCGGGCAGCCGGTCACGGCTGTTCCGCCCGCCGAAGCGGGAATCGGGGAGCGGGAGTTCCACCGGCCGCCCACACAGCGCACCGACAGTCCGGTGCTGCCCGAGGAGAGAAGAGCGGCGGAGCTGAGCGTGCTCGGTCTGCCGGAGCTGCGCGCGGTGCGCCGTGACGCACAGCGGGACGAGGCCGACCTCAGCTATGTGCGGCGGCTGCTCCAGGGACGGATCGACATCCTGCGGGCGGAACTGGCCCGGCGGGTGCCGGGGGGCGTGCCGCCGGTCGTCGCGGCGGGGGACGCGTCCGTCGTGGCGCGGCTGTCGGAGATCCTGCGGGACGGTCCGGCCCGGCACCGTTCCTCGGCCCGTCATGTGACGCTGGGGACGCCGCGCGGCGAGGAGTACCGGCGGCTGGCCGCCGAGATGCTCGGCGAGGTGGAGCTGTCCGATCTGGGCGCCCGCACGGACGGGGAGCTGAACACCGCGATGGGGCGGCTCGTGCGGTACGAGCAGCAGGTGTCCCGGCGGCGGCAGCGCCTGCAGCGTACGGCCGACGAGTGCAGCGCCGAGATCGCGCGCCGGTACCGGGAGGGGGAGGCGCAGGTGGAGGACCTGCTGGCGTGAGTCGCGGCGGGGCGGGGGGAAGGGGGAAACCTCGTCGACACCCGGTGCGCGGCCGACCTACCGTGTGTCCATGACCTCCCGCGCCGCCATCGACGTACGGCCCATCACCGAGTCCGAGATCGCCGACTGGACCCGGGCCATGAACATCGGGTTCCTGCGCGAACCCACGCTCCCCCAGGAGATCGTCGACGCGCGCCGGGAGCAGTTCACGCCCGGCCGGACGGCGGGGGCCTTCGACGGCGGGCGCTGTGTGGCGACGTTCCGGTCCTTCGCGCAGGAGCTGACCGTGGTCGGCGGGGCGACGGTGCCGGCCGACGCCGTCACCAACGTCACCGTCGCCCCCACCCACCGGCGGCGCGGGCTGCTCAGCCGCATGATGGAGCGGGACCTCGCCGCGGCGAAGGAGCGGGGTGACGTCGTCGCGACGCTGATCGCCGCCGAGTACCCGATCTACGGGCGCTACGGCTTCGGCCCGGCGACCTCGGCGACCGAGTGGACGATCGACGTGCCGCGCGCCGGTCTCGACCCGCGGTGGGCCGGGCCGGAGGACGGCGGGCGGATCGATCTCGTGGACGGGGAGGAGGTCCGCAAGCTGGGCCCCGAGCTGCACGAGCGGCTGCGGCGGGCCCAGCCGGGCGCCGTCGACCGGGACGAGCTGTGGTGGCGGACCGCCACCGGGGCCGTGCGTTTCCATCCGGCGTTCCACGAGCCGTTCCACGCGGTGTACCGGTCGGCCGGCGGCGAGGTCGAGGGCATGGTCGCCTACACGGCGGACGACAACTGGGGTGACGCCAAGCAGCCGTTGAACACGGCGCGGGTGAAGTGGCTGATCGGGGTGACCCCGGCCGCCGAGCGTGCGCTGTGGCACTACCTGTGCTCGGTCGACTGGGTGGTGCGGGTGCGCAGTGGCTGGCGGGCCCCCGACGATCTGCTTCCGCACTTCCTGCCGGACCCGCGCGCCGCGGCCGTCACCACCCAGGCGGACTGGCTCTGGGTGCGGATCCTGGACGTCGTACGGGCGCTGGAGGCGCGGACGTACCAGGCGGCGGGTTCGCTGGTGCTGGAGGTGGCCGACGGCGCCGGACTGACCGGCGGGCGCTTCCGGCTGGAGGCCTCGGTGGACGGGGCCGGGTCCTGTGTGCCGACCACCGACAGCGCCGATCTGACGCTGGACGTGGCCGAGCTGGCGGTGCTGTGGCTGGGGGACGAGTCGGCGGTGCGGCTGGCGGCGCTGGGCCGGGTGCGGGAAGAACGAGCGGGCGCCGCCCGTCAGGCCGACGCCCTGCTGCGTACGTCCAGGCGACCGTGGTGCCCGGACATCTTCTGAGCGCGGTTCGCGTGCGCGCCCTGCTGCTGTCTCCTTCCGCCGACGACGGGTGAGCGCTCATCCGTAGCGAGCTGTTCAGTTGTGGTTGTTGTGCGGGTGGTGCTCTGCCGGCGGGCTCCCGGCTCCCCTCCGGAGGGGAGCCCGGCCGGCGGCCTGTGCGGTGCTGCTCAGCCGGACTGGGCGAACAGCATCACGAGGATGACCGCGCCGATGCCGCTGATCATGGTGCTCCGCGCCTTGATGCCCACGGTGAGGGCGACGAAGGCGATGATCCCCATCGGGCCGTACTTCCACTGGACCAGCTGTTCGAATCCAATGGCCAGGGCCGCGAGGGCGATGGCGATGAGCGGCATGGCGGTCCCCCTTTGTCCGTGGCCTCCACCGCTTCCCTGGTGGCCAACCTCCTTGTCGAGCGACCAGGTTGTGCGAGTTGGTGACCAACTTGTTCTTAGTTATCTCCACTTGGAAGAGGCTTATAACCACCCTTCGGTGAACTGCCGGAAGATGGCGAAAAGTTGTAGTGTTCGGCTGTGGACCCGGAACATGCCTCCGTCAATGGGCGGGAGAAGCCGCAGCGGCCACAGAGGACACATCGCGAGGTGGCCGACGAGCTGCGCGCCCGGATCCGGACCGGTGCGCTGCGGCCGGGCGAGCGCATGCCCACCCAGGCCCGGCTCGCCGCCGAGTTCGGCGTGGAGCGCCCCGCCATCCGCCGGGCGCTGCGGATCCTGCAGTCCGAGCAGTTGCTCACCAACGTCTCCAAGGGCGCCCCGGCGACCGTCGCCCCCCGGCCCGGCGGGCCCCCGACCGGCGCCGCGGCCCCGCCGCTGCCCACCACGGCGGGCCTCGCGCCCAGGATCGCGGCCGCCTTCGAGGCGGAGCACGTCCGGATCGACGCCGTCTGCCTGACCGCCGTCTCCCTCACGCTCGCCATGGGGGAGCCGTTGCGCCAGATCCACGCGGGGCGACTGAAACCGGCCAAGGTCGACGTCCGGGTCCTGCTGCCCAGCCGGCACATCGACCTCGCCTTCCCGGTGCCGGTCGGGGGGCGCGAGGACGCCGAGGACCCGCTGCACGAGCGGTGGTTGTCGATGCGCAACGCCCAGGGCCAGGTGCTCCGCCACAATCTGCAGGCCCTGCGCGCCACGCACGGCATCGACGTGCGGGTGCGGTTCCGGGCGCTGCCCTTCACCCCGCCGGTGAAGCTGTATCTGCTCAACCGCGAGGAGGCGCTGTTCGCCTACTACACCGTGGCCCGCAGCGAGGCGCAGATCGACCAGGAGAGCCTGGAGACCTACGACGCGCAGGGCATACGGTCCCTGCTCTTCCCCTTCCAGCAGGGCCCGGGCCTGCGGGACACCATGTTCGTGGAGCAGTCGCACCTGTGGTTCGACGCACTGTGGGAGACGATCAGTTCGGAGCTGGTGCTCACGAGCTGACGCCTCCGCGGTCCATCGGCCCGGGGGCCGCCCCTCACAGGGCGGGCCTCGCCACGAGCAGCGCGAGCAGCACCGCCCCGGCGGAGCTGATCCCCGGCCTGTTGGCCCTGATGCCTATGGTGAGCAGCAGCAGGCCGACGAGGCCGGCCACGCCGAACTTCCACTCGACGAGCTGCTGGACGGAGATGACGAGGACGGCGGAGAACAGAGCGAGGAACTGCATGGTGTTTCCCCCTTGGCAGGAACGCCAACTCGGGAAAGTTGGCAACCAACTCTGAAAGAGTTGTCCCCACTTGGTTGCTATCCATAAACAACTTCCAAACAACTCCCCTTAGATGGATCAAAGTTGTAGCGTTTGGTCGTGACCCAGGAGAACGCGGCAGTGAACGGCAGCAGCAGGCACTCGCCCCAGGAGATCGCCGACATCCTGCGGGAACGCATCCGGGCCGGCGAGCTCAAGGCCGGCGACCGGCTGCCCACCCAGGCCGAACTCGCCGAGGAGTTCGGCGTGGAGCGCGGCACCGTCCGCCAGGCGCTGCGCGCGCTCCAGGACGACGGCCTGCTCAGCAACGTCAGCAAGGGCAGCCCGCCGAGGATCGCCGCACCCGCCCCCGCGCCGGCCCGGGACGAGCCCCAGCCCACCATGGTCGGGCTGGCGCCGCGCCTGACGGACGCCTTCGAAAGGCAGCGGGTCCGCATCGACGCGGTGTGCCTCACCTCGGAGAGCCTCATGCTGGCGCTCGGTGAGCCGCTCCGCCACATCCACGAGGGCCGCATCCGTCCCGAGGCCGTCGACGTCCGCCTCCTCCTCCCGTCACGGAACATCAACCTGGCCTTCCCGGTCCCGGTCGAGGAGGACGGCGCCGGCGACAACCCGGTGCACGAGCGCTGGCTGGCGATGCGCAACGCCCAGGCCCGCGTCCTCCAGCACAACCTCCTCGCCCTGCGCGCCACCCACGGCATCGACGTACGGGTGTCGTTCCGGGCGCTGCCCCTCACCCCGCCGGTGAAGCTGTACCTGCTCAACGCGGAGGAGGCGCTGCTCGGCTACTACATGCTGACCCGGCGCGAGGAGGAGTGGGAGAGCCAGAACCTGGAGATGTACGACGTCCTCGGCTCGGCGTCCCTGCTCTTCTCCTTCGCACGGCAGGCGGGACAGCGGGACCAGGCGTTCGTGGAGGAATCCCAGAAGTGGTTCGACGCCCTCTGGGAAACCATCACGACGGACCTGACACTCTCCTAGTGACTTCTGAGACGACACAGACTGACGCGGCGACGGCCGGGACCGGGACGGAACCACATGCGCTGCGGGAGCTGATCGAGGACGCCCGTGTCGTGCTGTGGGACTTCGACGGCCCCGTCTGCCGCCTGTTCGCCGGGCACTCGGCGGAACGCGTGGCGCACGACCTGGCGTCCTGGCTGGAGGGCAGGGGACTGCGCGGTCTGCTCACGGACGACGAACGCGAGTCGCTCGACCCGCACGTCGTCCTGCGCGCCGTCGACCGCCGCCACCCCGGCAGCGACCTGGTCGCGGAGCTGGAGGAACGCCTCACCCAGGAGGAGCTGAAGGCCACCGCCTCCGCCATGCCCACCCCCTACGCCGACCCGCTGGTCCGCACCTGGACCGCGGTGGGGGCCCGCCTGGCCATCGCGACCAACAACTCCCCCCGGGTGGTGCGCGAGTACCTCGCCTCCCGCGGCCTCCTCCCGTGCTTCGCCCCCCACCTCTACGGCCGCACCCAGCAGCTGAACCACCTGAAACCCGACCCCCACTGCATCCACCGCGCGCTGAACGCGATGGGCGCCGCCCCCACGACCGCCCTCATGATCGGCGACACCCCCTCCGACCTCTTCGCCGCCCGCGCGGCCGGCGTCCCGTTCCTCGGCTACGCCCGCAACGACCGCAAGGGCAAGCTGCTGCGCGACGCCGGTGCCGAGACGGTCGTGGAGTCCCTGGAGCCGCTGCTCCGGCTGGTGCGGGACCTGTATCAGGCCTGAATCATCAGCACGGTGAGCACCACCGCCGCCCCGACGGCGAGCCCTTCGCGCCTGATCCGTATCCCCAGGGCGATCAGCATCAGGAGTACCAGGACCACGGGGGCCGACGTCCGGGCGAGCAGGCCGAGGGCCGGATCACCGAAGGTCATGAGCACGCGAAACAGGGGCATTCCGACCCGCCGCCTTCCACTTCTCCGTAAGTGCTCAACTTGCAGTCCAATTGGACTGGTTGTGCTGATGGTGGTCTGCCCGGCCCGATTGATCCCTTAACCCACGGGAACGTACGGGCCCGCCTGGTTGGCCTGACATGCTGGTTTGCTGGCGGACCGAAAGCGGTAGGTTCCGCTCGTGGCAGGACACCGGGCGGGCGAAGGCCGCGGCAGGGAGTTCCAGCGGGTCGTCGACGAGCTGCGCGGGCGGATAGGGGGCCCCTATCCGCTGGGCTCCTACCTGCCCGCACAGCGAGCCCTGGCCGAGGAGCTGGGAGTATCCCGCGACACGCTGCAACGGGCGCTGCGCGAGCTGGAGAACGAGGGCTGGATCCGGACCCGGCAGGGCAGCGGCTCGCGGGTGATCAAGACCCAGCACATTCAGTCCTCGGCCGCCAAGGCGACGCGGCTGCGGGGACAGGTGACGCTCGCCCCGTTCATCAGTGAGGCCTTCGAGCGGCCGGAAGTCACCCTGGACGTCTACACGCTCACGTCCGAGTCGCTCGACGCGCACATCCGGCTCCAGTCGGAACGCATCCGCGGCGGCTTCATCGCACCCCAGCGCATCACCCTGCGCATGCTCCTGCCGGACGCCTCGCTCCCGCTGCCCTACCCCCGGGTCAAGGACGACCGGAGCGACACCCGCCTGCGGGAACGGCTGCGCACCATCACGGAGTCGCACACCGCGTCGCTCGTGGGCGCGCTCACGGACCTGCGGACGGAGGGCCTGGTGCCCTCGGTCGACGTGCGGATCCGGCACACCCCGCTCACGCCCACCTTCAAGCTCTACCTGCTCAACGCCGTGGAAGTGCTCCACGGCATGTACGAGGTCATCGAGCGGCCGCTGGCCCTGCAACGCGGCGAGGTGGTCCGGGCCCTGGACGTCCTGGGCCTCGGCGCCACCCTCACCCACCATGTGAAGACCGCGACGCCGACCGCTCCGGGATCGGTCTTCGTCGATTCCATGCAGCAGTGGTTCGACTCGGTGTGGAACCTGCTCTCGGGGGACAGCCCGATGCCGGAGTGAGAGCCGCTCGGCAAGGAGAAGCCGTTCGGCAAGGAGAAGCTGCTCGGCAACGAGAACCCGTTACCGCTCTCCGGTGAGGTCCGCTTCCGGCCGGAACGGCATGCTGTAGCATTCGCGCACCGATTGAGCAAGCGCTCACCTCCGTTCGTATCAAGGGGCACATCAGCCAACTCGAACGGGCTTCCGCAACCTCAGGCAGACGGGTGACACCGTGCCCGACGCGGCCCCGCATGCGGTACTCCGCGCGCGGGGGAGGAGGCTGCGTGCCTACCTTCAGTTGTGACTCCCCTCGTACCTCCCGGAGCGGCCCGTGGGCGCACCAGCTCTTCCCCGAACGGCCCTCGGGGGACCACCCACCGCGCCCGATCCGCTCCGGCAGTTCGTGGAGCTCGCGACCCGCCGCGGACAGACCAGCAGCGGCCACCACAACCAGAACTACGTGCTGCCGCTGACCGAGCAGCCGGCCCGCCTGCTGGGCCGGGAGGCGGGCACCTCCGTGACGGTGCGGATCCGCCGGGCCGAGGCGCTGCCGGTCGTGATCCGGACCTGGGAGAACGAGGACGAGATCCTGGGCGCGGTCAAGGGGATCCTGCAGCATGTGCCGCAGTGCCTCGCCAAGGGACCCGGCTTCGCGATCCACAGCTATGTGGAGGGCGTACCGCTCTCCGCCGTCTGCGGGAACGGCAAGCCCCTGGACACGCTGCTCATCAAGGCGCTGGCCGGGCTGCTCGCCCAGATGGCGCAGGTGCGGCGCAGCGCGCTGCCGCCCCTGCCGGCGCTCTGGCCCCGCAACGACACCGACAGCCAGGGCTTTCTGCGGACGCTGGCGCACCTGGCGGACCAGCAGATCCGTCAGCCCAATTGGGCTGCCTTCGGTGGACTGTTCGCGGCCCTGGGCATCCCCGAGGACGCCTTGGCCGGGTTGGCCGGGAGAGTGCCCGTCATGGCGCGGCGGCCGTACAGCCTGCTCCACGCGGACCTGCACCGCGACAATCTGATCGTCTCCTACGGCGGCGCGCTCCCGCTCATCTGCGTCGACTGGGAGCTGGCGACCTACGGCGACCCGCTCCACGATCTGGCGACCCATCTGGTGCGGATGCGGTACCCGTCCCACCAGTGGCCCGAGGTGATCGACGCGTGGGAGGAGGCCATGCGGCGCATCCGGCCCGCCGCCGTCAACGGGCTGGCGAAGGACCTGGGCCACTACCTGGCCTTCGAGCGTGCGCAGTCGGTCTATCCGGACGTCATGAGGGCGGCGCGGTCCCTGGAGGAATCGTTCTCCCAGAAGAACCTGGACGAGGCGACGGCGGAGGTGAGCCGGGCGCTGGAGGCGGCCGCCCCGCCGCTGCGGCTCAGGAACGTGCCCGGTGAACAGGAGATCGAGCGGGCCCTGTTCCGCTGGCTGACGTCCCGCCGGGACCGGGGCCGCGGTCCGGGCCCCCTGGCGGTCGGCTGGCAGCCGGACCGCCGGCTGTCGCTGCCCGGCGACTTCCCCGAGTCCGCCGTGCTCGGCGCCCTGGCGGTCGAGGGCGCGGCTCCGGCGGGCCGTGTCTTCAAGGGCACCGCCCACCTCAACACCGTGGTGCGGGTACCGGGCGTGGAGTACCCCGTCGTCGTACGGCGCAGACTCCCCGAGGTCTGCCGGCGGGAGCCCCGCTTCCTCAGCGAACACGCGGTGCTGCGCGCCATCGAGGAGGCGTCCGTGGCCGTCGCGGCGCCGAGGGCGCTGGCGCTGGGCGAGACCTACCCGGACGACCGGTTCGCCATCCACACCTACGAGGGACCGCTCGACGTCAACCGCCTTCCCGACCACCCCGTGAACGGCCTGCTGCCGCACGAGGCGGACGCACTCGTGGATCAGCTCGGCGCGCTGTCCGGGGTGGACTACCGGCAGCTCGATCCGCTGGCCGGGGAGCGGGGCTTCTACCTGTGGCTCAAGGACAAGCTCGTCCGCCTGGTCGGCGAGCTGCCCAGGAAGACCCAGCAACTGGCCCGGCAGCTCGGGCTGCCGGACGCCGCGCGTCTGGACCAGATCCTCTCCCGGCAGGAGGTGAGTCACCGTGCGCCGTCCCTGCTGCACGGCGACCTCAACCCCTGGAACCTGGTGCGCCGGGACGACTCCGACGCGCTGACGATCATCGACTGGGAGATGGCCCTGATCGGCGACCCCCTGTACGACCTGGTCCGGCACATGCACCTCACCCCGACCCGGCCGGAGATCCGGGACCGGATGTTCCGCCGCTGGGAGCGGCGGCTGCCGTCCGAGCACACCCGTGACTGGCGCGAGGACTGGCAGGTGTACCGGCGCCTGGAAGTGGTCCGCTCCGCGTACATCGACCTGTACCGGATCGCGACCGGGGCGAGCCTGGACGCGCCGAACGTCCGCCGCGCGGTGGACTCCTACGCGGTGACCCTGGTCGTCGCCACGGGAGCCCTGGGCCTGCCGGTCCGCTTCACGGCGAACCCCTACCTCGCCCGCGCGCTGGTGTAGGGGGCCGGCCCCGGGCCCCGGCGCGCGCCGGTCCGGTCAGGCGGTGGTGGTGTCGTCCTCCTCGACCGGCGGCATCAGCGCGCGCAGCCAGCGTTCCGTCTGGGCGACGTGTGCCTCGGCCGCGCCCGCTGCCGCGCCGGGGTCGCGGTCGGCGATGGCGGTGGCCAGGACGCGGTGGTCGGCGTCGCTCCTGCGGCGCAGCTCGGGGCCCTCGGGGAGGGTGAAGACCTGGTACTTGCGGGAGCGGGCGCGGAAGACCGCGAGCAGGGAGGCGAGGGTGGGGTTGCCGCCCGCGCGGGCGATCTCGGCGTGGAAGCGGTGGTCGAGTTCGGAGGCCTCGGCGGGGTCCTCGGTGGCCTCCATCGCCTCGATGAGGGAGAAGAGCGTCTCGATCGTGCCGGGCGTCGCGCGGGCGGCGGCCTTGGCGGCGACGTGGGCCTCCAGGACGCGCCGGATCTCGTAGAGCTCCAGCAGGCCGGGCAGCGGCAGGAGTTGCAGGGTCAGCGAGAGGCTGCCGATGAGGTCCTCCGGCCGGAGCGGGGAGACGTACGTGCCGGAGCCGTGGCGGGGTTCGAGCACGCCCAGGGCGGCGAGCATCCGCACCGCCTCGCGCAGTGAGCCGCGCGAGACGCCCAGCTCCTCGCAGAGATCCGCTTCCGGCGGCATGCGCTCCCCGGCGCCCAGCCGCCCCGTCGCGATCATGTGCCGTAGGCCGTGGAACGCCTTGTCGACTGCGGACATCCGTTTCCTCCCCTGACGGAGCCGGCGGCGCCGTCGGCCCTCGCTGCACTGTAGCGAGGCAGGTCATCGGATGTCTCGCATGTGTCGGCCATAAGTCATCCGACTTCTTTCGCCGCAGAGGGCTTGTCCTGGCCGAAAAACGCGTGGCACCATCCCGACTCATCATACGTCTCGGCCTGAGGGTCTGATGTCCCTCGCGGATGGGAGTCATGTGAGCGAGACCGAGGTCACCACCGCACCGCGTCCCCTGCTGCTGGCCGACGGCCGGCCGGCGGCCGGGGCGTGGTCGCTGGACCCCGCCCTGCGCCACCTCAACCACGGCTCCTTCGGCGCCGTACCGCTGGCCGCCCAGGAGCGGCAGCGGGAGCTGCGTACGGAGATGGAACGCGCCCCGGTGGTGTGGTTCCCCGAGCTGCCGGGGCGGCTCGCGGCGGCCCGGGTCGGCCTCGCGTCGTTCCTCGGCGCGGACCCCGGCGACCTCGCCCTGGTGCCGAACGCGAGCGCCGGGGTGAGCGCCGTGTACGCCGGGCTGGAGCGGCGCGGAGCCGGGGAGATCGTGGTCACCGACCACGGCTACGGCGCCGTCACGATGGGCGCCGAGCGGCTCGCCCGCCGCTGGGGCGGCCGGGTGCGCACGGCGAGGGTGCCGCTGGACGCGGACGAGGAGCGGGCGTACGAGGCCGTGACGGCGGAGGTGGGGGAGGGCACCGCCCTCGTCGTCGCCGACCAGATCACCTCGGCGACCGCCCGCCGGCTGCCGGTGGAGCGGATCGGGGCGGAGCTGCGGCGGCGCGGGATCCCGCTGCTCGTGGACGGCGCCCACGCGCCCGGCCTGATCGCCGCCCCGCTCGACGGGCTGACCTGCGACTTCTGGGCGGGGAACCTGCACAAATGGGGCTGCGCGCCGCGCGGTACGGCCGCCCTGGTGGCCCGCGGACCGCTGCGGGACGGCCTGTACCCGCTGATCGACTCCTGGGGCGCCCACGATCCCTACCCGGACCGTTTCGACCAGCAGGGCACGGTGGACGCCACCCAGTACCTGGCCGCGCAGACCTCCCTCGACTTCGTCGAGTCCACCTGGGGCTGGCCCGCCGCCCGCCGCTACATGGACGACCTGGCCGGGTACGCCGAGCGGGTCGTCGGCGCCGCGCTCACCGCCCTGACCGGCGAGGACGCCTCGGTCGACGTCGGCATGCCGGTGCCCGGGATGCGGCTGGTGCGGCTGCCCGACGGCCTCGCCGACAGCCGCCTGGCCGCCGACGCCCTGCGCGACCGGGCCGCCGCCGAACTGGGCGTCGAGGCCGCGTTCACCAGCTTCGACGGCCTCGGCTACGTGCGCCTGTCCGCGCATGTCTACAACACCGCCGAGGACTACGAGTACTTCGCCGAGCGGTGCGTTCCCGCGCTCGGCGAGTGGGCCCGCGCCGCGCGCGCACAGCGGCACCGCACCGCCTGAGGCACGGCCGGCCGCATCCCCGTACACCCAAGGAAGAGGTCAGCACGATGAGAAGAAGGACGGCAGCCCTCGCGCTCGGCACCGCCGCCGCGATGGTCCTCACCGGCTGTTCCACCATGAGCCCCGGTGAGAGCGGAACAGTCACCCTCAACATGGTCGAGAGCCTGACCAACCCCGCCCGCACCGACCTGCTGAAGGAGCTGATAGCCGACTTCGAGAAGCGGAACCCGAAGACGAAGGTCAACCTGGTCTCCCCGCCCACCGAGCAGGCCGACCAGAAGATCCAGCAGATGCTCCAGTCCGGCAGCGGCGTGGACGTCCTGGAGGTGCGGGACATCACCGTCGGACCGTGGTCCAACAACGGCTGGCTGTACGACATGAAGAAGGACCTCGCCGACTGGAAGGGCCGGCAGGCCCTCACCGACAACGCCGTCGAGGCCTCCGAAAACGGCGAGGGCAGGACGTACTTCGTCCCCTACGGCTTCTACGGGCTGAGCCTCTTCCACCGCACCGACCTGATCGAGGAGGCCGGCTTCGACAAGCCCCCGGCCACCTGGGAGGAACTCCTCGAGCAGGCCGCGAAGATCCACGACCCGTCGGAGCGGCGGTACGGCTATGCCTTCCGGGGCGGCGCCAACGCGCACAGCAACGCCACCGCCGCGATCGAGGCGTACGTCGCCGACGACATCGACCCGGCCAACGGCTACCGGCTGAAGGACGGCAGCACGATCTTCTCCGCGCCCGAGGCGCTCGACGCGATGGAGACCTACCTGAAGCTGTTCGAGGAGGCCTCGCCCAAGTCGTCGGTGGCGTGGGGCTATCCGGAGATGGTCGAGGGCTTCTCCAACGGCTCCACCGCCTTCCTGCTCCAGGACCCCGAGGTCATCGCCACCGTCTCGGAGTCCAAGTCGATCCGGCCGGAGCAGTGGAGCACCGCGCCGCTGATGGCGGGGCCCAGCGGGAAGACCGTGCAGCCGCTGGCCACCGCCGGGTGGGGTGTGGCCGAGGGCAGCAGGAACAAGGCGGCGGCGGTGAAGCTGGTCGAGTTCCTCTCCGAGGGGGAGGCGTCGGCGGAGTTCAGCAAGAGGAACAGCCTGGTGCCGATCCTGAAGTCGGCGGCCGAGGACGAGTTCTACCGGACGGGCCCGTGGGCCAGCTACGTCACCATGACGGAGAACCCGGACCAGTACCTCGTCGTGACGCAGCCGCGCGGGGTCGCCTGGTGGGCGGAGTGGCAGCAGCGGGCCGACACGGACGTGCAGAAGATGGTCCTCGGCAAGCTGACGCCGAAGGAGCTGCTGGCGGGCTGGGACGCGTACTGGACCGAGAAGTGGAAGAAGTAGCGATGTCCACCACGTCCACGTCCACGCCCCCGTCCGGCGTACGCAAGGCGCCCCCCGCGCGGAAGGGGGGCGCCCCGCCCGGAAGGCGCCGGCGGCGGGAGTTCACCACCCGGCGCGGCCTGGTCGTCGCCGCCTTCATGGCACCGGCCGCCGTCTTCGTGGCGATCTTCACCTACTACCCGATGGTCGCCGGCAGCCAGATGGCGTTCCGGAACTGGAACCTGACCGACCTCACCGACACCTCGTGGGTGGGCCTGAAGAACTTCCGCGACGTCTTCACCGACCCCGCGTGGGGCACGGTGCTCGGCAACACCCTGCTGTGGGTGGCCGGTTCGATCGTGCCGCAACTGGTGATCGGGTTCGCGATCGCGCTGTGGCTGCGCCGGCGGTTCCGGTTCCGCGGGCTCTACCAGGCGCTGATCTTCTTCCCCTGGGCGATCTCCGGGTTCCTCATCGGCATCCTGTTCCGCTGGCTGTTCAACAGCGAGTTCGGCGTCGTCAACGACCTGCTGCAGAAGGCGGGGCTCATCGACGCGCCGATCGCCTGGCTGGCCGACCCGGACACCGCGATGATCGCCGTGCTGATCGCCAACGTCTGGTACGGCGTCACCTTCTTCGCGATCATGATCCTGGCCGCGCTCCAGTCGATCCCCGACGAGCTGTACGAGGCGGCGGCGCTGGACGGCGCGAGCCGGACGCGGACCCTCTTCCGGATCACGATCCCCTCCATCCGTACGACGCTGGCGCTCACCGTGCTGCTGCGCGTCATCTGGATCTTCAACTTCCCCGACCTGATCTTCGGTATGACCGGCGGCGGGCCGAACGACGAGACCCACATCGTGACCACCTGGATGATCAAGATCACGCAGCAGGGCGACTACGGCAAGGCGTCCGCCCTCGGCCTCCTGGTCGTCGCGATCCTGCTGGTCTTCGCCGTGTTCTTCCTGCTGGCGACGCGGGACCGGACCGGCATGGCGCGGGGCACCGGAAAGCGAGGTGTACGGGCGTGATCGGCAAGGAAACCACGGCCGGACGGGCCACGAAGTTCACCTTCCTGGGCCTGTGGCTGGTCTTCTCCCTCTTCCCCCTCTACTGGATCACCGTCACCTCCCTCAAGGCGCCGGGCGACATCTTCACCTTCCCCCTCGCCTACTGGCCCGAGCGGTTCTCCCTGGACAACTACAAGGGCCTGTTCGGCACCGCGGACTTCGGGACGTACCTGGTCAACAGCCTGGTGGTGGCGACCGTCGCGGGTGTCGTCGCGACGGCGATCTCGACGCTGTCGGCGTACGTTCTCGCGCGCTTCGAGTTCCGTACGAAGTCCGCGCTGCTGATGGCGGCGCTGGTCACGCAGATGATCCCGTCCTTCATCGCGCTGGGCCCGCTGTACCTGCTGATGACGGACCTCGGGCTGGTCGACAACCGGCTCGGCCTGATGCTCGTCTACATCGCCGTGTGCATCCCCTTCTGCACGGTGATGCTGCGCGGCTTCTTCGCGAACATCCCGGACGCGCTGGAGGAGGCCGCCATGATCGACGGCCTGTCCCGGCTCGGGGCGCTGATCCGGGTGCTGCTGCCGGTGATGCGGCCCGGGATCGTGGCCGCGTTCATCTTCAACTTCGTCAACTGCTGGAACGAGCTGTTCCTGTCGGTGACGCTGATGAACAGCGACGAGAACAAGACCGTGCCGACGGCCCTGAACGGCTTCATCTCCAGCTTCAACATCGACTGGGGCTCGATGTCCGCGGCGGCCGTGCTCACCATCCTCCCCACGATGATCCTCTTCGCCTTCGCCAGCCGGCACGTCGTGCAGGGGCTCACGTCGGGGGCGGTGAAGGGGTGACGGGCGCGGCTCCGGCCGGCGGGGTGCGGCCGGCGGGGCGGTCGTCGGGTCCGGTCGCGGTCACCCCGTGGCCGGGCCACGGGGCCGGTCGCGGTGAGCGCGCCAGGCGGCGAGGGCTTCGGCCCGGGTGCCGGCCGGATGTGCGGTGTGCCAGTCGCGCAGGAAGCGGTTGAGTTCGAACTGCGGGCCGATCTCCCGGGGCCGGGCGGCGGCCTCGCGCGTGGCGTGCCAGTGGGCAACGGCGTCGGCCAGGGTGCGCCCCGTGCCCTCGGCGACGAACGTCCGCATGGGGGCGTCGAAGCGGAAGCCGGGGCCGATCTCGCGACGGAAGTACGCGCGCAGCACCTGACTGCACCGCTGGCCCTCGGGAATCACGGTGGACCCGTCCACCGGCGCGCTGAGCTGACGGCCGGGGGCGCGCCTGGTGGGAGGCGCGGCCGGCAGGGCGGCGCCGTCCAGCGCGGCCCGCAGCCGCTCGGTCAGCGCCGTCTTCCCGCCTCCCGCGGGCACCCCGAGTTCGCGGGCGAGCGCGGTCAGCTCGGCCAGCGTCCAGTACCAGCGGGCCAGCTCGTCGCCGGTCAGCGCCGGGCTCGGCTCCGGTCGGGTCTCTCTATTCGAACGCACGTGCCCATAGTAAGGGCGGGGGCACCGGTGTCGCCGCGCCCGTCACGCCTGCCGCCCGGCCTCCCGTGCCGTACGCTCCAGGCGCTCCCGGTACGCCTCCCACCAGGCGGGGTCGGCCGACGGCACGCTGGTGGCCCTCGGCAGCTCGCCCGCGGCGCCGTCCAACAGCTCGCGGAGGATGTCCGCGTGGCCGGCATGGCGCTGGGTGTCGGCGATCACCCGGACCACGGCGTGGTGCAGGGTCAGCTCGTCCCTGCCGTCCGGCCACCACGGCACCCTGCCGGTCGCCTCCAGCGGCAGGGCGTCGAGCGTGGCGTCCGCGTGCGCCCACGCCCGCCGGTACAGCTCCACGACGAACGCGCGCGACTCCCCGGCGGTGGCCCACATGTCCGCGTTGGTCCCGGCGGCGTCCGCGAGCCAGGGCAGGTCCTCGCCGGACGGGCGGCCGAAGGTGTCGCCCAGATAGCCCAGCTCGATACCGGCCACGTGCTTCACCAGGCCCAGCAGGTTCGTGCCGGTCGGTGTCATCGGGCGACGGATGTCGTACTCGGAGAGGCCCTCGAGCTTCCACAGCAGGGCGTCGCGGGCCTCCTGGAGATAGCGGTGCAGGTCGGACTTGGCGGTGCCGGCCGCGGCGCTCATACGCGTCCGTCCGCCGTCGTCGGCCCGCCGAGCCAGCGGCCGTCGCGCATGAGGAAGCGCCCGGCCTGCTCGTTCACCTCGCGCCAGGCCTGGACGCGCAGCGGCCGGATGCGGAAGTACTGGTAGGGCTCGTCGATCCGGCGGGGGTCGAACCCGGTCTTCTCCGCGAACGCGTCGCCGGTAGCGGCGCCCAGCTCGGCGACTTCCACCGGCTCGGCGGTGCCCTCGACGAGGACGACGTCCCGGGTCGGTCCGAGGCTGAGCCGTACCCGGGGGTCCGCCAGCAGATTGCGGCTGGTGACCGAGGCGCGCGCCGTGGAGACCAGGAACGCGGTCCCGTCCCAGAGGAACGACAGCGGGATCAGGTGCGCGCCGCCCGGCGTGCCCGACGTCGCGACCCAGAGGTCGACGTCGTGCTCCAGCCTCGCGTACGTGTCCCGCAGTCTCTCCTCGAGTCCGCGGGGCGGCGGAACGTCCGTCATGGTTCCCCTCCGACGAATCGGCGGCCGGCGCATCCCCCGGCCAACTGCCGTCACGCTAACCGCTGTCGGACGACGGCGGCTTCCGGAACACCGGCCGGGTGCCGGGCGGACGGGGGCGGCTCGTGCGTTGCTCGGCCTTCCGGGTGTCGCTCGTGTGGCGCGGTGCACTTTTGCAAGCGGGTGCTTGCAAAAGTTAGCGGGGTGGGGCACGGTGGAGGCATGGCATCGCTCAACGTCGGCAATCTCGGTGAGTACCTGCGCGAGCAGCGGCGCAGCGCGCAATTGTCGCTGCGGCAGCTCGCCGACGCCGCCGGGGTGTCCAATCCGTATCTCAGCCAGATCGAGCGCGGGCTGCGCAAGCCCAGCGCGGAGGTGCTGCAGCAGGTCGCCAAGGCGCTGCGGATCTCCGCCGAGACGCTGTACGTCCGGGCCGGCATCCTCGACGCGGAGCGGGACCGGGACGAGGTGGAGACCCGCGCCGCGCTGCTCGCCGACCCCACGCTGACCGAGCGTCAGAAGCAGGTGCTGCTCCAGATCTACGAGTCCTTCCGCAAGGAGAACGGGTTTGGCGGTGCCGAGGACGGTGAGGCGACGGGGGACCCCGGGGCGGCGGAAGCGGCCGGGGTGGTGTCCGGGGGCGTCGACGGGAGCGACCGCGCGGTGGACGTCCCGGACGGCGATGCCGTGATACGCCGGAGCCGTACGGCCCGCGGCGGTGCGTCCGGAAAGGGCCGGCCCCGTGCGGCCGGCGACAGCGACAGCGACAGCGATCCGCGGCGGTCGGCCGGCTGAGCCGGACCAGGGCACCGGCCGCCCACCGCGGATCACTCACACAACCCTCAGCCGAAACGACATCCGGGAGGACCATCACCATGGCCATCACCGACGACCTGCGCAAGACCTTCAGCGACCCGACCCCGCTCTACTTCGCCGCCGGCACCGCCGACCTGGCGCTGCAGCAGGCCAGGAAGGTGCCCGCCCTGGTGGAGCAGCTGCGCACCGAGGCCCCGGCCCGTATCGAGGCCGTGCGCAACACCGACCCCAAGGCCGTCCAGGAGCGGGCGACCGTCCGGGTCCGCGAGACGCAGGAGAGCCTCCAGGCGAAGGTCGGCGAGCTGATCGGCTCGATCGACACCGACCTGAAGAAGCTCGGCGAGAACGCCCAGGACCTCGCCCTGCGGGGCGTCGGCATCGCCGCCGAGTACGCCGTCAAGGCCCGGGAGACGTACGAGAAGGTCGCCGAGCGCGGTGAGCAGACCGTGAAGACCTGGCGCGGCGAGGCCGCCGAGGGCATCGAGGACATCGCCGTGGCCGTCGAGCCGGCTCCCGAGCCGGTCACCGAGCCGAAGGCGGCCTCGCCCCGGCCCGAGCCCGTCGAGGTCAGCAACGGCAAGCCCGCCACGGCCGCGGCCGGGGCGACCGAGGTGAAGAAGCCCGCCGCCAAGAAGGCCCCGGCGCGCAGGACCACCGCCAAGAAGACGACCCCGCCCGCGAAGTAGCGGCAGGGCGGGACGGACGGGACGGGCCGGGCACTTACGGGATGCCCGGCCCGTTGTCCGGATAGCCGGCCGGGGGATGCGGGTACGGTGACGGCGTAGATGACGAGCCGAGTCGGGTGGTGGACGTAGTGCTGATGCAGGGCTTCGCGGGTTTCATGTGGCTGCTGAGCATGGCCCTGATCGTGTTCAGCGGTTTCGCGCTGATCGACGCCGCCACGCGCCGTGAGGACGCCTACCGTGCGGCGGACAAGAAGACCAAGCCGTTCTGGCTGATCATTCTGGCCCTCGCCTTCGTGGTGAACCTGATCTTCAACATCCTGTCGTTCCTGCCGATCATCGGCCTGATCGCGACCATCGTGTACATGGTCGACGTCCGCCCGGCCCTGCGCGGCCTGCCCGGCGGCGGCCGCGCGGGCCGCAGGGGCGGCTCCAGCAGCGACGGCCCCTACGGCCCGTACAACGGCGGCCGCTGATCCACGGCGGGCCGGCCCCGCGCCGGGTGACGGCGCGGGGGCCGGTTCACACGCCCCGGTCCAGCAGCAGGACCGCCACGTCGTCCGTCAGCTCGCCCCCGTTGAGGTCCCGCACCTCGTTCACGGCGGTCCGCAGCAGCTCCTCGCCGCTCAGGCCCTGCGAGAGCTGCCTGCGGATCATGTCGACCATGCCCTCCTGGCCGAGCCGTTCGCCGGTGTCGCCGACCCGGCCCTCGATCAGGCCGTCGGTGTAGAGCATCAGGCTCCACTCGGCCCCCAGCTCCACCTGCGTCCGCGGCCAGCGGGCGCGCGGCAGCAGTCCGAGCGCCGGGCCGTTGTTGTCGTGCGGCAGCAGGCGCGCGGGCATCCCAGGGCGGGCGATCAGCGGTGAGGGGTGACCGGCCAGGCACAGGCCCGCCCGGCGGCCGTCCGGGGCGATGTCGACGGTGCACAGGGTCGCGAAGATCTCTTCGTCCGAGCGCTCGTGCTCCAGCACCTCCTGCAGGGTGCCGAGGAGCTGGTCCCCGCAGAGTCCCGCCAGGGTCAGCGCGCGCCAGGCGATGCGCAGCTCCACGCCGAGGGCGGCCTCGTCCGGGCCGTGCCCGCAGACGTCGCCGATCATGGCGTGCACGGTGCCGTCCGGGGTGCGGACGACGTCGTAGAAGTCGCCGCCGAGCAGGGCGCGCGAGCGGCCCGGCCGGTAACGGGCGGCGAAGCGCAGCGAGGAGCCGTCCAGCAGCGGCGTGGGCAGCAGCCCGCGTTCCAGCCGGCGGTTCTCCTGGGCGCGCACCCGGCCTTCGGCGAGCCGCCGCTCGGCCGAGTCGGACCGCTTGCGCTCCACCGCGTAGCGGATCGCCCGGCTCAGCAGCCGGCCGTCCAGCTCGTCACGGACGAGGTAGTCCTGCGCGCCCACCCGGACGGCCTCCGCGCCGCGCTCGGTGTCGTCGGCGCCGGTGAGGGCGAGGACGGCGTGCCGGGGCGCGAGCTCCAGCACGTGCTCGAGCACGGCGAGCTCGTCGCCGTCACCGTCACCGTCACCGGCGCGGCCGGGTGCGGGCAGCGCGAGGTCCAGCAGGATGCAGTGGACGTCGTCGGTCAGCAGCCGCTCGGCCTCGGTGAGATTGCGGGCGGTGCGGATGCGAATCGGCCTGCCGGACTGGTCGAGCAGATCCGGCACGATCGGCGAGCCGCCGGGATCGTTCTCGATCAGCAGCAGTGTGAGGTTGGTGGGCGCGGCCGTCCCGGGCCGGTCCGGCGCGGTGCCGGGCCGGACCGTGGCGCCGCTCTCGGACGGGGCGGCCGCGCGGGGGACCGCCGTCCTGGCCTCCGAGGAGTCCTGGGCGGAGCCTGTGTGCTGTGCAGCGGCCGGCGCCTGACCACCTTCCGCGGCCGGGATCGCTCTCTGCCGCGGTACGGGTGCGGGCATTGTTCCGGGTTCCTTCCCTCCCCCCGAGGGCATGGCGGGGGCGACGGGCCTCGGCCCTGTCCCCGGCTCTCAGCTCGGTGTGCGAGCAGGGGACGCCCCTTCGAACGGGGACGATAGCGGTTGACGGCGCCGCAGCGGAATGCCGTGGACCACGCAGCCGCGCCGTCGGCCGCTGTCATATGCCGCGTTTGCTACCGCAGTTGGACAGGACGGAGACGCCGCGCGGATGACGAACGTCACGTCCGCGTGGCGCCCGGCCGCAAGATCGACGTGCTTTGGGTCACTTTGCCCCGGGTGTCGGGGTGTTGAGCGGAAGAGCGGTGGCGCGGGGTGGTGCGGAACGGCACGGGGCGGCGCGCGGTCGCGTGGCTCACTCCGCCGTCGCGTCCGGCCGTACGACCCCGAGGATCGGCATCGAACCGGCTCCCGCGAGCGTCACCGACCGTCCGGGGCGCGGGGCGTGCACCATGACGCCGTCGCCGACGTACATCCCCACATGGCTGGCGTCGCCGAAGTAGATGATGAGGTCACCGGGCCGCATGTCCTTCACGGCGACGCGCTCCAACTGCTGCCACTGCGCCTGCGAGGTGCGCGGCATGGCCAGTCCGGCCGATATCCAGGCCTGCGAGGTCAGTCCGGAGCAGTCGTACGTGTTGGGGCCCTCGGCGCCCCACTGGTACGGCTTGCCGATCTGCGCGGTGGCGTACGCCACGGCCTTCTTGCCCTGCGGCGTCGCCTTGCCGTCGATCTCGTCGAGGATGCCGGAGCCCAGCCAGCTGGCCTGGGCCCGGTCGGCGGCCTGCCGCTCCAGCCGGGCCAGGCGCTCCCTCTCCTCCTGCTCCAGCTCGGACTCGACCTTCTCGGCCGCCTCGATCTGCTTCTCGATCTTCTTCTGGGCCTCGGCCTTGGCCTTGCGGCCGGCCTCCAGCTTCTTCCACTGGGCGTCCGCGTCCTTCGCGTACTGCTCCAGGTCCTGCTGGGTGCGGGTCATCTCCCCGAGCAGCCCCTTGGCCGCGTGCTCGCCCCGCCGGACCCGGTCCGCGCCGTCGAGGAACGCCTGCGGACTGTCGCTCAGCATGAGGCGGGCCTCGGGCGGCAGCCCGCCACCGCGGTACTGGGCGGCGGCCGCGGCGCCCGCGCGGTCCTTCAGGTCGTCGAGCCTCTCCCGGCCCTCGGCGATCTTCTCCGCCAGCCGGACGATCTCGGCGGACTGCTTCCGCGCCTTCTCCTCGGCCGTGTTGTACTCCTCGGTGGCCACCGCCGCCGCGCGGTAGAGCTTCTCGAGCTTCTTGCGTACGTCTTCGAGGTCCTTGTCGGTGACGACCACGGTGACGCTCGCGGTCGCGCCCGGGGGCGGTGGGGGAGCGGGTGCCGCGAACGCCGTACCCGGCGCGGCCAGCACGGTGACCGCGCAGACCACGGTCACGGCCGCCGTGAGCAACCCGCGCTTGCCTGCCCCCATGACGCCACCCCCGCCTGATTAACCGTCAGTAACATTTGGTCGCCAGGGGGATGCTGCCATGCCGGCGCGCGAAACGACAGAGGGAGTACTTCCCGCCCCTCCCCACCCGCCATTCCCCGGCACGACGATCGCCCCGCCCATGTGACGAACGACTCACGGAGATCGTTCCCCGCCGGGGCGGTCATCCGCCGGGAGCGCCGCTCGTGGCGAGCGGCAACCGCCGGGGGTGCGCTTGCCGGGGTGGCGCCTGCCGGGGGTGCGCCCGTGCGCCCGCCGGGGTGGCGCCCGCCGGGGGTGCACCGCAGGGGGTGTGCTTGCCGGGTGGGTCGCCTTCCGGGGGCGGGTGGGCCGCGTGCGGTGGGTGCGCTGCCGGGGTGGCGCCCGCCGGGAGGGTGGTCCGTGGTGAGTGGCGCCCGTCGGGGGTGCGCTTGCCGGGTGGGGTGCTCGTCAGGTGGCGCCTGCTGGGCGGGGCCTCGTCTGCTGGGTGGGGCAGCCGCCGGGTGGGTCGCCCTTCGGGGTGGGGTGCTCGCCGGGTGGCGCCTGCTGAGCGGGGCGTCGGCTGCTGGGTGGGGCAATCGTCGGGTGGGTCGCCTTCCGGGGGCGGGTGGGCCGCCTGCGGTGGGTGGTGCTGCCGGGGTGGCGCCCGCCGGGAGGGACGTCTGGGGTGCGCGGCAACCGCCGGGGGTGCACTGCGGGTGGGGTGCTCGCCGGGTGGCGCGTGCCGGGCGGGGCGTCGCCTGCTGGGTGGGGCAGCCGCCGGGTGGGTCGCCCTTCGGGGTGGGGTGGGTCGCCTGCGGTGGGGCGCTCGCCGGGCGGGGCCTCGTCTGCTGGGTGGGGCAGCCTCCGGGTGGGTCGCCCTTCGGGGTGGGGTGGGTCGCCTGCGGTGGGGCGCTCGCCGGGCGGGGCCTCGTCTGCTGGGAAGGGCAGCCGCCGGGTGGGTCGCCCTCCGGGGCGGGTGGGCCGCCTGCGGTGGGTGCGCTGCCGGGGTGGCGCCCGCCGGGAGGGTGGTCCGTGGTGAGTGGCGCCCGTCGGGGGTGCGCCTGCCGGGTGGGCTATCGGCGGGGTGGCGCCTGCCGGCAGGGGTGCTGGGAGGTGGCACGCGGTGGGCGGGGCCGGGCGGAGCGGCGACCGTCGGGAGCGGTGCCCGTCGGGGTGTTGCCCGCTCAGCCGTGCGGTGTCAGCGGTGTCCGCCGGGGCGGGCCCCCTCAGTCGCGCGGTGCCAGTGCCTCCCAGCGCACCGTGATCTCTCCCTGCCGCCACCGTGCCGGGCCGTCCGTCACCGGCCAGTCGGGCGTGAGGGACCGTACCGTCCGGATCCAGCGCTGGCGTGCGCCGTACGAGGCGTAGGGCGCGGCGGCCGCCCACGCGCGGTCGAAGTCGCGCAGGAAGGCGTGCACCGGTTCGCCGGGGACGTTGCGGTGGATGAGCGCCTTGGGGAGCCGTTCCGCCAGGTCCGAGGGGCGCTCCAGCGAGCCCAGCCGGGTCGCGAAGGTCACGGTGCGCGGGCCCTCCGGCCCGAGCGCGACCCACACGTGCCGGCGCCCGATCTCGTCGCACGTGCCCTCGACCAGCAGCCCCCCGCGCGTGCCCGCCGCCGGGTCGGCCGGCGCGAGCCGCGCGCACAGCCTCCCCCACACGGCGGCCACCTCGGCCTCGTCGTACTGGCGCAGCACGTTCGCCGCGCGGACCAGCACGGGCCGCCCCGGTACCGGGATCTCGAATCCGCCGCGGAGGAAGGACAGCCCCTCGCGCTCGTACGGCCGGGCCGCCGCGACCCGCGCGGGTTCGATCTCGACGCCCGTCACGCGCACGCGCGGCGCCACGGTGCGCAGCCGGTCCAGCAGCTCGACCGCCGTCCAGGGCGCCGCGCCGTACCCGAGGTCGACGGCGAGGGGATCTCCCGCGCGGCGCAGTTCCGCGCCGTGCGTGGCCGCGATCCAGCGGTCCATGCGGCGCAGCCGGTTGGGGTTGGTGGTCCCGCGCGTCACCGTGCCCACGACGGGGCGGGAGGCGGCGCGGACAGTCATACCGACGAGGGTAAGGGGGTACCCGCGCGGGGTGCCGGGACGGGTGCGCGGCCGCCACACACCCCGCGCCTCGAACGGTTGAGCGACAGTCGGTAATGATTCGGCAAAGACCGGAACCGGGCAGCCCCGCCGGAAATGGGAACCGAACCTTCCGGCGTTGAGGCTCACCGGAGGGCCCGCACGACCCTCCGACAGCCATGTCCGCAGGCGAGGAGGAACGCACGTGAGCCAGTACATCGCGAGGCTCGGGCGGCGCTCCCCCACCGCCCCGGCGCGGCTGCGCCTGCACCGCAGGCCCCGTCGCGTGGCGATGCTGTCCGTGCACACCTCCCCGCTCCACCAGCCGGGCACCGGCGACGCCGGCGGCATGAACGTCTACATCGTGGAGCTCGCGCAGCGCCTCGCAGCGATCAACATCGAGGTCGAGATCTTCACCCGCGCGACCGCCGCCGCCCTCCCGCCCACCGTCGAGCTGGCCCCCGGCGTCCTCGTCCGGCACGTCGACGCGGGCCCCTACGAGGGCCTCGCCAAGGAGGAGCTGCCCGCTCAGCTGTGCGCGTTCACCCACGGCGTGATGCAGGCCTGGGCCGGACACCGCCCCGGCCACTACGACCTGGTCCACTCCCACTACTGGCTCTCCGGCCACGTCGGCTGGCTCGCCGCGCAGCGCTGGGGCGTCCCGCTGGTGCACGCCATGCACACCATGGCCAAGGTCAAGAACGCCAACCTGGCCGACGGCGACACCCCCGAGCCCGCCGCCCGCGTCATCGGCGAGACCCAGATCGTCACGGCCGCCGACCGGCTGATCGCCAACACCGCCGAGGAGGCCGGCGAACTCGTGACGCACTACGCCGCCGACCCCGGCAAGGTCGCCGTCGTCCACCCCGGCGTGAACCTGGGCCGCTTCCGCCCCGCCGACGGCCGCGCCGCCGCGCGGGCCCGCCTCGGCCTGCCCGGCGACGCCCTGATCCCCCTCTTCGCCGGACGCATACAGCCCCTCAAAGCCCCCGACGTGCTCCTGCGCGCGGTGGCCGCCCTCCTCGACGAACGCCCCGAGCTGCGCTCACGCCTCTGCGTCCCCGTCGTCGGCGGCCCCAGCGGCAGCGGCCTCGCCAAGCCGGAGGGCCTGCAGAAGCTCGCCGCGCGGCTCGGCATCGCCGACGTCGTCCGCTTCCACCCGCCCGTCGGACAGGAACAGCTCGCGGACTGGTTCCGCGCGGCGTCCGTGCTCGTCATGCCCTCCTACAGCGAGTCCTTCGGGCTGGTCGCCATAGAGGCGCAGGCCGCCGGCACCCCGGTGCTCGCCGCCGCGGTCGGCGGCCTCCCCGTCGCCGTACGGGACGGCCGCACCGGCTTCCTCGTCCAGGGCCACGACCCCGGCGCCTACGCGCGCGTGCTGCGCGAGTTCGCCGACCACCCGCACCTCGCCGACCGCATGGGCGAGGCCGCCGCCCGGCACGCCCAGTCCTTCGGCTGGGACACCGCGGCCGCCGCCACCGCCGACGTCTACACGGCCGCGACCCAGGCCCACCGCCGTGCCGTACGCTCGCACCATGGCTGACAGGGTGACGGAGGCGACGCGGGTCATCGAGGGCGTCCTGAAGGACGCCGAGCTGGAGTGGGAGAACCCCGACCCCGGTTCGTACGTCGTGAAGCTCCCCGGCACCCGCAAGCTCTCCACCACCGTCTCCCTCATCGCCGGACGGCACACGCTCTCCCTCAACGCCTTCGTCATCCGCCACCCCGACGAGAACGAGAGCGGCGTCCACCGCTGGCTCCTGGAGCGCAACCTCAAGCTCTTCGGCGTGAGTTACGCCGTCGACCCGCTCGGCGACATCTACGTCACCGGCCGCCTGCCCCTCGCCGCCGTCACCGCCGAGGAACTCGACCGGCTCCTCGGCCAGGTCCTCGAAGCCGCCGACGGCAGCTTCAACACCCTCCTGGAGCTCGGCTTCGCCTCCGCGATCCGCAAGGAGTACGACTGGCGCGTCTCACGCGGTGAATCCACCCGCAACCTGGACGCCTTCACCCACCTGCTGCAGCGCCCGTCGCCCGGTAACGCCCCGGAGTGACCGGCCTGGCCGTCCACGGTCCGAGGAACGCGGTGGGCAAGGCCTGAAGGGCGCCACGATGCACGCGTGGCCCGATGGCCGTCCGGGGCACCCGGGCGGCGCGTCAACGCGAACAGACCACGCTGATCAGCGTGAACGAGGCGTAGAAGGCCCCGGCCCCCCTGCTCCCCCCGGGCCCCCCGGGCCCCCCGGGCCCCCCGTCCGGCCCGGTCCCCCCGTTCCCCCGGGACAGACCGGCGAACCAGTCACGGCCGCGGTCCCGGTCGATGTGCCCGTCGTCGATGGCCCGTTGCAGATTGCGGCCGAGACCGAGGGTGTGGTCCGCGTCCTCGAAGTCGCGGAACACGGGGGTCGTGGCGTACACGGTCTCGACGCGGAAGCCCGCCTGCTCGGCAAGGCGTGCGAGACCCCGCCCGACGGTCGCGTTGCGGACCACTTCCGCCGAGGTGTACCGGGTGAAGGCGCGGCTGGTCTCCAGGTCCCCGGCGTCGACGATCAGCGTGTCCCAGTCGGGTTCCGCCAGCCCGATACGGGCCCCGGGCCGGGTGACGCGGTGGAGCTGGGCGAGCGCCGCCGCGGGATCGTCGACGTGCATGAGCACGCGGTCGACCTTCGCCCGGTCGATCGTCCCCGGCGCGACGGGCAGCGCGTGGACGTCCCCTTCACGGAGCTCCACCTGACGCAGACCGTCCGTGCGCACCCGGGCCCGGTCCAGCATGGCCGGGTCCCGGTCCACACCGATGACGGTGCCCCCGTCCCCGACGCGTTCCGCCAGCGCCGGCAGGTCGGTACCGGGACCGCACCCCGCGTCCAGGACGGTGTGCCCGGCTCGGATGTCCAGCAGGTCGAGCATCCGTCCCTTGTACGCCCGGCCGGCGTCACCCGCGGCGGCGCGCAGCATGTAGGAGGCCTGGTCGGGCGTGGACACACCGAGAGTCGTCGACATGTACGTCAGTGAAACACCGTTTCCCCGGCGGTTCAGCGTTTCCGGCCACCGCGGCGCACGCGGACGCGGCAGACCAGGGCGAAGACGACCAGGGCCGCCGTCGCGCCGAGTCCGGTGGCCAGCGCGTCGCCGACGTACCGTCCCCGGTCCGGACGCAGGACGTCGACGGCCCCGAACAGGACCACGACCCCCGCGCAGGCCGCGGCGACCGCGGCGGGCACGTCCCGGTGGCGCGCCCAGAACCACCGCACGAGTCCCACCCCCAGCAACGGCGCGACCGCGAGCCCCGGCTCGTCCAGCGCGGCGAACACGGCGTACCCCAGGCAGCTGACCAGCCAGCAGACCAGCACGACGAGCAGGACCTCACCCCAGGAGACGCGCCGCCCCACCCGCTCAGGCTCTTTCCCCCGCGCCCGGCCGCGAGAGCCGCCGCTGCCGGAGCCGCTCCACGTAGGCGAAGCCACCGAAGCAGAACGCCATCACCAGCCCGCCGAGCGCGGCCCACAGCCCGTCGGCCGCCTCCCCGGGCCCGATCACCGCGAAGAAGACCCCGAAGGGAACGCCGGCCCAGAGCCCCGCCCGCACCGGATGCCGGGCCGCCCACCGCTGCAACCGGCTCGGCGGCTCCTGCCCACCCAGGGCCCGGTCCACCGCCCGCATCGACACCCACCGTCTGTTCACGCCGAGAGAATAGAACAACCGCTCCACCCACGGCCGTTGAGCCGGTGGCCCCCCTCAGCCCGCGTGTGTCCGGGGCTCCGCGGACGGGGCCTGCCCGGACCGCCCGCCGTCGCCGGCCGGGCCGCCGCCGCGGCGGGCGCTGCGGACCGCGAGGAGACCGAGCAGCAGGGCCAGGACGAGCAGACCGACCGGGCCGCCGGTGCTCAGCAGCCACAGCAGGCGCGCGGTGGTGGCGGCCTCGTCGGCCTGCTTCTCCACGGACGCCTTCGCGCCCTGGACCTCGACGTCGGTCACGGGGAACAGCGTCACCGGCCCGCCCTCGCCCGCGGTCCGGGCGACCACCGTCTGGTGCAGGTCGCCGTTGAGGGACAGACCGGTGTCCGCGTCGATCCAGGCGGTCCGCTCGGTGGTGGAGGTGTAGGTGAGCGGCACGGTCTCCGGCAGGGCGGCCAGTGCCTCCGGGGGCGGCTGCTGGTCCGCGGGCAGCGCGGCGACAAGGCCCGCCACGGCCTGCCGGGGCAGCGCGGGAGGCAGGGACTCGACGGTGGCGGGGTCGGCGAGCGGGCCGGAGGCCTCGACGGCGTAGACGTAGGTCTCCCGGCCCTCCACGGTCTCCGTCCGCTCGTACGTCGCCGGGACCGCCTTCTGGGTGCCGGTGTCCCAGAACCGGTAGTCCCGCCGCTCGGGCTCCAGCGGCCAGGAGACGACCAGGCCCTCGTGCTTCGCCGCACCGGACCCCTTCGGAGCCGGCCGCTCCGTCAGGTCGCGGCGGTCCACCGCCCAGACGCTCTCGGTGGTGTTCAGCTTCGTGCCGTCGCGCCCGGCCAGCGCGGCACTGTCGGAGATGACGGCGGTCCCGCCGTCGGTGTCCCGCACCTCGACGGTCCGGTCCAGATGCACCGGCAGGCCCGCCATGAACGCCTGCCCGAAGTCGCCCTTCTCCAGGGCCGCCGGGTTCAGCAGCGTCGCGGTGCCCTCGAACCGGAACGTGGTCTTGGTGTCGTCCGGTATCTGGTGCATGGCCGGATAGACCGTGAACCGGGTGACGGCCGAGGCGGCCACGAGGACCACGGCCGATCCGGTCAGAACCCAGCTGCCTCTGCGCATGGTCTCTCCTCGGTGCGGTGTCCGTGCCTGAGGACTCGCCTCTACTTAGCGAGCGCTAGGTCAACGTAGAAGGGCCGGAGAAGGGCGTCAACACTGGCGACGCGAGTGGAGTGACGACCTATCAAGCAGAGAAGCAGAGGTAGAGGAAGTCTGAGGAGCGCCGCCCGGACAACATCTCGGACTGCCGCGCAGCTCACGAAAAGGATGACTAGCGATCGCTAGGACGGCCGGAGAACGGATACCCGACGCAGCCCGACCCCACCGATGGAGGCCGCACGACTGCTAGCGTCCGGCGCCATGTGGGCTCAGGAGACGGTGGCCGGCCGACCGGCTTGGCGGCACACCCCCTCCGGAGTGGTCTTCCGGGCTGTCCCCGGCGGGACGTTCCGGATGGGTCTGTCCGACGAGGAACTGGACGCCGTTCGCGCCATCGAGCGAGCCGGCGACTACGACGACGACCTCGAATCGTTCTTCACATGGGCCGTCCAGGCCCGGCCGGTACGAGAAGTGCGGGTCGAGCCGTTCCTGATCGCCCGGCATCCGCTCACGGTGGCGCAAGTACGGTACTGGCTGCCCGAGTACGAGGACGGCTTCGCCGAAACGGACACGAGCACGGCCCGGCTCGAGGACGACGTGGACGACCTGCTCGGAACACTTCCCTTCCGGCTGCCCAGCGAGGCGGAGTGGGAGTACGCGGCCCGGGCGGGCACGACCACCCTGACCTTCCGCGGGAACGGCAGACCGGACGAGGACCACGTGCTCGGCGACTTCTCCGACGAGAAGCGCACCGCCGCGGCCGAGAACGCCTTCGGGCCGGCCGCGATGGGGTCGGCGAGCGAAATCTGCGCCGACGTGTGGATCCCGCACTTCACGGACGCGCCCACCGACGCACGCCCCCGCACCGGCGACGGACCGCGAGTGGTGCGCGGAGGCGGCGGCGACCTCTCTCCGTGGCAGGGCTGCGACGAATGGCTGCTACTGCTCTCCGCCACCCGCGACGAGTACCAGGACCTCTTCACCGCCGTCCGTCCGGCCGCACCCGTGCCGACCAGCCAGGAGCATGCCGGGCGCTGAGACGACGGGCAGACAGAACGCGCAGCCCGGGACCTCCGTCTCAGCGCACACGACAGGTCCCCTACCGGCGGAAAACCGCAGGAGGGGACCTGTGGCTGCGGGGCTACTTCTTCTTGCCCTGGTTCTTGACCGCCTCGATGGCCGCTGCCGCGGCCTCCGGGTCGAGGTACGTGCCGCCCGGGGTGAGGGGCTTGAAGTCGGAGTCGAGTTCGTAGGAGAGGGGGATGCCCGTGGGGATGTTCAGGCCTGCGATGTCGGCGTCCGAGATGCCGTCGAGGTGCTTGACCAGGGCGCGCAGGCTGTTGCCGTGGGCGGCGACGAGGACCGTGCGGTTGGCCAGGAGGTCGGGGACGATCGAGTCGAACCAGTACGGGAGCATCCGGACGACGACGTCCTTGAGGCACTCCGTCTGCGGGCGCAGCTCCGGCGGGAGGGTCGCGTAGCGCGGGTCGGAGAACTGGGAGTACTCGGCGTCGTTGGAGAGCGCCGGCGGCGGGGTGTCGTAGGAGCGGCGCCAGAGCATGAACTGCTCCTCGCCGAACTCCGCGAGGGTCTGCGCCTTGTCCTTGCCCTGGAGGGCGCCGTAGTGACGCTCGTTCAGGCGCCAGCTGCGGTTCACCGGGATCCACAGGCGGTCGGCGGACTCCAGGGCGAGCTGCGCGGTGCGGATCGCGCGCTTCTGGAGGGAGGTGTGGAGCACGTCGGGCAGCAGGCCGGCGTCCTTGAGCAGCTCGCCGCCGCGCGTCGCCTCCTTCTCGCCCTTTGCGGTGAGGTTGACGTCCACCCAGCCGGTGAACAGGTTCTTCTCGTTCCACTCGCTCTCGCCGTGGCGGAGGAGGATCAGCTTGTACGGTGCGTCGGCCATGCGCCCGAGCGTAATCGACGCCGTGCGGGCGTCGCGCGCCCCGCCCGATGGGCGGACGGTTGACGGGATCTGTTAATCGGGTGGCCTCCCGGATCGCCGGGTTTGTAAGTTGTGCTCGCCGTATCAGCCGCTTACATCCACGGGGGTCTTCCATGTCGGTCGCCGGAGTCAGAGGTGCCCTGCGCGAGTCCGTCTCGGGGCTTCCTCCCGCGTTCTGGTGGCTGTGGACCAGCACCCTCGTCAACCGGCTCGGCGCGTTCGTCGCCACCTTCATGGCGCTCTACCTGACGCTGGACCGCGGGTACTCCGCCTCCTACGCCGGACTCGTCGTCGCGCTGCACGGGCTCGGCGGGGTGATCTCGTCGCTGGGCGCGGGAGTGATGACCGACCGGCTCGGGCGGCGGCCCACGCTGCTCGTCTCCCAGACCGCCACCGGGCTGTCCGTCGCGCTGCTCGGCTTCATGAAGGACCCCGCCGCCATCGCGGCCGTCGCCTTCCTCGTCGGCATGGCCTCCAACGCCTCCCGGCCCGCGGTGCAGGCGATGATGGCGGACATCGTGCGGCCCGAGGACCGTATCCGCGCCTTCTCCCTCAACTACTGGGCCATCAACCTCGGCTTCGCGATCTCCTCCGCGGGCGCCGGGTTCATCGCCGAGGTCAGTTATCTCGCCGGGTTCCTGATCGAGGCGGTCATGACGCTCGTCTGTGCCGTCCTCGTCTTCGTCAAGCTGCCCGAGTCCCGGCCGGAGAAGGACGCCTCGGGGCCCGCCTCCGCGGAGGGCGAGTCCGTCTCGCTGGGGACCGTGCTGCGGGACGGGCGGTACATGGGTGTCGTCGGGCTGTCGTTCCTCGTCGCCCTCGTCTTCCAGCAGGGCTATCTGGGGCTGCCGGTCGCGATGGGGGAGGCCGGGTTCTCGCCCGCGGACTTCGGTATGGCCATCGCCGTCAACGGTGTGCTGATCGTCGTCCTTCAGCTTCCCGTCACCCGGTTCATCGAGAAGCGGGACCCGCGGCAGCTGCTCATCGCCTCGTCCCTGCTGGCCGGGTACGGGTTCGGGCTCACCGCCTTCGCCGGGTCGGTCGCCGTCTTCGCCCTCACCGTGTGCGTGTGGACCCTCGCCGAGATCGTCAACGCGCCGACCCAGACCGGGCTCGTCGTCATGCTCTCCCCGGCGCACGGGCGCGGCCGCTACCAGGGCATGTACACCATGTCCTGGGCGGTCGCCGCCCTCGTCGCCCCGCTGATGTCCGGGTTCGTCATCGACCGCTGGGGTGCCGAGTGGCTGTGGGGGCTGTGCGCCGTCGTCGGGACGGTGGCGGCTCTGGGGTACGGGCTGCTGATGCGCCGGCTGCCGGGAGCGGGCGAGCAGCCGGTCGCGCACCGGGTGGAGACGGCGGCGCCCGAGGTGAAGGCGTCCTGAGGCAGGAAGGCAGGAGGCAGGGCGGAGAAGGCCCCGGCGGCCGGAAGAGCGACGGCGCCGGGGCCTTCGGTGACGTCTCACCTCAGGTGACGTCTCGCGTCATCAGCCGCACTGGCACGGGTTGCCCGACTGGCAGCCGCAGCCGCAGCCCGAGCCGCAGCCGCAGGCGGCGATCAGGGTGAGGTTTCTGATCTCGGCCGGCCGCTCGGTCTCGCGCTCCTGCGCGGGGTCGGGCGTCGTGCCGGGGGTTTCGGCCATGGGTCCCTCCTCGGGGCTGGGGCCTGCGCACACCTGTGCCCATTGCATGCCCGCCCCGCCGGGCGCATCAACGGCGCATTGGGGCTCGTACGGGCCCCGGCCGGCCCGTGCGCGCCCGCTGAACGCGCCCGGACCGGCCCGCGTACGGCCGTCGAGCCGCCGGCGGTCAGGCGCCTTCCGTGCCCGGCACCGTCTGGATCTCCGTCTGGAGGTCCGCCTGGATCTCGTCCGCGTGCTCGCCCGTCACCAGGTAGACCACCCGCTTGGCGACCGAGACCGCGTGGTCGGCGAAACGCTCGTAGTAGCGGCCCAGCAGCGTGACGTCGACCGCCGTCTCGATGCCGTGCTTCCAGCGGTCGTCCATCAGGTGCTGGAAGAGGGTGCGGTGGAGCAGGTCCATCGCGTCGTCGTCCTGCTCCAGCTGGAGCGCCAGGTCCACGTCCTTGGTGATGATCACCTCGGCTGCCTTCGCCATCAGGCGCTGCGCGAGCTGGCCCATCTCCAGGATCGTCGCGTGCAGATCGCGCGGAACCCCGCGCTCCGGGTAGCGCAGCCGCGCGAGCTTCGCCACATGCTGGGCGAGGTCGCCGGAGCGCTCCAGGTCGGCCGACATCCGCAGGGAGGTCACGACTATGCGCAGGTCGGTCGCCACCGGCTGCTGGCGTGCCAGCAGGGCGATGGCCCGCGCCTCCAGGTCGTGCTGGAGGTCGTCGACCTTCTGGTCCGCCTCGATCACGCTCTCCGCCAGCTTCAGATCGGCGTCGAGGATGGCGGTCGTGGCGCGCCCGATCGCCGAGCCGACCAGCCGGGCCATCTCCACCAGACCGTCGCCGATCGAATCCAGTTCCTCGTGGTACGCGTCCCGCATCAGGGTTCCTCTCGTACGTCCGTCCGGGCTTCAGGGACCCGGGCTCCTGCCCACGGTGCCACGTTCCGCCCCTTACGCGTCCGGTTCCGTCACCCGGAATGAACCACCCCTGGCGCCAAGGTGAACTCTGGGCGACGAGTGTTCGAGCTCGCCCTCCGACGGCTGTGGGCACCGGCCGCCCCATGCCTAACCTGGACTCATGGACGTGAACGCGGCGGTCGCCGCAGTGGCTGCGATCGCCGGAGTGCTCACCGGCGTCATCGCCATGCTCGCGGTCCGCTTCAGCGAACGCGAACAGCGGCGCCCCACGCGCACCTCCCTGCACACCGACCCGGTGCTCCCGCCGGGCGTGGACACCGTACTGTCCGTGCTGCGCTCCTCCGCCGTCGTCCTCGACGAGGCCGACGCGGTGGTCAAGGCCAGTTCCGCCGCGTACGCCCTCGGCCTGGTCCGCGGCGGCAAGCTCGCCGTGGAGCCCATGCTGAAGATGGCCCGCGACACCCGCCGCGACGGCGAGATACGCCAGGTCGAGCTGGACCTGCCCCGCCGGGGGACCGGACGCGGCGAGGCCCTCGCGGTGTCCGCGCGGGTGGCGCCGCTCGGCTCCCGGCTCGTCCTGCTGCTCGTCGAGGACCTCACCGAGGCCCGCCGCATCGAGGCCGTACGACGCGACTTCGTCGCCAACGTCAGCCACGAGCTCAAGACCCCCGTCGGGGCGCTCTCGCTGCTCTCCGAGGCCGTGATGGACGCCTCCGACGATCCCGAGGCCGTACAGCGCTTCGCCGGCCGCATGCAGATCGAGGCGACCCGGCTGACCAACCTCGTGCAGGAGCTCATCGACCTCTCCCGGGTGCAGAACGACGACCCGCTGGAGGACGCCGAACCCATCCGCGTCGACGAACTGGTCGCCGAGGCCATCGACCGCTGCCGGCACGCGGCGGGCACCAAGGAGATCACGATGGCCGCGGCCGGCGCCGACGACCTGCGCATCTGGGGCAACCGGGGCCAGCTCGCCGCCGCGCTCGGCAACCTCGTCGAGAACGCCGTCAACTACTCACCCGCCCGCACCCGCGTGGGCATCGCGGCCCGTACGGTCGCCCAGCCCGGCGGGGACCTGATCGAGATAGCCGTGACCGACCAGGGCATCGGCATCTCCGACAAGGACAAGGAGCGCGTCTTCGAGCGCTTCTACCGTGTCGACCCCGCACGCTCCCGTGCCACCGGCGGTACGGGACTGGGCCTCGCGATCGTGAAGCACGTGGCCGCCTCGCACGGCGGGGAAGTCACCGTGTGGAGCGCCGAGGGCCAGGGCTCCACGTTCACCCTGCGGCTGCCGGAGGGCCGTGCGGCCCGCGACCGCGACCACGAGATGTCCCACCGGGACGACGACCACGAAGGCCTCGACGCCGAGGCCCGGCGGGCGTCACCCTCATCCCCCCACTCTTCCGATTCATCCGCGTACGAAACGCTTCCCTCCCCGGAGGTCCTTCCGTGACCCGTGTGCTCGTCGTCGAGGACGAGGAGTCCTTCTCCGACGCCCTGTCGTACATGCTCCGCAAGGAGGGCTTCGAGGTCGCCGTCGCGACCACCGGGCCCGACGGACTCGACGAGTTCGAGCGCAACGGCGCCGACCTCGTCCTCCTCGACCTGATGCTGCCCGGTCTGCCGGGCACCGAGGTCTGCCGCCAGCTGCGCGGCCGCTCCAACGTTCCCGTCATCATGGTGACCGCCAAGGACAGCGAGATCGACAAGGTTGTCGGGCTGGAAATAGGCGCCGACGACTATGTCACCAAGCCGTTCTCCTCCCGGGAGCTGGTCGCGCGCATCCGCGCGGTGCTGCGCCGGCGGGGGGAGCCGGAGGAGGTGGCGCCGGCGGCCCTGGAGGCCGGGCCGGTGCGGATGGACGTCGACCGGCATGTGGTCACCGTGGGTGGCACGAAGGTGGATCTGCCGCTGAAGGAGTTCGACCTGCTGGAGATGCTGCTGCGCAACGCGGGGCGGGTGCTGACGCGGATGCAGCTGATCGACCGGGTGTGGGGGGCGGACTACGTCGGTGACACGAAGACGCTCGATGTGCATGTGAAGCGGTTGCGGGCGAAGATCGAGCCGGATCCTGGGGCGCCGCGGTATCTCGTGACGGTGCGGGGGTTGGGGTACAAGTTCGAGCCGTAGGCCGTGGCCGCGGTCTGGGCCTTGGGCCGCGGGCCGTGGTGTGCGTCGGCTGCCCGTAGTCGTGGGTGCGGGCGGGGGGTGTTGCGCAGCCCGGCGTTTGCGGGGTGCCGTCGCGCCCACCCGTGCCGCCCTGCGGCACGATTGCCCGCGGCTGGCGCGGCTGGCGCGGCTGGCGCGGCAGGCGCGGCAGGCGCGGAGGCGCGGGGGGCCGGAGGCCGCGGCGGCGCGGCAGGCGGGGTGCGCGAGGGCGCGGAGGCGCGGCAGGCGGGGTGCGCGAGGCACGCGGGGTACGCGGCGGGCGCGGCGGCGCGAGGCACGCGGAGGCGCGGCGGGCGCGGCGGTGTGGAAATGTGGAGGGCGGGTCCCCGGTGGGGGCCCGCCCTTTGGTGTGGGGGGTTGGTCAGTGGTCGGAGGACTGGCTGGCCGAGGCCGCGTCCGTCGGGGTGTCGGTGTCGGAGGTCCGGCCGTCGTCCGTGCTGTCGTCGGCCGGCTGGTCGGAGGACTCCGCCGACGGCTCGTCCGAGGGCTTCTCCGACGACTCCTCCGAGGCGCCCGGCGCGGCCGGGATGTCGCTCGGGCCCCACTTCTCGAAGAAGCTCTCGGCCGGGTAGACGATGGCGCGCAGGCTCACCTCGCCGGTCTCGCTGAACGTGAAGGTGACCCGCTGCGCGTTGCCGTCCTGGACGGCCTCACGGCTGCTGGGCAGGACGGCCGAGGCGTTGCCCTCGCCGCCGAGGATCAGCGAACCGCCGGCCGGGATGGTGAGGCTGCCGCCCTCGGCGGGGGACAGCTCGGCGGTCTTTCCGGTGCCGGGCAGGGTGACCGACTCCAGCGTCTGGTCGGTGCGGCCCTCGTTGAAGAGGGCTGCGGCGATGACGGCGGGACCGGTCGACTCCAGGTCGGGCTGGGTGACGATCATGGCGTTCTGGACCTTGATGGGTCCGACGGTCGTCGATGCGTTGTCCGGCTGGATCTGGAGCGTCTGGGCGTTGTTGCCGGCCGCGCACGCGGAGAGCGAGGCGATCGAGAACGCGATGGCGGCGGCGGCGAGTGCGCCGCGTCGAAGGCTGCTGCTCACGGCGGCGGCAACTCCTTGACTCGAGCGTTTGGCGACTCGGGTAAAGCCGCCCTAAGTGTCTGTCAGCGGCCTCAGGTTACCGAGCCGTCCCCGCGGTGCCGCACCCGACCCTCCCCGAGCGGCGCGGGTTAGCCCGGGAAGCCGTGTGCGCGGCCGGCGCCGTCACCCGATCACCGGTCGCCGCGGCCCGGCCGGTCCCGTCACATCGGGGTCGCGTCGGGTCGCGTCCCATCAGCCCCATGAGCCACAAGTGACTCATTGGTAAACCTCGCCACTACACCTTCATTCGGCCCGTCCCGGATTTCCCGTGAAGGAATGAGCGGACGGCCGCGGAATTGATCACCGGGGCGTCGATCCTCACACCGTGTGATCAATTCCGGATTCGGCCGGAACCCGGCCGGGCTCACCGAACGGAGTAGCGGAACTCGAAGACGCGGAACCGGACATACAGGGACGTTCAACCGCCTGCGCGGGGCTCCGGAAGCGTGTGACATGCGCGATTCGCTCACGCCGAACAGCCGCTCCGACCTGCGAATACCTGCTTCCGTTAGGCGCCCGCAGCACGTTCCTGTTGCAGTTGTCAAGCCCCGAGAATGGCCCTGACCTGCGAAAACGCCATTCAGAAGACGCCGTATCCGTGTTACCCTGGATAGCCACGGAAGGGGTACCTGTCACATGACGTTCAAGGTTGGCGACACCGTGGTCTATCCCCATCACGGGGCCGCGCTGATCGAGGCTATCGAAACTCGCCAGATCAAAGGCGTGGACAAGACCTACTTGGTGCTGAAGGTCGCCCAGGGTGACCTGACGGTACGTGTGCCAGCGGACAATGCGGAGTTCGTCGGCGTACGTGATGTGGTCGGTCAGGACGGGCTGGACCGGGTCTTCGAGGTGCTGCGCGCACCGTATGCGGAGGAGCCCACGAACTGGTCCCGCCGCTACAAGGCAAATCTCGAGAAGCTCGCCTCGGGCGATGTCATCAAGGTCGCGGAAGTCGTGCGTGACCTGTGGCGTCGCGAGCGCGAGCGCGGACTCTCCGCCGGTGAGAAGCGCATGCTCGCCAAGGCGCGTCAGATCCTGGTCAGCGAACTCGCCCTCGCTGAGAACACCAACGAGGACAAGGCCGAGGCCCTGCTCGACGAGGTTCTCGCCTCCTGAGGCCGGCCTCCTGAGGCACGGCTTCGCGCGCTCGGCGGAGCGCAGCAGCCGACCCTCAGCACACCGGAATGCCGCGGTGCCCGATGACGTCATGAATGTCGCCGGGCGCTGCGGCATCTTCGTACCCCGACACCGTACGTACGCTGCTCCTGCGTCGTGGTGAGGGACGGGGCATCACCCACGTCCCACCCCTGGCGTGCCGGGCCCGGGCGGTCGACTCGACCAGAGTCACGGAAGGGGCTGGTCAAGGCGTCACGCCCGGCACTCCCCCCGCTCCGGGAGCAGGGGGTACGCCCAGGCCATACCCACGTAGGCCGAGCACACAAACCTGACAGGAACCGATGTCTGCCGATCCGCTCCCTCCGCCGTCCCCGAACCCCGCCACCGGCCGCCCGGCGACCCGCACGGCGGCCGTGATCCCGGCCGCCGGCCGTGGAGTGCGCCTCGGACCGGGCGCCCCCAAGGCCCTGCGCGCACTGGGCGGCACGCCCATGCTCATCCACGCCGTCCGCGCGATGGCCGACTCCCGTGCCGTCTCCCTGGTCGTCGTCGTGGCCCCGCCCGACGGCGCCGCCGAGGTCAGGACGCTGCTCGACGCGCACGCGCTGCCCGACCGCACCGACTTCGTCGTCGTCCCCGGCGGGGACAGCCGCCAGGAGTCCGTGAAACTCGGCCTGGACGCCCTGCCGCCCGGCTACAACATCGTCCTGGTGCACGACGCGGCCCGCCCCCTCGTCCCCGTCGACACCGTCGACGCCGTCATCGAGGCCGTACGCGACGGAGCGCCCGCCGTCGTCCCCGCGCTGCCCCTCGCCGACACCGTCAAGCAGGTCGAGCCCGCCGGCGAACCCGGCGAGCCGGAACCCGTCGTCGCCACCCCGGACCGCTCCCTGCTGCGCGCGGTACAGACCCCCCAGGGATTCGACCGCGCCACCCTCGTCCGCGCCCACGACAGCGTGAAGGACGACGTCACCGACGACGCGAGCATGGTCGAACAGCTCGGCCTCACCGTCGTCACCGTCCCCGGGCACGAGGAGGCCTTCAAGGTCACCCGTCCCCTCGACCTCGTCCTCGCCGAGGCGGTCCTGGCCCGCAGGAGGCTCAACGATGGCTTCTGAGCCGTACCCCCTGCCCCGGGTCGGCATCGGCACCGACATCCACGCCTTCGAGGACGGCCGCGAACTGTGGTGCGCCGGCCTCAAGTGGGACGGCGAGGGCCCCGGCCTGGCCGGCCACTCCGACGCGGACGTCGTCGCCCACGCCGCCTGCAACGCCCTCTTCTCCGCCGCCGGCCTCGGGGACCTGGGGCAGCACTTCGGCACCGGGCGCCCCGAGTGGTCCGGCGCCTCCGGCGTCACCCTGCTGACCGAGGCCGCCCGCATCGTCCGTGACGCCGGCTTCCGCATCGGCAACATCGCCGTGCAGGTCGTCGGGCCCCGCCCGAAGATCGGCAAGCGCCGGGAAGAGGCCCAGAAGCTCCTCTCCGAGGCAGCGGGGGCCCCGGTCTCGGTCTCCGGCGCCACGACGGACGGCCTGGGCTTCCCGGGGAGGGGGGAAGGCCTCATGGCAGTGGCAACAGCGCTGGTCCTGCAAGAAGGGTGAGCCGTCCGACCTGACAGGGGCGCGGGGCCGTGTCGATATGCGGCTCCGCCGCGTGGGCGCGACAAGCCCCCTCCGGCCCGCGCGTGACATACGACGTCCAAACCGCCAGAGGCGCACCGCACACCCCCGCGCCTACTACCCTGGTGCCGTGACCATTCGCCTGTACGACACCAGCGCCCGGCAGATCCGTGACTTCACCCCGCTCCGGCCGGGCTGCGTCTCGATCTACCTGTGTGGTGCCACCGTGCAGGCGGCACCCCACATCGGGCACATCCGCTCGGGCCTGAACTTCGACATCATGCGCCGCTGGTTCGAGTACCGCGGCCTGGAGGTGACGTTCGTCCGGAACGTCACCGACATCGACGACAAGATCATCGCCAAGTCCGCCGAGCAGCACCGCCCCTGGTGGTCCATCGGCTACGAGAACGAGCGCGCCTTCAACGACGGCTACCGGGCCCTCGGCTGCCTGCCCCCGACCTACGAGCCCCGCGCCACCGGCCACATCACCGAGATGGTCGAGATGATGCGCGGCCTCATCGAGCGCGGACACGCCTACGAGGCCGACGGCAACGTGTACTTCGCCGTCACCTCGTTCCCCGAGTACCTGAAGCTGTCCAACCAGGAGCTCGACAACCTGCTCCAGCCCTCCGGCGAGGGCGAGACCGGCAAGCGCGACCCGCGCGACTTCGCCATGTGGAAGACGGCCAAGCCCGGCGAGCCGAGCTGGGAGACGCCGTGGGGCCGCGGACGCCCCGGCTGGCACCTGGAATGCTCGGCGATGGCGCACAAGTACCTCGGCAGCGCCTTCGACATCCACGGCGGCGGCCTCGACCTGATCTTCCCGCACCACGAGAACGAGATCGCCCAGGCCAAGGCCTACGGCGACGAGTTCGCCCGCTACTGGGTGCACAACGCCTGGGTCACCATGAGCGGCGAGAAGATGTCGAAGTCGCTCGGCAACAGCGTCCTGGTCAGCGAGATGGTCAAGCGCTGGCGGCCCATCGTGCTGCGCTACTACCTCGGCACCCCGCACTACCGCTCGATGATCGAGTACAGCGAGGAGGCCCTGCGCGAGGCCGAGTCCGCGTTCGCGCGGATCGAGGGCTTCGTGCAGCGCGCCGTGGAACTCGCCGGAGGGCCGGTCGAGCCCGCCGACGAGGTGCCGCTCGCCTTCGCCGAGGCGATGGACGACGACCTGGGCGTCCCCCAGGCGCTCGCCGTCGTGCACACCACCGTCCGCCAGGGCAACAGCGCGCTGGCCGCCGACGACAAGGAAGCGGCCGTCGCCCGGCTCGCCGAGGTCCGCGCCATGCTCGGTGTGCTCGGCCTCGACCCGCTGGACCCGCAGTGGGCCGGCGACGGCGACGGCGGCGAGGACCTCCACGGCGTCGTCGACACCCTGGTCCGTATGGTCCTCGACCAGCGCGAGGCCGCCCGCGCCCGCAAGGACTGGCCCACCGCGGACGCCATCCGCGACCAGCTCGGCCAGTCCGGCCTGGTGATCGAGGACAGCCCGCAGGGGCCGCGCTGGAGCCTCGGCCCCCGCTGAGACCGGCCCCTGCCGGTCCCGGTGTTTTCCCCTCGCGGGAAAACGCGGTCCGCCCGATCGAGTAGGGTGAGTGCTGTGCGTCGCGAGAGCCAAGCGCGTACACCGTGCTGATCGAGAGCCAGGACAGCACATGCACCTCCACGCTTTGCGGTATCGAACCGGGCTGGTTTCAACCCGGCTGGTGTTGATCGTGGAAGACCTGCCGGGTCGCTGATCCGCAGGCAGCGTGAGCCAGCAATCCCCCTGATTCAGCCGGGGGAGGAGTCAAGGAGACGGGTACCTCATGGCCGCGAACAACCGCCGCATGTCCGGCAAGAAGGGCGCGCAGGTCGGCAGCGGCGGCCAGCGGCGCCGGGGCCTGGAAGGCAAGGGGCCCACGCCGCCCGCCGAGATGCGCAAGGGGCACGCCAAGCAGCGCGCCGCCCAGGCGAAGGCACGGCGCGCCCAGGGCGGCCGTCCGCAGCCGCGGCGCGGCGGGGGCCGCTCCACGTCCGAACTCGTCGTCGGCCGCAACCCGGTCGTCGAGGCGCTGCGCGAGGGCGTGCCCGCGTCCACGCTGTACGTCCAGCAGTTCATCGACAACGACGAGCGGGTGCGCGAGGCGCTCCAGCTCGCGGCCGAGCGCGGCGGCATCAACCTCATGGAGGCGCCGCGCCCCGAACTCGACCGCATGACCAACGGCCTGAACCACCAGGGCCTGGTCCTCCAGGTCCCGCCTTACGAGTACGCGCACCCCGAGGACCTCGTCGCGAACGCCCACGACGAGGGCCAGGACCCGCTGATCGTCGCCCTCGACGGGGTCACCGACCCGCGCAACCTCGGCGCGGTCGTCCGCTCCGTCTCGGCCTTCGGCGGCCACGGTGTCGTCGTGCCCGAGCGGCGGGCCGCCGGGATGACCGCCGGCGCCTGGAAGACGTCCGCGGGCACGGCCGCCCGTACGCCCGTCGCCCGCGCCACCAATCTGACGCGCGCGCTGGAGGCGTACAAGAAGGCCGGGATCACCGTCGTCGGCCTGGCCGCAGACGGCGAGGCCGAACTCGGCGCGCTGGAGGCCCTGGACGGCCCGGTCGTCATCGTCGTCGGCAGCGAGGGCAAGGGCCTGTCCCGCCTGGTCGGCGAAACCTGCGACGTCCGCGTCCGGATCCCCATGCCGGGCGGCGCGGAGTCGCTCAACGCCGGTGTCGCGGCGGGGATCGTGCTGTACGAGGCGGCCCGCCGGCGCGGGTGAGCACGCACCGCCGACGCCACGGCGGGGGGCGAACGGGTGTACGGTCATGTCACCCGGATGGAGGATTCCGGGCGGTCCGGACCGGCTTGACGCGGTCCGGACACATCCGGCGGGTCAAGGCAGTGTCCTAACGCCATGTCACTCGGTTAGATGAGTGTGGACACCAGAACACCCCGCACTCCCACGGGGGACCGCTCGTCGGGACTCGACGACGCTCCCGCGCTGAGCATGGTGAAGGTGCCGAGCGATCCGGCGCAGGTCATCGTCAATCACGCCAGCTTCCGCGTGCAGCTGGGCGTCTCGGCGCGGCGCGCCTCCTCGCCGCGGATCGCACGGTACGCGGGCGCCGCCGAGGACACCGCCCGCATCCCCGTCGTCACCAGCATGGGCGCGCCGGGACCGGCCGCCGCCCGCCGCCGCCCCGTCGTCTGGAGCGGCCGGTCCGCCCCCGACGACACCGGCGCCCACCGACTGCTCCAGGCCGTGCGGCAGCACGAAGGCGTCCGCCACGCCGACGACCTGTTCACCGACTCCGCGGCCACCCGGCTCCTGCCCCACACGGACACCGGATACGGCTACGACGACGGCCCCGACACCCAGCCCATCGAGACCCCGTTCGTCGGCGCCCAGCGCCGCCACCCCGACGGGCCCCTGCTGCCCCCCATGCGCCAGGCCGGCAGCGCCTACGAGGAACCCGGCTACGACCACCCCTACCAGGGCTACGACGAACCCCTCCCCGACGACGACGCCGAGCCCACCGGCCGCCGCGCCCGACGGCACGGCGACGACCCGGCCCGGCACGCCTACTACCCCGGCCGCCGGATGAACCTCGGCGTCGTCCTCCTCCCGCTGCGCGTCTTCCTCGGCGGCATCTCGATCTACGCCGGGATGAGCAAGCTCTGCGACCCCCTCTACTTCGAGGGCGGCACCCGCGGCTCCATGGTCAAGTGGCTGCACACCCTGCACCCCTGGGAGGCCGCCGAGCCGCTGCGCCAGTTCGCCCTCGAACACCCCATCGGCTCCGGCCTCGCCATCGCCTTCGCCCAGATCGTCGTCGGCGTCCTGACCGTCCTCGGCTGCTGGCAGCGCCTGGCCGCCGCGGTCGGCGCTACGCTCTCGGCCGCGCTGCTGGTCACCGTCAGCTGGAAGAGCGTCCCCGTCTACGAGACGCCCGACATCATCTACCTCGCCGCCTGGTCCCCGCTGATCATCGCGGGCGCCCCCGTCTACTCCGTCGACGGCCGCCTCGCCGGCGCGGCCTGGCGCCGCCTCGGCCCCCGCGCCGACATCTGGGACCTGCGGAGCTACGTCCTGCGGCGCGGCGTCCTCATCACCTTCATGGTGTGCGGACTCAGCATGCTCGTCGGCTCACTCCTCGGCGGAGCCGTCCGCGACGCCGACCGGGTCGTCGTCCCCGGCCCCGGCGAGGCCCCGCGCAACGAACTCCCCGGATCACCGCTGCCGGAGGACTCCGGCGAAACCCAGGAGGAGAAGGAGAGCCCGTCCGCCTCCGACTCACCCACCCAGGGAGCCACCTCCGGCTCCGCCGGCCCGTCCGCCGACACCACCACCCCCGGCGCCACCCAGGGCGCCGAGTCCGCCACCGGTACGCCCAGCCAGACCCAGGGCAGCGCGGGCCAGGCCCCGCCGCAGCAGTCCTCCCCGGCCGGCCAGGCCCCGAGCACCACCACCGGCCCGACCTCCGGCGGCGGCACCTCCGGAGGCAGCGGCGCCCCCGGCGGCGACGGCGGCGGCTCCTCCGGGAGGCCCGGCCTGGTGGGCGGCCTCCTGGGGTGACGCGCTCCGGCGCGTACGACAGTGGGGTCCCGCACGGAGTGTCCGTGCGGGACCCCACTGTCGTGCCTGGGCGGTGGGAGGGGGCGGAAGGAAGGATTCAGCGGCCCAGCGCCGCGAGTTCCTTCGCCGCCTCCGTCAGGTCCTTCGCGGTGTCGATCGCCCGCCAGTAGGAGCCCTGGGGGATCGGGAACCCGGCGAGGCGCCGCTCACGCGCGAGGTGCGGGAACGTGGTGCGCTCATGGTCACCCCGGTCCGGCAGCAGACCGGCGAACGCGGAGGAGAACACGTACACACCCGCGTTGATCTCGAACGTCGACGGCGGGGCCTCGATGAAGTCGGTGATGTGACCGAACCCGTCGGTGCGCACCGCACCCCACGGGATCCGCGGGCGGGCCAGGGCCAGGGTGGCGACGGCGTCCCGCTCGGTGTGGAAGTCGGCCATGTCGCGCAGCGAGAAACGGGTCCAGATGTCGCCGTTGGTGGCGTACCAGGGCTCGTCCGGGTGCGGGAGGTGCGCGGCGGCGTACTTCAGGCCGCCGCCGCGGCCGAGGGGTTCCGTCTCGACGACGGTGGTGACGGAGACGGGCAGCTCGGTGCTCTCCAGCCACTTCTGGAGCACCTCGGCGAGGTGGCCGCAGGAGACGACGACGTCGGTGACGCCCTCCTCGGCGAGCCAGGTGAGCTGGTGGCCGATGATCGGGGTTCCCGTGCCGGGGATCTCGACCATCGGCTTGGGCCGGTCGTCGGTGTACGGGCGGAGCCGGGAGCCCTGGCCGCCGGCCAGGATGACGGCTTGCGTGGGGCGGGTGGCGGCACGTGGGTCGGTCATGTGCGGCACTTTACGCGGCGCTGGGCCGGCGGAGGTCTGTGGTGCCGGTGCGCGGTGTCGGGGTGGGCCGGGGGGATGTTGCGCAGCCCGGCGTCGGCGGGGTGCCTCCCCCACTCTCGGCTTCGCTCGAGCGGGAGGTGCCCCCACCGCCCACCCGTGCCGCCCTGGGGGCACCTCCTCTGGGGGAGGCACGATTGCCCGCAGTGGGGCGGCAGCCTGGGGCCCGCCGTGGGGCGGCAGGGGGGCCGGAGTTTGGCGGGGTGGGGTCAGTTGTTGGCTGTGGTTACTCCTGTGGCGAAGGAGGTGTCGCAGACGGGGCGGGCGTAGGACTGGGCCTGGTTGGGGCCGTAGACGCGGACCGCGGCCCGGCCCAGGGAGCGGGCGATCCAGGCGCAGTGCTTCGCCAGGGACGGACGGTCGTTCACCGCCTCCTGGAGATGGGTGAGCGCCACACCCGGGTTCTCCTTCTGCAGCTCGACCAGCAGCTTGTCCCGCAGGACCTCCTGCGGGGCACGGGCACCGCCCCGCGACGAGGCGCCGGACGCGGCGGTGTCCGCGGAGGTGAGCACCGGACTCGCGGGGGCTCCCGACCAGTTGACCCCCGCGACCGCGAGAGTCCCGGAGAGCACCAGGACGACGGGCAGGACGAGGGCGAGGGAACGGCCGATCCGACGGGCAGGGCCCCGGCCGCGACGCGTCTGAGGGTTAGTGGAGTGCTTCACGCGTGTGAGGGTAGCGCCCGGTAGCGGAAGGGAAACATTCCGTCACCGTTACGGGGGACGGGGAACGCGGGATTCCGGGCAGCGTGTTGACGTACGCGCTCGAAATGCCCGTATTGCCGGGGTATTTGTCGACAACGTGAAGGGCCCCGCAGACGCACTGCGGGGCCCTTCACGTCAATACGACGCCTCAGCGGTACCGGTCTCAGTCGGACAGGCGCGCACCGGTCGACGTCGAGAACACGTGGGTCTCACCCGGACGCGGCACGACGTGCAGCTCGCTGCCCTTCTCCGGGACGTCACGGCCGCCGACGCGGACCACGACGTCCTTGGCCTCGCCGCCGATCCGCGCGGTGCCGTACACGAACGCGTCGGAGCCCAGCTCCTCCACGACGTTCACGGTGACCGCGACACCCAGGTCGGAGTCGGGGCCCGCCACGTCGAAGTGCTCCGGGCGGACGCCGACGGTGACGGTCTTGTCGCTGGTCGAGGAGAGCGCGTCACGCTGCACCGGCACCACCGAGTTGCCGAACTTCACGCCGCCGTCGGTCACCGGGACCTCGATCAGGTTCATGGCGGGGGAGCCGATGAAGCCGGCCACGAAGAGGTTCGCGGGCTTGTCGTACATGTTGCGCGGGGTGTCGACCTGCTGGAGCAGACCGTCCTTGAGGACCGCGACACGGTCGCCCATGGTGAGGGCCTCGACCTGGTCGTGGGTGACGTACACGGTGGTGATGCCCAGACGGCGCTGGAGCGACGCGATCTGCGTACGGGTCGACACACGGAGCTTGGCGTCCAGGTTCGACAGCGGCTCGTCCATGAGGAACACCTGCGGCTCACGCACGATGGCCCGGCCCATGGCGACACGCTGACGCTGACCACCGGAGAGCGCCTTCGGCTTGCGGTCCAGGTACTCCGTGAGGTCGAGGATCTTCGCGGCCTCCTCGACCTTCTGCCGGATCTCCGCCTTGTTGACGCCGGCGATCTTGAGCGCGAAGCCCATGTTGTCGGCGACCGTCATGTGCGGGTAGAGCGCGTAGTTCTGGAACACCATGGCGATGTCCCGGTCCTTCGGCGGCAGGTGGGTGACGTCGCGGTCGCCGATGCGGATCGCACCGCCGTTGACGTCCTCGAGCCCCGCGAGCATGCGGAGCGAGGTGGACTTGCCGCAGCCGGACGGGCCGACGAGGACGAGGAACTCGCCGTCCGCGATCTCGATGTCCAGGGCGTCGACGGCGGGCTTCGTGGAGCCGGGGTAGACCCGGGTCGCCTTGTCGAACGTGACAGTGGCCATGGTGAATGGTCCCCTTCTACCGGCAGGAACGTGCCGGACGATCCGAGTAGGAAGGTGATGCCACGACGGGTGTTCCGTTGTGGTGAGGTCCACATGGGTGAACTGGCACAGGACGGTACCTGGCGTTCACCTGGTTGTCAGCAGTTCCCGGGCTGTGAATTTCGCGAAAACTTTCGACCACGCGTGTGGTCGTGCGGCTTCCCGGTCGATCACCGCTCGCCCGCGTACCGGTGCGCGAGCACCGCCACCGCCGCCGCGACCGCCTGCCGCAGGCGCTCGGGCCCGAGCACCTCCGCCTCGACGCCGAGCCGCAGCAGATCGCCCGTCGCCACCTGCTCCGACTCCACGGACAGCTCCACCTCCACCCAGCCCCGCCCGTCCGCCGGCCCCGCGTCCGCCAGCGCCCGCACCCCCGCCGCCCCGAACTGCATCGGCAGCAGCTTCTGCCCTCGCGGTGACAGCCGCACCCGGGCCGTCCCCTGCCGTGTCGCCGCCTCCATCCGCCGGGAGGACTCGGTCCAGTACGCGGCCAGGTCGAACCCGGCGGGGCGGACGAACTCCTCACCCGTGTCCGTCACCGCCAGGAACCGCGACACCCGGTAGGTGCGTACGGTGTCCTCCGCCAGCGCCACCAGGTACCAGAGGCCGCCCTTCAGGACGAGCCCCAGCGGACCCAGCTCCCTGTGCACCTCGCCGCGCCAGCGCCGGTAGTGGGTCCGCAGCCCCCGCCGCTCCCACACCGCCCGCGCGATCGGCTCCAGGTACGGCACGGGGTCGGCGTCCCGGAACCAGGCCGGCGCGTCCAGATGGAACCGCTCGCGTACCCGCCGTGCCTGCTCGGCGAGTTCTCCCGGCAGGGCCGCCTCCATCTTCAGCTGGGCGCTCGCCAGCACGGCACCCAGTCCCAGGTCCCTGGCCGCTCCCGGCAGCCCCGCCAGGACCAGTGAACCGGCCTCCGTGTCGGTCAGCCCGGTCAGCCGGGTGCGGTAGCCCTCCATCAGGCGGTAGCCGCCCTCCGGCCCGCGCTCGGCCCGTACGGGAACCCCGGAGGCGCCGAGCGCCTCGATGTCCCGGTAGACGGTGCGCACCGACACCTCCAGCTCGGCCGCCAGCTCGGGCGCGGTCATCCGGCCGCGGTTCTGCAGCAGCAGGAGCAGGGAGAGGAGACGGTCGGCACGCATGGGGCCATTGTCCGGCCGTACCTGACAGAAGGTGTCAGGTACGGCGGGGAGGGTGGGGGACGCCGTCAGGCGCATCCGTCATCCGTCACCTCGGAAGGGGACACCCATGCCGACCACCAGGGTCACCGGCCACTTCACCTTCACCGACTGGAAGGAGAAGCCCGTCACCGCGGAGGGCACCCTCCCCCGGCTCGCGCACGCCACGGTCACCAACGCCTTCTCGGGCGGCATCGAGGCCGAGGCCACGACGTGCGACTACTCGATCAGCTACCTGACGGACACGACCGGCGGCTTCGCCGGCATGGAACTCCTCACCGGCCGCGTCGACGGCCGCGCGGGCACCTTCGCCCTCGAGGAGCGCGGCCGCTTCGAGAGCGACGGCACCGTCCACTGCACCCTGGAAGTCGTCGAGGGCTCGGGCACCGACGAGCTGACGGGGCTGCGCGGCAGGGGCGGGTTCACCTACCGGCACGGGGAGACGAAGGTGCCGTACACCTTCGAATACGACGTGGAGTGAGCGAGGGGGGCCACTCCCACAAGTGCGTGGCTCGGCGAAACTGCCACTGTGTACAGTGGACCAGCCTTCGCGCGCGCCGCGCGGTGCCTCCTTAGCTCAGTTGGCCAGAGCAACGCACTTGTAATGCGTAGGTCGTCGGTTCGAATCCGACAGGGGGCTCCATCAGATCCCGGGCGGGACCCGTTCCTGCCCGGGATTCCTCATGTCGTACGACCGTGCAGCCGACGTGCGATCTCCAGGTCCGCCTCGTCCAGCGGGCGGCCGTCCTCGGTCTCCCACAGGCAGTTCTGGAGCACGCGGCCGTACGTCCACGCGCGTGCCCGTGCGCGGTCCAGGGTGAGGACGTCGGTCATGGCGTCGAAGCGCCAGAGGATGTCGTCGGGGTCGAAGTTGTTGGCGAGGGCGGGCCAGAGGTCGAAGGCGGGGTCGCCGGCCAGGGGTTTGGGGTCGATGGCGAGCCAGGGGGCGCGGTCGGCGGCGAGGACGTTCTCGTCGTGGAGGTCCCAGTGGAGGAGGCGGTCGCCGGGTTCGTCGGCGACTTCGCGCACGGCGGCGGCGCAGTCGGCGACGATGCGGCGGGCGGCCGGGTCGGGGATGCGGTGCAGGGCGGCGGGGGTGCGTTCCAGCATGGAGGCGGTGATGTCGCGGAGGTGGCGCATGCCGTCGGGGGCCGGGGTGGTGTGGAGGTGGGCGAGGAGGCGGGCGATCACCAGGACGCCCTCGTGCACGTCGGGCCGGTGCGCGAGCATCCGGGTGGCGTCGAGACGTTCGAGGAGCATGGTGCCGGTGGGTTCGTCGTGGTCGAGGAGGCGGACGGCTCCGTCGCCGTTCCACAGGCGCAGGGCGGTGGGTTCGCCCTCGCTTTCGTGGTCGCGGATCTGGAGCTTGAGTACGGCCGGTGTGCCGTCCGCGCGGTCGACGGGGAGGACGAGGGCGCTGACGCCGTGCATGGGGGTGCCGGTGAGGCGCAGGTTCCAGCGGTCCAGGAAGGTGGCGGTGAGGTCGGGGAGGGCGGCGATGAAGGCGCGGCCGGCTTCCTTGTTGTATTTCTCCTGGGCGGCGGCGAGTTCCGCCGGGATGTCGATCACTTCTCGCACGGTAGTGGTGTGCGGTGGGCGGCGTAGCGGCTTCCAGGGTGCGGGCTCAAGCGTGCTCGAGGTCGAGGGTGTTCCGGCCGAGTGCGAGTGAGACGGCCGTCAGGGCGCTGTTGAAGGACACCTCCGAGAGCACGCCGGGTGCGGCGACCTGGTCGCCGGCGAGGTAGACGCCGTCGCCCCGGTCGACGGCGGGCCGGTCGTGCCAGCTGGTGCCGGGCAGGTCGACGGCGCCGGTGCGGCCGTTCGCGACCGCTTGCCGCCGCCAGGTGACCCGCTCCCGCCAGCCCTTGTAGGCCAGGTCCAGCAGTTCCTCCGCGCGGGCGGTGCCGTCCGCCTTGGACTCGTGCGGGGCGATGGGGATCTGGCCCTGGATCAGCTGTTCGCCGGCCGGGGCGAGGGTGCGGTCCTGGGCGGTGAAGCGTTCCAGCCAGCCGGGGGCGTCGAGGTCGGAGACGGCGAACGCGTCGCCGCGCCGGGTGCGTACGGCGAGGTCGATCAGGACGGTACGGCCGCTCGGCCAGGTCAGTGAGGTGTCGCCGAGGAGGCGGCGGGCGGAGTCCAGCGAGGTGGCGACGACCACGGGGGTGTCGGTGGGCACGGTGTCGATGCGGGACAGCGTCTCCATCCGTACGCCCAGGTTCCACGCGCGGGCGGCCATCCGGTCGATGAGCCCGCCCCAGCCGCCGCGCGGGTAGTGGGCCTCCGGGGGGAGTGTGGTGGCGCGGCGCAGGCGCTCCTGCACGAACGCGGCGGACAGGGAGCCCGGGTCGTGGTGGAACAGGGCGACCGCCGCGTAGTGGGCGGCGGCCCGCGCGCCCTCCTCGCCGGCGACCTTGGTGGCCCAGGTGAGGAAGTCGGTGTCGACGGGGGCCCGGGTGGCGGCGCGGCGCAGCAGCTTCAGCATCGCGAGGGGCGGGGTGCGGCGCAGGGTGCCCCGGTGGCGGAGGCGCAGCCGGGTCGCCTCCAGGGGCGGCAGCGGGGCGAGCGGGCCGATGAGGCCGCGCCGGCGGAGCCAGGTCCAGTGCGGGCCGCCGTTGTAGAGGGCGTGGGGTCCGTCGTTCGTCCGGTAGGGGCCCCCGGCGGTGCGGGCGCGGCCGCCGAGCGTGTGGTGGGCCTCGTGGACGGTGACCTCGGCGCCCGCCTCCGCCGCGGTGATGGCCGCGGTGAGTCCGGCGAAGCCGCCGCCGATGACGGTGATGCGGTGCATGGCTGGGGGTCTCCCTCGGTCGGGTCGCTTCCGGGCTTTGGTGATGAGACGGAGCGGGGACGCCGGGATGTGACATGCGCGGGGTTTTCGCAGGTCAGGTGGATTGTCAGTGGTGGGGTGCAGCATGGGGTCATGGTGAGGACAGCGGCGGGTGGTCCGGGAGTGAAGGCGGCACGGCGGCCGGAGCTGCGGCTGCCCGCGCTGGAGCGGTGGGAGGGGGGTGGGCTGGAGCCGGACGGGGATTACGACGGGCTGGAGTTCCGGGAGACGGACTTCGCGGGGCAGGACGGCGGCGGGGCGCGCTTCATGGACTGCGCGCTGACGGAGTGCGTGCTGGACGAGGTGCGGTTGTCCCGGGCGCGGGTGCTGGACTCGGTGCTGGCCGGGGTGCGGGGTGTGGGCACCGATTTCGCGGAGGCGACCTTGCGTGACGTCGAGCTGACCGACGCGCGGCTCGGGGGTACGCAGTTGCACGGGGCGGGGCTGGAGCGGGTGCTGGTCCGGGGCGGGAAGATCGACTTTTTGAATCTGCGCGGGGCCCGGCTCAAGGACGTGGTGTTCGAGGGCTGTGTGCTGGTCGAGCCGGACTTCGGCGGGGCGCGGCTGGAGCGGGTGGAGTTCGTGGACTGCGCGCTGAAGGGCGCGGACCTTTCTGGGGCCACGCTGAAGGACGTGGACCTGCGGGGTGCCGCGTCGCTGGAGATCGCGAGGGGGGTGGACCGGCTGTCGGGGGCGGTGATCAGCACGGCCCAGTTGCTGGACCTGGCGCCGGTGCTGGCGGGGGAGCTGGGGATCAGGGTGGAGGGCTGAGCGGGGGCGGCTACTTCAGGCGGGGGTGGCGGGCCTGGAGGGTCCAGATGGCCGGGTTGTCGGCGAGGTCGTCGTGGAGGTCGGTGAGGTCGGCGATGAGGTCGTGGAGGAAGTCCCGGGCCTCGCGGCGGAGTTCGCTGTGGGAGAAGGTCAGCGGGGGCTCGGAGGCGGGGAGCCACTCGGCTTCGATGTCCACCCAGCCGAAGCGGCGCTCGAAGAGCAGGCGGTCGGTGGACTCGGTGAAGTCCAGTTCGGCGTGCTGGGGGCGGGAGGCGCGGGAGCCGGCCGGGTCGCGGTCGAGGAGTTCCACGATGTCGCACAGCGCCCACGCGAAGTCGAGCACCGGCACCCATCCCCAGGCTGTGGACAGTTCGCGGTCCGCCTTGGTGTCGGCGAGGTAGATGTCGCCGCAGAAGAGGTCGTGGCGCAGGGCGTGGACGTCCGCGCGGCGGTAGTCGGTCTGCGGGGGGTCGGGGAAGCGGTGGGAGAGGGCGTAGCCGATGTCGAGCACGTGGGTGATGGTGTCACGGCTCGCGGCGTCGGCCCTCATAGGATCCGGGAGTGCCCTTTTCACGCTTCCGTGCCGGTTCGCGCGGTGTCGTCGCTGCTCTGCTCGCGGTGTCGCTGGCCGCGTGCGGGAGTGGTCCGGAGGCCGGTTCCGGCGGGGCCGGAGCGTCCGGTGCGGGTGATCCGTACTTCCCGGAGTCCGGCAACGGCGGGTACGACGTCACCCACTACGCGCTCGACCTCGCCTACGACCCGCGCGCCCACCGTCTCACCGGCACCGCGACGATCGACGCCCGGGCGGTGCGGGACCTCCCGGCGCTGAACCTGGACCTCGAAGGGCTCGACGTCGAGGCGGTCACCGTCGGCGGCACGGCCGCGCGGTGGAGCCGTGACGGCCAGGAGCTGACCCTCCGGCCGCGCGACGCGGTCGACCGGGGCGCGCGGTTCCGTGTCGTCGTCCGCTACTCCGGCACCCCGGAGACGGTCACCGATCCGGACGGCTCCGAGGAGGGCTGGCTGCGTACCGCCGACGGTGCGCTGGCGCTGGGGCAGCCGGTGGGTTCGATGGCGTGGTTCCCGGGCAACCACCACCCTTCCGACAAGGCGACGTACAGCGTCGCGGTGACGGTGCCGGAGGGGCTGCGGGCGGTGTCGAACGGGGAGCCGGAGGGCGAGGAGACGAAGGCGGGCCGTACGACGTACCGGTGGCGTACGCAGGAGCCGATGGCGAGTTATCTCGCGACCGTGGCCGTCGGCCGGTGGGAGATCGAGCACACGGAGTCCGGGGACGGGCCGGAGCTGTACACGGCCGTCGATCCGGGTCAGGTGGGGGCGAGCCGGGCGGTCCTGGAGCGGATCCCGGAGGTGGTGGCCTGGGGGGAGCGGACCTTCGGGCCGTATCCGTTCTCCTCGGTCGGGGCGATCGTCGACCGTCCCGGGGACGTCGGGTACGCGCTGGAGACGCAGAACCGGCCGGTCTTTCCGGGCGCGCCCGACATGGGACTGCTGGTGCACGAGATCGCCCACCAGTGGTTCGGGAACTCCGTCTCCCCGCGGTCCTGGCGGGACATGTGGCTGAACGAGGGTTTCGCGACGTACGCGCAGTGGCTGTGGCAGGAGGAGCACGGCGGCGGCAGTGCGCAGCAGACCTTCGACGCGCTGTACGCGGGTCGGTACTTCCCCGACGCGGGGACGAACGAGGCGCTGTGGGCCTTTCCGCCGGCGGAACCGCCGGATGCGGCGAGCATTTCCGCCACGCCGGTGTACTGGCGCGGTGCGATGGTGCTGCACAAGGTGCGGCAGACGGTCGGTGACGAGGCGTTCGGCGCGCTGGTGAGGGGGTGGGCGCGGAAGCACCGTCATGGCAACGCGGACACCGGTGAGTTCACGGCGTACGTGGAGGAGTCGGCGCCGGACGAGGACTTCGGTGGGATCTGGGAGGAGTGGCTGTACGGGGAGGGGCGGCCGGAGCGGCCCTGAGCGGGGGCCGGGTGGCCGGGCGGCTGGGTGGCCGGACGGCCGGGCGCGGTGGTGAGGGCGCCGGTGCGGGGGGCGGCGCAGGACGGAGCCCCGGTCCGGGAGAAGGCCGGGCCGGGGCTCCGTTGCGGACGCGGTGTCCGTCAGACGTTCACGCCGAAGTCCTGGGCGATGCCCACGAGGCCCGAGGCGTAGCCCTGGCCGACGGCGCGGAACTTCCACTCCGCGCCGTTGCGGTACAGCTCGCCGAAGACCATGGCGGTCTCGGTGGCCGCGTCCTCCGACAGGTCGTAGCGGGCGATCTCGGCGCCGCCGGCCTGGTTGATGATGCGGATGTAGGCGTTGCGCACCTGGCCGAAGTTCTGCGAGCGGTTCTCGGCGTCGTAGATCGACACCGGGAAGACGATCTTGTCGATGTCGGCCGGGAGCGCGGCCAGGTTGACGTTGATCGCCTCGTCGTCGCCCTCGCCCTCACCCGTGCGGTTGTCACCGGTGTGGACGATGGTGTTGTCCGGGGTCTGCTTGTTGTTGAAGAACACGAAGTGGGCGTCCGAGTAGACCTTGCCCTGCGTGTTGACCGCGATCGCCGAGGCGTCGAGGTCGAAGTCCGTGCCGGTGGTGGTGCGGACGTCCCAGCCGAGGCCCACGGTGACGGCGGTCAGGCCCGGAGCCTCCTTGGTGAGCGAGACGTTGCCACCCTTGGACAGGCTTACAGCCATTGTTGGGAGTCCCTTCCCTCGTTTACGTACGGCTAGAAGCTACAGCTACCACCTTGAACGTGGAGGGGGGTACGCGAGGTTCCAGCTCGCTTTACTTTCTTTACCCGGGTTTCGTGCGGGTTCCCGGGCGGGGCGTGCCGGGTTCCGTGGGGGGTGTGCCTGTTATTCGGGTGACGTGGGCCGGTCGGGCGCGGGAACCTGTAGGGCATGTCCGGTCCCCATGTCATCCGCGGTTCCGTCTCGCTGCCCGAGGCGGAGCTCATGTGGCGTTTCTCGCGGTCGTCCGGGCCGGGTGGGCAGCATGTGAACACCAGTGACTCCCAGGTCGAGCTGCGTTTCGATCTCGCGCGTACGGAGGCCCTGCCCGAGGTGTGGAAGCAGCGGGCGCTGGAGCGGCTGGCCGGGCGGCTGCACGACGGTGTGATCAGCGTTCGCGCTTCGGAGCACCGTTCGCAGTGGCGGAACCGTGAGGCGGCGGCGGTGCGGCTGGCGGCGCTGCTGGCGGAGGCGAGTGCGGCTCCGCCGAAGCCGCGGCGGCCGACGCGCGTTCCGCGGGGGATCAATGAGCGGCGGTTGCGGGAGAAGAAGCAGCGGTCGGAGAGGAAGAGGGGGCGCTCCGCGCGGGGCTGGGAGTGAGGTCTCAGCTTCCCTGAGGGTGGTTTGCGGCCCTTTGCGCGGGGCGCGCCTGCCTGTCCACTGCGGGGCTGTGGGGGTGGGGTGCGCAGTTCCCCGCGCCCCTTTGGGGTGGTGCGGTGGGTGGTTTGCTGCGGGGCTGTGGGGGCTGGTCGCGCAGTTCCCCGCGCCCCTTTGGGGTGGTGCGGTGGGTGGTTTGCTGCGGGGCTGTGGGGGTGGGGCGCGCAGTTCCCCGCGCCCCTGGGGGGTGGGTTCGGTGGAGGGGTCACTGCGGGGTCGTGGGGGCTGGGTCCGTTCGGGGTGCGCTGTGCCGGCTCTCGCGTTCGGCGGAGCCGGGCTGGCGGAGTCGTGTTCAGGTCAGGTCGAGTACGCCTACCGTCTCGCCCTCGGACACCTCGCCGTTCTTGTGGAAGCCCAGCGTCAGGTAGAAGTTCTCGGGGCCGTTGTCGCCCGGTTCCCAGGTGACGTAGAACTCGGTCGCGCCCCGGCGGCGCAGTTCCGCGGCCACCGCTTCCACGGCGAACCGGCCGTACCCCTTCCCCTGCTCCTGCGCCGCGATGTTCAGCCGCCATAGACCGGAGCGGATGACGCTGCCGCCGTCCTCGTGCCAGTCGATGTCGAGGAAGGCCATCAGGAAGCCGACCGCGCGGTCGCCGTCCATGATCAGCCGGGGCCAGGCGGAAGCGGGGTGGACGTATGCCTCGGCGAGTGAGTTCACCACCGGTGCGACCGCGTATTCCTGGTCGGGGCGGACCCGTATGCCGAGGGCTGCCTTGAGGTTCTTCGGCGTGATCTCTTCGATGCGAAGTGCTGTGGTCGTCGTCACCCGGGCAGCCTAGGTACGGATGTCCCGTCAGGTGAAAGGAATTATCAGGGCGCGGGAACGAGGCCTTCAGCCCAACTGGCGGTAACGGCCCCGGAAATAGGTCAGGGGGCCGCCGTCCGCGCTGGGGAGACGGGCGGTCATGACGCGGCCGATCACCAGGGTGTGGTCCCCTGCCCGTACGCGCTGCTCGGTGCGGCACTCCAGGGTCGCCAGCGCGCCGCCCACCAGCGGGGCGCCGCTGTACTCGCCGCGCAGGTACGGGATGTCCGCGAACAGCAGGCGGTCGCTGACGCGGCCCTTCATCGCGAAGCGGCCCGCGATGTGCCGCTGGCTCTCGGAGAGCACGGACACCGCCCACACCGGCTGTTCCTCGAGGAGTTCGTCCATGCGGGAGCCCTCGCGCAGGCTGACCAGGACCAGCGGCGGGTCCAGGGAGACGGACAGGAACGAGGTGGCGGTCATGCCGACGTCCTCGCCCGCCGGGGCTCCCGGGTCGTCCGGGTCCAGCGGCGGCTCCTGCGCGGTCACCAGGACCACGCCGGCGGCCAGACGGGACATGGCGGCGCGGAACTCGTCGTTGCTCACCCCCTCAGCATGCCGGGCGGGCGGCGGGACGGTGATCGTGGCCGGGGCGGCGGGAGTGTTCAGCACACCGGAAACGCTAATCTCCGCTCCACGGGCGCCGCATCGGACCCTGGCAGGAGCCGGGACCTAGGACCAACGCCCGACCGGCGCCCGCCCCGGGCACGGACCCCGCGCAACCACCGCGAAAACCGTGTTCGGGAAAAGCGCGGGGAAACCGCGGAAAGACCACGCAATTGTTCACGTTTAGCTGTGACTTGAGTCACAAGGGGCAGGAATTGTTGACCCTGTGTACCGAGTGAGCAGCGCGCTGTGATTCAGTGGCGGGGAAGCTGGTATGACGATACGCCGAAGAGAACCCTTGATTCGCTCCGAGGTCTCGGGGGGAGGGCGAGGATGGAGTCCGAGTCGGAACCCTACGTCCGTCTTGCGTCGCTGCGGCAGCTGCACCGGGCCATGGCCGACATGAACACGGCACGCAGCCTGGCGGACACGTTGCAGACGGTCGCGGACGGCGTCGTGGGCTCCCTCGGGTACGAGCTGGCGGCCGTCAACCTCGTACGCTCCGACGGCGATCTCGTGGTCGCCGCCCTCGCCGGGAACTCCGCCGCCGAGGCCCTCATCACCGGACGGGCCGGCTCCCGCGAGTCCTGGGACCGCCGCCTGAACATGGGCGAACGCTGGGGCGACCTGGTCTTCATACCGCACACCGAGGGCTGGGTCCTCGACGACGACGACGTCCCGCAGTGGTACACCGACGGGCCCGCGCCCCGCTTCGAGGACGAGTGGCACCCCTCCGACCGCCTCTTCGCCCCGATGTACGCGCCCGGCCCGCAGGGCGGCGGCACCTCCGGCGAACTGGTCGGCGTGCTCTCCGTGGACCGTCCGCGCAACGGCCGGCGGCCCGGCGCCTGGGGCCGCGAGGCCCTGCAGATGTACGCCTTCCAGGCCGCCATCGCCATCAGCAACGCGCGTCTACGTGCCAACATGCAGCGCGCCCTGGTCCGGCTGGAACGCGACCAGCAGGCGCTGCGGGCCAGCGAGGAGAGCTTCCGCCAGGCCTTCGAGTACGCGCCCTCCGGCATGGCCATCGCCGAGATGGGCGGTGACCAGCACGGCCGCATCCTGCGCACCAACGACGCCCTGTGCCGCCTCCTTGGCCGCCCCGCCTCCGCGATGCGCCGCTACTCCTTCTCCGACCTCGTCCACCCCGAGGACATAGGCACCCTGCTGCGCACCTCCGCCGAGGGCGGGCGGGCGGAACTGCGCCTCGGCCGCCGCGACGGCACCTACGTCTGGGTCTCCCTGCGCAACTCCGTCGTCGCCGACGCCGCCGACGGCCCCCGCTTCCTGCTCACCCACGTCGAGGACATAGAGGAGCGCAAGCGCCGCGAGCTGCAGCTCGCCCACCGCGCCTCCCACGACTCGCTCACCGGACTGCCGAACTCCGCCGAGCTGCGGGCCCGGCTGGCCTCGCGGCTGTGCCGGCAGCAGCCGCAGCACGCGCTGCCGGCCGACGTCGACTCCATGGACCCCTTCGAGTCCTTCGACTCCCACGACGCCGCCTACGGCCCGCCTGTCTTCGACCGCGGGCACGACTTCGACTTCCCGCCGGACACCGAGGGGTACGACGGGTTCGACCGTCATGTGCACACCGTCGCGCCCGCCGCGGAGTTCGACGACGGCGCCAAGGGGCTCGCGGTGCTCTTCTGCGACCTCGACGGCTTCAAGTCGATCAACGACCGGTTCGGGCACAACGCGGGTGACGCGGTGCTCATCGAGGTCGCCCGCCGGCTCGGCAACGGCGTACGGGACGGCGACACCGTCGCCCGGCTCGGCGGCGACGAATTCGTGATCCTCGCCGACGGACTCGGCCGGGCCGACGCCCAGGACCTCGCCGTACGGCTGCGCAACGAGATCATCCAGCCCATCCGGGCCGAGGGACGGGCCGTGCGGGTCGGGGCCAGCTTCGGCATCGGCTGGGCACATTGCGGGATGACGGCGGACGAAGTGCTGAAGTCCGCGGACGAACGGATGTACGTCGAGAAACGATCTCGTCCCAAACAGCACAGACGTGCGGGATGATACGCAGGTCAGTGCGTTGATGCGGTCGGCGTCACCCGATCGGCTCAGGGGGACCGGGTAGGCTCGCCTTCTCCGCACACGTACAGCACCCGATCCGCAGCTAGGAGCACCAAGGGATGACGCCCGGCAACAACGGCGCGAGCACGCCCGAGGACGACGACCCGTTCGGCTACCTCTACGCCGACGGGCAGGCCAACGGAGCACAGCCGCCGTCCGGGGGCTACGGCTACCCGAACTCGGTCAACCGGGTGCGGCCGGTGGGAACCCGGCAGTACGGCCAGCAGGCGCAGCCCGGCCCGCAGGCACCGCCGCAGCAGGGCGCGTACGGCCAGGCGAACGCCCACTACGCCGCGCCGGAGACCCTGCCGGGCGGCGGCGCCACCACGACGTCGTCGCACCAGCCCGCGCACGGCGGGGGCGGCCGGGGCCGCGGCCCGAACACCAAGGGCCTCCTCATCGGCGCGATCGCGGTCGTCGCCGCGGTCGTCATCGGCATCGGCATCGCCATGGTCGGCGGCGACGACGACAAGGGCGGCGACCAGGCCGACGCGAGCCCGACCCAGTCCCAGGACCAGGGCGAGCCGAGCCCCTCGGCGAGCAAGGGCGGGGACGAGGAGGAGAAGGCCGAACTGCCGACCATCGACGCGAAGGCGCTCCGCTTGGAGGGGGGAGCGGCCACGGCCTCGGAGTTCAAGGGCGCGAAGGCCGACGGCGGCGTCTATGTGTCGGGTTTCAACCAGGTGGGCGCGAAGGTCACCTGGACCGTCAACGGCATCAAGGAAGGCACCTACCGGTTGTACGTGGCCTACGGCACCCCGGGTGAGGACGCCGACGCGACCGTGGTGGTCAACGGCAAGGCCGAGTCCCGCCCCATGAACATGAAGAACTTCGGCAACACCCCCAAGGGCGACTGGGAAAAGGGCTGGAAGACGACCTGGGCCAACGTCAACCTGGCCGACGGTACGAACACCATCGAGCTCGCTTGCAACGACGGCAACAAGTGCAACGCCGTCCTCGACCAGTTCTGGCTTGCCCCGGAGGGCTAAGCCGCGTTGGTATCCCTGTGCACCGTGATCGCGGGCAGCAGGTCCTCGTAGGTCGCGTGGTCGAACTCGCCGGCGGTCGGGGAGAGGACCGTGGCGGCCGAGAGGGCGATCGCGCGGGACAGGGCGGTGGGCCACGGCTGCTGGTCCACCAGGGCGGACAGCAGGCCCGCGACGGCCGAGTCGCCGGCGCCCGTCGGGTTGCCGCGCAGGCGGGCCGGTGGGGTCGCGCGCCAGCGGGAGTCGGGGGTGACGGCGAGGAGGCCCTGCGGGCCCAGGGAGGCGACCACCGTGCCGGCGCCGCGGCGGCGGGCGTCCTGGACGGCGCGCAGCGGCTCGTGGGAGCCGGTGAGTTCGGCCAGTTCCTCGGCGTTGGGCTTGAGGATGTCGGGGCGGCCCGCGACCCCGCGGCGCAGGGCCGCGCCGCTGGTGTCGAGGAGGGCCGGCACTCCGGCCGCGCGGGCGGTGCGGATCAGGCCCGCGTACGCGCCCACCGGGACGCCCGGGGGCAGGCTGCCGCACAGGGCCACCGCCGAGGCGGAGGCCAGCAGGTCCTCGTACACCTCCTGGAACGCCGACCACTCGGCGTGGCTGACGACCGGGCCGGGCTCGTTGAGCTGTGTGGTGCCGCCGGAGCGTCCGTCGACGACGGCCACGGTGCGCCGGGTGGTGCCGGAGATGGGGAGCAGGGCGTCCGTGAGGTGCGGGACCTCGGTGAGCCGGTCGCGCAGGACGCGTCCCGTCGTGCCGCCCGAGAAGCCGGTGACCGTCACCTCGTGCCCGAGGGCGGCGAGCACCCGGGCCACGTTGACGCCCTTGCCGCCGGGGCGTTCCGTCACCTCGGTGACCCGGTGGGAGGAACCGGGCCTGAGGGACGGTATGCGATAGGTGATGTCGAGAGCGGTGTTCAGCGTGACCGTGAGGATCACCGGGCCGACCTCCCCTTTTGCCTGCGGATTCCATGTGTCCCGGGGCACGATCATGCCAAATGGACGGCGGTCGGCCCAGCCCTCGGACCGGCCGCCGTCCGGTGCGACGACGGGACGGATCAGCCCAGTCGGGGATCGACCACCCATTCCCCCCGGCGCATCACGCCCACCACGTCGAAGCCGGCGTCCAGCACCACCAGGTCGGCGTCCTTCCCGGGCTCCAGGGAGCCGATCCGGTCGTCCAGGCCGAGCAGCCGGGCCGGGTTGGCGGAGATCGCCGCGACGACGTCCTCCACGGGCAGCCCGTCCACCGTCACCGCCCGCTTGAAGGCACGGTCCAGGGTGAGCGTGGAGCCGGCGATGGAGCCGCCCTCCACCAGCCGGGCGACCCCGTCGGCGACGTCGACCTCCATCGGGCCCAGCATGTAGCGGCCGTCGCCGAAGCCGGCCGCGTCCATCGCGTCGGTGATGAAGGCGACCCGCCGCGGGCCCGCGTGGTGGAAGGCCAGCTGGAGCGCGGCCGGGTGCAGGTGCGTACCGTCGTTGATCAGTTCGACGGTGACCCGCTCGTCCTCGAGGAGGGCGGTGATCGGGCCCGGGGCGCGGTGGCCGAGCGGGGGCATCGCGTTGAACAGGTGGGTGGCGACGGTGGCGCCCGCGTCGATGGCCGCGAGGGTCTGCTCGTACGTCGCGTCGGTGTGCCCGACGGCGGCGATCACGCCGTGCTCGGCGAGCAGCCGTACGGAGTCCAGGCCGCCCGGCAGCTCGGTGGCGAGCGTCATCATCCGCGCCTGCCCGTGCGCCGCGTCGATCAGTTTGCGCACCTCGGCCGGGTCGGGGTCGCGCAGCAGCTGCTCGTTGTGGGCGCCCTTGCGGCAGGGGGAGATGAACGGCCCCTCGAAGTGGATGCCGGCGATGTCGCCCTGCTGGGCCAGCTCCGCCAGCATGCCGGCGTGCCGGGCGAGGAAGTCCAGGTCGCCGGTGACGGCGGAGGCGACCAGGGTGGTGGTGCCGTGCAGCCGGTGGGTGCGTACGCCCTGGAGGACGTCCTCGGCGGTGCCGCCGGCGAAGGACGCGCCGCCGCCGCCGTGGTTGTGGATGTCGACGAAGCCGGGGACCAGCCAGTGGCCGCTCAGGTCCGTGGTGCCGGCGTCGCCGGCGGCCGTGTCCGCGATCCGCGTGCCCTCGACGATCACGCGGCCGTCGTCCACGGTGCCGGTGGGCAGTACCACCCGGGCGCCGGTGAGAACCTTGGTGGGGGCCATCAGGTGGTTACCTCCGAGGGGTCAGTGGTGTCGTCGTCGATGAGGTCCCAGGCGAGAAGTCCCGCGCCCAGGCATCCGGCGGTGTCCCCGAGGGCCGCGGGGACCAGGGACGGCAGCCGCTGGAAGGTGACCCGCCGCCGGACGGCCTCCCGCAGGGGTGTGAACAAGGTTTCCCCCGCCTCCGCGAGCCCGCCACCGATGATCAGCGTGCGGGGGTCCAGCAGGGTGAGCGCCGTGACCAGCCCGTCGGCGAGCGCGTCCACGGCCTCCTGCCACACCTGACGGGCCCGTACGTCCCCGGACTCGACGGCCTTCGCGCAGTCCGCCGCGTCCGCGTCCGGGTCGCCGGAGGCCGCCGCCCACGCCTCGCTGACCGCCGCCGCGGACGCGAACCGCTCCAGGCAGCCGCGCTGCCCGCACGGGCAGGGAGCGCCGCCGGGCCGTACGACGATGTGGCCGATCTCGCCCGCGAAGCCGTGCGCGCCCGCCTCCACCCGGCCGCCGATGCCGATGGCGCCCGCGATCCCGGTGCCCAGCGGCACGAACAGGAACCGGTCGGTGCCCCGCCCGGCCCCGATGCGGCCCTCGGCGAGGCCGCCGGTGCGCACGTCGTGGCCGAGGGCGACGGGGACGCCGCCCAGCCGCTCGGTGAGCAGCGCGCGCAGCGGGACGTCGCGCCAGCCGAGGTTGACCGCGTGGACGGCGAGGCCGCGCGTCTCGTCGACGATGCCGGGGACGGCGACTCCGGCGGCGGAGGCCGGCTCGCCGTGCTCGCGGATGCCGTGGGCGCGCAGGTCGGCCGCGAAGTCGAGGATCTCCGCGACGACCGCGTCCGGGCCGCGTTCGCGGCCGGTGGGGCGGCGGGCCCGGTGCAGCAGCTCGCCGTCCGCCCCGACCAGGGCGGCCTTCATCCCGGTGCCGCCCACATCGAGGGCGATGACATGTTTCACGGAGGACAGTGTGACCCCGGGACCCGCAAGAGGTCTAGTCCACTCACGTGGTGTAGACCTTATTCCGATAATCGGAATGTTTTCGGAGGGCGCGAGGCGCGCCCGGGCAGGGGCAGGGCACGTGCAGCGGCGGGTCAGGACAAGGACGATCGCGGCGGTGTCCGCGCTGGGGCTGACGGGAGTCCTCGGCGGGTGCGGAACGGGCGGCGGATCGTCGGACGTCACCCTCACCCTCGTGGCCGCCGACTACGGCAACAGCGCGGCCGACAGCTCCAAGAAGTACTGGGCCGACCTGGTCGAACGGTACGAGGCCGACCACCCCGGGGTGAGGATCGACGTACGCGTCCACTCCTGGAGCGACGTCGACCGCGAGGTCAAGGAGATGGTCGACGCCGGTGACCCGCCGGACATGGCGCAGATCGGCGCGTACGCCGACTACGCGGCCGAGGGCATGCTCTACAAGGCCGGCGACCTGCTCTCCATCCCCGTCCAGGCGGACTTCCTCTACCAGCTCACCGAGGCGGGCCAGGTCAACGGCGTGCAGTACGGCATGCCGTTCGCCGCGTCCACGCGCGTGCTGTTCTACAACAAGGACCTGTTCGCCAAGGCCGGCATCACCCCGCCCACCACCTGGGACGAGCTCGCCGAGAACGCCGAGGCGCTCGACGCGCAGGGCGTGAAGTACCCGTACGCGCTGCCGCTCGGCCCGGAGGAGGCGCAGGCGGAGACCATGCAGTGGCTGCTCAGCGGCGACGGCGGCTACACCGACCTCGCCGGCACCTACGGCATCGACTCCACGGAGAACGTCGAGACCTTCAGCTGGCTGCGCGACGAACTGGTCGGCGAGGGGCTCACCGGCCCCGTCGCGCCCGGCAAGCTCGACCGGGCCAAGGCGTTCGAGGCGTTCGCCGCCGGTGACGTCGGCATGCTCAACGGGCATCCCTCGCTGATGAAGATGGCCCGGGAGAAGGGCGTGAAGTACGGCATGGTGCCGACGCCGGGTGCCGACGGCGCGAGCTCCGCCACGCTCGGGGTCGCCGACTGGATGATGGCCTTCGAGAAGAACGGCCACCGCGACCAGGTCGGCGACTTCCTCGACTTCGTCTACAGCGAGAAGAACGTGCTCGCCTTCTCCCGCGAGTACGACCTGCTGCCGGTCACCGGCTCCGCGTCCCGCACGATGGCCGCCTCCGAGAAGGACGAGGACCTCAAGCCGTTCCTCGACCAGCTGCCGACCTCCGAGCTCTACCCGGTCGGCACCACGTCCTGGGCGGCGGTCAACGCGGCGATCAAGAAGCAGATCGGCAAGGCGGTCGCACCGGGCGGGAGCCCCGCGGGGGTCCTGGGAAGCCTTCAGGCGACGGCCGCGCGGGCGAAGTAGCGGAGTAGCCTGCGGGGCATGGACGACATGGGGGACGAGTCGCGCGGTGGGCTGGCGCGGAGGGAGCGGGACATTCTCGCGCTGGAACGGCGGGGGTTCGCCGGGCCCGGGGTGAAGGAGCGGGCGATCCGGGAGGAGCTGGGACTGGCGCCTGTGCGGTACTACCAGTTGCTGAACGCTTTGCTGGACGATCCCCGGGCGCTCGCCCATGACCCGGTGACGGTCAACCGGCTGCGCCGCATCCGCGAGTCCCGCCGCGGCGAGCGGTGACCTCGCCCCCGCCGCCCCTTCCCGTCCCGTCCTGGGGCTCCGCCCCAGACCCCGCTCCTCAAACTCCCCCGGAGGGGGTACCCCCAGAGGGGCTGACCTCAGCCCCTCCGGCGTTTGAGGAGCGGGGGTCCGGGGGCAGCGCCTCCGGGGGACGGGAAGGGGAAGGGGCGGCGGGGGCGACAACACCCGTCAGGGCAACCGCCCCGCCAGCCCCCGCAGCAACCGCACCACGCCCTCCGGCCCCTCCGTCACCACATCCGCCCGTTCCCGCAGCTCCGCGACCTCCTCACTGCCGCTGCACACCAGCACCCCCGGCGTCCCCGCGGAGCGCAGCTCGTCGACCGCCGAGTACGCGGCGAGATCCCCCAGGTCGTCACCGGCGTAGAGCACCGACCCCGCCCCGATCTCCCGGGCGTACTCCCGCAGCGCGACGCCCTTGTCCATGCCCGGCGGGCGCAGCTCCAGGACCATGCGGCCGGGCTCGACGACGAGACCGTGCCGGGCGGCGAGGTCGGTGAGCGGCTCGCGCAGGGCCTCGAACGCGGCCTGCGGATCGGCGGCCCTGCGGGTGTGGACGGCCACGGCCCGGCCGCCCTTCTCCTCGATCCAGGTGCCCTGCCACGCCCCGCACCGGTCGAGCAGCCCCGGCAGCTCAGCGCGGGCGGCGGCGACCCCGGGGTGCGGTGCGGGCGCGGTGACGGTGCCGGTCGCGGCGTCCCAGCGTTCGGCGCCGTAGTGGCCGAGAACGACGAGGTGCTCCAGACCGGGGACGCCCGCGAAGCCGCCGTTGCGGACGGCGACGCCGGCCGGCCGGCCGGTGACGACCGCGACCGCGGCGACCTTCGGGGCGAGCGCGGCGAGCGCGGGCACCGCGCCGGGGTGCGCGCGGGCCTGCTCGGGGTCGGACACGATCGGCGCGAGCGTCCCGTCGAAGTCGAGCCCGATCAGCGCCTTCTCCGGGCAGGAGAGCAGCGCCTGAAGTCCTTCCCGGCCGGCCCGCGTGGCGGGGGTCGGCATGGCGTTCGGGTCCGTGGAATCCGTATGGCTGGCCATACGCCCAACCTATCCGCGCCCACCCCGTCGCACGCCTGCCCGACCGGCCATACCGGTCGGCGGTTCAGCGGTTCGGCGGTTCAGCGGGGCGCCGCACCGTCCCGCAGCGCGTTCAGCTGGTCCAGGAACCAGCGGGCCGGGGGGAGCGCGGTCGCCGACGCGGCGAGGCGTTTGGTGCGGTCGGCGCGGTCGCCGGGGCCCATCGTCAGGGCCTCGTGCAGGGCGTGGGCGGTCTCGACGACGTCGTACGGGTTGACCGTGATCGCGTCCTCGCCCAGCTCCTCGTGGGCGCCCGCCTCCCGTGACAGGACCAGCGCGCAGCCCGCGTCGGAGACGACCGGGACCTCCTTGGCGACCAGGTTCATGCCGTCGCGGATGGGGTTGACCAGGGCCACGTCGGCCAGCCGGTACGCGGCGAGCGAGCGCGCGAAGTCGTCCTCGACGTGCAGGACGACCGGCCGCCAGCCCGGGGTGCCGTACTGCTCGTTGATCTCCTCGGCGACCCGCCGCACCTCGGCGGTGTAGTCGCGGTAGACGGCGAGGTCCTGCCGGGAGGGGTAGGCGAAGGCGACGTGCACCACGCGTTCGCGCCACTCGGGACGGTCGTCCAGGAGCTGCCGGTACGCCAGCAGGCCCCGCACGATGTTCTTCGACAGTTCGGTGCGGTCCACCCGGACGATCGTCCGGCGCCCCTCGCCGATCTCCTCCCGCAGCGCGGTGATCCGCTCCTCGACGTCCGCCTCGTGGGCGCGGGCGCGCAGGAAGTCGGCGTCGGCGCCCAGGCCGTGCACGCCGATCTCCGTGTCCCCGGGCCCGCCCGCGAACCGCTCGCAGCAGGCGCTGAACGCGTCCGCCCAGCGCCGGGTGAGGAAGCCGAGCCGGTCGGCGCCGAGCATCCCGCGCAGCACCTGCCGGGCGATGTCGCCGGGCAGCATCGCGAAGTACTCCGGCGGCGCCCACGGCGTGTGCGAGAAGTGCCCGATGCGCAGATCCGGGCGGAGCTCGCGGAGCATGCCGGGGACGAGGGTCAGGTGGTAGTCCTGCACCAGGACCGCCGCCCCCTGCGCCGCCTCCTCGGCCAGCGCCTCGGCGAACGCGCGGTTGTAGCTCTCGTACGACGCCCACCGGCGGCGGAACTCCGCGTCGAAGACCGGTTCCAGCGGCGTCTGGTACAGCATGTGGTGCACGAACCACAGCACCGAGTTGGCGATCCCGTTGTACGCGTCCGCGTGCACGTCCGCCGGGATGTCCAGCATCCGCACGCCGTCCTCGCCGGCCCCGCGCCGGACCGCCTCGCGGTCGCCGTCGGACAGGGCCGAGCACACCCACAGCGCACCGGCCTCGGGGCCGATCGCCGACAGCCCGGACACCAGCCCGCCCCCGCCCCGCCTGGCCCGCAGCGACCCGTCGTCCGACACCTCGTACGAGACCGGCCCCCGGTTGGAGGCGACCAGCACCTGAGCTGCACCGAAGCTTGAAGCCATACGCCTCAACCTAGCCCGGCCCCCACCACCTCAAACGTGCCCCGGCGCCACGCCCCCGTTTCCGAGGCCGGGCCACCGGTGGATCAGGCCACCCGGCGGGCCTGGTACTCGGCGATGTCCGTCATCGGCGGCCGTTCCTCCGTGTCCACGGAGTACGTCCGGGGTTCGAAGTTGTCGCCCGTGCGTTCGAACTGGGTGAGCGACGGGCGGATCAGGTGGCCGCGGGCCAGGCGCAGCTGGGCGGTGCGGTAGATCGCGGCGGCCATCCGGCCGAGGGCCTGGCCGTCCTGGTGCCGGTGCTTGCGCACCCCGACGTCGACCTGGGCGAGCGCGTCCAGGCCCACCAGGTGCAGGGCGTCGACCAGCATGCCCAGCTCGACGCCGTACCCGACCGGGAACGGCAGCTGCTCCAGGAGGGAGCGGCGGGCCGCGTACTCGCCGCCCAGCGGCTGGACGAAGCCGGCCAGCTGCGGCCAGTGCATGTTCAGCAGCGGGCGGGCCATCAGCTCCGTGACCCGGCCGCCCTGGCCGGCGGCGGCGCCGAGGGGGCGGTCGTACATGGCCTTGACCAGGTGCACGGCCGGATCGGTGAGCAGCGGGCCGACGATGCCGGAGACGAAGTCGGAGGAGAACTCCCGCAGGTCGGCGTCGACGAAGCACACGATGTCGCCGCGCGTGACCAGCAGCGACCGCCACAGCACCTCGCCCTTGCCGGGCACCGCCGGCAGGCGGGGCAGGATCGTGTCCCGGTGCACCACCGTCGCGCCGGCCGCCGCCGCCTCCTCGGCGGTGCGGTCGGTCGAGCCCGAGTCGACCACCACCACCTCGTCGACCAGCGGCACGCGCAGCATCAGGTCGTGCCGGATCACCGACACGATCGCGCCGACCGTGGCCTCCTCGTTCAGCGCCGGCAGCACCACGCTCACCGTCTGTCCCGTGGCACGTTTCGCCGCCAGGATCCGGTGGAGCGGGCGGTCGGCCACGGACCAGGAACGGTCGGTCAGCCAGCGCTCGACTTCTTCCAGCACGGTCCCGGGCTCCTCACTGGCCTGTGATCCATCTCGCGGTTCGGACGACTATCTCAACCCACCAGGCCTTCGGTTACAGTCTTGAACAACGCCGAGGCCCACCGCATGCCGGGGGTCGCCGCGCGGACAACTGAACACCGCTCATCCAGAGGGGCAGAGGGATACGGCCCGATGAAGCCCCGGCAACCCTCCAGTCGGTTCTTGTCACGCGGACGTGGCGAGGCTCCCGGCTAGGGAAGGTGCCAAATCCGTCTCACGGCGAGATGCGTCGTGAGGAAGATGAGGAGAAAGGGCCTCGCCTCACATGGCTGTGCAGACTTTTGCAAGCACCACCGACTCCGCCGCCGCGAACGCCGTCGATCTGGGCCCCGCCGCCGCGCTCTCCTGCCGCGAATGCGGCCACCGCGTGCCCCTCGGACCCGTCTTCGCCTGCGAGGAGTGTTTCGGCCCGCTGGAGATCGCCTACGACTTCTCCGCCTACGACACCGAGCAGCTGCGGGCCCGGATCGAAGCGGGCCCCGCGAACATCTGGCGTTACGCGCCCCTGCTGCCCGTCCCGGCGGACGTGGCGACCAAGCCGAACCTGAACCCCGGCTGGACCAAGCTCGTCCAGGCCGACAACCTCGCCCGCGAACTGGGCGTCGACCCCGGGAAGCTGTTCGTCAAGGACGACTCCGGCAACCCCACGCACTCCTTCAAGGACCGCGTCGTCGCCCAGGCCCTCGAGGCCGCCCGCGCCTTCGGCTTCACCACCCTCTCCTGCTCCTCCACCGGCAACCTGGCCGGCGCGGTCGGCGCCGCCGCCGCCCGGGCGGGCCTGCGCTCCTGCGTGTTCATCCCGCACGACCTGGAGCAGGGCAAGGTCGTCATGGCCGCCGTCTACGGCGGCGAACTCGTCGGCATCGAGGGCAACTACGACGACGTCAACCGCTTCTGCTCCGAGCTGATCGGCGACCCGGCCGGCGAGGGCTGGGGCTTCGTCAACGTCAACCTGCGGCCGTACTACGCGGAGGGCTCCAAGACCCTCGCGTACGAGATCTGCGAGCAGCTGGGATGGCGGCTGCCCGACCAGATCGTCGTGCCGATCGCCTCCGGCTCGCAGCTCACGAAGATCGACAAGGGGCTGCAGGAGCTGATCGGGCTCGGGCTGGTCGAGGACAGGCCGTACAAGATCTTCGGTGCCCAGGCGGAGGGCTGCTCGCCGGTGTCCACCGCGTACAAGGCGGGGCACGACGTCGTCCGCCCGCAGAAGCCGGACACGATCGCCAAGTCGCTGGCGATCGGGAACCCGGCGGACGGGCCGTACGTACTGGACATCGCCCGGCGGACGGGCGGGGCGGTGGAGGACGTGGACGACGTGCGGGTCGTCGACGCGATCAGGCTGCTCGCGCGGACCGAGGGGATCTTCGCGGAGACCGCCGGGGGTGTGACGGTGGGGGTCACCAGGAAGCTGCTCGAGGGCGGTGCGCTCGATCCGTCGTTGACCACCGTCGTGCTCAACACGGGGGATGGTCTCAAGACGCTCGACGCGGTGGCGGGGACGGGGATGACCGCGACGATCCGTCCCAGCCTCGAGTCGTTCCATGAGGCCGGGCTCGGCTGAGTCGTTCGTCCACGGGGCCGCGGAGGCTGGCCGCGTCCCTGGGTGTGTTTTGTCTGACCGGAGGTTTTCATGAGCGTGAGCGTTCGTATCCCGACCATTCTGCGTACCTACACCGGTGGGCGGGCCGAGGTTGCCGCCGAGGGGGCGACCCTCGGCGAGGTCATCCAGGACCTGGAGAAGAACCACACCGGGATCGCCGCCCGGGTGCTGGACGATCAGGGCAAGCTGCGGCGGTTCGTGAACGTCTACGTCAATGACGACGACGTGCGGTTCGAGCAGGGGCTCGAGACGGCCACCCCGGACGGGGCCGGTGTGTCGATCATTCCGGCGGTCGCCGGCGGCTGATCGTTACCTTCGGTAACGACGGTTACCGAAGGTTCGGGTCATTGCCCCCTCCGTGAGAGATGCGGAGGGGGCAATTCCATGAGGTTGAGCGCGGTAGGGTTGGGGAACGCGCTCCCGATCCACTGATCGAGCACCCTGAATTTCTGCCGCCGGCCCGACCGGATGTAGCCAAAGTGTGGCCACTTTCTGCGGCATTTGTGACCTTTGTCCGGCCCGTCTTGCCCTGAAATCAGGCGAATTCTCGCCACATTCCGGACCGCCGACGTCCAGATTTCTCGTCCGATTGACCTGTTGCAGACGGCAGTTGGGCAGATACATTCAGCCGCGGTCGACGCGTTCCGGCGCACGCCCCCAACCGTTTGGGGGGTGAGGTCTGACCCGGATCCGCGAAGTGTGGATCTGTGCAAGGGCCAGTAATAGGGGAGTTAGGCATGGCTCAGGGCACCGTCAAGTGGTTCAACGCGGAGAAGGGGTACGGCTTCATCGCGGTCGACGGTGGTGCGGATGTTTTCGTCCACTACAGCGCGATCCAGATGGACGGCTACCGCACCCTCGAAGAAGGCCAGCGGGTCGAGTTCGAGATCTCGCAGGGTCAGAAGGGCCCGCAGGCCGACATGGTCCGGCTCAGCGCCTGAACGCGCTACCAGCCGCAAGCATCTTCTGCCGACGAAGGGCCCGCACCCCCCGGGGTGCGGGCCCTTCGCCGTGCGTGCGCGGCCGAGCGGTGTTCGCGCGCGGCTGAGCGCCCCCGTGTACTCCTCCTGGGCGCTTGCACTCGCATGGGTCGAGTGCTAATCATTGGCGTTAGCACTCTGAAGGTGAGAGTGACAACGTAAGGACCGGGTCGGTGAGGCCCGCGGGCCTCGTGGGGCAAGGAACCACGGGCCGGCGAGCCGTCCGTCGCGGGCGCGGGCGCGGTCCGAAGGAATCACCCCCAGTCCTGGAGGGACCACTTCACATGGCCAAGATCATCGCGTTCGACGAGGAGGCGCGGCGCGGCCTCGAGCGCGGCATGAACCAGCTCGCGGACGCCGTCAAGGTGACGCTCGGCCCCAAGGGCCGCAACGTCGTCCTCGAGAAGAAGTGGGGCGCCCCCACGATCACCAACGACGGTGTGTCCATCGCCAAGGAGATCGAGCTCGAGGACCCGTACGAGAAGATCGGCGCCGAGCTGGTCAAGGAAGTCGCCAAGAAGACGGACGACGTCGCCGGTGACGGTACGACCACCGCGACCGTTCTCGCCCAGGCCCTGGTCAAGGAGGGCCTGCGCAACGTAGCCGCCGGCGCCAACCCGATGGCCCTCAAGCGCGGTATCGAGAAGGCCGTCGAGGCCGTCTCCGGTGCCCTGCTGGAGCAGGCGAAGGACGTCGAGACGAAGGAGCAGATCGCCTCCACGGCCTCCATCTCCGCCGCCGACACCCAGATCGGCGAGCTCATCGCCGAGGCCATGGACAAGGTCGGCAAGGAAGGCGTCATCACCGTCGAGGAGTCCCAGACCTTCGGTCTGGAGCTGGAGCTCACCGAGGGTATGCGCTTCGACAAGGGCTACATCTCGGCGTACTTCGCCACCGACATGGAGCGTATGGAGGCCGTCCTCGACGACCCGTACATCCTGATCGCGAACTCCAAGATCTCCAACGTCAAGGACCTGCTCCCGCTCCTGGAGAAGGTCATGCAGTCGGGCAAGCCGCTGCTGATCATCGCCGAGGACGTCGAGGGCGAGGCCCTGTCGACCCTGGTCGTCAACAAGATCCGCGGCACCTTCAAGTCCGTCGCGGTCAAGGCCCCGGGCTTCGGCGACCGCCGCAAGGCCATGCTCGGCGACATCGCCATCCTCACGGGCGGCGAGGTCATCTCCGAGGAGGTCGGCCTCAAGCTGGAGAACGCGACGCTCGACCTGCTGGGCAAGGCCCGCAAGGTCGTCATCACCAAGGACGAGACCACCATCGTCGACGGTGCCGGCTCGGCCGACCAGGTCCAGGGCCGCGTGAACCAGATCCGCGCCGAGATCGAGAACAGCGACTCGGACTACGACCGCGAGAAGCTCCAGGAGCGCCTGGCGAAGCTCGCCGGCGGTGTCGCGGTCATCAAGGCCGGTGCCGCCACCGAGGTGGAGCTCAAGGAGCGCAAGCACCGCATCGAGGACGCCGTGCGCAACGCCAAGGCGGCCGTCGAGGAGGGCATCGTCGCCGGTGGTGGCGTGGCCCTGCTCCAGGCCTCCCAGGTCTTCGAGAAGCTGGAGCTCGAGGGTGACGAGGCGACCGGCGCCAACGCCGTGAAGCTCGCCCTGGAGGCCCCGCTGAAGCAGATCGCCGTCAACGGTGGTCTCGAGGGCGGCGTCGTCGTGGAGAAGGTCCGCAACCTCCAGGTCGGCCACGGCCTGAACGCCGCGACCGGCGAGTACGTCGACATGATCGCCGAGGGCATCATCGACCCGGCGAAGGTGACCCGTTCCGCGCTGCAGAACGCCGCCTCCATCGCCGCGCTGTTCCTCACCACCGAGGCCGTCATCGCCGACAAGCCGGAGAAGGCCGCGGCCCCGGCCGGCGGCGGCATGCCGGGCGGTGACATGGACTTCTGATCCCTCCGGGATCGGATCCGTCCGTCGCGTGACCGAGGGCGGCATCCCCTGTTGTTCCGACAGGGGATGCCGCCCTCGGGTGTTGTCGAGGGTGGGGGCGCGGGGTTATCAGGTGATTTGAGCGGGTGTGTCGCTCGGGTTTGAACTTGCTTAAGTCAATCAATCTCCATATAGTTGCCTGAGTCAAGTAGACCTGAGTCATCACGGAGAACCCCCTTCATGTCCGACGCACCCGTCCGATCCGACACGACCGGCACCGCCGCGCCGCCCAAGACCGGTGCCGTGGTGCCCGTACTCGCCTTCGGCGGCATCGTGGTCTCGCTGATGCAGACCCTGGTGATCCCGATCGTGGGACAGCTGCCGCAGTACCTGAACGCCTCCGCCGCGGACACCGCCTGGGCCATCACCGCCACCCTGCTCGCCGCCGCCGTCGCCACGCCGGTCATGGGCCGCCTCGGCGACATGTACGGCAAGCGCCGCATGCTGCTGATCAGCATGGGCATGCTGGTCGTCGGCTCCGTGGTCGCCGGGCTCAGCGACTCCCTGCTCCCGATGATCGTCGGCCGTGCCCTCCAGGGCCTGTCGTCCGGTGTGATCCCGCTCGGCATCAGCATCCTGCGCGACGAACTGCCCGCGGAGAAGCTGGGCTCCGCCACCGCGATGATCAGCGCCTCCCTCGGCGTCGGCGGCGCCCTCGGCCTGCCCATCGCCGCGCTCATCGCCGACAACTTCGACTGGCACATGCTCTTCTGGATCTCCGCCGCGCTGGGCGTGGTCGCGCTGATCGCCGTGCTGATCCTGGTCCCGGAGTCGAAGGTGCGCACCGGTGGGCGGTTCGACCTGACCGGTTCGGTCGGCATGGCGGCCGGACTGATCAGTCTGCTGCTGGCGATCTCCAAGGGCGGCGACTGGGGCTGGACGAGCGGCACCACCCTCGGCCTGTTCGCGGCGGCCGCCGTCATCCTGGTGGCCTGGGGCTTCTTCGAGCTGCGCACCGACCAGCCGCTGGTGGACCTGCGCAGCACGGCCCGCCCCCAGGTGCTGATCACCAACCTCGCGTCGGTGGCCATCGGTTTCGCGATGTTCTCGATGTCCCTGGTCATCCCGCAGGTGCTGCAGCTGCCGGAGGAGACCGGTTACGGCCTGGGCCAGTCGCTGCTGATGGCCGGTCTGGTCATGGCGCCGTCCGGCCTGGTGATGATGGCGCTGGCGCCGGTGTCCGCGCTCGTCTCCCGCGCCAAGGGGCCGAAGGTCACGCTGATGATCGGCGCGCTGATCGTGGCCGCCGGCTACGGCCTGAACGTGCTGCTGATGAGCGAGGTCTGGCACTTCGTGCTGGCGTCCTGCGTCATCGGCGCCGGTATCGGCTTCTGCTACGGCGCGATGCCGACGCTGATCATGAGCGCCGTGCCGGCGTCCGAGACGGGGGCCGCCAACGCCCTCAACACCCTGATGCGGTCGATCGGTACGTCCGTCGCCAGTGCGGTGGCCGGTGTCGTGCTGGCGCAGATGACCACCGGGTTCGGTGGGTTCGCGCTGCCGTCCGAGAACGCGTTCCGTACGGTGCTGGCGCTGGGGGCCGGGGCGGCGTTGCTCGGGTTCGTGATCGCCGGGTTCATTCCGCGGCGGCGGACGGTGGCGGCCGGGGCCGCCGTTGGTGGGGTGGCTGAGGCGGCGGAGGCCGCCAAGGCGTAGCCCTGCCGGGGGGTGGGGGACGGTGGGGGTGTCGGGGGTGTGGGTTTCGCCCCCGCCGCCCCTTCCCGTCTCGTCCCGTCCCTGGGGGCTGCGCCCCCGGACCCCCGGGTGCGCCCGCGCGGCGGAGCCGCATATCGGCCCTTAGAGGTTGCCCAGGGGTTCGATGTCGGTCTTGGTCGGGGTGCCCCAGACTCGGAGGACCTCGTAGTCGGTGAACTCGTGGACCAGGCGGTAGGCCATCGCGGGGCGGGGGCCGCGGCGTTGGGCGGCGATGAAGAGTTCGGCCTCGCGGCGGTCCCGGCGCGGGGTGCCGCACAGCTGCCAGGTCTGCCCGTTCCACAGTTCCGGCAGCCAGCGCTGCTGCGGCTGCGGCCGGTCCCCGCTCGCCCCGTACCGGGACGGTACGGGCTCGGCGGGGCGGACCTGCGGGGCGGGGCCGTTGAACTCGGCTCGGCGGGCGGCGCGGCGCCGGGTCTCGCAGAGCAGGCACAGGTCGGGGGCGCTCGTGTCGACCGGTCCGGTCGGGTGCTCGGCGCAGCGGGTGCTGGGCGCGGCCGTGGTGACGCTCTCCTCCAGCAGGTCCAGGGCCCGCCGCAGATCGTTCTTCACTTCGTGCAGCCGGGCGTCCGGGGTGTCGGCGGACAGCGCCTCGCCGTGCTCGCCGAGCACGCGCAGGGCGCGGCCCAGGGCGGTGAGCTGCGCGTGGTTCATGGTTCGTCTCCGGGTCGGGTGCTCTCCAGTATCCGCCCACGGATTCCTTCTACTCCCGCGCCCTGGTGAGGGCCGCGCGCAGATGGCCGTCGGATTCCGCGAGCAGGCGGGCGGCCGTCGGGCCGTCCACGTCCGCCAGGATCACCAGGATCGCGTGCTTGACCTCGCCGTCCGTGGCGGTCAGGGCACGCTCGACGACGTCGTCGGCCGCGCCCGTCGCCTGCGCGACGATACGCCGGGAGCGGGCGCGCAGCTTCTCGTTGGAGGCCCGTACGTCGACCATCAGGTTCCCGTACGTCTTGCCCAGTCGGATCATCGTGATCGTCGACAGCATGTTCAGCACCAGCTTCTGCGCCGTGCCGGCCTTCAGGCGGGTGGAGCCGGTGAGGAACTCCGGGCCCACGACCACCTCGATGCCGTGCTCGGCCGCCGCCGCCAGCGCGCTGCCCCGGTTGCAGGACAGGCCCACGGTGAGGGCGCCGCGGGCGCGGGCGTACTCGACGGCGGCGATCGCGTACGGGGTGCGGCCGGAGGCGGAGATCCCGACCACCGTGTCGTCGGGGGTCGGCTCCAGCGCGGCCAGGTCGGCCTCGGCGAGCTCGCGCGAGTCCTCGGCGCCCTCCACGGAGGTGACCATGGCGTCCGGGCCGCCCGCGATCAGGCCGACGACCCGCGCCGGGTCGGTGTTGAACGTCGGCGGGCACTCGGAGGCGTCCAGGACGCCCAGCCGTCCGGCGGTGCCCGCGCCCGCGTAGACCAGCCGGCCGCCGCGGGCCATCCGCTCGGCGATGGCGTCGATCGCGGCGGCGATCACCGGCGCCTGCTCGGCCACGGCGCCGGCCACGGCGGCGTCCTCGCCGTTCATCAACCGTGCGATCTCGAGCGTGGGCAACCGGTCGACGTCCGCGAGCTCGGGCCGGTACGCCTCGGTGGTCAGCGCTTCCAACTGGGCGCGGAGGTCGCGGTCGTGGGAGGGGGAAGTCATGGGCGGTGTCTTTCGAGTCTGGGTCGGGCGGCTCAGCTGGGGGCGCGGGGCTGTGTCGATGTGCGGCTCCGCCGGGTGGGTGCGATCAGCCACAGACCACCCGCGGTCGGATACAGCGGTCAGCCCCTACGGCCCCTTGCGGAGCACCCGGTGCCGATGCGCCAGCGCCTCGTACGAAGCCGCCAGCGCCGGCGCCGCCGCCTCGTAGGTCCGCTGGGCGACCCCCACGAACAGGCAGTCCACCACCAGCAGCTGCCCCGTCCGGGAGGACATCGCGGCCGGCCGCAGTTCGCTCTCGCGGGCCGTGGACGTGGTGAGCACGTGGTCGGCGTACTGCGTGACGGGACTGTCCGGGCGGCCGGTGACCGCCACCGTCGTCGCCCCGTGCTCGAAGGCCACCCGGAGCGGTTCTATGACGTCCCCGGTCGAGCCGGAGTGCGTGATGGCGATCGCCACATCACCCGAACGGAGCTGCACCGCGTTGGTGACGGCGAGGTGCGGGTCGCTGTGGGCGTGCGCCAGCAGGCCTATGCGCAGCAGTTTCTGGGTGAGGTCCTGGGCGACCAGCCCCGACGCGCCGACCCCGTACACATCGGTGCGGCGGGCGCCGGCCAGGGCGGTCACCGCGGCGGCGAGCTGCACGGTGTCCAGTCCGGCCGCCGTGTCGGCGAGGGTCTGCTGCTCGTCGTAGGCGAGTTTGGCGACGACGTCGGCTATCGGGTCGTCCACCGCGATGTCGGTGGTGATGGCGGGCGCGCGCCCGGACTGCTGCTGGGCGGCGAGACCGGCCAGCGCGAGGCGCAGGTCGCGGTAGCCGGGGTAGCCGAGCAGGCGGGCGGTGCGGACGACGGTGGCCTCGCTGGTGCCGGTGAGTTCGGCGAGTCCGGTGACCGTGAGGGCCGCGCAGCCGGCCGGGTCGTCGGCGACGGCCTCGGCGACCCGCTGCATGGAACGGGTCATCGACGGAGCCAGCGTGCGCACCTTGGCCGCGAGGGCGGCGGGCGCCGGCGGGGCGGACGCGGTACCGCCGCCACCGCTCGCGAAAATTTCCTTCACGTCATTGGTCACGGTATGAAAGATATTTTCGCGCGGGCGTTGTGGTCAAGAGTGCGCACAATGGGGGCATGGACCCCCAGCACCACGATGACCCCGGCACCCGCCCCGTCGGCCCCCTGGAACAGGCGTTGCACGCGGCGCGCGCCCTCGTGCTGGCCGATCTGGTCGCGCGCGAGGTCGCCGAGGCGGACGTGGTGTCCCTGGTCGAGGACTCCGTGGCGCACCGGCGCTGGTGGGTCGAGCAGTGGCCGGAGGGCGCGGGGTTCCTCGCCGGGCTGGTCGCCCAGGACGTCCAGGACGCCCTGCTGGAGCGGTACGGCCGCTGGCCGCTCTGCCCGGTGTGCGGCACCGGCGACCCGCACGCCCTGGAGGTGGAGCCGGAGCTGGGCCCCGATCCGCACTGGGTGTGCCACAAGGCGGGCGTGAAGGTCGCGGCGGTCGGCGGCCTGGGCGGTGCGGTGGCCCCGTGACCGTGTACATCGACCCGCCGACCTGGCCGGGCCACGGCCGGCTCTGGTCCCACCTCGTCAGCGACGTCTCGTACGCCGAACTGCACCTGTTCGCGAGAGGACTGGGGGTGCCGCGCCGCGCCTTCGAACGCGATCACTACGACATCCCCCAGCAGCGGTACGCCGACGCGGTGCTCGCGGGGGCGGTCGAGGTGAGCAGCCGCGAGGTGGTGCGGCTGCTGCACGGGGCGGGGCTGCGGCGGCGCAAGGGGGCGGCTCAGCCGCGCAGTTCGTAGGAGATCTGCCCGGTGTCCTCGGAGACCTGCGTGAAACCGGCCCGGGCGACGACCTTCCGCGAGGGCTCGTTCTCGTGGTCGACGACGGCGACCACGGCCCGTACGCCGTCCTGCTCCAGCGCCCAGCGTGACAGCGTGCGCAGCGCCTCGGTGGCGTAGCCGTGGCCGCGGGCGCCCGGAACGAGGTCGTAGCCGATCTCGACCCTGCCCTCCCCGTCCGGGACTCCGTGGAAGCCCATCGCGCCCACCGCGAGGTCGTCCTCGCGCCGGACCAGCGCGTACATGCCCCACTCCGGGTGGAACACGCCTTCGCTGTACTGCCTGGCCAGGAGCCCGGCGCCTTCGCGGGTGCCGTCGGCTGCCGCCCCGCCGACCCACGCGTAGCCGCCGTCGCCCGACAGGGACAGATCGGCGGCGGCCGCCGGGGTGACGCCCTCCAGAGTGAGCCGTTCCGAGCGCAGCACCGGGTTGTTGCACCAGCGCCAGGCGGTGACCGGCTCCCGTCCCGGCAGGTCGCCGCGCCCGGTCGCCCACAGGAGGGTCTGCCACGGGGTGGGCCCCGGTTCGACCTGCGGGAAGATCCGGGTGAGGACGAAGGAGGCCAGCTCGGCCGGTGGTTCGTGGGCGATCCCCATGCCCTCGGCGATGTCGTGGGTGTGCAGCAGCACCTCGGCCACGCCCATCGCGGCGAAGCCCTCCCGGTTCGCGTGCCGGAAGGGGTAGGGGTGGAAGGCGCGGACGGCGCGCGGGGTGGTGCGGACGGCGGCGGCGAGGAGGGCGCCGGTCGCCTCGATCATGCGCAGGGCGCCCCCGTTGTCGCTGTCCTCGTCGAGGCTGATCTCGAAGGGCACGTACGCGTCCCGCGCCCGCCCGGCGAGCTGTCCCGCGTACGCGATGAGATCGCTCGCGATGTGCACCGCCGTCTCCCGGCAGTTCCACTCCAGCCGCCCGGCCCGCACCCCCGCCCAGTCCCGGTCGGTGACCGCCCCCAGCGCCGCCACGCAGTGCGCGACGGCTTCCTCCACCTGTTCCGCTCCCACAGCATGCATGCCGGGCAGGCTAGGCGGGCGGCCCGGCCGTGGTCGACAGCATTTCCAGCTCGCCGCGCATGTTGTAGCGGGCGGTGGCCTCCCAGTGCTCCCGCCCGTGCGGCGTGCGGAACAGGCGGGGCAGGGCGAGGAGTTGCCGCAGTACGTCGGCACGGCCGGCGCGGAACGCGTCGTTCGGGACGAAGTGGTACTCCTCGCGGACGGCGGCGGTGTAGGCGGCGTACGACGACGGCGGCGCGGCGAGGATCGCCAGGTCGGCGTCGCACAGCACCTGGCCGTCGGGGTCGTCGTCGGCCGGGTCGTGCGTGACGGTGAGCCGGACCAGCCGGGCCACCTCGGCGGTCTTCCCGGCGGACACCCCGGCCTCGGAGAGGGCCCGCTCGGCGAGGCGGGCGGAGCGCTCCTCGTTCTCGGACCGGTCCGGCAGGTACACGGCGTCGTGGAACCACGCGGCGAGCCGTACGACGTCCGGGTCGGCGGCGTGGTCCGCCAGCTCGTCGACGTGGTCGAGGACGGCCGTGAGGTGGGTGAGCGTGTGGTAGTGCCGCTGCGGCTCCTGCCAGCGGCCGAGCAGATCGTCGGCGTACGGCAGCGGGTCCGGGCCGCCCCCGGGCCCGCGGGCCCCTTCCAGGGCACGGACGAAACGGTCTCGCAGGGCTTCGGTGTCGGCCATGAGCCCATTGTCCTCACCCGGCGTGCCGGCGGGGTGACCGGTGGTGCGGACGATCTTCGGCTGGATAGGGTGAGCCGCCAAGTCTCGAACGAACGTCCGTACGCGACGAACAGAAAGCGAGCAACCTGGTGCAACCGACCTTCGTACTGGTCCACGGAGCTTTCGCGAACTCCTTCTCCTTCGCGCCGCTCCAGGCCGAACTCGGCCTCCTCGGGCACCGTTCGGTCGCCGTCGACCTGCCGGGGCACGGCTTCGCGGCGACCTACACCCGCGCCTACCAGGCACCGCAGGACCCCGAAGGGCTCGCCACCGCGCCGGGCGCGATCAAGGGGGTCACGCTCGCGGACAACGCCGCGCACCTGATCGGCGTTCTGGAACGGGCCAAGCGGAACGGTCCGGTGATCCTCGTCGCCCACAGCCGTGGTGGCGTCACGGTCACGGCCGCGGCCAACGCGCGGCCGGACCTGATCGACCGCGTCGTCTACGTCGCGGCCTGGTGCCCGGTCGCGCTCGACGTCGGCGACTACTACGCCGAGCCGGAGATGGCCACGGTCGACGCCGCCTCCCTCGGGCTCGCGATGGCCGGGAACCCCGCCGAACTCGGCCTGCTCCGCGTCAACTTCCGCACCGCGGACCCGGCCGCCCTCGCGGCGCTCAAGGCGGCCTTCCTCGCCGACGGCACCGACGAGGAGTTCCTGACCTTCCTCAACACCTTCCAGCCCGACGAGAACCTGGACGTCGGCACCTCCGACGACCGGGCGCGGGCCGAGACCTGGGGCCGGATCCCGAAGACCTACGTCCGTCTGGACGACGACGCGAGCATGCCGCTCGCGCTCCAGGACCGGCTGATCCGCGAGGGCGACGAGCTGACCCCGGACAACCCGTACGACGTCCGCACGCTCGGCGGCAGCCACCTGAAGTGGCTGGTCGACCCGGCACCGGCGGCCCGGCTTCTGGGGGAGCTTGCCACGCGGGTCTGACGGCGGCCTCGGCCTCGGCGCGTTCCAGGCCCTAGCGTGGGCGGCATGACGACTCCTGCGGATGTGCACGACGTACGAGACCCCGAGCTGCCCGGCCTGGTGCTGACCGTCGAACGGGACGCGCTGGTGCCGCTGCTGCGGGCGAGGAGCGAGGCGGACTTCGCGCTGCCGGTGGCGGCGTGTCCCGGGTGGACGGTGCGGGACGTGCTGGCGCACTGCTCGGCGGCGCTGTCGCGGGTGGTGGAGAGCAGGTTCGAGAAGGGCGTGTTCTCGCCCGGGAGCAACGACCGGGACATCGCGGAGCGCGCGGAGTGGACGAACGCCCGGGTCGTGGACGAGCTGGAGCGCGGGATGACCGAGGCCGGGCCGCTGATCGCCAAGGCGGGCGGGGTGCTGGACGTCCTCGCGCTGGGCGAGTGGGTGCACGCCGGGGACGTGCGGGTCGCGCTCGGTGAGCCGGGCGCGTACGCGGGCGCGAGCCTGCCGCACGCGCTGGAGCTGCTGGGGCAGGTGACCTGCCTGAAGGGGCACCTCCCCCTGCACGCCGACCTCGACGACGCCGACGAGCCGCTGCGGCTGGGCGATGTCTCCGGGGAGCGGCCCCCGGCCCGCTACATCGGCGACGGTCCGACGCTCGTACGGCTGTACGCGGGGCGCCCGCTGGACGGGGCCTCGTACGAGCTGGCCGGGGTGGAGGCGGGGGAGCTGAACATCTTCGCGGACTGACCGGTGGGGCGGGGATCGGTGGGCGGGGATCGGTGGGGCGGGGGAGCGCCGGGCGGTCGGCCGGGCGTACGCTTGGATTGGACTAGACCTGTAGTGGATAGACCTGTCCTGTAGCAGCCGACCGAGCCCGACGAATGAGGTCCCATGAGCAAGCGTGCAGTCCTGGAGGTGATCGCCCTCGACGCCGAGGACGCGGTCGCCGCCCAGGCCGGAGGTGCGGACCGCCTCGAGCTGGTCACGGACATGGCCGCCGACGGGCTGACGCCCGCCGCGGCTACGGTGGCGGGCATCCGGGCGGCCGTGGACATCCCGGTGCGGGTGATGCTGCGGCTGGCGGACGGGTTCGCCGCGGGGGACGTCGGGCGGCTGGTGGCTGCGGCGTGCGAGATGCGGGAGGCCGGGGCGGAGGAGTTCGTGCTCGGGTTCCTCGACGCGGACGGTGCGGTGGATCTGGGGGCGGTGGAGCGGGTCGCCCGTGAGCTGGAGGGGTGCCGGTGGACGTTCCACCGGGCGATCGACCGGGCCGCGGACCGGGATGCGCTGCGCAAGCAGCTCGCGGACTTCCCCGGCTTGGACACCTACCTGACGGCCGGGGCGGCCGAAGGGGTGGACGCGGGGCTGCCGACCCTTTGTGCGGAGGCGCGGCGGCGAGGCGAACAGGGGTACGGGCAGCAGCTGTTGGTGGGCGGTGGGCTGCGGCTGGAGCATGTGCGGGGGTTGCTGGACGCCGGGATCGATGGGTTCCACATCGGTGGGGCGGCCCGCCCCGGAGGGTGGGACGGGCCGGTTTCGGCGGCGGCGGTGGGGGAGTGGCGGCGGGTGCTGGGGGGTTGAGCGGGGGGTGTTGCGCAGCCCGGCGTTTGCGGGGTGCTGTCGTGCCCACCCGTGCCGCTGGAGGCACCTCCCAGGCCCTTGAGGCACTGGGGGAGGCACGACTGCCCGCGGGTAAGGGGGCGTTACGTCAGTTGCGGGGGCAGAGGGGCCCTGTGGGTCACGATCAGGCCTGATACCGCTCGGGTCAGGGTGACGTAGAGGCGGCGCAGGCCGGTGCGTTCGTCCGGTTCGGCGTCGATCACCGTGCGGGGTTCGTCGAGGAGTACGTAGTCGTATTCCAGGCCCTTCGCCAGGGAGGCGGGGACCAGGGTCAGACGGGTGGCGCGGGTGGTCTCCTCGCCGGGGGCGATGTGTGCGAGCCCGGCGGCCGTCAGCGCCTGCGCCAGTTCCGGGATGCGGGAGTCCGCCGCGATCAGGCCCACCGAGCCCTCGTGGCGCAGCAGTTCGCGGCAGGCCGAGATGACGTCGTCCGTTCCCCCGGACCGGCGGACCTCGAAGAAGCCCGGGTTCTCGCGGATCGACGCCACCGGGGTCAGGCCCGGCGCGATGTGCGGGAGAAGGCGTGAGGCGTAGGTGATGACGTCCGTGGGGACGCGGAAACCGGCCGTCAACTCCTCGATCACCGCGTCCTGTTTGCCCAGGTGGAGCAGGGCCTCCTCCCAACTGCGCGTCGCCCAGGGGGTGGTGCCCTGGGCCAGGTCGCCGAGGACCGTCGCCGAACCGGTTGTGCAGCGCCGGCCCACCGCCCTGTACTGCATGGGGGACAGGTCCTGCGCCTCGTCGAGGACCACGTGCCCGAGGGAGTGCGTGCGCTGGATCAGGTCGGCGGCCTCGTCGATCAGCACCGCGTCCGCGGACGACCACTTCGCCGACTTCACCGAGCGGGCGGGCTTCGCCCAGAGGATCTCCTTCTGTTCCCGCGCGTCGAGCACGCCTTCCGCGTGTTCCGCCAGGAACTCCGCATCCCCCAGCAGCCGTAGCACCAGCTTCGCCGGGTCGACGGCCGGCCAGAGCGCCTTCACCGCCGCCTTCACCGCGGCGTTGCGGGCCACCGCGTCCTGGACCCTGTCGTCCGGTGCCTCGCCCGCCTGCTCCATCCGCACCAGCACGGCGTGCGCGATGCGCTGCGGGAGGGCGTCGCGGGCGGCTCCGTACCGGATGTCGCGGTCGAGCAACTGCCGGACCAGCTCCTCCAGTTCGTACGCCGGGACCCGCCAGCGGCGCGAGCCGCGCACGACCACGACGGGTTCGGTGGGCATCGTCACGTGGGAGTAGAGGGCACGGCGCAGCACCTGGGCCATCCGGGCGTCGCCCTTGATCACCGCCGCCGTCGCGTCGTCCGCACCGCGTACCTCGACATGCGCCACCAGGTCGTCCACCGTGGCCTGCGCGACGGTCAGCTCGCCCAGGGCGGGGAGCACCTGCTCGATGTAGTGCAGGAAGGACCGGTTCGGGCCGACGACCAGCGTGCCGGTGCGGGCCAGCCGCTCGCGGTGCGCGTAGAGCAGGTAGGCGACCCGGTGCAGGCCGACGGCGGTCTTCCCGGTGCCGGGTCCTCCCTGCACACAGACGCTGCCGGAGAGTCCCGACCGTACGATCTCGTCCTGTTCCGGCTGGATCGTCGCGACGATGTCCCGCATCGGGCCGACGCGCGGGCGCTCGATCTCCCGCTGGAGCAGTCTGCTGGTGGTCGCCGCCTCGGACGGGTCGGACAGGTGCTCGTCCTCGTACGCCGTGAGGTCGCCGCCGGTGTAGCCGAAGCGGCGGCGCAGCGCGACGTCCAGCGGGTCCTTCCTGGACGCCCGGTAGAACGGCTGTGACACCGGCGCACGCCAGTCGATCACCATCGGATCGCCGTCCGCGTCGTGCACATGCCGGCGCCCGATGTAGAAGGATTCGCCCTCCGCCCCCTCGGCCCGTTCCGCGCCGGGGGCGTGCAGGTAGTCGAGCCTGCCGAAGAACAGCGGGGTGTCGCTGAGGTCGGCCAGCGCCTTGACGCGCTCCTCGATCTGGTGTTCCAGGACGGCCGCGTTGACCCAGTTCGCGGTGACGTCGCTGATGTCGAGGGCCTCTACGTCCTCGCGCATGGCGCGCAGCGCCGAACGGGACGCGGAGAGGTGTGCGCGCTCCCGGGCGAGCGGGTCGTCTGCGGGCGTGCTCGCGGGACCGCCCGCGGATTCGCCTACGGGTTGTTCTGCTACGGGCTCGTCTACCGGCGTGGACGCGGACAAGGGGGTGCCTCCGGGGGGCCTGCTGCTGGGGCTGCTGCGGGAAGACCGGCCGGTTTCCGTCCGGACGGCGGCGCTCCCTGGGGGAGGCGGGCAAGAGCGGAGATTCTAGGGTGCGGGGCCGGTGCGCTCCAAACCCTTTACCCGCCCCTGCCCCCTAGGGGACGCCCCGTCCTGCCTGAGGGGTAGAGGTCGCCCTGGAGACGTAGGCGAGGGGTGCGCGGATCGGTCCTTTCGACCGATGCCCGTACCGGGGGCGGAGAGCAACCATGGAGACATGAGCGCAGCGACCCTCAACCCCAGCGCACCACCGGTCCGGCCGACCGGCGCGACCCCGGTCCAGGGCAGCCATCCGCACCGCCTCGGTGACGCCCTGCGCGCCGTCAAGGTCTTCCTCGGCGCCGCCTTCGACGTGGTCGTCCTCGGCGAGTACGGCGAGGAGGCGGGCGTCCGCCGCAAGTAGGCACCGCCCCCCGCCCGCCCGGCCGCGGCCTCCGCGGCCGGCGCGGCTACTCCTGGCCGGAAGGCGGCCCGGCGGTGGTGTCCGTGCCGGTCGCGGGTTTCGTGTGCAGGACCTCGCGGGCCTGCTCGGCGGCGCGGGCGATCGCCTCGGAGATGAAGTCGAGGTAGCGGGCGACGTTCTCCAGGCGTGTGGCGGCCGGTGTACCGGGCCCCATGATGCCGACGCCCTGCCGTGAGGTCTCGGCCACCTGGGCGGTGGACCGGGCGCTGGCGATCATCGACTGGTGCCAGATCTCGTCGTCGACGCTGTAGCGCTCACGGCGGCCCTCTTCGCGTTCCCGCAGGATGAGACCCTGGCTTTCCAGGAACGTGATCGCCTTGGAGATGGACGCCGGGCTGACCTCGAGGCGCTGCGCGAGTTCCGCCGCGGTGAGGCTGCCGTCGTCGGTGAGGGTGAGGCAGGCCATGACCCTGGCCATCATCTTGGGTGTGCCCGACGCTATGAAGACGGTCGTGAGCGTCTCCTCGTACGCGCGTACGGCCTCCGCGTCCCGCCCGTAGTCCTCCGTGAGCGCCTTCGGCCCCCGGGGCGCGGACTGTCTGCGCCGGTGGGCGCGGCGTTCGGTGGCGCGGTGGGCGAGGTCCGCGCGGTAGCCGGCGGGTCCGCCGTTGCGCATCACCTCGCGGGTGATCGTCGAGGTGGGACGGTCCAGACGCCGGGCGATCTCCGCGTAGGCGAGCCCGTCGGCCAGCCCCGTCGCGATCTGCTGGCGTTCCTGCTGGGTGAGCCTGCCTCCGGGCAACGCGGCCTCCTTCGTGGTGCGTGATGCCCCCAGCGTAGCGTTCACCGCCGATCCATTGCAACGCCTCGCGCTCGTTTGTTGCGTTAAGTTTCGCTCCGTTGCAACGATATCCCTACTCTGACCTGCACAGATCCTTCTTCTATGCAACGAACTAGTTGCCGCAACCTTGAACGCAACGTAGCGTTTCTCATGTCGGAAACACCGGCGGGAACGGCAACCAGAAGGAGCGCACCATGCAGTTCGACACCCCCACCCCGGTCTCGGTCGTCCTCGACGTCCCGGCGGGCCGCATCCAGTTCATCGCCGCCGACCGGGCCGACACCGTGGTCGAGGTCCTGCCCGTGGACGCCACGAAGAGCCGTGACGTGAAGGCGGCGGAGCAGACCAGGGTCGAGTACGGCGACGGCGTCCTGCGGATCGAAGGCCCGCCGGTGAGGAACCAGATCCTCGGCCCGTCCGGATCCGTCGAGGTCACCGTCCGGCTGCCGGCCGGCTCGCGCGTCGAGGCGACGGCCGCCGGTGCGGAGCTCCGGGGCGTCGGCCGGCTCGGCGACGTCACCTTCAAGGGCGCGCAGGGTCCGGTCAAGCTCGACGAGGCCGCGAGCGCCCGCCTCGCCGTCCTCGCCGGGGACATCACGGTCGGCCGCCTGGGCGGCCCCGCCGAGATCAGCACGCAGAAGGGCGACATCCGCGTCACCGAGGCCGTGCACGGCACGGTCACGCTGCGCACCGAGCACGGTGACATCGCCGTCGGCGCCGCCCGCGGAGTCTCCGCCGCCCTGGACGCCGGCACCGGCTACGGCAGGGTCCACAACTCGCTCAGCAACGCCGACGGCGCCGCCGCCGGTCTGGCCATCCACGCGACCACCACCTACGGCGACATCACCGCCCGCAGCCTGTGACCGTCCGCTTCCCGTAAAAGGAGAACCCCCTCATGACCGGCTTGGCCATCGCGGCGCACGGGCTGCGCAAGTCCTACGGCGACAAGGTCGTGCTCGACGGCGTCGACCTCACCGTCCCGGAAGGGACGATCTTCTCCCTGCTCGGCCCGAACGGCGCCGGCAAGACCACCGTCGTCAAGATCCTCTCCACCCTCGTCACCGCGGACGCCGGTGACCTGCGGGTCGGCGGCCACGACCTCGCCGCCGATCCGCAGGCCGTACGGGCGGCGATCGGGGTCACCGGTCAGTTCTCCGCCGTGGACGGGCTGATCACCGGCGAGGAGAACATGCTGCTGATGGCGGACCTGCACCATCTGTCCCGGCGCGAGGGGCGGCGGGTGGCCGCCGAGCTGCTGGAGCGGTTCGACCTGGTGGAGGCCGCGAAGAAGCCCGCCTCCACCTACTCCGGCGGCATGAAGCGCCGCCTCGACATCGCCATGACCCTGGTCGGCGACCCGCGGATCATCTTCCTCGACGAACCGACCACCGGACTCGACCCGCGCTCCCGCCACACCATGTGGCAGATCATCCGCGAACTGGTCACGGGCGGCGTCACCGTCTTCCTCACCACCCAGTACCTGGAGGAGGCCGACGAACTCGCCCACCGCATCGCCGTCCTGAACGACGGCAGGATCGCCGCCGAGGGGACGGCCGAGGAGCTCAAGCGGATCGTCCCCGGCGGACACGTCAGACTCCGCTTCACCGACCCGGCCGGCTACCGGTCCGCCGCCTCCGCACTGCGCGACGCGGTCGGGGACGACGAGTCCCTCGCCCTGCAGATCCCGAGCGGCGGCAGCCAGCGCGAACTGCGCGCGATCCTCGACCTGCTCGACACCGCCGGCGTCGAGGCGGACGAGCTGACCGTGCACACCCCCGACCTCGACGACGTGTTCTTCGCCCTCACCGGCCCCGCCACCGTCCCCGCCCAGTCCAAGGAGGCCGTCCGATGAGCACCCTCGCCCTCGCCCTGCGCGACTCGTCCACCATGCTGCGCCGCAACCTCCTGCACGTCCGGCGCTACCCCTCGCTCACCCTGAACCTGCTGCTCACGCCGGTCATGCTGTTGCTGCTCTTCGTCTACATCTTCGGGGACGTGATGAGCGCGGGCATGGGCGGGGCCGACCGCTCCGCGTACATCGCCTACCTGGTGCCGGGGGTGCTGCTGATGACCATCGGCAGCACCACGATCGGCACCGCCGTCTCCGTCTCCATGGACATGGCCGAGGGCATCATCGCCCGCTTCCGCACGATGGCCATCCACCGGGGCTCCGTGCTCATCGGGCACGTGATCGGCAGCGTGCTGCAGTCGGTGGCGAGCGTGGTCCTCGTCGGCGCCGTGGGCGTGGCCATCGGTTTCCGCTCGACGGACGCCACGGCCCTGGAATGGCTGGCCGCGTTCGGGCTGCTGGTGCTGTTCTCCCTGGCGCTCACCTGGATCGCGGTCGGCATGGGGCTGGTCAGCCCGAACGCCGAGGCCGCGAGCAACAACGCGATGCCGATGATCCTGCTGCCGCTGCTGTCCAGCGCCTTCGTCCCGGTCGAGGGGATGCCGGGCTGGTTCCAGCCCATCGCCGAGTACCAGCCGTTCACGCCCGCCATCGAGACCCTGCGCGGACTGCTGCTCGGCTCGGAGATCGGCCACAACGGCTGGCTGGCCGTGGCCTGGTGCCTGGGCCTGGCGGTGCTCGGCTACTTCTGGTCGGCCGCCAAGTTCGCCCAGGACCCGAAGTAGCCCCCACCCGGCCCACGCCCCGACCCGGGGGCGGCGTACTCCGACACCGCGTCGGCGCACGCCGCCCCCGCCGGCGTGTGAGTACGGGGACGCACACCGGTGAGTACCCGCGCCGGTGCGCCGGCCGCCGCCGGGCCGCTTCACTGGCCGGATGAGCCAGCACCACGCCGCCGTGTCGCCGGTCCGGCGCTACCGGGCCGAGCGGGACCCCCGGGCCTGGGTGGCGCCCGCGATCGCGACCGCCCTCGGGGCGTTTCTGCTCCCCGTGGCGCTCCTGTTCGGCGCGATGTCCGTCATGGCCACCGACAGCTGCGGCCCCGACGACTGCTCGCGGGCCCTGGAGACCGCCCTCTCCGTGATCCACGGAACCCTGCTCTTCGGCAACGTCCTCGCGGGCGCCGCCTGGCTCGCCTCCTGGCTGCTGCCGTGGCGGCGCCGCTGGGCGGTCCCGCGGATCTGGCTGGCGGGCCTGTCGCTGCTGCCCTCGGTGTCCGTCCTGGTGCTGACGTTCAACCTGCCCGCGGGATGAGCGCTCAGCTCTCGGTCAGCAGCTCGTCCGCGTCCATGATCCGGTACGCGTACCCCTGCTCCGCCAGGAACCGCTGGCGGTGCGCGGCGAAGTCCTGGTCGATGGTGTCCCGGGCGACCACGGAGTAGAAGTGCGCCTGGTGCCCGTCCGCCTTGGGCCGCAGCACCCGGCCGAGCCGCTGCGCCTCCTCCTGCCGGGAGCCGAAGGTGCCCGACACCTGGATGGCGACCGTCGCCTCCGGCAGGTCGATCGAGAAGTTCGCCACCTTGGACACCACCAGGACGCTGATCTCGCCCTCCCGGAAGGCGTCGAACAGCTTCTCCCGCTGCGCGTTCGACGTCTCGCCCTTGATCACCGGCGCGTTCAGATGCTCGCCCAGCTCGTCGAGCTGGTCGATGTACTGCCCGATGACGAGGATCTGCTGCCCCGCGAACCGCCGGACGATCGCCTCCGTCACCTTCTGCTTGGTGGCCGTCGTCGAGCAGAACCGGTACTTCTCCTCCTGCTCCGCCGTCGCGTACGCCAGCCGCTCCGACTCGGTGAGACTGACCCGGACCTCGACGCAGTCGGCCGGGGCGATGTAGCCCTGCGCCTCGATCTCCTTCCACGGCGCGTCGAACCGCTTCGGGCCGATCAGCGAGAACACGTCCGACTCGCGGCCGTCCTCCCGCACGAGGGTCGCGGTCAGGCCGAGCCGGCGCCGGGCCTGGAGGTCGGCGGTGAACTTGAAGACGGGGGCGGGCAGCAGGTGCACCTCGTCGTAGAGGATCAGACCCCAGTCCCGGGAGTCGAACAGCTCCAGGTGGGGGTAGACACCCTTCCGCTTCGTCGTCAGCACCTGGTAGGTGGCGATGGTGACGGGGCGGATCTCCTTCTTCGTCCCGCTGTACTCGCCGATCTCGTCCTCGGTGAGCGACGTCCGCTTCACCAGCTCGTGCTTCCACTGCCGGGCCGAGACGGTGTTGGTGACCAGGATCAGCGTGGTCGACTTGGCCTGCGCCATGGAACCCGCGCCGACCAGCGTCTTGCCCGCCCCGCAGGGGAGGACGACCACACCGGAGCCGCCGTGCCAGAAGTTCTCCACGGCCTGCTTCTGGTACGGGCGCAGCGCCCATCCGTCCTCGACCAGCTCGATGGGGTGCGCCTCGCCGTCCACGTACCCGGCGAGGTCCTCGGCGGGCCAGCCCAGCTTCAGCAGCGTCTGCTTGATCTGCCCGCGCTCCGAAGGGTGCACGACCACCGTGTCGGGGTCGATGCGGGCGCCGACGAGCGGCGCGATCCGCTTCGAGCGCAGCACCTCCTCCAGGACCGGGCGGTCGGTGCTGGTCAGGACGAGGCCGTGCGCCGGGTGCTTGACCAGGCTGAGCCGGCCGTAGCGGTCCATGGTGTCGGCGATGTCGACGAGCAGCGCGTGCGGTACCGGGTAGCGGCTGTACTGCACCAGCGCGTCGACGACCTGCTCGGCGTCGTGTCCGGCCGCCCGCGCGTTCCACAGACCCAGCGGGGTCACCCGGTAGGTGTGGATGTGCTCGGGCGCCCGCTCCAGCTCGGCGAACGGCGCGATGACCCGGCGGCAGTCGTCGGCCTGCTCGTGATCGACCTCAAGGAGAAGAGTCTTGTCGGACTGGACGATGAGCGGACCATTCACGCGCGGCTGCCTTTCTGCGACGGGCTCGGCACGGGCACAGCTCGGCCAAACGTCCAGTTTGCCTGATCGCGCGCGGTCGGCGCCCCGAGCGGCCGGGACCGCTTCGGCGCGGGCGGCGTGAGCTTGTTCACCGCCGGTTCTCCCGGCCGGGCCGGCCCCGGGGACGAGGGACCGGCCCGTGAGGGACACGGATCGGTCAGAAGGTCAGGCCACCACCCAGGTCGATCCCGATCGCGGCGGCCTCGGCGGCGAATGCTCCGAGCAGGGCGACCGTGGAGGTCAGGACGGCGGCGGCGCGACGAACGGCACGCATGGGACTTCCTTTCTGTTGCGTGCGAACGGGTCACGATGGTCGGCGCGCCCGTTCAGGACACCCGGTGGCTGCCCCACGGCACACGCCGCGATGCGGAACCGGCCGCAGACTCGCTCATCAGGTGGAAAACCCCGGCGTGGCGTGCATGAACCCCGCCGCACACCCGAATGGGTCAGCCGTCCTCGTCCGCCAGCTCCGCCACGCCCGTGATCCTGTGCAGCGGATACGTACGGACCTCGTCGGCGGTGTGGTCGTACGCCGTGACGAACCCGCCCTCGACCCGGACCGGGGCGATCACGCGCTGGCTCGCCGCGCCCTCCGCGTTGACGTAGCCGATCCACAGGGCCTCGCCGGTGAGCACGGCGGCCTGCATGGTGGCGAGGGTGTCGGCGGCGGCCGTGCGCGGCAGTTCGCCGGCCCGGTCGCCGGAACGGTCCCCGGCGGCCGGTTTGCGGGGGGCGGTGGCGGCGAGGTCGCCGGCGCGGACGGCACGGATCGCCGCGCCGAGCAGGGTGTCGTCGGGAACGGGCGGCCCGTCCGGGACCGGCTCGGGAGGTGTGCGCGGCGGTGTGCGGCGGGCGTCGGCGCGGCTGATCAGGACATCGCCCTCGGCGGACTCGGCGGCCGGGGCGAAGCCCATCGCGCGCAGCCCCTCCAGCAGACCGGCCGGATCGGCCTGCGCGGCCAGCACGGTCGGCGCCAGCCGGCGCAGGCCCAGTGCGGCGGCACGCTTGTCGGCGAGGATCTCGCCCAGCACCGCGTCGTCATCACAGCGGACGTACGCCGACGCGGCGCCGACCCGGAGGTGCCCGTGCCGGCGCGCGACGTCGTCGATCAGATAGGCCAGCGGCTGCGGCACCGGCGTACGCGAGCGCGCCGCGAGGAAGGCGTGCAGGTCGGAGGCGGTCTGACCGGCGTCGAGGGCGCGCCGTACCGAGCCGGGCGTGAACCGGTAGACCGTCGCGCCCCCCTTCGACTCGACGTCGGCCATGACCCCCAGCAGGTCGGCGAGCGGCCGCTCCAGCGGGCCCGGCGCGACCGCCGTCAGATCGGCCTGGAGGAGCACGTGGTCCAGCGGGTCGGGCAGCAGCGGCGCGAGCAGCCGGGCGGCGGCAGCGGCGGCCGCCGCCCGCTCCGCCGGGGAGAGGGGAGCGTGCGCCGGGGCGGGCCGGTGGTGCACGGGCAGCTTGTCGCCGGGCCCTTCCGGCTCCGCCTCCTCCGCGCGCTCCTCCGCGCGCCGGGGCGCGGGCGCGCCGATCAGCGCCCGCCCGTGCGCGGACAGGGCGCCGCGCCCGGTGACCCCGAGCATCTCCGCCTCGGCCAGCGCCCACCGTGCCAGCCGCCCCCGCGGATCGTCCGGGCCGTCCCCGCCGGCCACCGGGCCGCGCGCGCCGCCACCGGCATACCCGCCACCGGCGTACCCGGAGCCGGCATACCCGGCCGCACCGCGCCCGCCGTTTCCACCGCTCCCGCCCCGCGCGTGCTCGGCCGGGTGGCCGCCCGCCTCACGGCCGCCGATGCCCGCGTGCCCTTCCGCGCCATGAGCGCCGTCCGCCGCGTGCCCCGCCGCGCCGCCGCCCCGTCCCCCGCGCGGCGGCCGTTCCCAGGCCAGCCGGGCCAGTACCGACTCCTCCACCGGCGCGGCCCCCTCCGGCAGACCCGCCAGCAGGGTCAGCACCCTGTGCCGTACCTCCGGGGCCGCCGAGCGGTCCAGGCCCGGGCCCAGCGCCGACAGGGTGTGGTCCTTCGCGTCCCGCCCGCCGACCAGCCCCGCCGTCCGCGTCGCCGCCAGCCACGCCGCCGCCAGCCGCGCCCACCGCTGCGCGTCGGGCTGCTCCAGCCACTCGTCGTACGCCGGTGTCGCCGCGTACCGCTCGTCCGCCTCCCCGTCGGAGGCCAGCAGCCCGGCCGCGTACGCCAGCTCCACCCAGAACGCGGCCACCGGCTCGGTCACGTCGAGGGCCACGGCCGTCCGCTTCAGGTCCCGCACGCTCAGCCCGCCGGCCCGCAGCACCGCCGGACCGCCCTCGTGCCAGTCCTTCAGCAGCTCCTCGACCATCGTCAGCGCCGTGTACGCCTGCCCGGCCGCCGTCGCGTCCACAACCTGTGGACGATGGACGGCGGCCGCCTCGACCGGCGGCGGCACCGGCTCCGGTGTCCGGTGCGCCCGCCCCGCCCGCAGCCGCAGCGCCACCTCACGCGGCAGGACCACCGTCCCCGGCGCCGTCGGCAGCAGCAGCCCCCGGTCGAGCAGCCAGCGCAGCCGGGGCGCGGGATCGGCGGTGACCTGCCCGTACGGCGGACCCCACACCAGCCGCTCCAGCACCTCCACGGACTCCGCCGGCGCCTCGTCGAGCAGCGCGGACATCCGCGCCGGGTCGTCGAACAGGGCGGTCAGCGCGGTCACGGCGGACACCGAGTCGTGCGTGGACGGCAGCCCCGCCGTCGCCACGATCTCCTGGATCCGCCCCGGCGACATCCCCGCCGTGGCCTCCCGCACCGTCGGGCCCAGACCGGTCGGCGACGGGTGCTGCGGCGATGGCGCCAGCAGCTCCCGCGCGGTGCGGACCAGCCGCAGCCGGTCGTCGCCGCCCCACACCAGGGCCTGCTCGCGCAGCACCCCGAGCGCGTGCGGCAGCGCCGCGGTGACCGCCGGGTCGCCGTCGTCGCCCGCCAGCAGCCCGAGCAGTTCGCCGTACGACGCCGGGTCCGCCGCCACCGCCAGCGCCTGGGCGGTCTGCAGCGTGAACCGGTCCAGCCGCTCCAGCGCCCGCACGACCGAGGCGCGGGTGCCGGCGCGGGTGGCGAGCTGGGTGAGATCGGTGGGCACGGGCGTGATGAGATCCGGCCGGCCGCGCAGCAGCGCCGCCAGGGAGACGTCGTCCCGCCCCCGAAGGGCCTCGGCGAGGGATCGGGGGGCCGACGGGGGCTTCTCCTCGGTGCTCATCCGCCTCACGTTAGCGGTTGGGTACGTCCCCGGGGTGCCGGGAGTTGGGCCCGCCGGGCCCGCTCGCGGTACCGTCGGGCGACGGTGTCCCAACGCATCCGTCCCGGAGGGGACTTCGTGGGTATCGAGAGCGACCAGGTCGTCTACGAATATCTGAGCCGCGTCGGCGATGTCGCGCAGCAGCGGCAGCTGCCGTCGGCGGCGCGCATGCGGCTGGTCGCCGAGCTGCGCGACGAGATCGACCGGCGGCGGGCGAAGGCCGTGGTCGACTCCCCGGCCGCGGTGCGCCGCATCATCTCCCGCATGGGCACACCGACCGAGGTCGTCACGGCGGCCGAGGACACGTCCGGTACCGGCCCGAGCACCTCCGCGGCGCCCGCCGCCGTCCCCGTGCAGCGCGAGCCGGAGCCCGGCGACCGCCCGAAGGGCGTCCTGCGCCGGGTCGTCCCCCGGCCCCGCCCGGCCGAACCGGCGGACCCCGCGCCCTCCGGCGTCCCGTCCCCGCCGCACCGGGCCCGTACGGACGAACTCGGCGACAGCGCCGCCCAGCCCGACTGGTGGCGGGTGGACAACAGCGCGTTCGGCGTCGGGGACGAGGTGCCGGGGTTCGTGGGCGGGGTGGAGATCCCGGAACTGCTCAGGCCGCCGGCGGCGAAGGAGGAGCCCGCGCCGCAGGACACCGCCGAGCCGGCCGCCGCGGTGGAGGCGGACGCGGAGGCCGCCGCGCCCCGCCGGCGCCTGCTGAGACTGCCGTCCCGCCGCTGGAGCAACCCCCTGCTCCTCATCGCTGCAGGGCTGCTGGTCGCGGGCGCGGTGCTGGGCAGCTGGTTCGCGCTGATCCTCGGCTGGCTCATCGCGTACGCCTCGCGGCGCCTCACCCCGGCCGAATCGAAGTGGGCGGTCGTCATCATCCCCGGCCTCGCGCTCACCGGCGGTGTGCTGTGGCTCTGGGGCAGGACACAGGGCCGCTGGGGCACCCCCATCGCCGAGGGCCACATGAACGCGGCGCTCACGGAGACATGGCCATGGGTCATCCGGGGCGCGGCCATCACATCGGCCCTGTTCCTCACCTGGCGCTCCCAACGCCAACGCTGAACTCGGCCCACCACCCAGCCGCCCAACTCCCCTCAGCCCCCCCGACACACTCAGCCGCCCGACTCCCCTCAGCCGGCCCGGCACGCTCAGCCGTCCGGCTCCCCTCGGCCGGCTCGGCACGCTCAGCCGTCCGGCTTCCCTCGGCCGGCTCGGCACGCTCAGCCGTCCGGCTCCTCTCGGCCGGCTCGGCACGCTCAGCCGTCCGGCTCCTCTCGGCCGGCTCGGCACGCTCAGCCGTCCGGCTGCCCTCGGCCGGCTCGGCACACTCTGCGCCTCCGGTACCTCTCAGCCCCTCCGGCGTTTGAGGAGCGGGGGTCCGGGGGCAGCGCCCCCGGGGACGGGACGGGAAGGGGCGGCGGGGGCGATCCACCACAATGACCCACATGGCCTTCACGACCCCGCCCACGCCCACGCCCCCGCCCACCGTCGGCTTCGACCTCGACATGACCCTCATCGACTCCCGCCCCGGCATCCGCGCCTGCTACCTGGCGCTCGCCGAGCGGACGGGCACGTACATCGACGCCGACCTCGCGGTGAGCCGGCTCGGGCCGCCGCTGGGGGACGAGCTGATCAACTGGTTCCCGGCCGAGCGGGTCGAGGAGGCGGCGGACCTGTACCGGGAGATGTACCCGGTGTACGCGATCGCCCCCACCCCCGCCCTGCCCGGCGCCCGGGAGGCGATAGCGGCCGTACGGGAGGCCGGCGGGCGCGCGATCGTCGTCACGGCGAAGTACGAGCCGAACGCCAAGCTGCACCTGGCGCACCTCGGCATCGAACCGGACGCCGTGATCGGCGGGCTGTGGGCCGAGCAGAAGGCGCTGGCGCTGCGCGAGCACGAGGCCGCCGTCTACGTCGGCGACCACGTGGGCGACGTGCGCGGCGCGCGGACCGCCGGGGCGCTGTCCGTCGCGGTCGCCTCCGGCCCGTGCGACGCCACGGAGCTGCGCGAGGCCGGCGCGGACGTGGTCCTCACCGCCCTGACCGCATTCCCGCGATGGTTTTCGGACTATCGCACGGACCCCCGCACGGACCCCCGCACGAACCCCTGCCCCGACTACCGCCCCGACTACCGCCCCGACTACCGCCCCGACAACTGACCGGCCCGCGCCGTGCGCCGCCCCGCCGCGACCGAGCGCAGCACACCCGCCCCGGCCATCAGGAATCCGACCCCCATCAGCATGCTCAGGACGAACATGTACGTCGGAAAGGGCGTCGTACCGAGAAACAGCGGGGCCACCGTGACCAAAGTGGCCACGGCACCGATGATGAAGACAACGGCACCGGCACGAACCAGACCGTCGCCGGGCGCTGCGGAATTCGCTTGGGTTTTGTCACGCACCCCACCAGGGTAGTTCCCAGCGCAGGAGGAACAACCGGGTGACGTCTTGTCACCGGCCTGAAGACCATTAGCCTTGGTACCGGCGGGTCATCGGGCCCGCCCGAGTGCTATCACGAGCCGTTTTCAGAAGCTTTCCCGACGAGTACGAGGACGAGGACAGACGTGCCCACCGGCAAGGTCAAGTGGTTCAACAGTGAGAAGGGCTTCGGCTTTCTCTCCCGTGACGACGGCGGCGACGTCTTCGTGCATTCCTCGGTCCTCCCCGCCGGAGTCGAGGCCCTCAAGCCGGGCCAGCGCGTGGAGTTCGGCGTGGTCGCCGGACAGCGCGGCGACCAGGCCCTCTCCCTGACCATTCTCGACCCGACCCCGTCGGTCGCGGCGGCCCAGCGCAAGAAGCCGGACGAGCTGGCCTCCATCGTGCAGGACCTCACGACCCTGCTGGAGAGCATCACCCCGTCGCTGGAGCGGGGCCGCTACCCCGAGCGCGCGGCCGGCAAGAAGATCGCCGGACTGCTCCGCGCGGTCGCCGACCAGCTCGACGTCTAGCTCCGCGGCCGTAACCCGCTCAGGGGAACCGCAGCGCGTCCGGGCCGAGGGGCGGTACCAGTCCCTCGGCCGCCGCGCGGGTGAGCAGCCCGCGCACGGCCGCGTAGCCGTCCTCGCCGAGGTCGGCCGTGAACTCGTTGACGTACAGCCCGATGTGCTGGTCGGCGACGGCCGGGTCCATCTCCTGCGCGTGCTCCATGACGTACGGCCGTGATGCCTCGGGGTCGTCCCAGGCGGCCCGTACGGAGGCACGGATCGAGGCGGCGAGCCGCGTCAGCGTCTCCTCGCCCAGCGACCGCCGGGCGATGATCGCGCCCAGCGGGATCGGCAGCCCCGTGGTCCGCTCCCAGTGCTCGCCCATGTCGGCGAGCTTGTGCAGCCCGTAGTTCCGGTACGTGAAGCGCGCCTCGTGGATGACGAGTCCCGCGTCGACCTTCCCGTCCCGCACGGCGGGCATGATCTCGTGGAACGGCATCACCACGATCTCGCCCACCCCGCCCGGCACCACGTCCGCCGCCCACAGCCGGAACAGCAGGTACGCCGTCGACCGCTCGCTCGGCACGGCGACCGTACGGCCGGTCAGGTCCACCCCCGCCTCCCGGGTGAGCACCAGCGGCCCGCAGCCCCGCCCCAGCGCGCCCCCGCAGGGCAGCAGGGCGTACTCGCCGAGGACGTACGGCAGCACCGCGTACGACACCTTCAGCACGTCCAGCTCGCCGCGCTCGGCCATGCCGTTGGTGACGTCGATGTCGGCGAAGGTGACGTCGACGGCGGGCGCGCCGGGGACGCGGCCGTGGGCGAGGGCGTCGAAGACGAAGGTGTCGTTCGGGCAGGGGGAGTAGGCGATCCGCACCTGCTGCTCACTGGTGGTCATGCTGAATCCAACTCTCCAGGACGGGCGCGAGCTTCCCGAAGCCCTCGGTGAGGGCGGTCAGGGCGTCGCCGATGCGCCAGGCGGCGCGGTCGCGCGGGCCGACGAGGTTCGAGACCGCCCGTACCTCCAGCACGGGCACGCCGTGCGCGGCGGCGGCCTCGGCGACCCCGAAGCCCTCCATGGCCTCGGCGAGGGCCCGCGGGTGACGGGCGCGGAGCGCGTCGGCGCGGGCGGCGGTCCCGGTCACCGTCGACACGGTGAGCACGGTCCCGGTGAGCGCGCCGGCCGCGGCGGCGGCCTCTAGGGCGAGGGCGGCGGGGGGCCGGTGGGTGACGGTGCCGAAGCCGAGGTCGGTGACCGGCAGGAAACCGTCGGCCGTCTCCGCGCCCAGATCGGCCGCGGTGATCTCGTCGGCGACGACGAGCGAGCCGAGGGGCGCGTGCGGCGGGAAACCGCCGCCGATCCCGGCGGAGACGACCAGGCCGTAGGGCAGGCCGTCGAGGGCGGCGGCGGTGAGCGCGGCGGCCGTGGACGCGGCGGCGAGCGCCGGGCCGACCCCGGCGGCGAGGAGGTCGGGCCCGCCGGTGACCCGGTGCACGGCCGCTCCGGGCAGCGTCAGCTCCGCCACCGGACCCGGGAACGCCCGGGCCACCGCGTCCCGCTCGACGGGGACCGCGGTGGCCACGAGTACGCGTGAGGGCGAGGTGATCAGGCGTCCTTCTTCAGGCGGAAGGACCACAGAGCGGTGGTCTCCTCCTCGCCTTCCTTGATCGACACCAGGGTCGAGTCGCCCTGGGCGCCGTACTGGGCGTTGAAGAACACGCTGCCCGGGATGGTGCGGTAGGTCTTGGTGCTGGAGTCGGTCAGCGGCTGACCGTTCATCAGGATGGTCCAGCCCTCGTCGGCGACCTCCGGGTCGACACCGAAGCGCACGGTCTCGTCCGGGTCGACGGAGATCTCGTCGATACCCTTGTCCTGGAGGCACTTGTTCAGGTCGGCGGCCTTGATGGCCTCGCCCTCGCCGCCGCAGGTCGCCTCGGAACTCACCGAGTCGCTGCCCACCGTGATGGTGGCCATCGGCGTCGGCTTGTCACAGGCGGCCAGGACGAGCAGTCCGGCGGATACGGCGCCGGCGGCGGCGACGGCGCGGCGGCGTCGCACAGCGGATTGCAGCGATGTCATGGGCGAAGGCTATCGGGCGCGTCGGCCCCGCTCCCCACGTGGGGTACGGCGTGGCCGCAGCGTTACGCCACTCGCGGACGCCCCGCGTGCCCCTGCCGGGCCGAGCGGATCAGCCCCCGTACGGTGCTCAGCCAGCCCGTGCCGACGATCGCCGCGCCCACGGCCAGCCCCAGCGGCCCGATCAGCGGCATCGCGATGCCGATCGCGCCGCCCAGCACCCACGACATCTGCAGCAGCGTCTCCGACCGGGCGAACGCCGAGGTCCGCACCAGTTCGGGCACGTCCCGCTGGATCAGCGCGTCCAGCGACAGCTTGGCCAGCGCCTGCGCGAACCCGGCGATCGCGGCGAGACACGCCACCAGGACCGCGCCGAAGAACGCCGCCGCGACGATCGCCGCGCTCAGCACGCACGCGACCACCGTCACGATGATGATCTCCGGGGCGCGTGATCTGAGCCCCGCCCCGACCGCCGTACCGAGCGCGTTGCCCGCACCGGCCGCCACCCCCACTATCCCGAGCGACACGGCCGCGCTCTGACCGGACATCGGGTGCTCCCGCAGCAGGAACGCCAGGAAGAAGATCAGGAAGCCGGTGAGGCAGCGGATGGAGGCGTTGGCGGCCAGCGCGTGGGTGACGGCCGGGCCGACCGTGCGCAGCCCGGGGCGCTTGTCCGCCTTGCGGCGCGGGCCGTGCAGATGCCGCTCGTCGGCGGCGAGCAGCGCGACCGCCTCCCCCTTGGCGGAGTCCACCTTCGGCGGCAGCCGGAAGGACAGGAACATCCCCGCCACGAACAGCGCGAACGCCCCGTACAGCGGCCAGCGCGGCCCGATCTGGTGGAGGCCGGCCCCGATCGGCGCGGCGATCCCGGTCGCCAGCAGCCCGCCGAGGGTGACCCGGGAGTTCGCCTTCACCAGGGAGAAGGCCGGTGGCAGCAGCCGCGGCACGACCGCGCTCCTGACCACGCCGTACGCCTTCGAGGCGACCAGGACGCCCAGCGCGGCCGGATACAGCTCCAGCCCGCCGGTGACGACCGCGCCGGACAGGACCAGCGCGAGGAGCGCCCGGGCGAGCATCGCGCCGGCCATGGCGGCGCGGCGGCCGTGCGGGAGCCGGTCCAGGAGCGGGCCGACCACGGGGGCGAGGAGGGTGAACGGCGCCATGGTGATGGCGAGGTAGAGGGCGACGCGCCCGCGCGCCTCGTCCGTGGGGACGGAGAAGAAGACGGTGGACGCCAGCGCGACCGTGATCATGACGTCGCCGGCGCCGTTCACGCCGTGCAGTTCGATCAGTTTGCCGAGCCCGGACTCCCCGGCGCCGTGCGCGTGGGTCGCCCGGCGGATGCCCCGGGCGGTCTTGGTCACCGGGAAGCGCAGCACGCGCCCGCACGCACGCAGACGGCCGCCCGCCCGGCCCGTACCGAGGCGTCGGCCGCTCCCCTTGACCCCTTTGGGCCCACCGGTCCCGGTGGCGCCCTGGGGTGTCCTCGCGGTAGCCACGACGTTCATAGTGCCCCGAGAAGCCGGTACATAGTGCCGTATCCGCCACGGACGGCACGCGGGGTGCGGCGTACGGCGGAACGGCCCGGCGGCGGCCGCCGCCCGGGGGTGTGCCTGCCGTGGGCCGGAGCGCCCGGGAACTGCTGCGCTGCGGGGTGCCGTGCCGCCGCTCGTCCTGCCCGCCGCTCGCCGTGCCGCGGGGCGGCGTGTCGCCGTTCGTCGTGCCGTGGGCCGTCTTTCCGCCGGGAAGGCACGCCGTCGGCAGGCGCCCCGGCCCCGCGGAAACCGGCGCGCGGGACTCCGTAACAACCGTCGGTGTAGGCCCAGCGCACGCGAACAGGTAGCGTGCGTATCTCAGCCATCCCGCAGAATGGATGGAGGCGCGCCCGAGCACGTTGCGGCGCGGACGTCGACGCGGTCCCCCTGTCCGCTCCGTCCGCCCCCCGCGCTGGGAGTGGCGCACTCGTGAGACGGCGTAGGAGAGAAGCGATACCTGTGAGCGCAGCGACAACGCGAAGCCGCACCCCCGACCGCCTGTGCGCCGAGGCCGTCGACCTCGCCCGCGCCGCAGCCGAGGAGGCCGCCGCGCCCGGGGTCGTCGGCGAGCACGAGGGGCTCGTCTCCGAGGGCGACCGCGTCGTCACGCACTTCTTCGGCTGCCGCGAGCCCGGCTACCGCGGCTGGCGCTGGGCCGTCACCGTCGCCCGCGCCTCCCGCGCCAAGATCGTCACGGTTGACGAGGCGGTCCTGCTGCCCGGCCCCGACGCGATCCTCGCACCGGAGTGGGTGCCGTGGAGCGAGCGGCTGCGCCCCGGTGACATGGGACCCGGCGACCTCCTCCCCACCGACGCCGAGGACCTCCGCCTGGAGCCGGGCTTCTCCGGCGAGGAGGAGCCGCCGCCGAACTCCCTGCTCTCCGGCGAGCTGGCCGACCTCGCGGACGCCGAGGACGCCGAGGTGACCGAGGGCAGCCCCGCCGAGCTGCCCGTCACCCCCTCCCGCGGCTCGATCGCCGCGGTCGCCGAGGAACTCGGCATGCGCCGCGCCCGGGTCCTGTCCCGCTACGGCCTGCACGCCGCCGCCGACCGCTGGGAGGAGTCGTACGGCCCGAAGACCGCCATGGCCCAGGCGGCCCCGGCCTCCTGCATGTCCTGCGGTTTCCTCACCCCCATCGGCGGCTCCCTGGGCCAGGCCTTCGGCGTGTGCGCCAACGAGTTCTCCCCGGCGGACGGCCACGTCGTCTCCCTGGGGTTCGGCTGCGGCGGCCACTCCGAGGCAGCGGTCGTCCCGAAGCCCCCGCAGCCGGCCCCGCCGGTCATCGACGAGACCCGCGTGGACCCCTTCCCCCTCCGCCCGTCCCCCGACTCCGGCTCGGTCCCGGAGACGGAGGACGCGTCGTCGGCGGAGCTGGGGCACTCGTAGCGGGTGGGCGGTCAGCCCCTCACGCGTGAACCGCCGTCAGGGCTTCGTCCAGGACGGCGCTCAGCTCCCGCAGGGCTTTGCGGGCGATCTCGATGTCCCGTGCCCAGACCAGTACTCAGCTCCGTACCGGGCTGAGGGACTGCCACTCGAGGGCCAGGGCGAAGGCCTCGTCCTTCGTCCGCTGCATCTCGGGCAGGCGCCCGGGATCGGCGACGGCGAGTGCGGCCCGCAGGGCGTCGGGTGTCTGCTCGGGGCGGGGCACCAGCTCGTGTCCGTGTGCGGCCCGCGTGCTCATGGAGTCCTCCCGGGCGTGCACCGGACTGGGTGGCTCAGCGCGTCGGTGAGGCGGCCGTGCGGCAGTCGCGGCAGAGGGTTTCGGTCTCGGGGGCCCGGAAGGCGTGGTCGCAGCCCTCGCAGTTGCGCAGGGCGTGGCGTACGGGCGCGGGTGCGGCCGGTGCGTGGTACGGGGGCAGGGGTGGGAGCCGGTCGGTGAGGCGGTGGGCGAGGAGGGCCGCTGGGCGGCGCAGGGGGTCGTCCGGCAGGTCGCTGGTCAGGGCGTGGCGTACGGCGGTGGGGCCGACCTCGCGTTCCAGCCAGGCGGCGACTCCGGGGGCGAGGTGCTCGGTGTCGGTGGCGGAGAGCAGGAGGCGGGGGTCGTGGCGGCGCAGGCCGGCGAGGAGGTCGACGGCCTGCTGAAGGAGCTCCGGGGCGGTGCAGCCGGGCCGGGGGACGGCGGGGAGGGCCTTGCGTGGGCGTTCGGTCGCCGGCCGGGGGCGCGGGGCGGGGCAGTCGGCGGGGGCTGATTCCCGTCGGTGTCCCGGCTGGTTGCAGGAGGTGGTGCGGGTGACGATGCGGCCGGTGGCGGTGCGGACGCGTTCACGGCGGAGGTAGCCGTGCGCCTCCAGCTCGCGCAGGCCGTCGCTGATGCGTTTGGTGCCTTCTTTGAAGCGAGCGGCGAGCGACTTGATGTCCACGGGGGTGCCGGTGGGCAGCGACTGGATGTGGCAGCCGAGGCCGATGGCGACCAGCGACAGTTCGCTGTGCTGGGTGAGGTGGTTGCCGATCACCACGAAGCGGCTGGTGTGGCGGGTGTTGTCGTGGATGACGCCGCCGGTGTGGCGACGCGATCGAGCCGGATCGCCGACAAGGGCTGACCGGGCGAGCACGGGGACGCTAGGGTTTTGGGTACCCATCGGGAAGCCTCAGTTCCTTGGTGGTCAGGCCCTCGCACCGGGATGCCAGTCCCGGCGGGGGCCGAAGTCTTTTCGGGGTGTGTGCGCTGAGCGTAAGGGCGTCGAGGGGCCGAAAATCCAGCCGAGCCGGTGATGTTCACCCGCCCGAGTGATGACGCGCCTCGGGCGGGAGGGGTGGGGCTCGGTGGGGTTCTTTCACCCCGGTTTCTCGTCCTGGAAGGCACCGACGGCACCGGAGCTTCGGAACTCGGGTTCCGGTGCCGTAATCCGCAGTTCGGCCCAGACGGTCTTGCGCGGGAAGCGCCCCTCGGATACGCCCCAGCGGTCGGCCAACGCCTCGACCAGCAGCAGCCCCCGGCCGGATTCGGCGTCGGGGGAGGCGGGTCGGACCTCGGGAAGGTGTTCACCGCGGGTGTCGGTGACCTCGATACGGAGGGTGTCGGCGATCACGTAGAGCGTGAGCCGGAAGTCCCGGCCGGCGACGCGACCATGGGTCGCCGCGTTGACGGCCAGCTCCGCGATGATCTGGCGGGCCGGGTCCACGGACAGCCCCCAGGAACGCAGTTGGCCCGCTCCCAGTCGCCGGGCTTGGTGGGCCCCGCGGAGCGTGGGGGAGAGAAGCACGCTGAAGTTGCGGACGGGGGCGGCGGGTTCGGCAGTTTGCTGATTCACATCACTCAACATGGCCGGATCTGCGTACCGTGAGGGGTGACTTAGCGCATGCGTACGGTCACTGTCCGGTGGTTGTCCGGTGCTGTCATGGCTGTTCCGACGGTTGATACGGGCAGGACGCCGAGTGCGTCACGGAACAGGGCGAAGGAGAGGTGCGGTATGACGGCGGTCGAGACGGAAGCGGAGACGGAGACGGAGCGACTCAAGACCGAGGCGGACGAGCCCGGTTGGGAAGTCGACCCGGACGACGAGTGGGGCGTCGCGGTCATCACGACCGTCGGACGCCAACTGAAGCTGCGCCGCGAGGCGACGGGAATGCGGGCCGCCGAGTTCGGCAGGATCGTCGGCTACGGCGAGGACATGGTTTACAAGATCGAGGGCGGCAAACGGATCCCCCGGCAGGAGTTCCTGGACAAGGCGGACGAGGTCCTGGAAGCGGGCGGGCTCATCGCGGCGGCCTGGGAGGACGTGAAGAAGGTCCGGTATCCGAAGACCGTTCGAGCGCTGGGGAAGCTGGAAGCGAAGGCGGTCGAGATCGGGGTGTACGAGTGCAACATTGTCGCCGGGTTGTTGCAGACACCAGAACACGCACGTGCGGTGATCGGAGCAGCACAACCTCCGTACTCGCCGCATGACGTGGAACGCATGGTGTCCGCTCGCCTGGATCGGCAGGCGGTCTTCGAGCGCGACCCCGCTCCGGCACTCAGCTTCGTCCTGGAGGAGGGGGTTCTGCGCCGCCCCATCGGGGGGAAAATGGTGTGGCGTCAGCAGCTTGAGCGTTTGTTGGAGGTGGGGCGGTTGCACAACGTCGTGCTTCAGGTGATGCCGATGAACTGTGACATCCACTCCGGCCTGGACGGCAAGATTGAGCTGTTGAAGTTCGCGGACGGTACGGCGGTGGGCCGTTCTGACGGTGCGTTCAACGGTCGGCCGACCTCCGATCCGAGGCAACTGCGCATTCTTGAGCTGCGGTATGGCACGATCCGGGCTCAGGCTCTTCCTCCACGCGAGTCACTGGCCTTCATCGAACAACTGCTGGGAGAAACATGATCCGCAAGACCACCGCCGGGGACGCCTCTGAGCTGGCTTGGTTCAAGAGCAGCTACAGCGGTGGCAATGACGGCAACTCCTGCGTCGAACTCGCCCTCACCCCCGGCACCGTCCACGTCCGCGACTCCAAGACCCTCGAAGGACCGAGGCTCGCCCTCACCACCGTGGCTTGGACGCACTTTGTCACGTTCACCTCGGGCTCATGAGCCGCAGGAACGCCGCTGTAGTTGCCCCTGAACCGACGTGGTTCAAGAGCAGTCACAGCAGTGGCACCAACGGCGAGTCCTGCGTCGAACTCGCCCTCACCCCCGGCACCGTCCACGTCCGCGACTCCAAGGACACCGCAGGCCCCCGTCTCACCTTCACCCCCGACACGTGGGCGCGTTTCGTCCCGTACGCGTCCGAAGGGTGACCCTGGGCTTCGTTCTCGGCATCACGCGGCCTGGGACGTGAAGGTCACCGAGAGGTCGCTGTCGGGGGCGATGTCCAGATGCAGAGTGGAGTCCAGTGCCGTGGCCAGGCGTTCGAGCAGGGCGATGGTCGGGGTGGAACCTCCGTGCTCCAGGCGTGAGACGGCGGCCTGGGACATTCCCGCGCGTGTAGCGAGCTGGGCCTGGGTCATGCCCAGGTCACGGGCGCCGCTCTCGTCCTTGTCGGCCGCGTACAGGGACTTGAGGATCTTCCGTTCGATCTCGGTGGGGAGACCGTCCTCCGCGTCGGGGCCGTCGGCGCCCACCGGGGGATACGCCAGGGGCGTGGGGTCGTCGAGCGCTCCCGGTCCCATCAGGGTCCGCATACGGATCCCGCGGCGCGGGATACCGCTTGAACACGCCAGAACCCCGAGGGCAGCCGCGGGCTGTTCTCGGGGTTCTGCGGGGTGGCCTGCGCCGGGCGTGGGTCAGAGGTTGACGCCGTTGGCGCGCAGGAAGGTCGCCGGGTTGATGGCGGAGCCGTAGTTGGGGGTGGTGCGGATCTCGAAGTGGAGGTGGG
>NZ_JBVIFC010000015.1:0-165476 GCF_055571535.1 Streptomyces sp. NPDC030893 | reverse complement strand
ACGCCCGGTTACATTCCGAACCCGGAAGCTAAGCCTTACAGCGCCGATGGTACTGCAGGGGGGACCCTGTGGGAGAGTAGGACGCCGCCGAACAATCTTTGGAAGGACCCCTGGTCACCAGCGTTCAGCTGGGACCAGGGGTCCTTTTTTATTTAAGCTTGCGGTACCGAAGACAGGAGTCACCGATGTCCACCAACTCTCCCGACGACCGACCGGAGCGCGACCAGCGGCGACGGGAGAGTGGTGACCGCTCCGACCGTTCCGACCGCGGTGGCCAGCGCGGCGGCCCGCGTCGGGGTAGTGACCGCGACCGTGGCTTCCGTCGCGACGGCGACCGTCCCTCCTTCCGCCGTGACGACCGTGACCGTGACCGTGACCGCGGCGGAGACCGGGATCGCGGCGGAGACCGGGATCGCGGCGGAGACCGTGACCGCGGCGGAGACCGTGACCGCGGCTTCCGCCGCGACGACCGAGCCGGTGGCCGGCCTGAGCGCGGCGGCTTCCGCGGACGCGACGACAACCGCGGTGGCGAGCGCGGCGGATACCGCGGCCGGGACGACCGTCGTGACGACCGCAGGGATGACCGCCGGGACGGTCGACGTGACGACGATCGTCAGCGCGGAGGCTTCCGGAGCCGGGACGACCACCGTGGCGGCGACCGTGACCGTGGCGGCTTCCGCCGCGACGACCATCGCGGTGACCGTGGTGGCTTCCGGCGCGATGACGACCGGGGCTACGGCCGGCGCGACGAGCGTCGTGACGACACCCGGCGTGACGACCGTGGCGGTTTCCGGCGCGAGGACAGCCGCGGCGGCGACCGTGACCGGGGCGGCTACCGCCGTAACGACAGCCGTACCCCCGACCGCACCGACCATCGTGGCGAGCGCGGAGGCTTCCGGCGCGACGACCGGCGTGACGACCGGCGCGACGACCGCCGTGACGACCGTGGCGGGTTCCGCCGCGACGACAGCCGGGGCGGCGACCGTGACCGCGGCTTCCGTCGTGACGACCGCGACCGTGACCGCGACCGCGACCGGGGCCGCGGTCCCCGCCGGGACGACCGGGGCGGACGGCCCGGCGGCTACCGGGGCCGGGACGACCGGCAGGGCGGCGGGCGCTTCCGTGACGACCGGGACCGCGATCGCGACCGCGAGCCGATCAAGCGGCTGCCGATCCCCGAGGACGTCACCGGCGAGGAGATCGACAAGGACGTACGGCAGGAGCTGCAGAGCCTGCCCAAGACCCTCGCGGAGGACGTCGCCAAGAACCTGGTGATGGTCGCCCGGCTGATCGACGAGGACCCCGAGGGCGCGTACGGCTACTCCAGGGTGGCCCTGCGACTGGCCTCGCGTGTCGCCGCCGTACGGGAGGCAGCCGGATTCGCCGCGTACGCCAACCAGAAGTACGCCGAGGCGCTCGCCGAGTTCCGGGCCGCACGGCGCATGACCGGGACCGTGGAGCTGTGGCCCCTCATGGCCGACTGCGAACGCGGACTCGGGCGGCCGGAGAAGGCGCTGGACATGGCCGGGGCCCCCGAGGTGCAGAAGCTGGACAAGGCCGGGCAGGTCGAGATGCGGCTCGTCGCGGCCGGTGCCCGGCGTGACATGGGGCAGCTGGACGCGGCGATCGTGACCCTGCAGAGCTCCGAGCTGGCGTCCAACTCGGTGCAGCCGTGGACCGCGCGGCTGCGGTACGCGTACGCGGACGCGCTGCTCGCGGCCGGCCGCAGCGGTGAGGCGCGGGAGTGGTTCGCCAAGGCCGTGGAGGCCGACCGCGACGGGAGCACCGACGCCTCCGACCGGCTGGCCGAGCTGGACGGTGTCGAGTTCATGGACGCCCTCGACGAGGACGACAAGGACGTGCGGGACGACAAGGACTGACGTCCGCGAGAGCGGGCGGTGACGACGAAGGGGCGGGCCTCACCGTGAGGCCCGCCCCTTCGTCGTCACAGGTCGAGCGCCCGCAGCACCAGGCCCGAAGCCGGCTTCGGGCCGAACGACGTCGACTTGCGCGGCATCGTGACTCCCTGACGGGCGAGCTCGCGGACGACGTCCTCGTGCACCGGATGCATCAGCACCGCCGTGCCGCCGTCGCGTTCCGCCTTCTCGACCGTCGCCGCCGTGTCGTGGATGTACGCGATGTGGGCGGGGGAGTCGGGGATGCGCCAGACCTGGTCGAGGAGCGTGGCGTGCAGGATCGTCGCGTCCAGGGTGCGCCAGGCGACCGGGCGGTCCACCGGCACCGTGCGCGCCAGCAGTTCGGGATCCGGCCGGTCGACGAGATGGAAGGCGCCGTCCCCGGCGAGGACGAAGGCGTTGCCCGCCGACGCCGCCTCGGCCAGGGCGTCCATCGCCCCGGGCAGTGGTACGTCGAGGCGGCGGACACGGAAGTGGCCGTCGAGCGCGGCCAGGGCGTCCGCGACCGGCAGACCGTGCAGCAGACGGTGGATGGCGCGCACACGCAGGGGATAGCGGGCCGTGTCGACCAGGAGCACCAGGCCGTGGTCCCACGGGCCGGGGGACGGGTGCTCCGCGCGGAGGCGGCGGTAGGTCGCCCAGCGGTGATGGCCGTCGGCGATGAGCGCCTGGTGACCGGCGAGGTCCTGCCGGATCGCGGTCAGGTCGGCCGGGTCGGTGACGGACCACAGACGGTGGTGGAAACCGTCCTCCGTGGTGGTCGCCAGCAACGGCCGCTGCTCGGCCGTGCGTTCGATCAGCTCGGCCGTGACGGACGCCGAGCCGTCGCCGCGGTAGGTGAGCAGCAGCGGCTCGAGGTTGGCAGACGTGGCCCGCATGAGGTCCGCGCGGTCGGCGACGATGTGCGGCATGACGTCCTCGTGCGGCAGGACCAGCCGCTCGTCCGGGTCCGAGACGCGCAGGACACCGATGATGCCGCGCTGCACCATGCCGTCGCCGTCGCGCTGTTCGTAGACGTACAGGCCGGGTTCCGGGTCGGCGGTCAGGACGCCCTCGGCGCGCCAGCGGCGGAGCGTCTCGGCGGCCTGGGCGTTGCGGGCCCCGGGCGTGTCCGCCTCGGGCAGGATCAGCCGGACGATGTTGTGGGGGTCGGCGGACTGGAGGTGGTGCAGGCCGTCGGGGCGGACCACGACGTCGTACGGCGGGGATGTCACGGCGGCCAGGCTGCCGACCCGGTCCGGGTCGTAGCGAAGGCCTCGGAACGGGGTGAGTTCCAGGCCCCGGGGCGCCTTTGCCTTCGAGTGACCTGCAGTGTTCATCCCGGCATCGTACGGGTGTCGGTGGCATGGGGGATGATCGGGGGAAAGCCGTCGAACGAGGAGCGATGCGGATGAGCCGGAGCGTCAGGACGAGCCCCGAGGGCAGTGGACAGGCCCTGAACGAGGCGTACGACACGGCGCTGCTCGACCTCGACGGTGTGGTGTACGCGGGCGGGAACGCGATCGTCCACGCGGTCGAGTCGCTCGCCACGGCCCGCGCGGGCGGTATGCACCTCGCCTACGTCACCAACAACGCCCTGCGCACCCCGGACGTCGTCGCGGCGCATCTGACCGAGCTGGGGATACCGGCGGAGGCCGGTGACGTCATCACCTCCGCCCAGGCGGTGGCGCGGCTGATCAGTGAGCAGGTGCCGCAGGGATCCCGGGTGCTGGTGGTCGGCGGCGAGGGACTGCGGGTGGCGCTGCGTGAACGCGGGCTGGTGCCGGTGGAGTCGGCGGACGACGACCCGGTGGCGGTGGTGCAGGGGTACGGCGGGCCCGAGCTGCCGTGGGGGAGGTTCGCGGAGGCGTCGTACGCGGTCGCGCGCGGGCTGCCCTGGTTCGCGTCCAACACCGACCTGACCATCCCCAGCGGCCGGGGCATCGCCCCGGGCAACGGCGCGGCGGTGGAGGTCGTACGGATCGCGACCGGTGCCGAGCCGCAGGTGGCGGGCAAGCCGCTGCCGCCGATGCACCGGGAGACGATCCTGCGCACGGGCGCCGCGCGGCCCCTGGTGGTGGGGGACCGGCTGGACACGGACATCGAGGGGGCGTTCAACGGTGAGGTGGATTCGCTGCTGGTGCTCACCGGGGTGACCGACGGGGCGCGGCTGCTCGCCGCGCCGCCGCAGCACCGGCCGACGTACGTCGACGCGGACCTGCGCGGCATGCTCACCGGGCAGCCGGAGGTCGCCCGGGCCGGCGACGGGTTCCGGTGCGGTGGCTGGACGGCGGCGGCCGGGGCGGTGGAGCTGGAGCTCGACGGGGACGGGGGCGCGCTGGACGGGCTGCGCGCGCTGTGCGCGGCGGCGTGGACGTCCGCCGGTGCCGGGGTGTGCGAGCTGGACGGGGGGAAGGCACTGGCCCGGCTGGGGTTGTGAAACCGGTTGGCTCCCTTATGTCATCCGGAAAAATGGGATCTGCGGATCGTGATCCAATACGAGGGTAGGCTAACCTAACCGGGTGTTGGTCGAGAGTCCCCCCGAACAGCGCGCGGAGACGGTCCCCGCGCCCCCGAACCGCCGGGCGATACGCGTCCTCGGGCTGCTCCTCTCCGTCGTGGTCCTGGTGCTCGTCGCCCTGGCGAGCATCGCGGTCGGGGCGAAGGAGCTGTCCCTGGACCAGGTGTGGCACGGCCTGTTCGACGCATCGGGCACCTATGGCGACGTCGTCGTGGCGGACCGGCTGTCACGAACCGTCCTGGGGCTGCTCGCCGGCGCGGCGCTCGGTCTCGCGGGGGCGGTGCTCCAGGCACTGACCCGCAACCCGCTGGCCGATCCGGGGCTCCTCGGCATCAACGCGGGCGCGTCCGCGGCCGTCGTCACCGCCATCACCTTCTTCGGCGTCACCTCCCTGGCCGGGTACGTGTGGTTCGCGTTCTTCGGCGCGGCGGCCGTCGGCGCGCTGGTGTGGTTCCTCGGCGGAAGCCGGGGCGCGACCCCGGTGCGGCTCGTGCTCGCCGGTACGGCCATCAGCGCGGCGCTGTTCGGCTACATCCAGGCCACCATGATCCTGGACGAGGCGGCGCTCGGCCGGATGCGGTTCTGGACGGTGGGTTCGCTGGCCTCCGGAAGCGACGAGGCCATCAAGCAGGTGGCGCCGTTCCTGCTGGCCGGTTCGGTGCTGGCCCTGACGCTCGCCAGGCCGCTGAACGCCATGGCCATGGGCGACGACACCGCCAAGGCCCTCGGCGCCAACCTGAACCGCACCCGCGCGCTGTCCATGCTGGCGGCGACCGTGCTGTGCGGCGCCGCCACGGCCGCCTGCGGGCCGATCGTGTTCGTCGGCCTGATGGTGCCGCACGTCGTGCGTTCCTTCACCGGGCCGGACCTGCGCTGGATCCTGCCGTACGCGGCGATCCTGTCGCCCGTGCTGCTGCTCGGTGCCGACGTCCTCGGCCGGATCGTGGCCCGGCCCGCCGAAGTCCAGGTCGGCATCGTCACCGCGATCCTCGGCGGCCCGGTCTTCATCTTTCTCGTACGACGGCGGAGGACGGCCCAGCTGTGAAGAGCAACCGCGCGGTGCGGACCCCCGGCGGCCTCTCGGTCCGGCTGGACGTGCGCGCCCTCACCGTCACCCTCCTGCTGCTGGCCGTGGCGCTCACCGCGAGCGTCGTACTGATCGGCACCGGGGACTTCCCGATCCCCGCCGCCGACGTGATCAGGACCCTCGTCGGCGAGGGCGACGCCGGCCAGGAGTTCATCGTCAACGAACTGCGGCTGCCCCGCGTCCTGGTCGGGCTGCTGGTCGGAGCCTCGCTCGGGCTCGGCGGCGCCCTGTTCCAGGCCATCTCCCGCAACCCGCTCGGCAGCCCCGACGTCCTCGGCCTCGGCCAGGGCGCGACCGCCGGCGCCCTCACGGTGATCGTGCTGTTCTCCGGCAGCGCCAACCAGGTGGCCCTCGGCGCGCTCGCCGGCGGACTGGTGACCGGGTTCGCCATCTACGTGCTCGCCTGGAAGCGGGGCGTGCACGGGTACCGCCTGGTCCTGGTCGGTATCGGTGTCTCCGCGATCGTCACGGCCGTCAACGGCTATCTGCTCACCAAGTCCGACATCGTGGACGCCGCCCGCGCCGTCGTCTGGATGACCGGGTCCCTCGACGGCCGCGACTGGGACCAGGTCTGGCCGCTGCTCGCGCTGTGCGCCGTGCTCGTACCGCTGGTTCTCGCCAACTCCCGCGGGCTCAGGATGATGGAGATGGGCGACGACGTCAGCCACGCCCTCGGCGTGCGCGTGGAGCGGGTACGGCTGCTGCTGATGCTGTCGGCCGTCCTGCTCACCGCCTCCGCCACCGCCGCCGCGGGACCGGTCAGCTTCGTCGCGCTCACCGCGCCGCAGCTCGCCCGGCGCCTGACCCGCTCGCCCGGCCCGAACCTGGTGGCGTCGCTGTGCATGGGTGCCGCCCTCCTGGTCACCGCCGACTGGATCTCGCAGCGGGCGTTCGGCGCCGATCAGCTGCCCGTGGGCGTGGTCACCGGCGTGCTCGGCGGTGTCTACCTGCTGTGGCTGCTGGTCACCGAGCGCAAGGCGGGCCGGATATGAGCGACGGCAGGGGCAGCACCCACCGCAGCGGGACGAACCACCGAAGGAGCACCGTGAACCGACTGTCCGCCGAGAACCTCACCCTGGCCTACGACCAGCGGGTCATCGCCGAACAGCTGTCGGTGGAGATACCGGACAACTCCTTCACCGTGATCGTCGGCCCCAACGCCTGCGGCAAGTCGACCCTGCTGCGGGCCCTGTCCCGGATGCTCAAGCCGAACGAGGGACGCGTCCTCCTCGACGGGCAGGTCATCCAGTCGATGCCCGCCAAGAAGGTCGCCCGCACCCTGGGACTGCTGCCCCAGTCGTCGATCGCCCCCGACGGCATCACGGTCGGCGACCTGGTCGGCCGCGGCCGCTACCCGCACCAGGGACTGCTGCGCCAGTGGTCCGCCGAGGACGAGCGGGTCGTCCAGGAGTCCATGGCCCGCACCGGCGTCGCCGAGCTGGCCGAACGCTATGTCGACGAGCTCTCCGGCGGTCAGCGCCAGCGCGTGTGGATCGCCATGGCACTGGCCCAGCAGACCCCGCTGCTGCTGCTCGACGAGCCGACCACCTACCTGGACATCCAGCACCAGATCGACGTCCTCGACCTCTGCGCCGACCTGCACGAGGAGCACGGGCGCACCCTCGTCGCCGTACTGCACGACCTCAACCACGCCGCCCGCTACGCCACCCACCTCATCGCCCTGCGCGGCGGGAAGGTCATCGCCCAGGGCGCCCCGAACGACATCGTCACCGCGGGCCTGGTCGAGGAGGTCTTCGGACTGCGCTGCCAGATCATCGACGACCCCGAGACGGGCACCCCGCTGGTGGTGCCGGCGGCCCGCACGGCACGGACCAGGACCACGGCGCACAAGGTGGGCGCTACAGAAGCTTCCTGAGGTGGAACAGGTCGCGCAGCCCCGCTTCCAGCCGCACCCGGCCCGATCCCCACGCCCTGGCGAACTGCAGCTCGCCGTCGACCAGCGCCACCAGGTCGTCGCCCGTCATCGCGAGCCGTATCTGCGCCTTCTCGCGCGGCGGCCCGGCGAACGTGTCGTGCACGTGGATCCGGCCGTCCTGGAGCCGGCCGGCGAACGTCACGTCCAGGTCGGTGATGTGGCAGCTCACCGAGCGGTCCAGCGACGCGGCCGCGCGGACGTCCCCCTCGGCGCTGTGCATGGTGTCCGAAAGCTTGTCGAGTGCGGCACGGCACTCCTCGATCGTGGCCATCGCGGACGACGGTACCCCAGCCGTACGCGGTAGCGTCGGGGCATGAACGACGCAGTACCGGAGGCGGAGCCCGAGCGGGCGCGGCCCCAGGACGCCGGCCCCCCGCTGCCGCCCGGCGACGGCCCCGCCGCCCCCGCGCCCCTGGGCGTACCGCGCACCCCCACCGGGCAGCCCGAGGTCGACGCCCACGTCGAGCGGCTGGCCGACGCCGACCACCTCACCACGGACGGCCACCTCGAGGTGTACGAGGATGTACACCGGGGGCTGCGCGACGCGCTCACCGCGCTCGACGCCCGCCCGGGACCTCCGGTGCCCCCGTCGGTACACCAACACAGGAGCTGAACCCACCGTGGCAGGAGTCGCACGCCGCCGTCTCGACGCCGAGCTGGTCCGCCGTAAGCTCGCGCGCTCGCGCGAGCACGCCAGCCAGCTGATCGCCGCCGGGCGGGTCAGCGTCGGCAGGACGGTCGCGACCAAGCCCGCCACGCAGGTGGAGACCGCCGCCGCGATCGTCGTCGCCGAGGACGCCGGTGACCCGGACTACGTCTCGCGCGGCGGCCACAAGCTGGCCGGCGCCCTCGAGGCCTTCGCGCCGCAAGGACTGCTCGTCGAGGGGCGGCGGGCGCTCGACGCCGGCGCCTCCACCGGCGGCTTCACCGACGTCCTGCTGCGGGCCGGGGCCGCGCACGTGGTCGCCGTGGACGTCGGATACGGACAACTCGCCTGGTCTCTGCAGAAGGATGAACGCGTCACCGTCAAGGACCGTACGAACGTACGGGAGTTGACGCTCGAGGTCATCGATGGGGAGCCTGTGGATCTTGTCGTGGGGGATCTGTCCTTCATTCCGCTCGGGCTGGTGCTGCCCGCACTGAAGCGGTGCGTGAAACCGGACGCCGACCTGCTGATGATGGTGAAACCGCAGTTCGAGGTGGGCAAGGAGCGCCTCGGCAGCGGCGGGGTCGTGCGCAGCCCGCAGCTGCGTGCCGAGGCCGTGCGGGGGGTGGCCGAGAAGGCCTGGGAGCTGGGACTGGGGGCACGGGGCGTGACGGCGAGTCCGCTGCCCGGACCCTCCGGGAATGTCGAATACTTTCTGTGGCTGCGGGCCGGGGCACCTGAACTGGACCCGGCCGACGTTGACCGTGCTGTGGCGGAGGGGCCGCGTTGACACAGAACCGAGCGCGTACTGTTTTCCTGCTGGCGCACACCGGGCGGCCCGCGGCCATCCGCAGCGCCGAACTCGTGGTCAAGGGCCTGCTGCGCTCCGGCCTCGGGGTGCGTGTCCTGGAGGACGAGGCCCGCGACCTGCCGCTGCCGGACGACGTGGAGACCGTCAAGGAAGGCACCCCGCAGTGCCTGGACGACTGCGAGCTGCTGATCGTGCTGGGCGGCGACGGCACGCTGCTGCGCGGCGCCGAGTTCGCCCGCGCCTCCGGGGTGCCCATGCTGGGCGTCAACCTCGGGCGGGTCGGGTTCCTCGCCGAGGCCGAGCGGGACGACCTCGACAAGGTCGTCGACCGGGTGGTGAACCGGGCGTACGAGGTCGAGGAGCGGATGACCGTCGACGTCGTCGTGCACCGCAACGGCGACATCGTCCACACCGACTGGGCGCTGAACGAGGCGGCCGTGCAGAAGGTGTCCGCCGAGCGGATGCTGGAGGTCGTGCTGGAGATCGACGGGCGGCCGGTCACCGGTTTCGGCTGCGACGGGATCGTCTGCGCCACCCCGACCGGGTCCACCGCGTACGCGTTCTCCGCGGGCGGGCCGGTGGTGTGGCCGGAGGTCGAGGCGCTGCTGATGGTGCCGATCAGCGCCCACGCGCTGTTCGCCAAGCCGCTGGTGACCTCGCCGGACTCGGTGCTGGCGGTGGAGATGCTGCCGCACGTCCCGCCGGGGGTGCTGTGGTGCGACGGGCGGCGGACCGTCGAGCTGCCGGTCGGCGCGCGGGTGGAGGTGCGGCGGGGGGCGGTGCCGGTGCGGTTGGCGAGGTTGCACCACGCTTCCTTCACCGACCGGCTGGTGGCGAAGTTCGCGCTGCCCGTGTCCGGGTGGCGGGGCGCGCCGCACTAGCGGTCTCCATGGGGTGGTTTTCCGGCGTCGGCTGCTGCGGTTCGATGGTGGTTGTCCGCAGTTCCCCGCGCCGCCGAGTACCTGCTCCTCCGTAGGTGTCAAGGGTGGGGCGGTCGCACTCCCGGGCTCAGACCTCGTAAGGTCTAGTTCGTGTTGGAGGAGATGCGGATACGGTCGCTCGGGGTCATCGACGATGCCGTTGTCGAGCTGTCGCCCGGCTTCACCGCCGTCACCGGTGAGACGGGTGCGGGCAAGACCATGGTGGTCACCAGCCTGGGCCTGCTGCTCGGCGGACGCGCGGACGCGGCCCTGGTGCGGATCGGCGCGCGCAACGCGGTCGTCGAGGGACGGATCGCCGTGCCCGAGGGCGCCGCGGCCGTCGTACGCGCCGAGGAGGCCGGGGCCGAGCTGGACGACGGTGCCCTGCTGGTCAGCCGTACCGTCTCCGCCGAGGGGCGCTCACGGGCGCACCTGGGCGGGCGGAGCGTGCCGGTGGGGCTGCTCGCGGAGCTCGCCGACGACCTCGTGGCCGTGCACGGGCAGACCGACCAGCAGGGGCTGCTGAAGCTGTCCCGGCAGCGGCAGGCGCTCGACCGGTACGCCGGGTACGCGGTCGCCGTGCCGCTCGGCAAGTACGGCGAGGCGTACAAGCGGCTGCGGGCGGTCACCGCGGAGCTGGAGCAGATCACCACGCGGGCGCGTGAGCGGGCCCAGGAGGCGGACCTGCTGCGTTTCGGGCTCGAGGAGATCGCCGCCGTGGAGCCCCGCGCGGGCGAGGACGTGGAGCTTTCGGAGGAGGCCGGGAGGCTCGGGCACGCCGAGGCGCTGGCCTCCGCCGCCGCGGTCGCGCACGCCGCGCTGGCCGGCAACCCGGAGGACCCCGAGGGCGTGGACGCGGGGACGCTCGTCGCGGGCGCCCAGCGGGCCCTGGAGGCCGTACGGGCGCACGATCCGGCGCTGGCCGCGCTGACCGACCGGATCGGCGAGGTCGGCATCCTGCTGCGCGACGTCGCCGGGGAGCTGGCCGGGTACGCCGACGACCTGGACGCCGATCCGCTGCGGCTGGCGGCGGTCGAGGAGCGGCGGGCCGCGCTCACCGGGCTGACCCGGAAGTACGGCGAGGACGTTGCCGCCGTACTGGCGTGGGCCGAGGAGAGCGCCGCGCGGCTGACCGAACTGGAGGGCGACGACGAGCGGATCGGGGAACTGACCGCCGAGCGTGACGCGCTCCGCGACGGACTGGGCGTGCTCGCCCAGGAGCTGACCGACGCGCGGACGGAAGCGGCGGAGCGTTTCGCCGCGGCCGTGACCGCGGAGCTGGCCTCGCTCGCGATGCCGCACGCGCGTGTGTCGTTCGCCATCCGGCAGACGGAGGACCCGGAGGGCGTCGAGGTCGGCGGGCGTACGGTCGCCTACGGGCCGTCGGGCGTGGACGAGGTGGAGCTGCTGCTCGCCCCGCACCCGGGGGCGCCGCCCCGGCCCATCGCCAAGGGGGCGTCCGGTGGTGAGCTGTCGCGTGTGATGCTGGCCGTGGAGGTCGTGTTCGCGGGGACGGACCCGGTGCCGACGTACCTCTTCGACGAGGTCGACGCCGGGGTGGGCGGCAAGGCGGCGGTGGAGATCGGGCGGCGGCTCGCGCGGCTGGCGAAGACCGCGCAGGTCGTGGTCGTCACCCACCTTCCGCAGGTGGCCGCGTTCGCCGACCGGCAGTTGCTGGTGGAGAAGACCAACGACGGGTCGGTCACCCGGTCCGGCGTGAAGGTGCTCGAGGGCGAGGACCGCGTCCGGGAGCTGTCCCGCATGCTGGCCGGGCAGGAGGACTCGGAGACGGCCCGCGCGCACGCGGAGGAGCTGCTGGCGACGGCACGGGCGGACGGGTAGCCGCGGGTCCCCGCCGCAAGGCGGGCCCGGGCGGGTACGGAGGCGCCCCCGTCACTCGTACGGGTGATTCGGTGTCGCTGGGGGATTCGGGTCGCCGCCTCGGCGGTTCCCGTAACCGGCGTGCTCCCTGGCATGCTTGACGGGTACGCGTAGGAAACCGCGCGGTACACCCCCACCGCACGATCCTTCTGTACGTTCTTCGTGACCGCCCGACCCGAACCAGGAGCCCGGCCACGTGACCCCCGTGAGCAGCCAGTCGTCCCTGCGCACCGTGCAGGTGCTGGGCGGCGGCAACGCCGCCAGCGGCGCCCATGTGCGCTCCCTGGCCGCGGGGCTCGTCGCGAGGGGCGTGCGGGTCACGGTGTGCGCCCCCGTGGAGGCGGATCACACCTACGGCTTCACCGGTGTGGGCGCCGAGCACGTGCACGTACCGCGCAGCAGCGACCCCGCGTCGGTGGCCGCGCTGCGGGCCGCCTGTTCGGGCGCCGACCTGGTCCACGCGCACGGGCTGCACGCCTCGTTCCGTACCGTGCTCGCGCTCGGCGGACGGCGTACGCCGCTGATCGTCACCTGGCACGACCGGGTGCGCGCCGACGGTCCGCGCGCGCACTTCCTGCGCGTGCTGGAGCGGCGGGTCGTCAAGGCGGCCACCGTGGTGCTCGGCACGACCTCCGCCCTCGTCGACCGGGCGCGCCGCACGGGAGCGCGGGACGCGCGGCTGGCCGCCGTCTCCCTGCCCGGCCCCCGCACGGCCCCCGCGCCGGACGACCCCGACCGGCTGCGGCCCAAGGTCCGGGCCGAACTCGGCGCCATCGGACGCCCGTTGCTCGTCGCCGTCGGCGCACTCGAACGGCACCGGGGCCATGACGTCCTGCTGGACGCCACTCACGCGTGGCGCCGGCGCGACCCGGTGCCGCTGGTGGTGCTCGCGGGGGAGGGGCCCTTGCGCGCCGAACTCCAGCGCAGGATCGAGGACGAGGACCTGCCGGTCCGGCTCGTCGGCGGGCGCGAGGACATCGGCGACCTGCTCGCCGCCGCCGACATCGCGCTGCTGCCCGGCCGTTGGGAGGCGCGCTCCCCCTTCGCCCAGGAAGCCCTCCACGCGCGCGTGCCGCTCGTCGCCACGCGCGTGGGCGGCATGCCCGAGCTCGTCGGCGACGCCGCCGAACTCGTCCCCTACGGCAACGCGCGGGCGCTCGCCGACGCGGTCACGGGGCTGCTGGACGACCCGGAGCGCCGGGAGCTGCTCAGGGAGCGCGGGGTGCGGCAGGCGGCCACCTGGCCGACCGAGGACGAGACGGTCGCCCAGGTGCTCAGCGTGTACGACGAGTTGACGCGGCCCCGGCCGCTGACCTGACCTCAGGGCACGTGCCGCCTGGCCCGCAGCGCCAGGCTCAACGCCAGGACCGTCTGCGGGTCGTCGAGGTCGGTGCCCAGCAACTCACCGATGCGGGCGAGCCTGTTGTAGAGCGTCTGCCGGTTCAGATGCAGTTCACGGGCCGTCTCCGCCTTGCGCCCGGCGTGCGCGAGATAGGTCTCCAGGGTGGGCAGCAGGGGCGGCCTGGAGCGGCGGTCGTGGTCCAGGACCGGTCCGATCGCGCGGTCCACGAACGCCGCCAGGTCCGGATGGTCGCGCAGCCGCCACAGCAGCAGGTCGATGTCGAGCCGGCGGGCGTCGTACCAGGGGCGGTCGGGGAGTCCCTGCGCCGCGGTCGCCGTCTCCGCCGCGTGCCGCAGCCCCGTCGACGCCGCCGCCCAGCCGCCGGCCGGCCCGACCACCACGACGGGCGGCCCGCCGCCCGGCCGCAGCATCCCCGCGCGCTCCACTCCGGCGCGCAGCGCGGCCGCCACCCGGTCCGCGGCCGCCGCCCGGTCCGCCTCCGCCCGCAGCCCGACCAGCAGCGGCACCCGTCCCTCCACCGGCCGCACACCGAGCAGGACGGGCATCCCGAGCGCGGCCAGTTCCTCGCCCACCGCGCGGGCCAGCACCGTCCAGCCGCCGCCCTGCGGCGACAGCGCGTCGCCGAGCCGCATCACCACCGGCAGCAGCGGTGCCGCACCCGGCTTGAAGCCCAGCACGCGCGCCTGCGCGGGCGCGTCCCCGGCGGTGACCCGGCCCTCGGCGAGGTCGGTGAGGAAGTCCCCGCGCCCGCGCGCCGCCAGCTCCTCCTCCTGACGGGCCTGCATCAGCACTACGGCGAGGATGCCCGCCGCCCGCTCGGCCGCCATCCGGTGCACCGGCTCCGGCGCGCTGCGCACCGGCAGCAGCACCAGCCGCGCGCGGACGCCGCCGCTGCCGGGGCCGCCACCGGGCACGTCCACGAGGGCCGAACCGGCGGGCGGGTCGTCCCGGTGGCGGTCGCGCAGCCCTTCCCACACCTGGAGCGGGTCCGCGCCCTCGGGGCCCTCGCCGGCCGCGTACAGCAGCTGCCCGTCCGTGGTCTCCAGGAATACCGGGTTGCCGCTGAACCCGGCGAGGATCTCCAGGACCTGGGGGACACCGCCACCGCCGAGCAGCGCCTCGGTGCAGCGGCGGTGCACCTCCTCCGCGCGCTGCAGCAGCGCGTAGTGCCCGTTGACGATCTCGGTGTGGATCTCCTCGGTGACCGTCACGAACGGCACCTCGCGGTGCAGCTGGACCAGCGGCAGCCCCGCCGCCCTGGCCCCGTCGACGAGGGCCGCGGGCAGCCGGGTGAAACGCGGGCCCAGCTCCACCACGAGCGCCGCGATGCCCCGCTCCGCCAGCGTGCGCACGAACGCCCGCTGGTCGGCCGGGCGGGTGCCGAGTCCGTACCCGGTGGTGAGCAGGAGTTCGCCGCCCTTGAGGAGCGAGGCGATGTTGGGCACCTCGCCGGCGTGCACCCAGCGCACCGTCCGGCCCAGCCGGTCGGCGCCGGCGAGGATCTCCGGGAGGCCGCTGCGCAGGCCCGGGAGGTCCAGGGCGCGTTGCACGGTGATGCCGGTGGGCGGGGGTGCGGTGGTGTTCATGCAGCGGACGGTACCTGGGGCCGGCGCCGGGGGTGCGGCTTGGTGCGGGTGCGGGTGCCGGTGGTTGGTGCCCGGGGTTGTCGCTGGGCGGGGGGTGTTGCGCAGCCCGGCGTTTGCGGGGTGCCTCCCCCACTCTCGGCTTCGCTCGAGCGGGAGGTGCCCCACCGCCCACCCGTGCCGCCCTGGGGGTACCCCCTCTGGGGGAGGCACGCATGCCCGCAGTTGCGGCGGCTGCGGGCATGTGGGCGGGGCGGGGCGGGCGTCAGCCTCCGTATGCCCCGCTCGCCGTCAGGCGGAGGGCTGTGTCGATGAGGGGGACGTGGCTGAAGGCCTGGGGGAAGTTGCCCACCTGGCGCTGGAGGTGCGGGTCCCACTCCTCCGCCAGCAGGCCGAGGTCGTTGCGCAGTGCGAGCAGCTTCTCGAAGAGCCTGCGCGCCTCGTCCACGCGGCCGATCATCGCCAGGTCGTCGGCCATCCAGAACGAGCAGGCGAGGAACGCGCCCTCGTCGCCCGGCAGGCCGTCCACGCCCTCGTCCTGGCCCTCCGTCGGGTAGCGCAGGATGAAGCCGTCGGAGGTGGACAGCTCGCGCTGGATCGCCTCGATGGTGCCGATCACCCGCTTGTCGTCCGGCGGCAGGAACCCCATCTGCGGGATCAGCAGCAGCGAGGCGTCCAGTTCCTTGGAGCCGTAGGACTGCGTGAAGGTGTTGCGTTCCTTGTCGTAGCCCTTCTCGCACACGTCCCGGTGGATGTCGTCGCGCAACTGCTTCCACCGCTCCAGCGGGCCGTCCGCGTCGCCGGACTCGATCAGCTTGATCGTGCGGTCGACGGCGACCCAGGCCATCACCTTGGAGTGCACGAAGTGGCGGCGCGGGCCGCGCACCTCCCAGATGCCCTCGTCCGGCTCCGTCCAGTGCTTCTCCAGGTACTGGATCAGCTTCAGCTGGAGCAGCGAGGCGTAGTCGTTGCGGGCGAGACCCGTCATGTGGGCCAGGTGCAGGGCCTCGGTGACCTCGCCGTACACGTCCAGCTGGAGCTGGTGCGCCGCGCCGTTGCCCACCCGGACCGGGGCGGAGTTCTCGTAGCCGGGCAGCCAGTCCAGCTCCGCCTCGCCGAGCTCGCGTTCACCGGCGATGCCGTACATGATCTGCAGGTTCTCCGGGTCGCCGGCCACCGCGCGCAGCAGCCACTCGCGCCAGGCGCGGGCCTCCTCGCGGTAGCCGGTGCGCAGCAGCGAGGACAGGGTGATCGCCGCGTCCCGCAGCCAGGTGTACCGGTAGTCCCAGTTGCGGACGCCCCCGATGTCCTCGGGCAGCGAGGTGGTGGGCGCGGCGACGATGCCGCCGGTCGGGGCGTACGTCAGTGCCTTCAGCGTGATCAGGGAGCGGATCACGGCCTCGCGGTAGGGGCCGTGGTACGTACAGTGCTCGACCCAGTCGCGCCAGAAGTCCTCCGTCGCCTCCAGCGACTGCTCCGGCTCCGGCAGCGCGGGCGGCTCCTTGTGCGAGGGCTCCCAGGAGAGGGTGAAGGCGATCCGCTCGCCCGGGGCGACGGTGAAGTCCGAGTACGTGGTCAGCGCCTCGCCGTAGGTCTCGGCGGGTGTGTCGAACCACACGGAGTCCGGGCCGGCCACGGCGACCGTGCGCCCCTCGTGCCGGTGCACCCACGGGACGATCCTGCCGTAGGAGAAACGCATCCGGAGCGCCGAGCGCATGGGCACGCGGCCCGAGACGCCCTCCACGATGCGGATGAGCTGCGGGGCGCCGTCGCGCGGGGGCATGAAGTCCGTCACCCGGACCGTGCCGCGCTCCGTCTCCCACTCCGATTCCAGGATCAGCGAGTCGCCGCGGTAGCCGCGCCGGGTCGCGCTGGGCGGCTCGGTGCCGTCCTCGTGGGCGGGGCCCAGCCGCCAGAAGCCGTGATCCTCGGTGCCCAGCAGGCCGGCGAAGATGGCGTGCGAGTCGAAGCGGGGCAGGCACAGCCAGTCCACTGTGCCGTCCCGGCAGACCAGCGCGGCTGTCTGCATGTCTCCGATGAGTGCGTAGTCTTCGATGCGCCCGGCCACGTGCATCTCCAGTCGAACGGCCACGTCACCCCGCGAGGGGTTGTCGCTAGTGCGGTCAGGGGGTTTCTGCAATACGTCGTTGAGCTGTGAAGCACAGCAGTCGCTCAGCCGTGATGGCAAAGCGCCAATTGTTGCTCAACGAACTGACGAGCTCACGTTGTTCCGGAACTTACGGGCGGGGGTGGTGCCGTTCGGCCGGCCTGGCTCGGCAGTGAGTGTCCGAGCAGGATACGACGCACGTAGATGATCTGTGTGCCGCTCCAGGCAACGCGGCTAGGCCGAACGAGTGAGCGCGGGGTGAGGGTCCGGTGTGCGGTGCATACCCTGTGCCGGCGCGTGCGCGGAGCGTGGCCGTGAGCCATCGCCGCGCGGCGCTGTTACGCTGGTAGCCCGTGGACCGGTGGGCGAGAAACCCCGGAACCGCACCCTCAGACCGCGACCACGGGAGCCCCGTCTTGGCCATGCCGCCCAAATCAACGACGACCAAGCACATCTTCGTCACCGGGGGTGTCGCCTCCTCTCTCGGCAAGGGCCTGACCGCCTCCAGCCTGGGCATGCTGCTCAAGGCCCGGGGTCTGCGCGTCGTGATGCAGAAGCTCGACCCGTACCTCAATGTCGACCCGGGCACGATGAACCCCTTCCAGCACGGTGAGGTGTTCGTCACCAACGACGGCGCGGAGACCGACCTCGACATCGGGCACTACGAGCGTTTCCTCGACCGTGACCTCGACGGCTCCGCCAACGTCACCACCGGCCAGATCTACTCGTCGGTGATCGCCAAGGAGCGGCGCGGCGAGTACCTGGGCGACACCGTGCAGGTCATCCCGCACATCACCAACGAGATCAAGCACCGGATCCGCCGGATGGCGACCGACGAGGTCGACGTGGTGATCACGGAGGTCGGCGGCACGGTCGGCGACATCGAGTCGCTGCCGTTCCTGGAGACCGTCCGCCAGGTGCGGCACGAGGTCGGCCGCGACAACGTGTTCGTGGTGCATATCTCTCTCCTTCCCTACATCGGCCCCTCGGGTGAGCTCAAGACGAAGCCGACCCAGCACTCGGTTGCGGCGCTGCGCAACATCGGTATCCAGCCGGACGCGATCGTGCTGCGCTGCGACCGCGAGGTGCCCACCGCGATCAAGCGGAAGATCTCGCTGATGTGCGACGTGGACGAGGCCGCCGTGGTCGCCTGCCCCGACGCCCGCTCGATCTACGACATCCCGAAGACCGTGCACGGCGAGGGCCTGGACGCCTATGTCGTGCGCAAGCTGGACCTGCCCTTCCGGGACGTGGACTGGACGACCTGGGACGACCTGCTCGACCGTGTGCACAACCCCGAGCACGAGATCACCCTCGCCCTCGTCGGCAAGTACATCGACCTGCCCGACGCCTACCTGTCGGTCACCGAGGCGCTGCGCGCCGGCGGCTTCGCCAACAGGGCCCGGGTGAAGATCAAGTGGGTCACCTCCGACGACTGCAAGACCCCGGCCGGCGCCCAGGCGCAGCTCGGTGACGTCGACGGCATCTGCATCCCGGGCGGCTTCGGCGACCGCGGGGTGCTCGGGAAGGTCGGCGCGATCAGGTACGCCCGCGAGAACCGGATCCCGCTGCTGGGCCTCTGCCTCGGTCTGCAGTGCATCGTGATCGAGGCCGCGCGCAGCCTCGCGGACATCTCCGACGCCAACTCCACCGAGTTCGACCCGGCCACCGCCCACCCGGTCATCTCCACCATGGCCGAGCAGATGGACATCGTCGCCGGTGAGGGCGACATGGGCGGCACCATGCGGCTCGGCATGTACCCGGCGAAGCTGGCCGAGGGCTCGATCGTGCGCGAGGTGTACGACGGCAAGGAGTACGTGGAGGAGCGCCACCGGCACCGCTACGAGGTGAACAACGCCTACCGCGCGGAGCTGGAGAAGAAGGCCGGCATCGTGTTCTCCGGCACCTCCCCGGACGGCAAGCTCGTCGAGTACGTGGAGTACCCGCGCGAGGTCCACCCGTACCTGGTCGCGACCCAGGCGCATCCTGAGCTGCGCTCGCGTCCGACCCGTCCGCACCCGCTCTTCGCCGGCCTGGTGAAGGCCTCGGTCGAGCGGAAGATCTCGAAGTAACACACCCAGTTGTACGGTTGCCGGGGTGCGAACCTTCAAAAGGGGCGCACCCCGGCCGCTTTTTTCACGCAGGGCACGCGCACGAGAGCTGTACGTCGGGAAGGACAGGCATGACGATCAAGGACACCCCGGAAGAGTGGGAGATCCGCGCGAGCGAGACCCCGTTCACGGGCAACAAGACCTCCGTCCGCACGGACGAGGTGGTCATGCCCGACGGCACGGTGGTGCGCCGCGACTACCAGGTCCACCCCGGATCCGTGGCCGTCCTCGCCCTCGACGACGAGGACCGGGTCGTGGTGCTGCGCCAGTACCGGCATCCCGTGCGCCGCAAGCTCTGGGAGATCCCGGCCGGTCTGCTCGACGTCGTGGGCGAGAACCCGCTGCACGCCGCCCAGCGGGAGCTGTACGAGGAGGCACACGTCAAGGCGGAGGACTGGCGGGTGCTGACCGATGTCTACACCACGCCCGGCGGCTGCGACGAGGCCGTGCGGATCTTCCTGGCGCGCGGGCTGTCCGAGGCCGAGGGCGACCGGTTCGCGGTCGAGGACGAAGAGGCCGACATGGAGCTCGCCCGGGTCCCCCTCCAGGAGCTGGTGCGCGGGGTGCTGGCGGGGGAGCTGCACAACAACTGCCTGGTGGTGGGCGTCCTTTCGCTCGTCGCCGCGCGGACCGGGGAGGGACTGGACGCGCTGCGCCCGGCGCAGGCGCCGTGGCCGGCGCGGCCGTTCGAGGCGTGATTCCGGCGGGAGCGGCGTCCTGCGCGGCGGCTCCCCGCCTCGCCCTTCACGGATGCCGCCAAGCCATCGGTCCTACGATCTGTTGATCCGATCGGGGGAGTCTCGTCCCCGGCCCCGCGCTCCTCACGGAACGTCGCAGAGCGTGAACTAGGCTCTGCGAAACGCCCGAACCGGAAGAACCGGCGGGCCTGCGCGTGCGGTGGGACGGGAGTGTGGCCCGTGACGGATCAGGTAGTGGACCCCGACGGTGTGCGGCTCCCCCGGGACGCTGCCCCGGAAGGTCGATTCCTGGGCCGTACCAGGGAGTTGAAGGAGCTGCGCGCGGACATCGAGCGCGCGGGACTGGACACGCTCTCCGGCCGCAAGGCGCCTCGCGCGCGCGTGCTGCTCATCGCGGGCCGGTCCGGCTCCGGCCGGACGGCCCTCGCCGAGGAACTCGTACGCCAGGTCGCCGACCGCTACCCCGACGGCGTACTGCGCGCCCGCCTCAGCGAACCCGACGGCACGCGCGTACCGGTCGGGCGCGCCGCGCGGGAGCTCCTCGACACGCTGGAGGCACCCGCCCCGGCCGGGGCCCCCGAGGACGACCTCACCGAGGCGCTGCGCACCGCCCTGGCCGACCGCCGCGCGGTGCTCCTGCTGGACGACGCGGCCGACGCCGAACAGGTCGACGCGCTGCTCCCGGACAACCCCGACTGCCTGGCCGTCACCGTCTCCTCGGGCCCGCTGACCGGCATCGCCGACGTCCGCCCCTGCACTCTGGGCGGCCTCGACACCAAGTCCGGGGTGGAACTGCTGTCCCGGCTGACCGGATCGGTGCGCATCACGGTCGACCCCCGGGCCGCCGAGCGGCTCGCCGAGCAGTGCCAGGGCCAGCCGGCCGCCCTGGTGCTGGCCGGCGGCTGGCTCGCCGCCCGGCCCAAGGCCGCCGTCGCCGACCTCGCCAAGCAACTCCACACGGACCCCGGCCAGAGCACCGCCGTCAGCCGCGTGGGGCGGCTGGTGCACGACTCGCTGCCCACGACCGCCGCGCGCACGCTGCGCCTGCTCAGCCTCGCCCCGTCGGGCCTGGTCGACCCGCAGACCGCCGCCGCGCTCGCCGGCTGCTCGGTGGAGGCCGCCCACACCACCCTGGACGGGTTCGCCGCCCACGGCCTGCTGCACTCCGTCGGCTCCGCCCAGCCGCAGTACCGGGTCCCCTGCTGTCTGCACCCGCTGCTGCGCGACCTCGCGGCGGAGCACGAGCGGCCCGGCGAGCTCCAGCTGGCCCGCGCCCGCATGCTGGAGCGGACGGTACGGCTGCTCCAGTCGTGCAGGGCCATCACCGAGACCGACAGCCCCCAGGCGCGCGAGAAGCTCCTCGGCATGCCGCGCGCCCTGCGCTTCCCCAGCCCCCGGGCCGCCGCCGACTGGCTGCGGCTGCGCCGGCCCGCCCTGCTGGCCGCCGCCCGGCTCGCGGTCGCCGACGGGGAGCTGGACACCCTCGCCAGACGCCTGATGGCCCAGCTGGTGCGCGCCATGGCCGCCCACTTCGGCACCCAGGCCGCCGCGAGCGACCTGTACGACATCCACGGCCTGGTCCTCGACGTCGCCGAGCGCCGCGGCCTGCCCCGGGAGCGGGCCGCCGCCCTGCTGAACCTGGGCGACCTCGACGCCCACACCGGCCGTACGGCGGACGCCCTGACGCGCTACCGGGCCGCGCTGGACGCCGGACGCGAGGCGAACGACCCGTACGCGACGGGCCGCGCGATGGAATCCGTAGGCGGCGCGCACCTGGAGCTCGGCGACTTCGACCGGGCCGCGGACTGGTTCGGCCGGGCCCTGGCCGAACGGCTCGCCCGGGACGAGCGCCCGGAGGCCGCCCGGCTCTACGGACGGATCGGCGCCGCCCACACCTACGCCGGCCGCTACGGCGAGGCGCTGCGCAACTGGCGTGCGGCGGTCGCCGGGCACCGGAAGAACGGCGACCTGGCCGCCCACGCACGGGCCCTGAGCGAACTGGCCCGGGTCCAGGAGTACGCCGGCCGGCTCGACGAATCGCTGCGCACCTGCCGGGAGGCCGTGGAGTGGGCGCGCCGGGCCGAGGACACGCGGCTGCAGGCCGCGCTGCACCTGCGGCTCGCGGACTCCTTCGGGCACCTCGGCGACCCGGCGTCCGCCGCGCTGCACCGGGGCACGGCCGAGCGGATGCTGGCCGAGGAGGCCCCGGAGGACGACTCCGAGCCGGAACACGGGGGCAATGCCTGCGAAATCCGCAGCACACCCACTGAAGATTGATGCATTGGAAGGCTAGACAGCGGGAACGCCTTCATTAAACTGGCTCTGCCGCACCATCTTCTGCGGTCTCTCCCGGTGTGCGCGCGTGTGCCCGGGTATGTGTAGTGATAGCCCCCTACCCTCTGAGCCAAGGACCGTGATCCACGTGAAGGTCGGCATCCCCCGCGAGGTCAAGAACAACGAGTTCCGGGTGGCCATCACCCCCGCCGGCGTGCACGAGCTCGTGCGCCATGGTCACCAGGTCGTCATCGAGCGCGGCGCAGGCGTCGGCTCCTCGATCCCGGACGGCGAGTACATCGCCGCGGGCGGACAGATACTGGACACGGCCGACGAGGTCTGGGCCGCCGCCGACCTGCTGCTGAAGGTCAAGGAGCCCGTCGCGGAGGAGTACCACCGCCTCCGCAAGGACCAGACCCTCTTCACCTACCTGCACCTGGCGGCGTCCAAGGAGTGCACGGACGCCCTCCTGGAGTCCGGCACCACCGCGATCGCCTACGAGACCGTGGAGCTGCCCAGCCGCGCGCTGCCGCTGCTGGCCCCGATGTCCGAGGTGGCCGGCCGGCTGTCCACCCAGGTCGGCGCCTACCACCTGATGCGCGCCAACGGCGGCCGCGGTGTGCTCCCGGGCGGTGTCCCCGGCGTGCTGGCCGGCCGCGCCGTCGTCATCGGCGGCGGCGTCTCCGGCTGGAACGCCGCGCAGATCGCCATCGGCATGGGCTTCCACGTGACCCTGCTCGACAAGGACATCAACAAGCTCAAGGAGGCCGACAAGGTCTTCGGCACGAAGATCCAGACCGTCGTCTCCAACGCCTTCGAGCTGGAGAAGGCCTGCCTCGAGGCCGACCTCGTGATCGGCGCGGTGCTGGTCCCGGGCGCCAAGGCGCCCAAGCTGGTCACCAACGAGCTGGTCTCCCGGATGAAGGCCGGAAGTGTCCTTGTCGACATCGCGATCGACCAGGGAGGCTGCTTCGAGGACTCCCACCCGACCACGCACGCCGACCCGACCTTCAAGGTCCACGAGTCGGTCTTCTACTGCGTCGCCAACATGCCCGGCGCGGTGCCCAACACCTCGACCTACGCGCTGACCAACGCCACGCTGCCGTACATCGTCGAAGTCGCCAACCGCGGCTGGGCGGACGCGGTGCGCCGCGACCCCGCGCTCGCCAAGGGGCTCAACACCCATGACGGCAAGGTCGTTTACAAGGAGGTCGCCGAGGCGCACGGCCTCGAGCACGTCGAGCTCTCCTCGCTGCTCGGCTGAGCCGCCCGGACGGTAAGTCGACCAAGTCATCAGCCCGCAAAGGCGATACGTCAACTCGTGTCGTCAACGCCACGCACCAGGCCGGACCTTGCCCGACAAGGTCCGGCCGGATGTGTGTATGGTCACTTCCGGATTCCCGGACAACTCGCCTCGAACGTAACCCTTCTACCGATTCGCACACCCGTGAAACCTGCCGTGCGACGGCCGTACGCCCTTGACAGCGGGATGTTTCATTGCCGACACATCGGGCCGGGTCCGGCGGATTGTGTTGCTGCGGACGGCCGACACGCCATAGAGTCGCCAATCGTCGGCATGGTGCCACGCTGACCTGTCTAGAAGTTTCCTGGTCACCAAGGAGGTAAGACGACTTGTGAATGAGTCGACATTTACTCCCGGGGGTGGTCAACCAGGAATGCCTGCGCCGGACCAGGGGCCCGCGGGATCCGCTGCTGTCGGCTCCGTAGCTGTGCGCACCTTCGCAGCCCACAGGAGTCACCGGACATCGGTGGTGACTCAACCAGCACACCAGAGCATGGATGGCCATCACGTGAACGCCATGGCCGGCGACGGAAGTGGCGCGCCCCACAACCATCTCGCCGACTACGACGAACTGCCCGAGGGGCACTTCTACGACCCCGACGCCGAGTACGAGCCCGACCCCGAGTACGCGGCCACGCTCGCGCCCGACGCGGCGCGCCAGCGCCGTGAGCGCGTCGGCCCGACCGGGCGCCCGCTGCCGTACTTCCCGATCCCGGGGCCGCTGACCGATCACGGCCCCGCGAAGATCATCGCGATGTGCAACCAGAAGGGCGGCGTCGGCAAGACCACGTCGACCATCAACCTGGGTGCCGCGCTCGCGGAGTACGGACGCCGGGTGCTGCTCGTCGACTTCGACCCGCAGGGCGCGCTGTCGGTCGGACTCGGCGTCAACCCGATGGAACTCGACCTCACCGTCTACAACCTGCTCATGGAGCGGGGCATGGCGGCCGACGAGGTGCTGCTGAAGACCGCGGTCCCCAACATGGACCTGCTGCCCAGCAACATCGACCTGTCGGCGGCCGAGGTGCAGCTGGTGAGCGAGGTCGCGCGCGAGTCCACGCTGCAGCGGGCGCTGAAGCCGCTGATGGACGACTACGACTACATCGTGATCGACTGCCAGCCCTCGCTCGGCCTGCTCACGGTCAACGCGCTGACCGCCGCGCACAAGGTGATCGTGCCGCTGGAGTGCGAGTTCTTCGCGCTGCGCGGGGTGGCGCTGCTGACCGAGACCATCGAGAAGGTCCAGGAGCGGCTCAACCCCGACCTGGAGCTCGACGGCATCCTCGCCACCATGTACGACTCGCGCACGGTGCACAGCCGTGAGGTGCTCGCGCGGGTGGTCGAGGCGTTCGACGACCACGTCTACCACACGGTCATCGGGCGCACCGTCCGCTTCCCGGAGACCACGGTCGCCGGTGAGCCGATCACCACGTACGCGTCCAACTCCGTCGGTGCCGCCGCCTACCGCCAGCTCGCCAGGGAGGTGCTCGCCCGGTGTCACGCCGAGTGAGTCTGCCGGGGGCCGACGAACTCTTCCGTACGACAGGGGGGATGGCGCTCCAGGCGTCCACTCCCCGGCGCGCCAACGGCGAGGCCCGCGTTCCCGCTCCCGCGGGGGAGGGCGACGCGGCGGCCGCGCAGGAGGACACGCCGCAGTCGGTGCCCGCACAGGGCGGCGACGGCGAGGGCGCGGAGCACGTCGCGGCGGACGCGGACCCGGACGGGACCGGGGAGTCCCGCAGCCGCGGTGCCACGGGCTCCGGACGCCGTCAGGCGGCACCGGAGGGCGCGGTCCCGCGCAAGCGGGGGAGAGCGGCGGCGCGGCGGCCCAGTGGCCGCGAGCGGCACGACGAGAAGATCACCGTGTACGTGTCCGCCGAGGAGCTGATGGACCTCGAGCACGCGCGGCTCGTCCTGCGCGGTGAGCACGGTCTCGCCGTCGACCGCGGCCGGATCGTCCGCGAGGCGGTGGCGGTGGTCCTCGCCGACCTGGAGAGCCGGGGGGACGCCAGCATCCTCGTACGACGCCTGCGGGGACGGTAGCGGTAGCCTGCGGAGGCCATGACCTCGAACGACGCACCCGCCTCCGGCGACCGGCCACCCCGCCGCCGCACCCTGGGCCGGGGCCCGGGAGCGACCCCCTCGCCGACGACCCCGCGCGCGGAGGAGGCCGGCACCGCGGCTGACGCCGCGCGTGAGACCCCCGCGCGGCAGGAGGACGTCGGTTCCCACGGGACGGTGTCGCAGGACGGCGTGACCGGGACCGGGAAGCCGGTCCCGGCGGATGACACGGTGTGGACGTCGCAGGGTCCGTGTGCGCAGGTTGGCGGGCCGGGTTCGGCGGCTGTTTCGGGCGATGGGGTCTTCGGGGCGGGTGCGGACGTCGGGGTGCCGGGGTCGGCGGTGGATGGGCCGGTGACGGCACCGGGGGCCGGGGAGTCGGACCTGGCGGACGTCTCGGCGGGCGTGCCGCCCGTGGAGGGCGCCGGTGACGGGAGCACTGGGCCGGGAGCGGCGGAGCCGGGAGTGGCGCCGGGTCGCGGTGTCGTGACCCGTGAGTCGCGTCGCCCGCCGACGGACGGGCGGGAGGAGGCCCGTGGGCCCGCCCCCCGCGCGGCGGCCGGGACGGACACCCCCCAGGACGCCGACGGCGGCGCCGGCGAAGGGGACGGGCGGTTCAAGGTCCGGCTGGCGAACTTCGAGGGGCCGTTCGATCTGCTGCTCCAGCTGATCGCCAAGCACAAGCTGGACGTCACCGAGGTCGCGCTGTCCAAGGTGACCGACGAGTTCATGGCGTACATCCGGGCCCTCGGGCCGGACTGGGACCTCGACGAGACGACGGAGTTCCTGGTCGTGGCGGCCACGCTGCTCGACCTCAAGGCGGCCCGGCTGCTGCCCGCCGCCGAGGTGGAGGACGAGGCCGACCTCGCCCTGCTGGAGGCCCGTGACCTGCTGTTCGCGCGGCTGCTGCAGTACCGCGCGTACAAGCGGATCGCGGAGATCCTCGACGGGCGGCTCGACGACGAGGCCCGGCGCCACCCCCGTACCGTCGGACTCGAACCGCACCACGCCGAGCTGCTGCCCGAGGTGGTCATCAGCATCGGAGCCGAGGGCTTCGCCAGGCTCGCCGTCAAGGCGATGCAGCCGAGACCCAGGCCGCAGGTGTACGTCGACCACATCCACGCGCCGCTGGTCAGCGTGCAGGAGCAGGCGGGGATCGTGGTCGCGCGGCTCAGGGAGCTGGGCGAGGCGAGCTTCCGGGCGCTGGTCGAGGACACGGACGACACGCTGACCGTCGTGGCGCGGTTCCTCGCCCTGCTGGAGCTGTACCGCGAGAAGGCGGTCGCCCTCGACCAGGAGGCCGCGCTCGGCGAGCTGACCGTGCGCTGGACCGGCGGGGACGGGGACGCCGAGCCGACGGTCACCGACGAGTTCGACCGGCCCCCGGAGCGGCCCGAGGAGGAGAAGAGGAAATGAGCGACGAGACCACCGGCGTACCCGCGGGGCCGCGCTCCGTCGCGGACCTCGCCCTCAGGCCGGCCCTGGAGGCGGTCCTCATGGTCGTGGACGAGCCCGCGACCGAGGAGCACCTGGCGAAGATCCTGGAGCGCCCGAAGCGCCAGGTCGCGGACGCGCTGCGCGAGCTGGCCGACGAGTACGCCGTGCAGGGCCGCGGCTTCGAGCTGCGGCTCGTGGCGGGCGGCTGGCGCTTCTACAGCCGCCCCGAGTACGCCGCCGCCGTCGAGCGCTTCGTCCTGGACGGCCAGCAGGCCCGGCTCACCCAGGCCGCCCTGGAGACCCTCGCGGTCGTCGCCTACCGGCAGCCGGTCAGCCGCAGCCGCGTCTCCGCCGTACGCGGAGTCAACTGCGACGGTGTGATGCGCACCCTCCTGCAGCGCGGTCTGATCGAGGAGGCGGGCACGGAACCCGAAACAGGTGCGATCCTGTACACGACGACGAACTACTTCCTGGAGCGAATGGGCCTGCGCGGTCTGGACGAGCTCCCGGAGCTCGCGCCCTTCCTCCCGGAGGCGGAGGCGATCGAGGCCGAGACACAGGAAGGCGTGCCGTCGTTCGATCCGGACGCCCCGGACCCGGACGACGGTCCCCCGACGAACACGACGACGGAATTGTGATGCGAAGCAGCGGCAGCGGTAAGAGCGGCGGGCGCGGCAACCACCGCGGTGCAGGCAACAACAGGGACCAGAAGCAGGGGCAGGGCCGCCCCCGCAAGCCCCGCCCCGAGGAGCGCCGCTACGACGTCGGCCCCGGCGGCACCCAGGACGGACCGAAGTCCGGCCGTGGCGGTGCCGCACGCGGTGGGGCCAAGGGCGGCCCCAAGCAGTCCCAGCAGGGCGGGCGCGGCCGTACGGCACCCGCCAGGTCCCGCGAGTACGAGACGCGGGCCGAGGAGCGCAACCGCGACCGGTACGCGGGCCGGAAGGACGTGAAGCTCCCGAAGACCTTCCCGGGTGCCGAGCAGGAGGGCGAGCGGCTGCAGAAGGTGCTGGCGCGCGCGGGCTACGGCTCCCGGCGCGCCTGCGAGGAGCTGATCGAGCAGGCGAGGGTCGAGGTGAACGGCGAGATCGTGCTCGAGCAGGGCCGCCGGGTGGACCCGGAGAAGGACGAGGTCAAGGTCGACGGCCTGACGGTCGCCACGCAGTCGTACCAGTTCTTCTCGCTGAACAAGCCCGCCGGGGTCGTCTCGACGATGGAGGACCCGGAGGGGCGCCAGTGCCTCGGTGACTACGTCACCAACCGCGAGACCCGGCTCTTCCACGTCGGCCGGCTCGACACCGAGACCGAGGGCGTCATCCTGCTCACCAACCACGGCGAGCTGGCGCACCGGCTGACCCACCCGCGGTACGGCGTGCGGAAGACCTACCTCGCGCACATCGTCGGCCCGATCCCGCGCGACCTGGGCAAGCGGCTCAAGGACGGCATCCAGCTGGAGGACGGCTACGCGCGCGCGGACCACTTCCGGGTGGTGGAGCAGACCGGCAAGAACTACCTCGTCGAGGTGACCCTGCACGAGGGGCGCAAGCACATCGTGCGCCGCATGCTCGCGGAGGCCGGGTTCCCCGTCGACAAGCTGGTCCGCACCGGCTTCGGCCCGATCACCCTGGGCGACCAGAAGTCGGGCTGGCTGCGGCGGCTGTCCAACACCGAGGTCGGGATGCTGATGCAGGAGGTCGAGCTCTAAAGGGCTTGTCAGCGGTGAGCACCCCCTTTTATAGTCGCTGTGACTATTAAAGGGGGTGCCGGTCATGGACGGCTACGGCTACGACAAACACGCCTTCGAACCCTTCGCCGTCACCGTCGACCTCGCCGTGTTCACCCTCCGCGCGGGCGCGCTGCACGTGCTGCTCGTCGAGCGCGGCCGGGAACCGTACGCCGGGCGGTGGGCGCTGCCGGGAGGGTTCGTCCGGCCCGACGAGTCCGCGGAGCGCGCCGCGCGGCGCGAACTGGGCGAGGAGACCGGGCTGACGGACGTCTCCGGGCTGCATCTGGAGCAGTTGCGGACCTACAGCGAACCCGGCCGCGACCCCCGGATGCGGGTCGTGTCGGTCGCCTTCGCCGCGCTACTGCCGGACGCGCCCGAGGCACACGGCGGCAGCGACGCGGCCCAGGCCCGCTGGACGCCGTACGACACCGCGCGGGGGCTCGCCTTCGACCACGACCGGATCCTCGCCGACGCGCGGGAACGGGTCGGCGCCAAGCTCGAGTACACCGGCCTCGCCACCGCCTTCTGCCCGGCCGAGTTCACCCTCGGCGAGCTGCAGCAGGTCTACGAGACCGTCTGGGGCGCCGAGCTCGACCGGCCCAACTTCCGGCGCAAGGTCCTCGCCACCCCCGGCTTCGTCGAGGCCGTCCCCGGTGCCGCGCGCCTCACCGGCGGCCGGGGCAAACCCGCCGCGCTGTACCGCGCGGGCACCGCCGCCACCCTTCACCCGCCGCTGCTCCGGCCGACCCCGGAAGGACGCCCCGCATGACCACGACCACCGTCACCAAGCGCGCCGCGACAGGCGCGCTCACCGGCCTCGCCCTCGGAGACGCGCTGGGCTTCCCCACCGAGTTCAACGACGTCCCGTCGATCCTCGCCAAGCTCGGCCCCTGGCGGGACATGGAGCTGCCCAGGCCGGCGATCGTCACCGACGACACCCAGATGACGCTCGCCCTGGGGAACGGGCTGCGCACGGCGATGGACCGCGGAGTGCTCACCCCGAAGCGGCTGGAGCGGCCGGTGCGGGAGGAGTTCGTGGAATGGTGGCGGTCGCCCGAGAACAACCGCGCCCCCGGCAACACCTGCCTCAGGGCCTGCCACCTGCTGGCCCGCGAGGAGCTGCGCTGGCAGGACGCCAGTCAGACCGGCTCCAAGGGCTGCGGCGCCAACATGCGCGTCGCCCCCATAGGCCTGGCGCCCGGCCTGACCGACGAACAGCGGTCGGGCGCCGCCCAGTTGCAGTCCGCCCTCACCCACGGGCACCCCACCGCGCTCGCCGCCTCCGACCTCACCGCGCACGCCGTACGGCTGCTGGCGGAGGGCGCCGAGCCGACCGGCCTGATCGGACGCCTGCGCTCCTACGCCTACGACAACCGCACCCGCTACCACGAGTTCTGGCTCGGCGACCTGTGGACCCGCGCCCAGGACCCCACCCCCGAGCACTTCATCGCCCGCGGCTGGGACGAGTGCCTGGAGATCCTCGGACGACTCCAGGAAGCGGTACGCACCGTCTCCCCGGAGACCGACCCCTGCCTGGCCACGGGCGAGGGCTGGATCGCCGAGGAGGCCCTGGCGACCGGCCTGCTCTGCTTCCTGCTCTTCGTCGACGAACCCCTCACCGCCCTGCGCCGTGCCGCCTGTACCTCAGGGGACTCCGATTCCATCGCCTGTCTCACGGGCGCCTTCGCCGGCGCGTACCTGGGCGCGGACGCCTGGCCGGCCGAGTGGGCGGACCGCATCGAGTACCGGGGCGAGCTGCTGGCGCTGGGAACGCTCTGGGACGTCCGGCCGGAGGGCTGAGGCGCGGCGGGTGCGGACGAGGAAGTCCTCGACCCGGCGGCGGTCCGGCTCCGCGGGGAGCGGGCTGCGGTGGGCGGCCCGCTCGGCCTCCTGCGCCAGCCGGGTCATCCACGCCTTGACCTCCGGCCAGGAGACCTCGCCCCGCTTGACCGCGAGCAGCGGTTCGCGCTCCTCGCCCACGTCGACCGTGAGGGAGCCCGTGCGCAGCAGGTCGCGGGCGCTGATCAGCAGGCGGAGCAGGTGCATGGCGTGCTTCCAGCGCGGGGCGCCGTGCGTGCGGACGTCGGCGTCCAGCTTGCGGCGCTGGCCGTGGGCGTACCGCGTGAACGTCTCGTGGACCCTGCGGGAGAGGAACGCCTCGCGCAGGGACAGCAGTTCGCGGCCGGTGGCGTCGGCGTACTCCACCAGCGGGGAGTGCAGGCACTCCAGGACGTTCGGGTTGGAGCGCAGCGCCAGCTCGCAGAAGCGTTCCAGCTCCCAGCTGAACTGCTCCTCGGCCGGCCCCTCGACATGCGCCGGCGGCTTCTCGAAACGCCAGAACAGGGCGGTGGGCGCGAGGAAGATGCCGCGGCGGTCGATGTCGCTGCCCTCCGTGGCCAGACCGAAGGCACGGGAGCCCATGACACAGGCGTAGACGGTGTGGTCGGTGACCAGGCTCTCGGGGCGCATGCCCGGGAGCGTACGCGGCGGCTCACGCCAGGCGGATCGAATTTCCCTCCACGGCGATCCGCTCCCCGGGCAGCGGTTCGGTCGCCGGACCCCGCTCCACCGAACCGTCGGTGATCCGGAACCGGCTGCCGTGGCAGGCGCAGTTGATCGTGCCGTCCGTGACCTCGGTCACCAGGCAGTTCTGGTGGGTGCAGACCGCCGAGAAGGCCTTGAAGTCACCCTCCTCCGGCTGGGTGACCACGATCTTCTCGTCCTTGAGGACGGTGCCCCCGCCCACCGGGACGTCGGCGGTCGAGGTCAGCTCCTGCCCGGAGGTGTCCGACCGGGGGTCACCGCCCTCGTCGCCGCCGTCCGAGCCGCAGCCGGCGGTCAGGGCCACCGCGCCGGTCGCCAGCAGGACCGTGCGGCGCGTCGCGCGAGAGGTCATGTCATCACTCCGTGGAAGGGGAAGGCGGCGGTGGCAGGGCGCTGGCATCCTGACACCGAAAACGCCCCATGCGCAGCAATTCACGATCAAACCCCCTCAATCGTGCGCGTCGTCCCGTCTCAGCGGGCGAGCGCCCGGCGCCGCTCCCGCGCGGCCCTGACTACGCTGGACGACCGAACAGCAGACACGCACCTCAGCAAGGAGCATCGTCGTGGCGGTACGCGCGGTCCGGGGGGCCGTCCAGTTGGAGCGGGACGAGTCCGGCCATATGGAGGAGCGGGTGGGCGAGCTGCTCACCGCCGTCCTGGAGCGCAACGGCCTGCACACCGACGACCTGATCAGCATCTGGTTCACGGCCACGCCCGACCTGCGCTGCGACTTCCCGGCGGCCGCCGCCCGCAAGCTCGGCATCGTCGACGTCCCCCTGATCTGCGCCCAGGAGCTCGACGTCGAGGGCGCCATGCCCCGCGTCGTCCGGATCCTCGCGCACATCGAGTCCGACCGGCCCCGTGCCGGCATCGCCCACGTGTACCTCGGTGCCGCGGCCGCCCTGCGCAAGGACATCGCCCAGTGAGAACCGCACTCGTCATCGGCACCGGACTCATCGGTACGTCCGCCGCCCTCGCCCTGACCCAGCGGGGCGTCGCCGTCCACCTCGCCGACCACGACCCGGAGCAGGCCCGCACCGCCGCCGCGCTCGGCGCCGGCACGGACGAGGCGCCCGACGGGCCGGTGGACCTGGCGATCGTCGCCGCCCCGCCCGCCCACGTGGCCGACGTGCTCGCCGACGCGATGCGGCGCGGCGCGGCCCGCGGCTTCATCGACGTGGCCAGCGTCAAGGGCGGACCGCGCCGCGAGCTCGAGGCGCGCGGGCTGGACCTGGCGACCTACATCGGCACCCACCCGATGTCCGGCCGGGAGAAGTCCGGCCCGCTGGCCGCGACCGGCGACCTCTTCGAGGGCCGCCCCTGGGCGCTCACCCCGACCCGCGACACCGACACCGAGGTGCTGAACCTCGCCCTGGAGCTGGTCTCGCACTGCAGGGCCGTGCCCGTCGTCATGGACGCCGACGCCCACGACCGGGCCGTCGCCCTCGTCTCCCACATGCCGCACCTGGTGTCCAGCATGGTCGCCGCGCGTCTGGAGCACGCCGAGGAGGCCGCCGTACGGCTGTGCGGACAGGGCATCCGGGACGTCACCAGGATCGCCGCCTCCGACCCCGGGATGTGGATCGACATCCTGTCGGCCAACCCGGGACCGGTCGCCGACCTGCTCACGGAGGTCGCCGGCGACCTGGAGGAGACCGTACGGGCCCTGCGCGCCCTGCAGTCCTCCGACGAGGACAAGCGCCGCGAGGGCGGCACCGGCATCGAGGACGTGCTGCGCCGCGGCAACGCCGGACAGGTCCGTGTCCCCGGCAAGCACGGCTCCGCGCCGCGCGTCTACGAGACCGTGGCCGTCCTCATCGACGACCAGCCCGGCCAGCTGGCCCGTATCTTCGCCGACGCGGGCCGCGCGGGCGTCAACATCGAGGACGTCCGCATCGAGCACGCCACCGGACAGCAGGCCGGTCTGGTGCAGCTGATGGTGGAGCCCAAGGCGGCACCGGTGCTCACCGCCGGGCTGCGGGAGCGGGGCTGGGCGATCCGGCAGTGACGGTCCGGTGGCCACCGGGGCCGTCCCCCGAAGGGCCGGTTCGTCCGCTTGTCGGAAGGGTTCCGGGGGGCCGGTAACCTGGTGCGGGGCGTGTCCGCGCCCCGCACACCCCACTCCACCGCACCAGGAAGGTGTTCCCCCGTGGAAAACGGCGCCGCCCAGCCCGTGATTGTCGCCATCGACGGTCCCTCCGGCACGGGCAAGTCGAGCACGTCGAAGGCCGTGGCGGCGCAGCTCGGCCTGAGCTACCTGGACACCGGCGCCCAGTACCGGGCGATCACCTGGTGGATGGTGAACAACGGCATCGACATAGATGACCCGTCCGCGGTCGCCGCCGTCGCCGGCAAGCCGGAGATCGTCTCCGGCACCGACCCCGAGAGCCCCACCATCACCGTCGACGGCGTCGACGTGGCCGGCCCGATCCGCGAGCAGGACGTCACCTCCAAGGTGAGCGCCGTCAGCGCCGTCCCGGAGGTGCGCACCCGGATCACCGAGCTGCAGCGCACCATCGCCTCCGCCGCCGTGACCGGCATCGTCGTCGAGGGCCGCGACATCGGCACCACGGTGCTGCCCGGCGCCGACCTGAAGATCTTCCTCACCGCCTCCGCGGAGGCGCGTGCCGCCCGCCGCAGCGGCGAGCTCAAGGGCGCCGACCTGCACACCACCCGCGAGGCCCTGATCAAGCGGGACGCGGCCGACTCCGGCCGCAAGACCTCCCCGCTCGCCAAGGCCGGCGACGCGGTCGAGGTCGACACCACCGAGCTGACCCTGCAGCAGGTCATCGAGTGTGTCGTCACGCTCGTCGAGGAGAAGCGGGCGGGGAAGTGACCGACGTCCCATCGGTGCGGGGCGCCGAGGTCGGGCGGCGCATCGGCGTCGGCCTGATGTACGGGCTGTTCAAGCCCCGCGTGCTGGGCGCCTGGCGGGTGCCCGCGGCCGGTCCGGTGATCTTCGCCGTGAACCACTCGCACAACATCGACGGCCCCATGGTCATGGGCGTCGCCCCCCGGCCGACGCACTTCCTGATCAAGAAGGAGGCGTTCGTCGGCCCGCTCGACCCGTTCCTGACCGGCATCGGCCAGCTCAAGGTCGACCGCCACAGCACCGACCGCACGGCGATCTCCCGGGCGCTCGGCGTGCTGGAGCAGGGCGGGGTCCTCGGCATCTTCCCCGAGGGCACCCGCGGCGAGGGCGACTTCGCCGCGATCCGCTCGGGGCTCGCGTACTTCGCCGTGCGCGGCGGCGCGCCGATCGTGCCCGTCGCCGTGCTGGGAAGTTCCGACCGCTCCGGACGGTTGATAAAGACGCTGCCCCCGCTGCGTTCCAGGGTCGACGTCGTCTTCGGCGACCCGTTCGAAGCGGGTGACGGCAGCGGGAGACGTACGCGCAAGGCGCTGGACGAGGCGACCGAGCGCATCCAGAAGCAGCTCACCGCGCACCTGGAAAACGCCAGGCGCCTGACCGGGCGCTGAGTGACACTTGAGTAGTGGATCACCGCTGACCTGTGGCGGTCCACCGATCACCACGATGAACGACGAGGTACGGACTTCATGAACGACCACATCCAGCCCGACGGCTCGGACGCGTACGAGGGTGCGCACGAGCACGACCACGGGGCGCTGGGCGATGCCGAGTTCGCGGAGTTCATGGAGCTCGCCGCGGAGGAGGGCTTCGACCTCGAGGACGTCGAGGGCGCCATCGAGGCCGCGGGCCACGGCCCGCTGCCGGTGCTCGCCGTCGTCGGCCGTCCCAATGTCGGCAAGTCGACCCTGGTGAACCGCATCATCGGCCGCCGCGAGGCGGTCGTCGAGGACAAGCCGGGCGTCACCCGCGACCGTGTCACCTACGAGGCCGAGTGGGCGGGCCGCCGCTTCAAGGTCGTCGACACGGGCGGCTGGGAGCAGGACGTCCTCGGCATCGACGCGTCCGTCGCCGCCCAGGCCGAGTACGCCATCGAGGCCGCCGACGCGGTCGTCTTCGTCGTGGACGCCAAGGTCGGCGCCACCGACACCGACGAGGCCGTCGTCCGGCTGCTGCGCAAGGCCGGCAAGCCGGTCGTGCTGTGCGCCAACAAGGTGGACGGCCCGAGCGGCGAGGCCGACGCCGCCTCTCTGTGGTCCCTGGGCCTCGGTGAGCCGCACCCGGTCTCCGCGCTGCACGGCCGCGGCACCGGCGACATGCTGGACAACGTGCTGGAGGCCCTCCCGGAGGCCCCGGCGCAGACCTTCGGCACCGCGGTCGGCGGCCCCCGCCGCGTCGCCCTCATCGGCCGTCCCAACGTCGGCAAGTCCTCGCTGCTGAACAAGGTGGCGGGCGAGGAGCGGGTCGTGGTCAACGAACTCGCCGGCACCACGCGCGACCCGGTCGACGAGATGATCGAACTCGGCGGCAAGACCTGGAAGTTCGTCGACACGGCGGGCATCCGCAAGCGCGTCCACCTCCAGCAGGGCGCCGACTACTACGCCTCGCTGCGCACCGCCGCCGCCGTCGAGAAGGCGGAGGTGGCCGTCGTCCTCATCGACGCCGCCGAATCCATCTCGGTGCAGGACCAGCGCATCGTCACCATGGCCGTGGAAGCGGGCCGGGCGCTCGTCCTCGCGTACAACAAGTGGGACACCCTCGACGAGGAGCGGCGCTACTACCTGGAGCGGGAGATCGAGACCGAGCTCGGCCAGGTCGCCTGGGCGCCGCGGGTGAACGTCTCGGCGCAGACCGGACGGCACATGGAGAAGCTGGTCCCGGCCATCGAGACGGCCCTGGCGGGCTGGGAGACCCGGGTCCCGACGGGCAGGCTCAACGCCTTCCTGGGCGAACTGGTCGCCGCCCACCCGCACCCCGTACGGGGCGGCAAGCAGCCGCGCATCCTGTTCGGCACCCAGGCGGGCACCAAGCCGCCGCGGTTCGTGCTGTTCGCCTCCGGCTTCATCGAGGCGGGCTACCGGCGCTTCATCGAGCGCCGGCTGCGCGAGGAGTTCGGCTTCGAGGGGACGCCGATCCACATCTCGGTGCGGGTGCGCGAGAAGCGCGGCAGGAAGAAGTAGCGCACGGCAGGCACGGTGAAGGGGCGGTCCCGCTGCGGGACCGCCCCTTCACCGTGCCCGGTCAGGCGCCTCTGCGCGGGGCCGGCGGCAGCCCGGCGGGCACGTGGTGCATCCCGGCGGTGTTCCGGCCGACCGTGCCGACCCGCTGCCACTGCGGCTGCTCGCCCTCGCCCTGCCGGGCGCCGCCCGCCCCCGCGCCGTAGGCCCCGCTCAGCAGGGAGGCGCCGAACGAGCCGGGGCTGTGGCCGCCGTACGAGCCCGTACTGCTGTGCGGGATGTTCCCGAAGGCTGTGAAGCCCAGGTCCTCCTCGCCGCTGCGGTCGCCCGGCAGCGAGCGGAAGGACTTGACGTACTCGGTGTAGAGGGCGTCGTAGATCGGCGTGGCCGAGAGGCCGCTCCTGGAGTCCTGCGCCGGGCGCACGGGGGCGGGGACCGAGGCGAGGGACTGGCGGCGGGGAACGTCGTATGCGTGCACGTATGTCCAAACGACCCCGCCCCGTAAGGGATGCGGCCCTTTCGGGGCTTTCGCCGGTTGCGCCGCGGCCGTGGCCCGGAGGTGTGCCGCCGGTCCGGTCAGATGCCGGCGAGCGGCAGCGCGGCGGCGACCAGCTTGCCGTTCGCCGCCGCCTTGTCGAGTGCGTCGCGCAGCAGGTCCTCGCGCGGCTGACGGCCGATCGAGCCGACCGGGGCCGCGAACATCAGCACCTGCTGGTGCTTGTTGGCGGCCTGTCGCCAGCCGTCGGTGACCTGGAGCGGCTGGTGGGCCTGCCACCAGGCCACCGGACGGCCGCCGGCGGGGTTCGGCTGGAGCACGGCGTGCAACTGGCCCGCGGCGAGCAGCACCGACCACCCGTGCAGTACCGGCGGTACGGCCGACAGCTCGGTCAGCGGCATGAAGCCCTGCTCGATGAGGAGCGGCAGGAAGTCGTCGCCGCCCCCGAGCGCACCGGGCCGGGCGACCGGCGCGGTCGGTTCGACGACCAGGGCCGGGTGCAGCTCCCCGGCGATCAGGGCCAGTCCGCTGGTCACCCCGAGTACGGCCTGCTGGGGGGCGGCCGGCGCGGCCTCCGGCTCCGGGGTGTGGCCGCCGATGGCCCGCACGGCGCCCTGGAGCTGCTCCTCGGTGACCTGGACGACCTGCGAGGGCAGGCAGGTGGAGTGGGCGAAGGCGAGCACGGCGGTCTCGTCGCCGATGAACAGGACGGTGCTGGTGCGCTCCTGCTCGGGGTCGCCCTGGGTACGGCAGGAGGTGCAGTCGTAACTGCCCGGGGCGGACTCTCCGGCGAGCAGGCGGGCTGCTTCTTCGTCGCCGATCTCGGCGCGTACCTCGTCGCTGACGTCGAGCATGCGCGGCACGGGTGGCTCCCTCGGGATGCGGTGCGTGGCGAGGCCGGGTGGCTCCCGGCCCGTGGTCCGGGTGGCTCCCCGGCTCATGAAGAAGACAACGGGCGATCTGTGGCGGGAGTCACGCTCCAGGGCGAACGGAATCGAACCAACCGGCGCGCTCCCCGACGGCGGGTGCGGAATCCGCCATTCGACCTCAAGTGGCCGCGTGTACAAGGTGGTTGAGGGGGTGGTGTGACTCATGGACGGTCTCCCTGACCGGCTGACAAATCCGGAAATCAGGGAATGAAGTGGGTGGCCGAAAATCGACGGTATCCGCGGTGGCCGGTAGCCGGTCCGGCACGACGGGACGTCGGCCGGCCCGGCCCTCCTCCGGTCCTTGAGGACAGAACCTGTCCGCAAGGACCGGCAGACTCGCTCCCATGGTTCGGACCTCGGCACGTCTGCTGCGTCTGCTGTCCCTGCTCCAGGCCCACCGCGAGTGGTCCGGTGCCGATCTGGCCGGCCGGCTCGGGGTCAGCGCCCGTACGCTGCGCCGGGACGTGGAGCGGCTGCGTGAGCTCGGCTATCCCGTCGACGCCAGCCCGGGCACCGGTGGCGGCTACCGGCTGGGCGCCGGTGCCGAGCTGCCGCCGCTGCTGCTGGACGACGAGGAGGCCGTCGCCGTCGCCGTCGGGCTGCGCACCGCCGCCGGGCACGGCGTGGAGGGCATCGGCGAGACCTCCGTACGGGCCCTGGCCAAACTGGAGCAGGTGCTGCCGAACCGGCTGCGCCACCGGGTGAGCGCCCTGAACGCCTTCACCGTGCCGATGCTGCGCGGCCCCGGCTCCGACGCCGTCGACCCGGCCGTGCTGACCGAGCTGGCCCACCTGTGCCGGGACGCCGAACTGCTGCGCTTCGAGTACCGGGGCCACGACGGCACGCCCAGCCGCCGCACCGTCGAGCCGCACCGGCTGGTCTGCTCCGAGCACCGCTGGTACCTGGTCGCCTGGGACCTCGACCGCGAGGACTGGCGCACCTTCCGCGCGGACCGCATCCGGCCCAGGCCGCCGCACGGGCCCCGCTTCGTCCCGCGCGACCCGCCCGCAGAGGACCTCGCCGCCTATGTCTCCCGGGGCATCTCCACACGCGCGTACGCCATGCATGCCGTGATCCGTCTGCTGGTCCCCCTGGAGGAGGCCGCCGGGCGGATCTCACCCTCCACCGGGACCCTCGAGCCGGAGGGCCCGGAGAGCTGCCTGCTGCGGACCGGGGCCGCGAGCCTGGACGTCATGGTGGTGCACGCGATGCTGCTCGGCCTCGAGTTCGAGGTGCTGGAGCCCGCCGAGCTGATCGACACCCTCAGCGCGGCTCATGACCGGCTTGCTCGCTCCTTGGCTCGGGCTGCGACGTCACGGCCGCGTACTCCGGATGGTGCAGGTCGAACGCCGGTGACTCCGAACGGATCCGGGGCAGCGTCGTGAAGTTGTGCCGCGGCGGCGGGCACGACGTCGCCCACTCCAGGGAGCGCCCGTACCCCCAGGGGTCGTCGACCTCGACCTTCTCGCCGTACTGGGCCGTCTTCCAGACGTTGTAGAGGAACGGCAGCGTGGACAGTCCGAGCAGGAAGGAACCGATGGTCGACACGGTGTTGAGCGCGGTGAAGCCGTCCGCCGCCAGATAGTCGGCGTACCGGCGCGGCATGCCCTCCGCACCCAGCCAGTGCTGGACCAGGAAGGTGGTGTGGAAGCCGATGAACAGCGTCCAGAACTGGATCTTGCCGAGCCGTTCGTCGAGCATCTTCCCGGTGAACTTGGGCCACCAGAAGTAGAACCCGGCGAAGGTCGCGAAGACGACGGTGCCGAAGACCACGTAGTGGAAGTGCGCGACGACGAAGTACGAGTCCGTCACATGGAAGTCCAGCGGCGGCGAGGCCAGCAGCACCCCGGTCAGGCCGCCGAACAGGAACGACACCAGGAACCCGACCGCCCACAGCATCGGCGTCTCGAAGGACAGCGAGCCCTTGATCATGGTGCCGGTCCAGTTGAAGAACTTCACCCCTGTCGGGACCGCGATGAGGAAGCTCATGAAGGAGAAGAACGGCAGCAGCACCGCACCGGTGGCGAACATGTGGTGCGCCCACACCACGGCCGACAGGCCGGTGATGGCCATGGTCGCGCCGACCAGCGTCAGATAGCCGAACAGCGGCTTGCGGCTGAAGACCGGGATGATCTCCGTGACGATGCCGAAGAACGGCAGCGCGATGATGTAGACCTCGGGATGGCCGAAGAACCAGAACAGGTGCTGCCAGAGCAGCGCCCCGCCGTGGGCGGCCTCGAAGACCTGGGAGCCGAACCGCCGGTCCGCCTCCAGCACCAGCAGCGCCGCCGCGAGCACCGGGAACGCCAGCAGGATCAGGATCGACGTGAACAGCGTGTTCCAGGTGAACAGCGGCATCCGGAACATCGTCATACCGGGGGCGCGCATCCCGACGATGGTCGTGATGAAGTTGACCGCGCCGAGGATCGTGCCGAACCCGGACAGCGCCAGGCCCATGATCCACAGATCGGGGCCGAGGCCGGGGGAGTACTCCATGCTGTTCAGCGGCGCGTAGGCGAACCAGCCGAAGGCGGCCGGGCCCCCGGTCACCAGCAGGGACCCGAGCACGATCAGTCCGCCGAAGAGGAACAGCCAGTACGAGAGCATGTTCAGCCGGGGGAAGGCCACGTCCGGTGCGCCGATCTGGAGCGGCATCAGCTCGTTGGCGAATCCCGCGAAGCTGGGCGTCGCGAACAGCAGCAGCATGATCGTGCCGTGCATCGTGAACAACTGGTTGAACTGCTGGTTGTCGACGATCTGCAGTCCCGGCCGGGCCAGCTCGGCGCGCATCAGCAGCGCCATCAGCCCGGCGATCAGGAAGAAGACGAACGACGTGACCAGGTAGAGGTGCCCGATCTTCTTGTGGTCGGTGGTGGTCAGCCAGTCGATCACCACCCGCCCGCGCCGCCGGCGCGTCGGCCGCTCCGTCTCCCGAACGGTCTGCGTCCCCATCGCTCGCCCCTTCGCTCCTCGCGCGCCCGGGCCCGCCGGAGCCCGCGCCACATGCACCCCGGGCCCACGCCATGATGCTCGCCCCCGCGCCCGCCCCGGTAGAGGGCGTGGCGGATCCTGTGACGAAAACGCGTAAGTTCTGTGCGTGCGGGTTTCCGCGGACCTGTGCGGCGGTGAAAGGAAATGGGTTCCGGGAACACTTCCCCCGGCACTTTCCGCCGGGGTTTATCGAGACGGTGGTGTGACACGCGGGAATTACGTTCGAATGCCTGCGGAAGGGGTACCGAACCGCCCATCCGGGTGAAGGTGACCGCTCCGAACGTCTGTCGTGATCCTGTGACACAAGTGTGACCGCCGGGGGACCGTGTCCGCCGTTCCCGGTGCGGACTTCCCCGCTCACGGGCCAGGGCATAGCGTGGCCGCATGGCACCCATTCCGACACCCTCCGCGGAACCCCAGGACAGCCCGGACGCCTATGTCGGCCTCGCCGCCGACCGGGCCGAGCGCCTCGCGCGTGAGCGCGGCTGGTCCACGGTGCGGGCGCTGGCACCGGGCACGATCATCACCATGGAGTACCGCGTCGGCCGGCTGAACTTCGAGGTGAAGGACGGCCGGGTGGCGCGGGCCTGGAAGGGCTGAGACACGGCGACGGCCCCCGTTCCGCGAGGGAACGGGGGCCGTCGCCATGGGGGCGGGCCGGGCCCGCCGGCGGTCAGGGGCGGGTCGCCGACGTCGTCCCGCGCGGGTGGCGCTCCGGGTGCGGCGGGCGGCGGCTGCCCGCCGGGGTGACCGGGGAGCGCTCCGCGCGGGCGGTGTGCGGGCCGGGCGCCAGATAGGCCGGCGACCGGGAGGGGCGGCCCGTGGGCACCGGGTCGTGACCGGGGTCCGCGCGGTGGGTCAGCGGCTTGAGCACGACGGGCCGGCCGCCCGCGCCCGCCACGGCTGCCGGACGGCCCCGGCGGGACCACCAGCGGTCGCGCAGGCCGAAGAGGCGGGTCTCGGTGCGCGCGATCAGCGGCTCGAACCAGGGCAGCGCGAGCAGGATCAGCAGGCCCGCGGCCCAGCCCAGCACCACATCGCTCAGCCAGTGCGTCCCGATGTAGACGGTGGACAGCCCCACGCCCAGCGAGGTCACCGCGGACACCGCCGACAGCCAGCGGCGCGCTCTCGGGGTGGAGGCCAGATAGGCCAGGATCCCCCAGGTCACCACGGCGTTGGCGGTGTGGCCGCTGGGAAATATATCGCCGCCGAGCCACATCTCGTTCGAGCCGATCTCGGTCGCGTAGTGCGGACCGAGGCGTCCCATGCCGTACTTCGCGGCACCCACGGTGACGTTGAGCAGCAGCAGGGAGACGCCGAGGGCGAGCAGCGGACGCAGGGTGTGCTGCCGCCAGGAGCGCCAGCCCAGCCAGGCCGCGACCATCACGGCGGTCGGGCCGCGCTGGCCGAGGACCACGTAGTAGTCCACGAAGGCGTGGAGCTCCGGCCACTGCTGGTAGGGGCGGAAGAACATGACCTGCCAGTCCAGCCGGACCAGCCAGGAGGTGATCAGGACGGCCCACACGATCGCCACGTAGAAGGCCAGGGTGGCGCCGAAGAGCACCGTCCGGTGCCGGCTCATTCGCGGCATGCCGACGTGAGCCGGTCGTTCCGGCTCACGGTCCAGCCTCGCGAACACCCGGTCCAGACGGGTGTGTTTCCGTTCGGTACGCACCCAATCGACGTTACAGCGAGTGAGCGGGGAACCCCGACGAATCAGCATGGTTGTGATGACGATGTGATGTGGGATTCCTCTCAGATGGATCTTTATTTCCGGCGAATCCGCGTCCTGGACTTCAATTCTTTTGATCCTTCGAGGTGGCGATTTTATCGCCCTTCTGAATTCGTTCACCGGAGCCTGGCGCGGAATTTCCCCGGCGCACATCGGCCATCCGGGATCAGGGCGGGCCGGAGCCGTTCAGCCAGAACGCCCCGTACACCGCCGAGGCCGCCGCGAGCGCGCCCACGACCAGCGCGGACCGGGGCGGACGCGCCCGCGCCAGGGCCGACGCGAGGGGCAGCAGCAGCGGGAAGGCGGGCATCAGCAGCCGCGGCTTGGAACCGAAGTAACTCGACGCGCACAGGGCGAGCGCGGTGACGACCCCGGCGTACACCAGCAGCGGGAGCGGCTGCCGCTGCCGTACGCAGACCACGTACAGCCACACCACCAGGCCCACGCCGAGAACCAGTGCGATACCGGCGAGGACGGACGGGAACGACGTGAACATGCTGGCGACGAAACGGGCGAAGGCGTATCCGCCGTCGAATCCGTTCCGCCATCCGGCCTGTACCTCCAGATAGCCCAGCGGCCCGCCCCCGGTCCGGTGCCCCACCCACAGAACGTAACCGGCTGCCCCGAGGGGCGCGAGGAGCATGCCGAGGCCCCGGCGCAGGCGGACGCCGGGGGCGCCAGGAGCCGGCGGAGCGCCGTCCGGCGCGGGCACGCGCGGGACGGCCGGGCGGGCACCGGCGCGCTTCCCGGTCCGCGCGCCGCCCGCCGGTGCCGTGCTGCGATCCCGCACGAAGGGGGTGCCCTTGCCCCGGGAGCGTTCCCGCAGGAAGGCGGCGATGCCCGCCGCCCACACCGCCGCGACCACCGCCAGTCCCACCGGCCGGGTCAGCCCCGCCAGACTCGCCAGGACCCCCGCGGTCACCCAGCGGCCCGTCAGCACGGCGTACAGCGACCACGCGGCGAGCGCGGTGAACAGGGACTCGCTGTACGCCATGGACTGCACGATCCCGACCGGCAGCACCGCCCAGAGCAGCACCGCGCACACCCCGGCCCGGCGCCCGTACAGGTGGTCGGTCACGGCGAAGATCCCCCAGGCCGCCGCGAGCGAGGCGAGCACACCGACGAGAAACCCCGCATCGGCGTACGACAGCGGGGACACCGCCGCGCCCAGCCGCTCCAGCCACGGGAGCAGAGGGAAGAACGCGAGGTTGGAGTGCACGTCGCCATTGGGCAGCCGCACCTCGTAGCCGTACCCCAGTTCGGCGACGCGCGTGTACCAGAGCGCGTCCCAGCGGGCGGTCAGCAACGTGTACGCGCTCTTCCCGCGCGCCTCGCTCCACAGGACCAGCACGACCAGGCCCAGGGCACGCACGGCGGCGTACCCGAGGAGCGCCGGCGCGGCCCGGCGCAGTGCTCCGGGGCGGGCCGGGGCGGCACGCGTCTCGAGATCGTTCACGGGCCGATTATCGACCCGGCGGGGAACCGGCCCGCCCGTCAGGGGAGGGTGCGCCCGCGGAGCGCAGTGGTGTACGCCACACCGATCCGCCGGTGCTGTGAGAGGCCCGCCACTCGATCCCGGCTCTCACTCGCGTACTCTGACGTGTCACTCGCCGTTCGCTGCGCGGGCCGGAGACCACCGCTCCTCTCCGGCCGAGTCACGGGGGAGTCCCCCACCCCGTGAGCCCGCCGATCGCGAGGGAACATCTGGGAGGTACGTGTACATGTCCGGGACGACCACGGCCGCCGCCGAGCTGCGCCGTCGGGCGGCCGGGGCCGGTGCCAACCGCTGGGCCGTACTCGTCGTCCTCTGCGTCAGCCTGCTGCTGGTCGCCGTCGACGCCACCGTGCTGCACGTGGCGGTCCCCGCCGTCACCGAGGACCTCAGGCCCGGCGGAGTGGAGCTGCTCTGGATCGTCGACGCCTACCCCTTGGTCTGCGCCTCGCTGCTGATCCTGTTCGGCACCCTGGGCGACCGGGTCGGCCGCAGACGCGTCCTCCTGCTCGGCTACGCCCTGTTCGGTGTCGCCTCCGGGATGGCGGCGCTCGCGGACAGCGCCCAGACGCTGATCCTGGCGCGGGCGCTGCTCGGCGTCGGCGGCGCGATGATCATGCCCGCCACCCTGTCGATCCTGCGCCAGGTCTTCCCCGACCGGCGCGAGCGGGCGCTGGCCATCGGCATCTGGAGCGCGGTCGCCGCCGTGGGCGCGGCGGCCGGGCCGCTGCTCGGCGGCTTCCTGCTGGAGCACTTCTGGTGGGGCTCGGTGTTCCTGGTCAACATCCCGCTGATGCTGGTCAGTCTGCCGGTGGGACGGCTCGTGCTGCCGGAGTCCAAGGGCGACGGCGACGGACCCTGGGACGTGGCCGGCGCGCTGATGGCCGCCGCCGGACTGTTCGCGCTGGTCCTCGGGGTGAAGCGGCTCGGCGGCGGGGACCCCGTCGGCAGCGTCTGGACCGTTCTGCCGCTGCTCGCCGGCGCCGGACTGCTGTCCGTCTTCGTACGCCGGCAGCGGCGCCGTGCGCATCCGCTGGTCGACCTGCGGATGTTCGCCCGGCCGGCGTTCAGCACCTCGGTGGGCTGCATCGTGCTGGCGATGCTCGCCCTGGTGGGCCTGGAGCTGATCGCCGCTCAGTACCTCCAGTTGGTGCTGGGCCTCTCCCCGCTGGAGACCGGGCTGCGCCTGGTGCCGCTGACCGTCGCGGCGATGGCGGCGGGGCTGGCGGGCGCGCGCATGCTGCGCAGGTTCGGCCCGCGCCGCATGGTCTGCGCCGGCTTCTGCCTGACGGCCGGCGCGGTGGTGCTGCTCACCGCGATGGGCGGACAGGACAACGCCCCGCTGCTGCTCACCGGTTTCGTCCTGCTCGGCTTCGGCCTGGAGACCACGCTGTTCGGCGCGTACGAGTCGATGCTCAGCGAGGCGCCGCCGCAGCAGGCCGGCGGTGCGGCGGCGATCGGCGAGACCTCCTACCAGCTGGGCGCCGGGATCGGGATCGCGCTGCTCGGCAGCGTGATGAACGCGGCCTACGCGCCGGGTGTCGCCGGCGCGTCCGGGGTGCCCGCGGGTGCGTCCGGCGCGGCGGCGCACTCGCTGGGTGAGGCGTACCAGGTGGCCGGCGGGCTCGGCGGGCCCGCAGGGGCCGCCCTGCTGGAGGCGGCGCGTCGCTCCTTCGTGCACGGGCTGCATGTGACCCTGTGGGTGAGCGCGGGGTTGCTGTTGCTCGGGGCGGTGATCGCGTTGCGGTTGCCGCGGGTGATGAGTTGCGAGGCCGCGGCTGTGGAGGTGCCTGCGCCGCGGGAGGCTGTGGAGTCCCGTGTCTCGGTGTGACCGTCTCGGTCTCCCACCCGCGCACCACCTGTTCACCGTCGGTCGAGAGGTGGACGTCGCCCGTGGGGGCGGGCCGCCGCCGGCGTCCGCGGGCGGTCTCCGCCCGGCGCGGTCGCCTGTGCGTGGGGCGGTGCTCGTGTGCAGGTGGGGGAGTGGGGTGGACGTGCGGGAGACTGCCGCGTAGCGTCGGCTCGGAGCCGGGACTAGCAGCGCTAGTTTTATCGTTCCTGGAGGGTGCCCCCATGTCCGCGTCCGCGAAGTTGCCCCCCTTCGACCCCGCCGACCCCCTCGGCCTCGACGACCTGCTGGAGCCGGAGGACCTGGCGATCCGGGACACGGTGCGCGGCTGGGCGGCGGACCGCGTCCTGCCGTACGTCGCCGACTGGTACGAGAAGGGCGAGCTGCCCGGCATCCGGGAGCTGGCCCGGGAACTCGGCGGGATCGGCGCCCTCGGCATGTCCCTCGACGGCTACGGCTGCGCGGGCGCGAGCGCGGTGCAGTACGGACTCGCCTGTCTGGAGCTGGAGGCCGCCGACTCCGGCATCCGCTCGCTGGTCTCCGTGCAGGGCTCGCTCGCCATGTACGCGATCCACCGCTTCGGCAGCGAGGAGCAGAAGCGGCGGTGGCTGCCGCGGATGGCCTCCGGCGAGGTCATCGGCTGTTTCGGGCTCACCGAACCGGACATCGGCTCCGACCCCGGCTCGATGCGCACGTACGCCAAGCGCGACGGCGGCGACTGGGTGCTCAACGGGCGCAAGATGTGGATCACCAACGGGTCCGTGGCCGGTGTCGCCGTGGTGTGGGCGCGGACCGACGAGGGGATCCGCGGCTTCGCCGTGCCCACCGACAGCCCCGGCTTCTCGGCGCCGGAGATCAAGCACAAGTGGTCCCTGCGCGCCTCCGTCACCAGCGAGCTGGTCATGGACGACGTACGGCTGCCCGCCGACGCGGTGCTGCCGGAGGTGACCGGGCTCAAGGGCCCGCTGAGCTGTCTGTCGCACGCCCGGTACGGAATCGTCTGGGGCGCGATGGGCGCCGCGCGGAGCTCCTTCGAGGCGGCCGTCGACTACGCGAAGTCACGGGAGCAGTTCGGGCGGCCCATCGGCGGGTTCCAGCTCACCCAGGCCAAGCTCGCCGACATGGCGGTCGAACTGCACAAGGGGATTCTGCTCGCCCACCATCTGGGGCGGCGCATGGACGCCGGCCGCCTGCGTCCCGAGCAGGTCAGCTTCGGCAAGCTCAACAACGTCCGCGAGGCCATCGACATCTGCCGTACGGCCCGTACGATCCTCGGGGCCAACGGGATCTCGCTCGAGTACCCGGTGATGCGGCACGCGACGAACCTGGAATCGGTGCTCACCTACGAGGGCACCGTCGAGATGCACCAGCTCGTGCTGGGCAAGGCGCTCACCGGAATCGACGCGTTCCGGTAGGCCGGCCGCGGAGGACCTCACGCGGAGGCGGGGCCGGCGAGCGGCCCCGCCTCAGCTCTGGTTGAAGAAGCCGTCCGAACGGTGCGCGGCCGGCTCACCGCTGACGACCTCGGTGTCGGCCGGGCTGAGCAGGAACACCCGGTTGGAGACCCGCTCGATGGAACCGCGCAGGCCGAAGATCAGGCCCGCCGCGAAGTCGACCACGCGCTTGGCGTCACCGGCGTCCATGGCCGTGAGGTTCATGATGACGGGCACGCCCTCGCGGAACAGCTCGCCGATGGCGCGGGCGTCCCGGAAGCTGTCCGGGGTCACCGTGCCGATCCGGCGGCCCTTCTCCTCGGCGACGTCCGCGGCCACCTTGACCCGCGGATCGGTGACCCAGGCCTCCCCGGTCTCGGGCCCGTCGGAGTAGTCGTCGTCGTAGTAACGCTCGTCTTCGTTGTCGTCGACGAGGCCAAGCCAGGCACTCGCCTTGCGTACCGATCCCATGGACGCCTCCTCTCACAGCGGTCTTTCTGCTTTCCGCATCCCTATGGTCGTCCATGATGCGGATGGCGCGCCAAGTGGATAGACGCCGCGCGGGGGGTTTGTGACGGTACTGGTGCACAGCGAATCCGTCGAGAGTCCGGGTTTCCCAAGGGTCTTGGTGTAAACGGCTGCTGACTGTGAGTGAAATATGATTCTTCCCGGCGTCCGGGTGATGAGAGGTACGTACGGGTGAACGGGCGGGCCGATACGATGCGGCCGCTCAGCGTCGTACAACTGCACGGGGGATCGTCGTGTTCGGAATGGTCAGGCCGTGTCGGCACCGGCTCGGGGAGAAGCTCACCGCCCAGTGGATGGCCCATTTGTGCGGGCTGTGCCTCGCGTTGCGCGGGGACCACGGACAGCTCGCGCGGATCGTCACCAATTACGACGGGCTGCTGATATCCGTTCTGACGGAGGCTCAGTCGGGATCCGCCGAGGCGGGGCGGCGCACCGCGGGGCCCTGTCCGCTGCGCGGTATGCGCACCGCGTCCGTGGCGCACGGTGAGGGCGCGCGGCTCGCCGCGGCCGTCTCGCTGGTGCTCGCCTCCGCCAAGATGCGCGACCATGTCGCCGACGGCGACGGGCTGCTGGCGCGCAGGCCGGTGGCGCTCGCCGCGCGCCGGGTCGCGGCGAGCTGGGACCGGGCCGGGGCGCGCACCGGCTCCGACGTCGGGTTCGACACGGCGGTCCTGCTCGACGCCGTGGACCGGCAGACCGGCATCGAGGCGCTCGCCGGGCCCGGCACCCCGATCCTCACCGTCACCGAGCCCACCGAGACCGCGACCGCGGCGGCCTTCGCGCACACCGCGGTGATCGCCGGCCGGCCGCACAACGCGGGACCGCTCGCCGAGGCCGGACGGCTCTTCGGCCGCCTCGCGCATCTGCTGGACGCGGTGGAGGACCGGGAGGCCGACGCCGCCTCGGGCGCCTGGAACCCGCTCACCGCCACCGGCACCCCGCTGGAGGAGGCCCGCCGGCTCGCCGACGACGCGGTGCACGGCATCCGGCTCGCCCTGAGGGAGGCGGAGTTCACCGACGGTGGTCTCGCGCACCGGCTGCTCGTCCATGAACTGCCCAACTCCGTCCGTCGCGCCTTCGGTACGGTCTCCGGTGCCCACGGAAGCGGCCCCTACGCTCCGCCCGGCACTCCCGGTGGCCCCGGCGCCCCGCTGCCTCCCGGGCCGCCGCGCCGCGAACCGCGCGGGTGGCTCGCCGGCTGTGCGGTCTGGGTGGGGCTCGCCTGCACCTGCCAGCTGTGCTGCGGCACCTACGAGGACCCCTGGACGCGCGAGCCCAAGGAGGGGTCCTGCGACTTCGGCGGATGCTGTGACTGTTGCGAGTGCTGCAACTGCTGCAGCTGCTGCGGTGAGGACGGCGGCTGCGACTGCGGCTGCGACTGCTGAGCCGGGGTCCGCGCGCGGGTCGCCGTGGGGACCGGCGGTCCGCCGCCGCGGGAACCGGAGGGGCGACTTCCGGACAGCCCGCGGCCGTTCGACCGGTCGTCGGAGCGGTGTGACCACTGGTAACGCGACTCCGCGCGTGGATCAAATCTCCTACATGGTTCAAAGGTTGACGGCCGAAAGACACCCTTGCGCCGACCGGTCGGTCGGCCGAATACTCGCCACCAGCGCTTGTCAGGGGCACGACGTGTTCGGAATCCGGACGCCCGGCCGCTGACTGCGCCTCACGGGCCCACAACCCCACGAGGGCCCCCTACTTCCTTTGTGGAGGAACGAGAAGTGAGGATCAAGCGCACCACCCCCCGCAGCGGCATCTCGAGACGGACTCGGCTGATCGCCGTATCCACCGGCCTCGTGGCCGCCGCCGCGATCGCGGTCCCCAGCGCGAACGCGGCCGACGCCCCTGCCACCTTCAGCTCCGCCGAGCTCAAGAACGTCAGCAGTTCGGTACTGAAGGCCGACATCCCCGGCACCGCATGGGCCGTCGACAGCGAGACCAACCGGGTGCTCGTCACGGTCGACAGCACCGTCTCCCAGGCCGAGATCAACAAGATCAAGCAGCAGGCCGGGGACAACGCCGGGGCGATCACCGTCAAGCGCACCCCGGGCACCTTCAGCAAGCTCATCCAGGGCGGCGACGCCATCTACTCGAACAGCGGCCGCTGCTCCCTCGGCTTCAACGTCCGCTCCAGCAGCGGCACCGAGTACTTCCTGACCGCCGGTCACTGCACGCAGGGCGCCGGTACCTGGTACGGCAACTCCAGCCGGACCACGGTGCTCGGCTCGACCGCCGGCTCCAGCTTCCCGGGCAACGACTACGGCATCGTCCGGTACACCGGGTCCGTCAGCCGGCCCGGCACCGCGAACGGCGTGGACATCACCCGTGCGGCCACCCCGAGCGTGGGTACCACCGTCCTCCGTGACGGCTCCACCACGGGCACGCACAGCGGCCGGGTCACCGCGCTCAACGCGACCGTGAACTACGGCGGCGGCGACATCGTCTACGGCCTCATCCAGACCACGGTCTGCGCCGAGCCCGGCGACTCCGGCGGTTCGCTCTACGGCAGCAACGGCACCGCGTACGGTCTGACCTCCGGTGGCAGCGGCAACTGCCGCACCGGCGGCACGACCTTCTTCCAGCCGGTGACCGAGGCCCTGAGCGCCTACGGGGTCAGCGTCTACTAGGACCGGTCCCGTACCACCCGCACCACCGGCCCACGGCGGCCGGCAGTACGCCGAGCCCCCGCACGCGAACCGCGTGCGGGGGCTCGCCCCTTGCCGGGTCCGGAAGCGGGTCCGGCGGGCCCTCGCGGCCGGTGCCGGAACCGGTGCGGAAGCAACGTCCGTCCGTCGCGGCCCGCGTGGAACCAGACCGCGAGGGGTCCATTTCGAGCCACCTGCCGATCCCGGGGTCCGTACCGCCGGTTACCCCTTCGTGGCGTTTGCAGTGCGAACCGTGCCGCGTGTCCATGACCAGTCAGGACATAGAGGGCGCACGCCCGTTGCCGTACGCGCGTCCGGAAGTCGACCTTGTGTGCTCCCCGCGGGGTTCGGAAGAGTAGGCGCCGTTCGACCGGCGCGGGTGTGGCTTCTTTCGTGTTCCGCCCCCGTGGCCGTACGCCTTCCGGTCCGGTGAGGTCCCCACAACCTCCCGGGCCGTCCCCCCACAGGAGGACGTGAGTTGAAGCACCGACGCATATCCGGGCGACGCGCGGTCATGGCGGGTGCGGGCATCGCCGCACTGGCCGCCGGCGCGGTCACCTTCCAGACTGCGAACGCCAGTGAGGTTCCGGCGGACGCGGCGCCCCGGACCCTCTCGGTCCAGGCGGCCGGAAAGCTCGCCTCGACGCTCGCCCAGGACCTGGGCGCCGACGCGGCGGGAACGTATTACGACGCGAAGAAGCAGAGCCTCGTGGTGAACGTGCTCGACGAGGCCGCCGCCGAGACCGTCGAGTCGGCCGGCGCCGAGGCGAGAGTCGTGGCCAACTCCCTCGCCGCGCTGAAGAGCGCGCACACCACCCTGAAGCAGGACGCCACCATCCCGGGCACCTCCTGGGTGACCGACCCGACCACCAACAAGGTCGTCGTCACCGCGGACCGCACCGTCTCCGAGGCCGAGTGGGCCGAACTGACGAAGGTCGTCGACTCGCTGGGCGCCAAGGCCGAACTCCAGCGCACCGAGGGCGAGTACAAGCCCTTCGTCGCGGGCGGCGACGCCATCACCGGAGGCGGTGGGCGCTGCTCGCTCGGCTTCAACGTGACCAAGGGCGGCGAGCCGCACTTCCTCACCGCCGGACACTGCACCGAGTCCGTCTCCACCTGGTCGGACTCCTCGGGCGACGTGATCGGCGACACCGTGGACTCCAGCTTCCCGGGTGACGACTACGGGCTGGTCAAGTACACCGCCGACGTGGCCCACCCGAGCGAGGTGAACCTCTACGACGGCTCCACGCAGGCGATCTCCGGCGCCGCCGAGGCCGCCGTCGGCATGCAGGTCACCCGCAGCGGCTCCACGACCCAGGTGCACTCCGGCACGGTCACCGGTCTGGACGCCACCGTGAACTACGGCAACGGCGACATCGTCAACGGCCTGATCCAGACCGACGTGTGCGCCGAGCCCGGCGACAGCGGCGGCTCGCTCTTCTCGGGCGGCAGCGCGGTCGGTCTCACCTCGGGCGGCAGCGGCGACTGCTCCTCGGGCGGCACGACCTTCTTCCAGCCGGTGACGGAGGCCCTGTCGGCCACCGGTACGCAGATCGGCTGACCGGCCCGCACCCCGGTCCCGACGTCCCGTCCCGCGTACGACGTACGCGGCACGGGACGTCCGCGTGTCCGTGGGACGTCCGCGTGTCCGTGGGACGTCCGCGTGTCCGTGGGACGTCCGCGTGTCCGTGGGCCGTCCGGCGCGGTCGTGGGCGTCCGGGCGGTCCGTGCCGCCGGGGCGGCCGGTCAGGGCTGTCCGGGGAGCTCGGCCGCCGGCTCGGGCGAGGCCCGCTGCCGCCTGTGCTGCGTCGGCGCCATCAGCATGGTGACCGCCATGCCCAGCAGGGCCCACGCCGACAGCACCAGCAGGGGACCGGTCAGGGCGTTGCCGTCGAAGTAGGCGATCGAGCGCGCCGCCCAGGTGCCCGCGCCCGGCGGCAGCGCCGGGCCGATCGCCGCCCAGAACGGCGGGAGCAGGGGCGGTGGCAGCGCTCCGCCCGCACTCGGGTTGCCCAGGATCACCACGATCAGGATGGCCACGCCGATACCGACGACCCCGAGCAGGCTCTGCAGGGCGAGGGTGGCCGCGCCCACCGCGAAGGTGATCAGCGCGCCCAGCCCCCACAGCGCGGGGAAGCTGCCCGGCAGCGCGTCCAGGATCGGCCCGGCGATGACGGCCCCGCCGTATCCGCCGACGATCGCGACCAGGGCCATGGTGCCGAGCCGGATCAGCGCGCGCCTCGGGGTGGACGCGCGGGCGCCCGAGCTGATGGCCAGGATCGAGGCGCACAGATAGCCGCCCACGCACCAGCCGACGGCCAGGTAGAACGACGAGAGTCCGTTGGCGTCCCGGGGGGAGGCCGGGGCGACGTCGACCACCCGCAGGGTGCGCCCCTCCGGCCTCTCCAGGGTGGTGGCGAGCCGCTCCAGGGAGGAGGCCAGCGAGGTGCCGCCGCCGGTGGCGACCAGCAGGGTGTCGGTGGTGCCCGCGGGGTCCACGATCAGGGCGCCGTCGATGTCCCGCTCCCTGATCTGCTGCCGCGCGGTCTCCTCGTCGGCCAGCGCGCGCGGGTCCAGCGGGGAGCCGGGCAGCCGCTCCAGCCGGGCCACCACCTCGTCCGCGGCGGCCGGTGGCGCGACGACGCCGAAGGGCGCGTCCCGCAGTCTGGGCTCGTGCAGCGCCCCCACGTAGGAGGCGATGAACAGCAGCTGGAGAGCGATCACGCCGAGGACGAGCAGGATGGCGCGCGGGGTCACGGCACCCTTCACCTCGCTGAGGAAGGAGGTGGGGGAGGCATCCGTGCCGGCGCTCTGCGTCATGTCCCCACCGTCCCCGTATGCCGGGTGTTCCCGCAGGTGGGAGCAGCCCGAAAGGGTGTCGCACATGCATTCGAAAATTGGTCTATGGTGGGGGTGAGGTAGCTGGGAACAATTGTTCGAGAGTCGATCGTGGCTCGCGAGTGCGGGAGGTGCGTGTGCCGGGTTTCACGCATCTGCACACCGTCTCCGGGTTCTCCCTGCGCTACGGCGCCTCCCACCCGGAGCGGCTGGCCGAGCGCGCCTCGGAGCGGGGCATGGACGCCCTGGCCCTCACCGACCGCGACACCCTCGCCGGGTCGGTCCGCTTCGCCAAGGCCTGCGCGAAGGCCGGCGTCCGCCCGCTGTTCGGCGCGGAGCTGGCGGTGGCGGCACCCGCGGCACCGGCGGGGGCGTCGGCGGGCGACGGGTCCGTGCGCCGGGACCGCCGTCGCACCCCGGTCCGCGGAGGTGCCTTCATCGACGAGTCGACACCGCGTGTGACCTTCCTCGCCCGGGACGGCGCCCGCGGCTGGGCCGGCCTGTGCCGCCTGGTCTCCGCGGCCCACACCCATGAAGGGCTCCCGCGGCTGGCCTGGGAGGACAACCACGCCGACGGCCTGACCGTCCTGCTCGGCCCCGACTCCGACGTCGGCCGCGCCCTCGCCGCGGGCCGCCCCGACCGCGCCGCCCGGCTGCTCGCCCCCTGGCGGGAGGTCTACGGCGACGCCCTGCGCCTGGAGACCGTCTGGCACGGACGCGAGGGCACCGGCCCCGGCTCGCTCCGGCTGGCCGCCCGCACCCTGGGCTTCGCCGCCGAACAGGGCGTCCGGCCCGTGCTGAGCAACGCCGTCCGCTACGCCGACCCCGGCCTCGGCCCGGTCGCCGACGTGCTGGACGCCGCCCGCCGGCTGGTCCCCGTCGACCCGGCCAAAGGGCTGGACTCCGGCGAGGCCTGGCTCAAGGACCGGGGCGCCATGCGGGGGGCGGCCGAGCGGATCGTCGAGGCCGCGGGCTTCCGGCGGGAGACCGCCCTCCGGCTGCTCGAACAGACGCAGGCCACGGCCGCCGAGTGCCTGGTCGACCCCGAGGACGACCTCGGTATGGGCAGCGTCCACTTCCCCGAACCGCACCTCGTCGGCGCCGGCCGCCGCACCGCCCAGCGGGCGCTGGCCTCCCGGGCGGCGGCGGGGATGGTGCTGCGCGGCTACGCGGGCCGCCGGGAGTACTGGGAGCGGATGCACCACGAGCTGGACATCATCGCCCACCACGGCTTCGCCTCCTACTTCCTCACCGTCTCCCGGGTCGTCGACGACATACGGGACATGGGCGTCCGGGTGGCCGCGCGCGGCTCCGGCGCCGGCTCCCTGGTCAACCACGTCCTCGGCATCGCGCACGCCGACCCGGTCGAACACGGGCTGCTGATGGAACGCTTCCTGTCCAAGGAGCGGGTCGTGCTGCCCGACATCGACATCGACGTGGAGTCCGCGCGCCGTCTCGAGGTCTACCGCGCGATCATCGGCCGGTTCGGCACCGAGCGGGTCGCCACGATCGCCATGCCGGAGACGTACCGGGTGCGGCACGCCATCCGCGACGTCGGCGCGGCGCTGTCCATGGACCCGGCCGAGATCGACCGGGTCGCCAAGTCCTTTCCGCACATCCGCGCCCGCGACGCCCGCGCGGCGCTCGAGGAACTGCCCGAACTGCGGGAACTGGCGGGGGAGAAGGAGAGGTACGGCAGGCTGTGGGAGCTGGTCGAGGCCCTCGACGCGCTCCCGCGCGGTGTCGCCATGCACCCCTGCGGCGTCCTGCTGTCCGACGCCTCCCTGCTCACCCGTACGCCGGTCATGCCGACCAGCGGCGAGGGCTTTCCCATGGCGCAGTTCGACAAGGACGACGTGGAGGACCTCGGGCTGCTCAAGCTCGACGTGCTGGGCGTGCGGATGCAGTCGGCGATGGCGCACGCGGTCACCGAGGTGGAGCGGGCGACGGGGGAGCGGATCGACCTGGACGCGGTGCCGGAGGGCGACCCGGCGACGTACGGGCTCATCCGGTCCACCGAGACGCTCGGCTGCTTCCAGATCGAGTCCCCGGGCCAGCGGGACCTGGTCGGGCGGCTCCAGCCGTCGACCTTCCACGACCTGGTCGTCGACATCTCCCTCTTCCGGCCGGGACCGGTCGCCGCCGACATGGTGCGCCCGTTCATCGAGGCGCGGCACGGACGGGCGCCGGTGCGCTTCCCGCACCCCGACCTGGAGGAGGCGCTGAGGAGCACGTACGGAGTGGTCGTCTTCCACGAGCAGGTCATCGACATCGTCTCGGTCATGACCGGCTGCGGGCGCGGCGAGGCGGACCGGGTGCGGCGCGGGCTGTCCGACCCGGAGTCGCAGGGGCGGATCAAGGTCTGGTTCGCCCAGCACGCGGCGGCCCGGGGCTATGACGCGGAAACGATTCAGCGGACCTGGGAGATCGTCGAGGCCTTCGGGTCCTACGGCTTCTGCAAGGCGCACGCGGTCGCCTTCGCCGTACCGACGTACCAGTCGGCGTGGCTGAAGGCGCACCACCCGGCCGCCTTCTACGCGGGACTGCTCACCCATGACCCCGGGATGTACCCGAAGCGGCTGCTGCTGGCGGACGCGCGGCGGCGCGGGGTGCCGGTCCTGCCGCTGGACGTGAACAAGTCGGGGGTCGCACACAGGATCGAACTGGTGTCTGAATCGGAATCGGCTGGGGTCTGGGGGGTGCGGCTGGCGCTCTCCGACGTGCACGGCATCAGCGAGGCCGAGGCCGCCCGGATCGCCGAGGGGCAGCCGTACGCCTCACTGCTCGACTTCTGGGAACGGGCCCGCCCCAGCCGCCCGCTGGCCGGACGCCTCGCCCAGGTCGGCGCGCTGGACGCGTTCGGCGCCAACCGCCGTGACCTGCAACTGCATCTGACCGAACTGCACCGGGGCGCCCACGGCGGACGCGGCGAGCAGCTCCCCCTGTCCGGCGGCCGGAAGACCGCCCCGGCCGGGCTGCCCGACCTCACCCCGTCGGAGAAGCTCAGCGCCGAACTGGGCGTGCTGTCCATGGACGCCTCACGCCATCTGATGGACGACCACGCCGCCTTCCTCGGGGAGCTGGGCGTGGTCTCCGCGCGGCGGCTGCGCGACGCCCGGCACGGGGACACCGTGCTGGTCGCGGGCGCCAAGGCGGCCACCCAGACCCCGCCCATCCGCTCCGGCAAGCGGGTCATCTTCTCCACCCTGGACGACGGCACCGGCCTGGTCGACCTCGCCTTCTTCGACGACTCCCACGACGCCTGCGCCCACACCGTCTTCCACTCCTGGCTGCTGCTGGTGCGCGGAGTGGTGCAGCGCCGTGGCCCGCGCAGCCTCAGCGTGGTCGGCTCCGCCGCCTGGAACCTCGCCGACCTGCTGGAGATCCGCCGGGAGGAAGGGCTGGAGGGCGTCGCGGCCCGGCTGGCCGCAGCGGACGGAAGCCGGGGCGGCGACCCCGGGGACGGCCCGGCCCGCAAGCGGCTCGCCGGTGCGGACGGGCGGCCCGCGCCGGCCGGTTCCGCCGCCCGGGACCCGGGGGAGGACAGGACGATCCGCATGCCCACGGGGTACGAGATGCACCCCTGGGCCGATCTGCGCCCCGCGGGTGAAGGGCCCGCGGTGGGAAGGAAGTTGTGGCACCAGAGTCCGGGGAGTGCGGGATGACCATCCTCTGCGTACGTTTCCAGCTGCCGCCGACGCGCGAGGCGGCCCTGCCGGGACTGCTCGGCCTGCTGGAGGAGTTCACCCCCGTCGTACAGGCCCTGCCGCCGGACGGGGCGCTGGCCGATCTGCGCGGCGCCGAACGGTACTTCGGGCGCACCGCCCTCGAACTGGCCTCGGTGATCCGGGTGCGCGCCCTCGCCCTGCACGGCGTCGACTGTGTGATCGGCGCCGGGCCGGGCCCGATGCTGGCCCGCATGGCCCTGCGGGAGGCCCGGCCGGGGCGGACCCGCGCGGTGGCCGAGGACGAGGTGCGGGAGTTCCTCGCCGACAAGCCCGTCGTCGCGCTGCCCGGCGTCGGCACCAGGACCGCCCGCACCCTGTGCGAGTACGGCCTCGACACCCTCGGCCGGGTCGCCGCCGCCCCGCTCGCCACGCTCCAGCGGCTGGTGGGCGCCAGGGCCGGGCGCGAACTGCGCGAGAAGGCGAACGGCGTGGACCGCGGCCGGGTCGTCCCCGACGAGGTCTCCCGGTCCCTGGCCACCGAACGCCCCTTCACCCGCGACGAACTGGACCCCGGCCGGCACCGGCGCGCCCTGCTCTCGGCCGCCGGGGAACTGGGCGCCCGGCTGCGCGCCCTCGACAAGGTCTGCCGGAGCCTCACCCTCACCGTGCGCTACGCCGACCGGTCCGCCACCACCCGCACCCGCACCCTCCCCGAGCCGACCGCGCACTCCGCCGCGCTCACCAGGGCGGCGTACGGCCTGTACGAGGCGCTCGGTCTCCAGCGCGCCCGGGTCCGCGCGATCGCCCTCCGCGCGGAGGGCCTCGACCCCGCCGAACAGGCCTCCCACCAGCTCACCTTCGACCCGGTGGACGAGAAGGTACGCAGGATCGAGGAGGTCGCGGACCGCGCGCGGGCGAAATTCGGCCCCCGCGCGGTGATGCCGGGCACGCTGGCCGCGTAGACCGGCGAGGCCCGCCGCGCTCGATCGGCCCACGGCGGCGCGATGCACGTTTCGTCCGCGTTTGGTGACGCAATATCAGGGACCGGTGATCGGGTGCGGCTGAACGGCGAAAGTTTTTGCCGACCCGTAACTTCCCCCTTTTACTACTCGCCCGTAACTTGACGAGTGAACAGCATCCTCGTGATCCGGATCACAGGGCGTAGGACCCCACCCTTCCCCTTGAACCGCAAGGAGATCACACGATGCTGCCCTGGAAGCGGGTGATCAGACCGCTGGCCGCGTTCCTGCTGGCCGCCGCGGCCGTCACCGTCCCCTCCGCCGCGAGTGCCCAGGCCGCCGACGCGCCGCGTTCCGGCTGGAACGACTACGCGTGCGAGCCCTCCGCCGCGCATCCCCGCCCCGTCGTCCTGGTCCACGGCACCTTCGGCAACTCCGTGGACAACTGGCTGGGCCTCGCGCCCTATCTGAAGCACCGCGGTTACTGCGTCTTCTCCCTCGACTACGGGCAGCTCCCCGGCGTCCCCTTCTTCCACGGCCTCGGCCCCGTCGAGAAGTCCGCCGAACAGCTCGACGCCTTCGTCGACAAGGTGCTCGCCGCGACCGGCGCCGACGAGGCCGACATCGTCGGTCACTCCCAGGGCGGCATGATGCCGCGCTACTACCTCAAGTTCCTCGGCGGAGCGGACGAGGTGAACGCCCTCGTCGGCATCGCGCCCAGCAACCACGGCACCACGCTCGGCGGCCTCACCGCACTGCTGCCGTACTTCCCCGGCGCCGAGGACCTGCTGAGCGAGGCCACCCCCGCCCTCGCCGACCAGGTCGCCGGATCCGACTTCCTCACCAAGCTCAACGCGGGCGGCGACACCGTGCCCGGCGTCCGCTACACCGTCATCGCCACCCGGTACGACCAGGTCGTCACCCCGTACCGCAGCGCCTTCCTGACCGGACCGAACGTGCGCAACGTGCTGCTCCAGGACCTCTGCCCGCTCGATCTGTCCGAGCACCTGGCGATCGGGCTGTTCGACCGGATCGCCTTCCACGAGGTGGCGAACGCCCTCGATCCGGCCCGCGCCGAACGCACCACCTGTGCCTCGGTGTTCAGCTGACACGTGTAGGTACGCGCCGCACGCGCGGGGCCCTGTCCGGCCTGAGCCGCCGGACAGGGCCCCGAGTCGAGTCGGATCAGCGGCCGTGCCGCCCGGCCGCCGCGCGCCGCCGCGCGGAGGCGAACAGCGCCGCCGAACCGAGCGCCAGCGCCGCGGCACCGCCGACCATCAGGTACGGGGTGTTGGCGTCACCGCCGGTCTCCGCGAGGTTCTGCGGAGCCCCGGCCGCCTTCGGCTGATTGGCGGTGCCCGCGTCGCCCGCGTCGCCCGTGTCTTCCTTGTCTCCCGCCGCGACCGGCTTCGCCGTGGTGTTCGGGTCGTCGTCACCGTGCCCGTGGTTCTCGATGGTCGACTTCTCGGCACCGTCCTCGATCTGCTCCTCGGACGGGGCGGAGGCCGCCGGCGCCGGGGCGGCCGCGTCCTTGGGGGTGTCGTCCGAGCCGGAGGGCTCACCGCCGCCGGCCGCGTCTCCGCCCGCCGGGGCCCCGCTGCCGCCGAAGGTGACGTCCGAGCAGGAGTAGAAGGCCTCCGGGCTGTCCGACCGCTGCCACACCGCGTACAGCAGCTGCTTGCCGGAACGCTCGGGAAGAGTGCCGCCGAAGGTGTAGAAACCGCCCGACGCGGCCGGGTCGGTGGACGTCGCCACCGGGTTCGCCAGATCCAGGTCGTCCCAGGCCAGCGGCTGCGACGGGTCGTAACCGGGCTTGGTGATGTACACCTTGAAGGTCCCCTTGTGCGGGGCGGTGACGCGGTACTTGAAGGTGTACGAGCCACTGCTCACGCTCGTCGCCGGCCAGTCCGCGCGGGCCAGGTCGAGGCCCTTGAACGCCTCGTTGCCCGCGCTGCACAGCTTGCCGTCGGCGATGAGCTCCTGGTGGCGTCCGCCCGCGTCGCCGATGCGGACGCCGTTCCAGTCGTAGAGCGCCTGGGTGCCGCCCGCCGCGACCGCCGCCTTGCACGCCGCCGAACTGGGGCTCTCCGGACCCTCGGCGTAGCACTGGGCGACCCGGCTGACCGGGTCGCCCATCGAACCGTGCGCGGACGCCGGCGTGGCGGACAGCCCGGTCAGGGCGAGCGGAACGAGACCGACGGCGGCGACAGCGGCCTTGCGGCGTGCGGACATGGGGCAGCAACTCCTCGAAACGGCGATCTCTGGATCCTGTGGGGGATGAATCCCGTGGGGGTGATGCAGAAGCTAGCCCCGCGGAATCGCGAAATCGCCCGCCGAAGCCGCTGGAGAGAGATCCTTATGGCCGCGTTAAGGGAGTGCTCAGGCTGGGATCAGGTAGGTGCTCCGCACCGGCCCGCCGCGGCGCGTTCAGCCGTCGGGCCACCAGGTGCGGGCGATGTCCTCACGGACCTCGGGTCGTCCCGCGGGACGCTCGTCGGCCTCCTCACGGACCCGGCGGGTGTCCGTCTTCCTCGGGGGCTTCTGCACGGTGACACGGCGCATGACTGCCTCCTTCAGGGTCCACCGGGTTCCGCGTTCTCACGGAGGCAGACCTTTCGGGGGAGAGTTCCTCATCGGTCCCCTTCTGTCTGTGGCCGCAGTCACCCATCGATTGTCAGTGGCAGGTGTCACTCTGGGACCATGACCATCATCAGCGGTGACGGGGCGGGCACGGACGGTGTCGACTGGGACGCGCGGGCCGCCGCCTTCGACGAGGAGCCGGACCACGGGCTGCGCGACCCGCGGGTGCGCGCGGCCTGGGCCGCCCGGCTGCGCGCCTGGCTGCCCGGGCGGGCCGGCGACGTCCTCGACCTCGGCTGCGGCACCGGCAGCCTGTCGCTCCTCGCGGCCGAGCAGGGGCACCGGATCACCGGCGTCGACAGTTCCCCGGCCATGGTGGCCCTGGCCCGGGAGAAGCTCGCCGGACGCGACGCGGTGTTCCTCGCCGGTGACGCGGCGGCCCCGCCGGTCGGCGAGGAGCGCTACGACGCCGTCCTGGTCCGGCATGTGCTGTGGACGCTGCCCGATCCGCAGCGTGCGCTGCGGCACTGGCGGGACCTGCTGCGGCCGGGAGGCCGGCTCGTCCTGGTCGAGGGGGTGTGGGGGACGGTCGGCCCGGTGGGCATACCGGCGGACCGGCTCACCGCCCTCCTGGCCCCGCTCGGCGGCCGGACGCGCCTGGAACACCTGTCCGAGGACACGGCGCTGTGGGGCCGGGAGGTGGACGACGAGCGCTACGCCGTGATCGCGGTCCCCGGCTGAGCCGGAACCCTCACGCGAGCAGCGCGCCGAACCCGCCCTCGCGGGCCCGGGCGTCCAGGTCGTCGAGGGCGGCCACCGCGGCGGCCGCCGCCTCGGGGTCCGTGGTGAGCAGACCGCTCGCCGCGAACTCGTCCTCGTCCAGCCGGCGCACGTCGCCGCCGTCCGCGGACACCCACAGGTCCAGGTCGAGATCCTCCACGACCAGCCGGCCGCCGGAGAGCTCCGCCGGGCGGGTGATGTCGCAGTAGTGCCCCTTGAGGGAGCCGTCGGCGGTGCGGACCTCCTTCACGGAGTACCACCGGTCGCGCCAGTAGTGCTCCGTGAAGACGTCCCCCGGCTCGAAGCGCACGAAGCCGAAGTCACGCACGCCGTCGCCCGCCCAGGGGGCGCGCACGCTCACGCGCGTACCGTCGTCGGCGAGCAGCTCGGCCGGGTAGCGGATCTTCATCCGCCCCGCCTTGACGAGGACGACCTCCACCCGCGCCGGTCCGTCAGCCGAGTTCGCGGACATACCGCACCTCCGTCCCGCAGATCTCGTAGCCGAACCACTTGTTGATCGCGATCATCGGCCCGTTCCCGGTGTCGTTGCCCGTGAACGCCTCCGTGTACCCGGCCGCGCGGGCCCGATGCAGGGAGTCGTTCTTGGCGAGCTTGGCCAGGCCCCGGCCGCGGTGGGCGCGTGCGGTGCCGGTCATGCCCGTGGCGTACCGGGTGCCGCCGTCCGTGCGGGCCGCGGAGAAGGCGGCGGGGCGGCCGTCGACCAGCGCCACCGTGGTCAGCTCCGCGTCGAACAGCGGGTGCCGCCAGGTCTCCGCCAGCCACGCCTCATAGTCGGTGAACTCGGTGTCCACATCGCTCGGCTCGTCCGCCGTGGTCTCCGCGTCCAGTTCGAACAGCGGGCGCGGATCGGCGGCGAAGCCCGAGGCCGGGCGCAGCTCCACGCCCGGCGGCGGGTCCTGGAGCGGGGGCAGGGTGCCGTTCGCCAGGTCCAGACGGAGGAAGTGGGCGGAGCGGCTCGCCCGGTAGCCGTGCCGCTCGGCGAAGGCGCGGTTGCCCGGCTCGTCCGGTACCCACGCCAGCAGCCTGGTCGCCCCGTGCGCGGCCAGATGCTCCTCGGCGGCGCGCACCAGCAGTGTCCCGGCGCCCCGGCGCGTGTGCTCCGGGTGCACGTACACGTTGAGGTTGCCCTGGCCCGGCCGGGAACTCTCGTGGGTCAGATGCACCTGCGCCGTGCCGATCACCTCGCCGTCGGCCACGGCCACGAGGGGGCGGTAGTGGGCCTCGGGGTGCAGCTGGGTCAGGTCGTGCACCAGGGAGCGCGGGGTGACGAGGATGAACGGAAGCGCGGCCTGCCGGACACGGGCGAAGCCCCCGAGGTCGGCGGGGGCGTCGGAGCGCAGATCGCGGACGGTCACTGTCATGGAGGCGCACGCTACGGGGCCACGACCGCGCGTGCCTCCCATTTTCCGGCGGGTGCGGGTTCTTCCGCCGGTGCGGGACAATCGGGCCGTGACCTTGAGGATCCATATCGACGACGGCGCACCGCCGTACGAGCAGGTGCGGGCGCAGATCTCCGAGCAGGCCCGGGCGGGGGTGCTGCCGGTGGGGTACCGGCTGCCGACGGTGCGGGGGCTGGCCGGGACGCTCGGCCTCGCGGCGAACACGGTGGCCAAGGCGTACCGGGCGCTGGAGGCGGACGGGGTGATCGAGACGCGGGGGCGCAACGGAACGTTCGTCGCTGCCGCGGGTGCGGGGGCGGAACGGGAGTTGGCCTCCGCGGCGCAGACCTATGCCGCGAGGGCGCGCCGGCTGGGCGCGTCGGAGGAGTCGGCGCTGGCCGCCGTGCGGGACGCACTGCGTGCGGCTTACGGGTGAGCGTCGTCGCGGTGGGGTTGTCCGTCCGGCTGCGGGCCCGTGGTGGCTGGTCGCGCCCGCGCGGCGGAGCCGCAGATCGACTCAGCCCCGCCCCCCTGAGGGGGTGTTCGTGAGCGTTGGCTGTAGTTCGACCCCAGCAGCTCGTGCCAGGTGTCTGAAGGCTCGGGCGTTGGTCACCGCTGCCGCGTTCGGGTCGTTGTTGAAGTAGGTGTAGACGTCCTCGCCGTCCGGCCAGGTGGCCGCCATGCGGGCGAGCCAGGTCCGGAGGGACTGGCGGCCGTAGTGGGGCCAGGGGTGGGCGCGGCCCTGGTGGAAGCGGACGTAGCCCCAGTCGGCGGTGCGCCACAGCGGGGTCGCGGGGCGGGACAGTACGTCGGCCCAGCACAGGGCGGCGCCCCGGGACTCCAGGACGGCGCGCACCTCGGGCGTCCACCAGGACGGGTGGCGCGGCTCGACCGCCACCCGGGTCGACGCGGGGAAGCGGCGCAGGCAGGCGTGCAGCAGCGCGGGGTCGGCCCGGAGGGTGGGCGGGAGCTGGAGGAGGACCGGGCCGAGCCGGTCGCCCAGCCCGGCCGCGCGGCTCATCAGGCGCTCCACCGGCTCCTCGGGATCGCGCAGCCGCTTGACGTGGGTCAGGTAGCGGCTCGCCTTGACCGCGACGACGAAGCCCGGCGGGGTACGGTCCCGCCAGGCCTCGAAGGTCTCCCGGGACGGCAGCCGGTAGAAGGCGTTGTTGATCTCGACGGTGGCGAAGTGCGCCGTGTACTCCTCCAGCCAGAGCCGCACCGGAAGCCCGGCCGGGTACAGCGCCCCGCGCCAGTCCTTGTACTGCCACCCCGACGTCCCGACGAACAGGGTCATACGGTCATCAAAGCACTACAGGTACAGGCCCGCTTCCGCGTCGCCGCGTGGTTCCGGAAGCGCCGTGGGAGAGGTGCCCCGGCGCAGGGCGTACAGCTCGGCCAGGGTGGCGCCCTCGCGGCCGACGCCCTCCTCGCGGCCCAGCCAGTTCACCGCCTCGGTACGGGTCAGCCGGCCGACCTCGATCCGGGCGAGGCAGCGGCCGGGGCGGACCACGGCCGGGTGCAGGCGTTCCAGGTCCTCGTTGGTGGTGACCCCCACCAGCACGTTGCGGCCCTGGCCGAGCAGGCCGTCCGTCAGGTTCAGCAGCCGGGACAGCGCCTGCCCCGCGGTGTGCTTGGCCTCGCCGCGGATCAGCTCGTCGCAGTCCTCCAGGAGGAGCAGCCGCCAGCGGCCCTTGCCCGCCGCGTCCTCCTCGCCGATCGCGATGTCCATCAGGTAGCCGACGTCGGAGAAGAGCCGCTCGGGGTCCAGGACGCAGTCCACCTGGCACCAGTCGCGCCAGGACCGGGCCAGCGTGCGCAGCGCGGAGGTCTTGCCGGTGCCGGGCGGGCCGTGCAGCAGGAGCAGCCGGCCCGCGATGTCCTCGGGGGTGGTCTTCATCAGCCGGTCCATGGTGTCCGCCACCGGGGCCGTGTAGTTGGGCCGGATCTCCTCCCAGGTGCCCGCCGAGATCTGCCGGGTGGTGCGGTGCGGGCCGCGGCGCGGGGAGACGTACCAGAAGCCCATGGTGACGTTCTCCGGCTGCGGTTCGGGCTCGTCGGCCGCGCCGTCGGTGGCCTCGTCCAGGATCCTCGCCGCGAGGTCGGAGCTGGTCGCGGTGACCGTGACGTCGGCGCCCCGGTTCCAGCGGGAGACCAGCAGGGTCCAGCCGTCGCCCTCGGCCAGCGTGGCGCTGCGGTCGTCGTCCCTGGCGAGCCGCAGCACCCGCGCGCTCGCGGGCAGCAGGGTCGCGCCGGAGCGCACGCGGTCGATGTTCACGGCGTGCGAGTACGGCTGCTCGCCCGTCGCGAAGCGGCCGAGGAACAGCGCGTCGACGACATCGGACGGGGAGTCGCCGTCGTCGACGGTGAGCCGGATCGGCAGGGCGTCGTGCGGTTGCGCGGACATGCCGCCATGATCGGTCACCGGGGCGCCGCGTGCACCCGAATTCCGGGGCGCACGCGGACGGTCACCCCTGTACGGCCCGGTGCGTCCGGTCCGGCGGGCGGCGGATCAGCCGTGCGGCCTGCCGGGTGCGGCGCACCACCGCGTACCCCTTGGTCAGGGCGCGGTCCCGGGCGAAGACGCGGGTGAGGGACCGCCCGTCCACCAGCCGTTCGAACTCGGCGGCGGAGGTGGACCTGCGCACCGTCACCCGCCGCAGGGCGTACGGCCCCTGGGCGCGCCGGGCGAGTCCGTTGCCGACGGCGAGGGCCTGGGCGTACCCGGTCTCCCGCACCGCCGCGCGCACCCGGCGGCTGGAGTAGCCGTAGGGGTAGGCGAACGAGGCGGGCACGGTGCCCAGTTGGTCGGAGACGATCTCCTTGCACAGGATCAGTTCGGAGCGCAGCCGGTCCTCGTCGAGCCGGTCGAGCTGCGGATGGCTGTGGCTGTGCCCGCCGATCTCCACGCCTCCGGCGGCCAGTTCGCGCACCTGGTCCCAGTCGAGCATGGCGTCCGGGCCGCCGCCGGTGTCGTACGGCCCCTTCAGCCAGCCGGTGGAGACGAACAGGGTCGCCGGGAAGCCGTGTCCGGCCAGCACGGGCAGGGCGTGGCGGTGCACGCCCTCGTAGCCGTCGTCGAACGTGATCAGCACCGGCCGCGCGGGCAGCGGGCGGTCCTCGCGCCAACGGGCGGCCAGTTCCGCGGTGGTGACGGGGCTGAGCCCCCGGTCCGCGATCACCTCCATCTGCGCGGCGAAGGCCTCCGGGGACACCGACAGGGCGCGGGTCGCCTCGTGGGGGTCGGCCGCGACCGCGTGGTACATGAGGATCGGCACGCGTACGTCAGTCATGGCCACCGCCCGTCTCGACGGGCACCACGGAGAAGGTGACCCCGCCCCGCCGGGCCCGCACGCTGCCCACCAGGTAGCCGCCCGCCGCGGTGAGCACCCCGGCGACGATCGCCCCCGCGCGGCCCGCGCCGCCCGGGCGGGTGAGCAGGGCGTCGCGCAGCCCCCGCGCCACCCCGGCCGGCAGCACACGTGTGGTGTACCGGCGTTCGGACTCCAGCCCCTTTTGCGCGCCGACGCTGCGGGCGACCAGCGCCTTGGACAGGCCCTCCGCGTAGGTCCGGGTACGGAAGTAGCGGAAGCGCTCGCGGGCCCCTGGCACCCGGTGGTGGATCACCGCGCGGTCGTCGATGAGCAGGACCGCGTCGGGGCGGGCGCGGCTGAGGCGGATGCACAGTTCCGTCTCCTCCCCGCCCAGCGGACGCTTGTTCCCGTCGCGTCCGATGCCGGTCGCGAAGCCGCCCGCCGCGGTGAAGGCCTCGCGCCGGAAGGAGGCGTTGCCGCCGAGCACGTTGCGTACCCGCACGCGTCCGCGCGGCAGGCCCCGGTAGGTGCAGCCCACCACCCAGTCGAACTCCTCGGGGAACCAGTCGGGCCGCCGCCCGGACGCCCAGACCGGTTCGGTGCGCCCGCCGACCGCCATCACGCGGGGATCGGCGTACGCGTCGGCGAAGTGCTTCAGCCAGTCGCGTTCGGCCACGGCGTCGTCGTCGAGGAAGGCGACGACCTCCCCGCGCGAGGCGGCGATTCCGGTGTTGCGGCCGGCGGACAGGCCGCGGGGGCCCGCGTTGGCGAGCACCCGCACCTCCCCGGTCTCCTTGTACTCCTTGCCCAGACGGTCCAGGAGAGCCCGGTTGTGGTCGACGACCAGCAGGGTCTCCAGGGCAGGCCGTGACTGCGCCCGCACGGAGGCGACGGCCGCGAGCACGTCCTCCCAGCGGTCCTCGGTGTAGGCGCAGATCACGACCGAGACGCCCGGTGCTCCGGGATCGCTCAAGACACCGTCCCCCGGCCCGTGTCGAGCAGCGGGGAGTGGCGCGGGCGGCGGCGCAGCGCACGCCGGTTGGAGCGCTCCCCGAGGATCACCCGCAGCACCCGGAACCCGTCGCGCACGGCCCGCAGATTGCTGGTGCCGTGGATGCGCAGGTACTCGTGGCTGGGGATCTCCTGCACCTTCAGACCGGCCTTGACGACCCGGATGTTCATCAGGGTCTCGACCTCGAAGCCGGTGCAGTCGAGGTCGATCTCGTCCAGGCAGTGCCGCCAGAAGGCGTTGTAGCCGTAGCAGAGGTCGGTGTACCGCGCGCCGAACTTGCGGTTGACCACGGCGCACAGCGCCCGGTTGCCGAGTTTGCGGACGAAGGTCATGTCGTCGGTGCCGCCGCCGTTGGCGAAGCGGGACCCCTTGGCGAAGTCGGCGCCGGAGACCAGCGCGGAGACGTAGCTGACGATCTCGTTGCCGTCGGCCGAGCCGTCCGCGTCGACCATCACGACGATGTCGCCGGTGCAGGCCTCGAACCCGGCGCGCAGTGCGTCCCCCTTGCCCTTGCCGCGCTGCTCGACGACCTTGACGCCGGACCACAGTCCGCGGGCCACCTCGACGGTGTCGTCGGTGGAGTTGCCGTCGACCAGGACCACTTCGTGGATCCAGCCGGGCAGCGTCTTGAAGACGTAAGGCAGGTTCTCCGCCTCGTTCATGGCCGGTATCACCACGCTCACCGGTGGCGCGATGGCCAGGTGGGAGGAGACGGGCCGGTACTTCCGGGCGGCCGGCGGGTCCTGATCCGCGGCCGCCGGCTGCAGTACGGAGCTCATGAGTCTGGTCCCTCTCGTCCGGCGGACCGCCCGCCCCTCGGGCGGCCCGGCTGTTCGTCCGGTTCGAAAGGGGGGTTGTTCCCACCCCACGGCACGACGGACGGAACCGATGTGCACGCCGGGTGAGCTGGCAGATCCCGCCGGCCGCGAGAACGGCGGCCGACCGCGCGGCACGGCCCGGTCACCGTTGCGGTCACCGAGCACGGCACCCCCCTACCGCGCCCCGCGCCGGTACGTCGCGGTCCTGAGCCCTCCCCTGAAGCCGCGTACTGACGGACCGATGCGGGTCAGATGTATGACGGTATTGATGATTGAAGCCGTATGGCAAGACCTGGAACGAACCTCACGCTTTCGCTGGTTTGGCTGTGACAGGTGACTCTTGCCCGTATTTGTGTGTCTGCATGGCCTACTTTGCCCCCTGAAGCGTCGGATGCCGGGCTTCAATCTGGCGTACCCCGTAGGGGGCGTCAAGGGGCAAAAGTCCCTACGGCCTGAATTCGTCCAGGATTGAATCAGTAACAGTTTTGGCATGGACACTTCCAGTCAACACGCGTAGTTGGTACGACGGTTGCGGCGGAGATCCTGCTAAAGGGAGGTTCCATGAGACGTTCCCGACTTGTCCTCTTCCTCGGCACGCTGCTGCTCGCCGTCACCACCGCCCTCACCGGGGCCACGACGGCCCAGGCGTCCCAACAGGCCGCCGCCGACGGCTATGTGGCGCTCGGCGACTCCTACTCCTCCGGAGTCGGAGCCGGCAGCTACATCTCCTCCAGCGGCGACTGCAAGCGCAGCACCAAGGCCTACCCCTACCTCTGGGCGGCCGCCCACTCACCCTCGTCCTTCGACTTCACCGCCTGCTCGGGCGCCCGAACGGGTGATGTTCTCTCCGGGCAGCTCGGCCCGCTCTCCACCGCCACCGGTCTGGTCTCGATCAGCGTCGGCGGCAACGACGCAGGTTTCGCCGACGTCATGACGACCTGTGTGCTCCAGTCCGACAGTTCCTGCCTCAACCGGATCGCCACCGCGCGGGCGTACGTCCAGTCGACGCTGCCCGGCAGGCTCGACAGCGTCTACTCGGCGATCCGCGACCGCGCGCCGAACGCCGAGGTCGTGGTCCTCGGCTACCCCCGCTTCTACCAGCTCGGCACCTTCTGCGTCGGACTCTCCGAGACCAAGCGGAAGGCGATCAACGACGCCGCCGACCTCCTCGACAGCACCATCGCCCAGCGCGCCGGGGCGCACGGCTTCACCTTCGGTGACGTCCGCACCACCTTCGCCGGCCACGAGATCTGTTCCGGCGACTCCTGGCTGCACAGCGTGGACTGGTTCAACATCGGCAACTCGTACCACCCGAAGGCCGCCGGCCAGTCGGGCGGCTATCTGCCGGTGCTCAACGCGGCGGCCTGATCCGTCGGTCAGCCGCCGTCGTCCGGAGCGGAAGGAGAAGCGGAGGCCCCGCCCGTCGGGGTCTCCGTCTCGCACGTCACAGCGAACGGCACCGTCTCCGAGGCGGCGCGCACCGGCTCCCGGACCTCCACACCGATCTCGCTCTCCAAGGTCCCGCTCTCCGGGTACGTCGTCACGGTCACCGTGTCCTGCCGCGCATGGCCGCCCCCCTCGGGGAACGACAGCGTCCGCCAGCCCGGACCGGTCACCGACCCGTCCCCGGCCAGCCAGCGGTAGGACACCTCGGCCGGCAACCGCCCCACCGTGAACGTCGCGGTGAACGCGGGCGCCCGCTCGCCCGGCGGCGGACAGGCACCGGAGTACTCCGTGCGCGCTCCGGTCACCGTCACCGACACGGTCTGCGGAGGGGGAGTGCTCTCCGCGTCGTCCCCGTCGTCCTCGTCACCCGTGGTCGGGGTGGGGGAGGGGCGCTTCGTCTCCGGTGACCCGCCGCCGTCCCCGTCGTCGCCGGTCCGCGCGGGCGAACTCGCGCCGCCGCCGGTGTTCCCGGCCCCTGGGCCGCCGTCCTCCCGGTTCAGCAGCGCGTACGTCAGCCCGGCCAGCGCCAGGGCCAGCACGACCACGCCCGCGATCAGCACGGCGGCACCGCGCCGGTCGCGCCCCGCGCGGGTGACCGCGACGGTGGACGCTCCCGTGACCGGCGGCGGGGGAGCGGGCGAAGACGCCGTCCCCGGGTGCGGCCGGGGCAGCGCGGCCACCGTGGGGGCGTACGCCCCCGCACGTACCGTGTCCCCGCGCGGCGCGCCCCCCGCGCCGATGACCCGCAGTTCCTCCTGCGCCCGCTCCGCGGGCAGCCGCTCGGCAGGCTCCTTGCGCAACAGCCCCTCGATCACCGGGGCGAGCGGACCGGCCCGGCGCGGCGGCGGCAACTCCTCGTCCACGATCGCCCGCAGGGTGCTCAGCGGGGTGTCGTGCCGGAACGGCGAGGCGCCCTCCACCGCCGCGTACAGCAGCACACCGAGCGACCACAGATCCGACTCGGGCCCCGGCGTACGCCCCAGCGCACGCTCCGGGGCGAGGAACTCGGGCGATCCGACGACCTCCCCCGTCATCGTCAGCGCCGAGCTGCCCTCGACCGTGGCGATCCCGAAGTCGGTGAGCACGACCCGGCCGTCGTTCGCGATCAGCACGTTCGCCGGCTTCACGTCCCGGTGGAGCACCCCCGCCCCGTGCGCCGCCCGCAGCGCGGCGAGCACCTCCGCGCCGATCCGCGCCGCCCGCTCCGGCGGCAGCGGACCCTCGGCCTCCAGCACCTCGGCGAGCGAGAGGCCGCGCACCAGCTCCATCACGATCCACGGGCGCCCGTCCTCGGTCGCCACGTCGTACACCGTCACCACGGTGCGGTCGGCGATCCGGGCCGCCGCCCACGCCTCCCGCTCCAGACGGGCGTACATCCGCTCGACGTCGGCGGCCGGCAGCCCGGCCGGGGCACGCACCTCCTTGACGGCGACCTCGCGGTGCAGCAGCTCGTCCCGGGCCCGCCACACCGTCCCCATCCCGCCCTCGCCCAGCGGCGACAGCAGCCGGTACCGGCCCGCGATCACCCGCTCACCCGGTTCCTCGGACACGGCGCCCCCCTTCGCTTCCGGGCGAAGTCACCCTTACCTCCCGAAAGTAGCTCAGCCGAGCGCGGATGCCGCCCCCCTGAACACCAGTCCGGCTCCCAGGACCACGACGACGAACGCCGACCCGAGAGGAGCGCTCCGGCGCGCCAGCGCCGCCCAGGGGGCCGCCGTCCAGCGGGGGCGCCGGTCCAGCAGCCGGGTCAGGCCACTGCCGGCCTTGACGACCGCGTAGCCGGCCGCGGTGAGGGTCAGGGCCAGTCCGGCGCCGTACGCGACGACGAGCAGCAGCCCGAACCAGGCCCGGCCGAGGGCGGCGGCGCCGACCAGCACCACGACGGCGGACGGGCTCGGCACCAGCCCGCCGGCGAATCCGAGCAGGATCGTGCCGCGCAGGGTGGGGGCGATGGCGTGGGTGTGGGTACGGCCGCCGTGGGTGTGCTCGAACCGGCCGTGCCGATGCGGGTGTTCGTGGGCGTGCCCGTGCTCGTGTTCGTGGGCGTGCTCGTGTTCGTGGTGGTGCGCGTGGACGTGGTTCCGGCCGCGCAGGGCCCGGCGTACGAGGCCGGCGCCGGCCAGGGTGACAAGGGCGCCGCTCGCGATGCCCAGCCACGAGATCACCGAGGGCGCCGCGGCCGAACCGGCCGTGACCAGCAGGCCCAGGGCGACCACGCCCAGGGTGTGGGTGACCGTGACCGAGGCGGCCATGGGCAGGACGTCCCGGAGCCGGGCCCGGCCCCCGCGCGCCGCCGCCGTCGCCGCCATCAACGTCTTGCCGTGGCCCGGGGCGAGCGCGTGCAGCGCGCCGAGGACGACGGCGATCAGCAGGGCGAACGCGGCGAGGCCGGCGGTCCGGTCCTGCCGGGCGACGAGGTCGTCGAGGGCGCGGGTCCAGCGGTCGGCGCCGCGCGGCAGCACGGAGGACGCGGGCGCGTCGGCCTCCTCCTCGGACAGGGCGGGCCCGCCGGGGCGCACGCGCAGAGCGGCGGTCCGCGTGTCGGCGGGGGAGGAGAGCAACTCCTCCGGATACCTGGTCAGCTCCCGGGAGAGCGAGGACGCCGGTACGTCCGAGGCGGTCAGCGTCGTACGGTCGCCCCGCGCGGTGATCTCCCGCCAGCCGGGCCCGGACGACGCGCCCGCCCCCTGGAAGCGGACGTCCACGGTCCGCCCGTCCGGCAGGGGCGCGGTCAGCCCGCACTCCACGCGCAGGGTGTCGAGCCCCGCCTGCCCCGGCCGCACACGCGCGTGTGCGTCCCGCACGCTCAGCGCGACCGCCCGGCCGTCGACCCGCACCTCGCTCTCCCGCGCGGCGGCGGCACAACGCTCCCGGGCCCAGGTGTCCCGGCCCAGCCGGTCGATGTCCGGTCCCGCCTGCGTGGCCGGGATCTCGGCGAGGTCCTCGACATGGTGGACGCGGAGTTCGCCGGGCGCGGTCACCAGCCCGTCGTAGCGGTTCACGGTGAAGTTGCCGAGCGGGTGCGCGCTCGCCGTCGCGGCCGGGACCAGCGCGAGCGCGCAGGCGGCGGTGAGGACGGCGGCCCCGGCGGCGAAGGGACGGCGGGGGATCAACGCGCCGCCTCCAGATCCTCGAGCGCGGCACGGGCCGCGGCGGCGCCCAGGGGCGAGAAGCCGGGGTTCAGCTCCAGCGCGGCGGTGAGGGAGTCCCGCGCGGCCCGGTCCTGCCCGGCCGCCTTCTCGATCATGCCCCGGTGGTAGAGGAAGCCGGCGTCGCGGTAGCCGGTGGCCGTGGCCCGGCGGGCGTAGGGCAGCGCCTCCTCGTGACGGCCGTTGACGTGCAGGGCCCAGGCGAGGGCGTCCGCCGTGTGCACGCTGTGCCGCCGGTCCCACTCCGCGCGGGCGGCGCGCAGCGCCTCCTCGGCGTCCCCGTGGTCGGCGGCGGCGAGCGCGGTGTCGAGGTCGGCGTCGACCCCGCCGGCGCGGGCCAGCGAGGTCCAGGCGTCGACGAGGGCGTACTGGTCGCGTGCCTTCGCGCGGTCGCCGTCGCCACCGCGCGCCTCGTACAACTCGCCGAGCGCGACCAGCGGTCCGGGCAGCGGGGAGCGGGCGACGACCGCCTCCAGCGTCTCGACGGCTCCCGCGCGGTCACCGCTCGCGGCCTGTGCGCGCGCCCGGCCCTCCAGTGCGGGGAGGTGGTTCTCGTCGGCGGCGAGCGCACGCGCGTAGTGCGTGAGAGCCGTCCCGTACTCGCCCTGGTTCCAGGCGAGCCGCCCCAGCGCGGTCGCGACGTACGCCACGTCGGCGGGCGAGGACGCGCTGTCCAGGGCCCGTCGCAGCACCTCCCGCGCGGTGCGCACGTCGCCGCGCAGCTCCTGTACGTAGGCGTACCGCGTGAACACCGGCACCCCCGGCCGCCTGCGGTCGGCGGTGGCTGCGGCGACCGAGGCCTCCTCGTACCGGCCGAGTTCGACCAGGGCGTCGATACGGGAGCACAGGGCGCGCTCGCTGTAGGGGTTCCGCTCCAGGGCCCGGTCGGCGTACCTCAGGGCGCCGGTGAAGTCGTGCCGCGCGGCGGCGAGGGCGGCCTGTCCGGCGAGGGCGGGTTCGTTGCCCGGCGCGAGGGCGAGGGAACGCCCGAGCGCCCGCTCGGCCTGCGGGTAGCGCGAGGGGTCGCCCTCGGTCCGCGCCTGCTCGACGTAGGCGGTCCCCAGGGTGGCCCACCCGCCGTGGTCGCGGGGCTGGGCCTTCAGATGGGTCTGCAACGACCGTATGCCTGCCCCGAGATCACCTCCGGCCGGCACACCGGCGGCGACCGCCCCGCCCACCGGAGCCACGTCCCGCCCGGTGTCCCGGCCGCCTCCTCCCACGGCGACACTCCCGGCGGTCAGCGCGACGGCCAGCAGCACGGCACACGAGGCGACATGCAGCCCCCGCCCACGCCGCGCGGCGGCGGCGAACCGTCGCAGGGCCGCGACCCGCCCCACCGCGCCTTCGGGGCAGCCCCCCTGAACCGCGCCCACCCCCTCACGGCCGTCCACGGCCGCACGCCGGCGCTCCGCCTCCGCGTGTCCGGTGGCCTCCGCCGGCTGCGCGCCAGGCGACCCCTGGCCATCCGCGGCCTGCCGCCGGTTCCGCGACGGGTGCTTCGCCCCCGCGTGGGCGGTGCCCCCAGCCGGACGGTCGTCGTCCGGCTCCGGGCCGTGTGCGGTCGCGTGCCGGGTGCCGGGCAGGTGCTCCGCTCCCGCCTGGTCGCCGCTGTCCCCGCGGTCTCCGTCTCCCGTTTCCGGTCCGGCGGTCGCCTGCCCGGCGGCGTCTCCCGGGGCGTGCTCGGCCGCGTGTTCCCGGCCGGTTGCTGCCCGGTGGGCGTCCCGTGCGGTCCGCGTCGGTCCGGCGGCGCCGGGCCCGCACGGATCTCCGGCCGGCTGTCCGCCCGCCGGTTCGGGTCCTCGCTTCGCGCGGACGTCGGTCTGCGCCCCGCGCGGGTCCGTCGAGGCCCGGGTGATCTCCGGTTCGGTTCCTGGCTCCGTGCGGATGTCGGTCTGCGTCCCGTGCGGGTTCGTCGAGGTCCGGGTGATCTCCGGTTCGGGTTCTGGCTCCGCGCGGATGTCGGTCTGCGTCCCGTGCGGGTTCGTCGAGGTCTGCGTGATCTCCGGTTCGTGTCCTCGCTCCGCGCGGGCGTCGGTCTCGGCCCCGTGCGGGTCCGTTGAGGTCCGGGTGATCTCCGGTTCGGGGTCCGCGGGCGTGGGCGCCGCTCCCCGGCGCGGTCCCGCCGGGTGGCGCCCCTGCGTCGGGGGTGCACCCCCGACGGACGGTCGTGGCGCACCCGGCGCCTTTTGGTGACGGGGAGTCACCTGCTCGCTGTCGTTCGTGCGCGGAGGCATGGCCTCTCCTCGGAGTTCGGCGGCACGGGTGGGCACGGGGCCGCGCCTGCTGGTGGGGAAGGGGGGCCGGGGTCAGTACGCCCGGCGGCGCATCCGGCGCCACCACATCAGCGCCACGCCGATCAGCAGCAGCCCGCCGGCGCCCGCACCCGCGGACGCGGCGATCAGGGTCGTGTTGTCCGTGCCCTCCGCGCCCGCCGGCCGCAGCGCGTCACCGAGCTGGTTGCGTACGTCGTTGCCGCCGTCCACGCCCTTGGCGAGCGGGCCGCGCGACCCCTCCGTCGGGTTCGCCAGATAAGGGAAGGCCGCCCCGAACTTCTTGTCGTTGGCGTCGACCGCGTCCCCGAGGTCGTTCTCCGCGCCGACCAGCTCGCCCTCGACGACCTGGAGCGCGGCGTCGATCACGTCGTCCGTCAGCCGACGCCCGTTCGGGAAGCCGGCGTTGTCGCCGTCCAGCACGCCCAGTCGCTTCGGCTCGGCGGCCGGCTCGATGGACGTGTTGAGGCGCAGCATCTCCGACGGCGTCACGTGCGGGGGCCGGTTGAGCCCCTCCACGCCCTTCAGGAACACGTCCACGAGATCGTCGCGCGGCTCGGCCGGCGCGGGGATCCTGTAGATCGCCTCGATGAGCTTCGGCAGCTCCGGCTCGGTGACGTTCTTCAGGAACTGCGCGTCGTCCCACGGACCCGACGCGTTGAACGTGTCCTTGTCCTCGAGCGGATTGACGACCTCGTTCACCAGCGGGTTGCCCAGCCGCGACACCTGGACGAAGTGCCCCTCGGCGTTCTTGCGCTGTGTCGTCGACCAGATGCCGACGACCGGCTGGTCCGCCGACTCGGTGATCATGTCCGTCGGGACCTGGAGCGCCAGGGAGTTGACGTTGTACCCCTTGAGCGTGTCGTTGCCGACCTCCGAGAGGTTCCCGCCGTACAGCAGGTCGAAGACCCGCAGGTCCAGGAAGAACGGGTCGTCGGCCTGCCCCGCGAACGTCGTCGCCCCGCCCGCGAGTTCGTGGATCGCCTGGGTGCGCAGCGTGCCGTAGTCCGGCATGGACGCCCTGCCGACGTTCGACGGCGCGACCGGCACGTCGTCCGCGATCTTCGTGCGGGACACCGCCTTCTGGTCCTTCAGCTTCAGCAACTCGATGTCGTACGTCTGCGTGATGTTGAGATCCTGGTCGTCCAGGCTGGTGACCGGGCCCGTGTTGTAGAGGAACGTCTTGTCGTTCTTCGTATGGGTCCTGAAGGTGTAGCGGAAGAGCAGCTCCCCCTGCGCGTCCCCGTTGTTGTCGATGTGGATGTCGTACTGCGCGTCCTCGGCGAACGTGAAGAAGTTCGGCCCGCCGGCCGGCTCCTCGAAGGGGATCCAGTTTGCGATGATCGTCGTCGTGTCCGGCTTGTCGGGGCTGACGAACGCATACAGGTCCGTGTTGTCGTACTGCGGGGCGCCCGAGATCAGCGGGGCTTCCCGGTGGGAGGAGGCGGAGGCCGCCTCGGGTTCCAGCGCGGTCACGCCGGCGGCTGCGAGCCCCCCGGCGGCCAGCGCACCACAGATCAGGGTCGCGAGACTCCTGCGCCCCGCACCGGTCCTGGAGTTAGGTGTCATGCCGTCCGTCCTCAGTGCCAACTTGCCTGACGCACTGGCATTCGGAGCATCCGCCGGGCCGGATTGGTGGACTTCACGAACTCGTTCCCGGCCCCTTCCGCGGCGCCGTCGCGTCCGTAGCATTTCTCGCTGCCGACCCGCGTTTTCGGCCCGGTGATCCGTACTTCCTCTCCGACAGGCGCGCTCGCCGCGCCTGCCGGGAGTGACCGGACGGCCCGGCCGGGCCGGGGGAGAAGGGGGATGCGCGTTGGAGGCGGACGAGCTGCTGATGCTTGTGGCCGCGGGTGACCAGAAGGCGTTCGAGGACCTGTACGGGCTGGTGTCCGGCCCCGTGTACGGGCTGGTGCGGCGCGTGGTGCGCGACCCCGCCCAGTCCGAGGAGGTGGCTCAGGAGGTGCTGCTGGAACTCTGGCGCTCCGCCGCGCGGTTCGACCCCGGCCGGGGCAGCGCGCTGTCCTGGGTGCTCACCCTCGCCCACCGCCGCGCCGTCGACCGGGTGCGCAGCGCCCGCGCGGCCGGCGAACGCGAGCAGCGCGAGGCCCGGCGCGGCCACGGCCCCGCCTTCGACCAGGTCGCCGAGGAGGTCGAGGCCGGCCTCGAACGCGAGTGGGTACGCCGCTGCCTGGACCGGCTCACCACCCTCCAGCGGCAGTCGGTCACCCTCGCCTACTACGACGGCTACACCTACCGGGAGGTGGCCGAGCGGCTGTCGCTGCCCCTGGGCACGGTCAAGACCCGTATGCGCGACGGCCTCACCCGCCTGCGCGAGTGCCTGGGAGGCGCGGCATGAGCCTGTTCGGCCGACTGGGACCCCGCGGTGACGCCCACTCGCTGGCCGCCCCCTATGCCCTCGACGCCCTCGAGCCCGCCGAGCGCGTCCGCTTCGAAAGGCATCTGCGGTCCTGCGGCCGCTGCACCGCCGAGGTGCGCGACCTCGCCGAGGACGCCGTCCGCCTCGCCTGGTCCACGGCCGCCCCCGCGCCGCCCGCGATGCGGGACCGGGTACTGGCCGCCGTACGGTCCACCGCGCAGGATCCCGCGCCGCAGGATCCCGCGCGTGCGCGTGCGCCACAGCTGCCGCCCCACGTGTGGGGCGCCGCACCACCGCCGCGTACCCGGGAGTGGCGCCGGTCGCCGCTGTTCGTGCCGTTCGCCACCGCCACCGCCGCCGCGGCGCTCGTCGTCGCCTCGCTCTTCGCCGTCCAGGCGGACCGCACGCGGGACCAGCTGGCCGCCGAACGCGACCGGTCACGTGAGATCGCCCACGTTCTCGCCGCCCCGGACGCCCGCGCGAGCAGCGGCCGGGATCCGGGCGGCGGCACGATCGGAGTGATCGCCTCCGCATCGACGCGCAGCGCGGTCGTCACTCTGGGCGGATACGACGACCCTCCGAACGGACGTGTGCGCCAGCTCTGGCTCATGGCCCCGGGGGAGCGGCCGCGTTCCCTCGGGCTTTTCGAGGGTGACACGCCCTTGGTGGCGTCCGGGCTGGACACCGCCGCGACGTCACTCGCGGTGACCATCGAGCCCGACGGTGGGTCACCGCAGCCCACCGGCCAGCCCATCGTGCAACTCGCCCTGGAAACGGTCGGATTCGGAGAGTAGTCGTCGCGGGTTCGTCAACACCCTTACGGGGAAGGTGAATCCTGTGACCTCGATACACGCGTGCCCGGACGGGGCGATAGGGTTACCCTGCCCGGGCCGGGTGGACTCGTACGGGTGGGGAGTGACATGGAACAGATAACAGTGCGCAGCAGGGCCAGGGTCCCTGCGATCACCTGCGGCAGCAGCGCGACCAGTTCGCGCCTCGACCGCCATCTCTCGGTTCTCGGGGGACCGGCGATCCCGCAGCGCGAGACGGCCGAGGCGACCTCGCTGATGCGTGAGCTGACCGCGCGCGACACCGCGCACAGCCGCGGCGCCAGGGGCGCGCGGGCCCGCACGAGCCGGGTCAGGCTCTTCGCCCCGCTGCGTCGACTGCGCCGCTCCCTGTTCGGCAGCCGGTAGCGCCCGCGCCGGACGGTCCCGCCGTCCCGGCGCAGCGCCCGCCCCCGCCGTCATCCCCGCGGCACCCCCAGCGCACTCGGCGCACCGCCACACCCTTCACGTCCCCTCGCCGGCGCCTCCGGTCCCACCCGGCAGCGATCCCGGGGCCCGCCGGCCCCCTCTCCCTTCCGCTTCCCGCGCGTACTCCTCGCTGACCGCGGTCGCACCGGCACCCCCTAACCGGTTCGCCTGGACGCGGTGTCCGAGCGCACGACCCCCCGCCTGCTCGACCGACGGGTACGACCCCCCTCGGACACCGACCCGCCCGTCCCTGCGGGCGCCCGTCAGAGCAGGGCGAGTTGCCCTTCGGGGCCCTCCTCCCGCACGTCGAACACCGACGCGGGACGGCGGGCGGCGGACGGCACCGGAAGCACGCCCGCCGCACGGAGCCCGGACTGCGTGATCGGTTCCGGGAGCGGCTGCTCCACCAACTCCGCCCGCCCCGGGGCCAGTTCGGCCAGCAGGGCGAGAACCGTGATCAGCTCCAGCAGCTCCGAGGTCCAGGTCTGCGGCCAGGCGGGCGGCCGGATCGCGGCCAGCGTGCCCGGTTCGGGCACCTCCGTACGCCCCGCGAACCACTGCTCCAGCACCCGGACCCCGTCCGCCTCGAAGTCCCAGGCCGCCGGCGGCACCGGGGCGATGCGGCCCTCGTCGATGTCCAGGGCCTCCTCCTCCCGGTCGTAACGCACGGCCGACGGGCGGGAGGGCAGCGGGGCGCGCACGTACGGGCGGCGGCCGCCCGGGAGCTTCGGACGCTCCCCGTCGCGCCGCATCAGCCACAGCATCCGGCGGCCCACCGCCACACCCCGCTCCCAGACCTCCGGGTCCCCGGTCAGCGGCACCGCGAGGCCCGCGGGTGCGGGGCGCGCCACGGCCGTCGCCCAGGCGAGGACGTCCACGGGGGACGGGTCCCGTCCGAGCCGGCCGGCGAGGTGGTCCGTCAGCCCCGGGGCGAGATTGGGTTCGGCGGCGCCCGGCCGGCGGTACAGCGGGCGGACCCGTCCCGCGCGGACCACCGGCAGCAGGGAGGTGGCGAGCAGCGGCGGACCGGAGGAGCCGGGCGCGGCTGCGGCGCCCCGCGCGGAGGCAGCCTCGACGACGAACACCTGCCGTTCGTCCGCCACCCGCCACAACTCCGGCCGGGCCGCGTCGATCAGCCGCTGGTCGGGGATCAGCCACCGTTCGTCGAACGGGGCGTACAGGACCCGCACCGGGTCGGGGCACGGGCCCGAGGCACGGGCCAGCCTCTCCGTGCCGCCCCCGCGCCCCGGCAACTGCCCGACCGCCGTGTACGGGGTCCGGTAACGCGTCGGCTGGAACAGGGCCTCGCGGTCCGGTCCCGCGGCCTTCAGCAGCGCGTCCCAACGGGCCTTCAGGGACGCCGCGTCGGGGGCCGCCGGCCACCCCCGGCCGAGCCGGGGCGGTGCGACGGACCACGGCATGAGGTCCGCCAGCAGCGGAGCGTCGTAGTGCGTCACGCTGGGCATCGTACGGCCTGCGGGGAGGCGCGGATCAGGTGGCGTCCAGCGTCACCGTGAAGGAGAAGCGGTCGCCGCGGTAGTTGATGACGGCCGCGTCCAGGACCCGGCCGCCGGTGTCGTAGGTGATGCCCGTGTAGTGCAGGATCGGGCTGAGCAGCGGAACCTGGAGCAGGCGGGCCGTCTCCGGGTCCGCCAGCCGCGCCTCCACGGTGTCCGTGATCCTGCTGATGTCCGCCCCTACGACATCCCGCAGCACCTTGGTCATCGGCCACCGCACCAGGTCGTCCAGGTCGATCCGGGCGGCCAGTTCCGGGCGGACGTAGTTGCGGGCGTGGTTGGTCGGCTCGCCCGTCTTCTCGTCGCTGCGCAGCCGGTGGTACGCCGCCGCCTCGCTCAGATCCGGGAAGTACTCGGCGATCTCCGCCGGCACCGGCGCCGTACCGTGCTCCAGCAGTTCGGTCGTCATGCCGGACTGCTGGGCCACGATCGCGTCCACCGAGCCCAGCAGCCGCACCGGGGCGCCCCGCCGGGCGTCCGGCTCGATGAACGTGCCGCGCCGGCGGTGGCGGGTGATCAGCCCCTCGTCCTCCAGTTCCTTCAGCGCCTGCCGCATGGTCAGCACGCTCACGCCGTAGTGCCCGGCCAGTTGTTCCTCGGTAGGCAGGCGCAGGGGGTCCTGGGGCGAGCGGCCGAGGATCGAGGCGCGCAGCGACTGCGACACCTGGTACCAGAGCGGCAACTTGCGGTTCAGGACGATCGAATCCGGTGCGAAGGAGGTCACGGGCTATCCGTACCGGTCGGAGAACGTTCAGTGCAACGGCTGGAAGTGACGCTCGAGCCCCTGCCACACCTCGTCGTAGCCCTGCTGCAGGTGTTCCGCCCGTGCCGCCTGGGGGGTCAGGGACAGCGGCCAGCGGGTTTCGAACATGAAGGCCAGACCGTCGTCGATTTTCTGCGGCCGCAGCTCGGCGGCGCTCGCCCTCTCGAACGTCTCCCGGTCCGGACCGTGCGCCGACATCATGTTGTGCAGCGAGCCCCCGCCCGGCACGAAGCCCTCCGCCTTGGCGTCGTACGCGCCCTCGATCAGGCCCATGTACTCGCTCATCACGTTCCGGTGGAAGTACGGCGGGCGGAAGGTGTCCTCGCCCACCAGCCAGCGCGGGGCGAAGACCACGAAGTCCACCCCCGCGAGCCCGGGGGTGTCGCTCGGAGACGTCAGCACCGTGAAGATCGACGGGTCCGGGTGGTCATAGGAGATGGTGCCCATCACATTGAAGCGACGCAGATCGTAGGCGTACGGCACATGGTTGCCATGCCAGGCGACGACATCCAGCGGGGAGTGGTCATAGGTGGCCGACCAGAGGTTGCCGCAGTACTTGTTCACCACCTCGACCGGGCGCTCGACGTCCTCGAACGCCGCCACCGGCACCCGGAAGTCCCGGGCGTTCGCCAGCCCGTTGGCGCCGATCGGGCCGAGATCGGGGAGCCGGAACGGCGCTCCGTAGTTCTCGCACACATATCCGCGGGCAGACTCGTCCAGAAGCTCCACCCGGAACCGCACTCCACGAGGAATCAGCGCGATGTGTCCCGGCTCCACATGCAGCAGCCCGAACTCCGTGCGCAGCAGCAGCCCGCCCCGCTCGGGGACGACGAGCAGCTCGCCGTCGGCGTCGCTGAACACGCGGTCCATCGAGACGTTGGCGTGGTACAGGTGCACGGCCATGCCGGTGCGTTGGGTGACGTCGCCGTTGCCGCCCAGGGTCCACAGACCGGCCAGGAAGTCGGTGCCCCCGTCCGGCTCCGGCAGCGGGTTCCAGCGCAGCCGGTTGGGGTCGGGAACCGTCTGGGTGAACGGCGCGGTGCGCAGCGCGCCGTTGCCCGTGCGGGCGAACGCCGGGTGGGCGGCCGACGGGCGGATCCGGTACAGCCACGAGCGGCGGTTCTCCGCCCGGGGCTCGGTGAACGCCGAACCGCTCAGCTGCTCCGCGTACAGCCCGAGCGGTGCGCGCTGGGGCGAGTTGCGGCCCTCGGGCAGGGCGCCCGGGATCGCCTCGGAGCTGTGCTCGTTGCCGAAACCGGAGAGGTGCTCCAGTCCTTCGGCGGTCTTGCGCGCTCCTCCGCGCTCCGTGTCGCCCGCGCGGGCGGTGCCCCCATCGCTCATGTTCGCTGCTCCCTCGGCATCCGATTCCTATGGCACACCGTAGGATTGCGATTTCCCCGGCGCAAGAGGGACGCGCGATCTCGGTTCCGCCTCCCGCTCCTCCTCTCCTGGGAGGACCCGGAACCCGACTCCAGGGGGATACGCGGACTCGCACCGGTGTTCTACGCTCGCCCGCATGACGTGGACGCGGAGCCTGATCACCGCGCTCGCGGTGACCGTCGTCCTGGGGGCCGGATCCGCGGGCTGTGACTCCCGTGCCGCCCGGGGCGGGGACGAGGTGTCGCCCTCACCGGCCGGCCGGCTCCTCGACGAGCGCGACCAGGAGGGGCGCCCCTACCGCGAGGTGGACGACGAGGACGCGCCCGAGGTGGGGGTGGAGGTCGTCCCCGACTCCGACGGCGGCTGGGACGTACGGCTGCGGGTGCGCAACTTCCGCTTCTCCCCGGACGGGACGGGCGAGCGGGCGGTGGCCGGCCGCGGTCTGGCGCACCTCGAGGTGAACGGCCGCCGTGTCGCCCGCCTGCGCACCCCCGAGTACCACCTGCCCGGCAGTTTCGTCCCGCGCGGCACGCACCAGGTCACCGCGCGCCTCTACGCGGACGACGGCACGGTGTGGGCCGTGGACGGCGAGCCGGTGGAGAGCACGGCCGACATCACGGTCTCGGAGGACGAGCCGGGCGCGGACCCCAGTGCGCGGCCGCTGGCCGGGGCGGCCGTCGAACGGCCGCCCGCCGTGGCCGGCGGGCCCGACGGCCGGCGCCGCGGCCCGGGGCGAGGTTCACCGGGTGGTGCCGGGCGGGCATGATGAGGCCCGTGCCCCACGCGACATCGCTCCGCCGAGCGCCCGTGCAGCGGCGCAGCGCCGAACGGCTGGCCAGAATCCTCGACGCCTGCGCCGAACTCCTCGACGAGGCCGGCTACGACGACCTCAGCACCCGCGCGGTCGCCGAACGCGCCGGCGTGCCCATCGGCTCCGTCTACCGCTTCTTCGGCAACAAACGCCAGATGGCCGACGCCCTGGCCCAGCGCAACCTGGAGCGCTTCACGGAGCGGGTCACCGAACGGCTCGCGGCCACCGGCGACCGGGGCTGGCGGCACGCCATGGACGCCGTGCTCGACACGTACCTGGACATGAAGCGCACCGCTCCCGGCTTCTCCCTGGTCGACTTCGGCAACCAGATCCCCGTCGGCACCCGCGCCGAGCCCAACCGCCTGGTCGCCGACCGCCTCACCGATCTCCTCTCCGGCTACCTGGAGCGCGAGGCCGACGACGAGCTGCGCCGCACCCTCCTCGTCGCCGTCGAGACCGCCGACGCCCTCGTCCACCTGGCGTTCCGGATGGCGCCCGAGGGGGACGGGAAGGTCATCGGCGAACTGCGCGAGATGCTGCGCGGCCACCTGGCCCGGGTGCTGGACGCCTGAGAGCTCCCACGACCCCCTCCCCAGCATGCGTACCGGTCGGTATGCTCGGCGCGTCCGTGCGCCGTCCCCGTACCGGGAGGTCCCGTGTCCCGCACCGCCCTGCGTATCTGTCCCCTGTGCGAGGCCACCTGCGGCCTGACGCTCACCCTCGACGACGGCCGCGTCACCGGCGCCCGCGGCGACCGGGACGACGTGTTCAGCAAGGGGTTCATCTGCCCCAAGGGAGCCGCCTTCGGCGCCGTGGACTCCGATCCCGACCGGCTGCGCACCCCGCTCGTCCGCGTCGGCGGGGAACTGCGCGAGGCCACCTGGCAGGAGGCGTTCGACGCCGTGGCCGCCGGGATACGGTCCGTCGCCCAGCGGCACGGACCGCACGCCGTCGGCATCGTCCTCGGCAACCCCAACGTCCACACCATGGCCGGCGGCCTCTACCCGCCCCTGCTGATCGCCGGGCTCGGCACCCGCAGCGTCTTCACCGCCTCCACCCTGGACCAGATGCCCAAGCACGTCTCCAGCGGACTGCTCTTCGGCGACGCGAACCTCATCCCCGTGCCCGACCTGGACCGCACCGACCACCTGCTGCTGATCGGCGCCAACCCCCTGGAATCCAACGGCAGCCTGTGCACCGCCCCCGACTTCCCCGGCCGGCTCAAGGCGCTCCGGGCACGCGGCGGCACCCTCACCGTCGTCGATCCGCGCCGCACCCGCACCGCCCGCCTCGCCGACCGCCACCTCGCCGTCCGCCCCGGCACCGACGCGCTGCTCCTCGCGGCCATGGCCCACACCCTGTTCGACGAGGGCCTCGTCGACCTGGGCGAGCGGGCGCCGCACATCGAGGGCCTCGACCGGCTCGCCACCGCGCTCCGGGACTTCACACCCGAAGCCGCCTCCGGCGCCTGCGACATCGACGCGGAGACCGTCCGCACCCTCGCCCGCGAACTCGCCGCCTCCCCCACCGCCGCCGTCTACGGCCGCATCGGCAGCTGCACCGTCCCGCACGGCACCCTCGCCAGCTGGCTCGTCGACGTCCTCAACGTCCTCACCGGCAACCTCGACCGCCCCGGCGGCGCCCTCTTCCCTCAGGCGGCCACCGACAAGACCCCGCGGCCCGCCGGACCGGGCCGCGGCTTCGCCCTCGGACGCTGGCACTCCCGGGTGCGCCGGCACCCCGAGGCCAAGGGCGAACTCCCGATGTCCGCCCTCGCCGAGGAGATCGACACCCCCACCGACGAGGGCGAGCCGGTCCGCGCCCTCATCGCCGTCGCGGCCAACCCCGTGCTCTCCGCCCCGGACGGCGACCGCCTCGACAAGGCGCTCGGCTCCCTCGACTTCATGGTGAGCGTCGACCCCTATCTCAACGAGACCTCACGGCACGCGCACGTCGTCCTGCCTCCGCCCCCGCCCGCGCAGAGCCCGCACCACGACTTCGCCTTCAACACCCTCGCCGTACGCAACCAGGTCCGCTACACCCGCCCGGCCCTTCCCCTGGAGACCGGCCGCATGGCCGAGACGGAGATCCTCGCCCGCCTCGTCCTCGCCGCGACCGGCAGGCACGGGGCCGACCCGGCCGACGTGGACACCACGGTCATCGACCGGACCCTCACCCAGGCCGTCGGGGATCCGCACTCCCCGGTCCACGGCCGCGACCCCGAGGAACTGGCCGGCCGGCTCACCGGTGACGACGGCCCCGAGCGGCGCCTCGACATGATGCTGCGCCTCGGCCCCTACGGAGACGGCTTCGGTGCCGACCCGGACGGGCTCACCCTGGACCGGCTGCTCGCCCACCCGCACGGCATCGACCTCGGCCCGCTGCGCCCACGGCTGCCCCAGCCGCTGAAGACCCGCAGCGGCCGGGTCGAACTGCTGCCGGACCCGATCGCCGCCGACCTCCCGCGCCTGCGCGCCGCCCTGGACGAACGCCCCGGCGGACTCGTCCTCGTCGGCCGCCGCCATCTGCGCTCCAACAACAGCTGGATGCACAACGTGCCCGCCCTCACCGGCGGCACCAACCGCTGCACCCTGCACCTCCACCCCGAGGACGCGGACCGCCTCGGCGTACGGGACGGAGAGCCCGTCCGCATCAAGGGCGCCGGGGGAGCGGTGACCGCCCCCGCCGAGCTCACCGACGCCGTGCGCCCGGGGGTGGTGAGCCTGCCGCACGGCTGGGGGCACGACCGGCCCGGCACCCGCACGGCACACGCGGCCGCCGACCCCGGAGCCAACGTCAACCAGCTCCTCGACGGCAGCCTCCTCGACCCGCTGTCCGGCAACGCCGTCCTCAACGGCGTACCCGTCGAGGTGACCCCGCTGACGGCGGCCGTGACCGAAACGTTCGGCGCTCTGACCTGAGCAAAGCTGTGACCTGGGGTTTTGCGCTTATTGCTCGCGGGTCAACGTCTTGCTGACCCGGCTTCGCCGCACCTAACGTCGTCGGACCGCCGGCCCTGGTGGGATGTTCAAGGGCGAACGTTAGGTATCCACTCATGCTGACCATCCTCGGCTTCGTCATGATCGCGACCTTTTTGGTCCTGATCATGATGAAGAAGATGTCGCCGATCGCGGCGCTCGTGCTGATCCCCGCGCTGTTCTGCGTGTTCGTCGGCAAGGGCGCGCACCTCGGTGACTACGTCATCGACGGCGTGTCGACCCTCGCCCCCACCGCGGCGATGCTCATGTTCGCGATCGTCTACTTCGGTGTGATGATCGACGTCGGACTCTTCGATCCGATCGTCCGGGGGATCCTCAGGTTCTGCAGGGCCGACCCGATGCGGATCGTGGTCGGCACCGCGCTGCTCGCCGCGATCGTCTCGCTGGACGGGGACGGGTCCACCACCTTCATGATCACCGTCTCGGCGATGTATCCGTTGTACAAGCGCCTGAAGATGAGCCTGGTCGTGATGACCGGCGTCGCCGCCATGGCCAACGGTGTGATGAACACGCTTCCCTGGGGCGGACCGACGGCCCGCGCGGCGACCGCGCTGCAGCTCGACGCCGCCGACATCTTCGTCCCGATGATCCCCGCCCTGCTCGTCGGACTGGCGGGCGTCGTCGTCCTGGCGTACGTCCTCGGGCTGCGGGAGCGCAGGCGGCTGGGCACGCTGACGCTCGACGAGGCACTGGTCGAGGAGAACGAGAAGGAGACCGTGCTGGTCGGCGCGGGCGGCGGCAGCGGCGCCGGGCCCGGGAAGCGCACCGGGGGCTCCGGCACCGGCACGGACGCCGCGGATGACACGGCGGAGGACGACTTCCAGGGCCTCGACCCGGACCGCCCCACCCTGCGCCCCAGGCTCTACTGGTTCAACGCGCTGCTCACCGTCTCCCTGCTCGCCGCCATGATCATGGGATGGCTGCCGATCCCGGTGCTGTTCCTGCTCGGCGCCGCGCTGGCGCTCTCCGTCAACTTCCCCCACATCCCCGACCAGAAGGCCCGTATCGCGGCCCACGCCGACAACGTCCTCAACGTCTCCGGCATGGTCTTCGCCGCCGCCGTCTTCACCGGCGTCCTCCAGGGCACCGGGATGGTCGACAGCATGGCGAAGTGGATGGTGGACGTCGTCCCCGAGGGCATGGGCCCCCACATGGCCCTGGTCACCGGCCTGCTGAGCCTGCCGCTGACCTACTTCATGTCCAACGACGGCTTCTACTTCGGTGTCCTGCCCGTGCTCGCCGAAGCCGGCGCCGCCCACGGCGTCTCCCCGCTGGAGATGGCCCGCGCCTCCCTGGTCGGGCAGCCGCTGCACATGTCCAGCCCGCTGGTCCCCGCCGTGTACGTCCTCGTCGGCATGGCCAAGGTCGAGTTCGGCGACCACACGCGGTTCGTGGTGAAGTGGGCCGCCATGATCTGCCTGATCATCCTCGCGGCCGGAATCCTGTTCGGCACCATCTGAACCGACCGACCGCAGGAAGGACCCGATCATGACCCCCGGTGGGAACCGCGGTTGGCTGCTCCGCCTCGTCATCGCCTTCGGCTTCGCGCAAGGAGCGGTGTCGATGGCCCGGCCCGCCGTCTCCTACCGGGCGCTCGCACTCGGGGCCGACGAGCGGGCGATCGGGATCATCGCCGGTGTGTACGCGCTGCTGCCGCTGTTCGCGGCCGTACCGCTCGGCCGGCGCACCGACCACGGCCGCTGCGCGCCCCTGCTGCCGGCCGGTGTGGTGCTCATCTCCGGTGGCTGCGCCCTGAGCGGCATCGCCGGCTCGCTGGGGACCATGGCCCTGTGGAGCGGGGTGATGGGCCTCGGCCACCTCTGCTTCGTCATCGGCGCCCAGTCGCTCGTCGCCCGCCAGTCCGCACCGCACGAACAGGACCGCAACTTCGGCCACTTCACCATCGGCGCCTCGCTCGGGCAACTGGTCGGGCCCATCGCCGCGGGCGCGCTGATCGGCACGGACATGGCCCGCACCAGCGCGCTCGCCCTGCTGGCGGCGGGAGCGGGCGCAGCGGTCGCCCTCACCTCGCTGTGGCGCATCGAACGACCCGGGCACCTCAAGTCCCGTACGGCGCAGGGCGAACGGGTGCCGGTGCGCGGCATCCTGCGGTCCCGGGGGGTGCCCGCGGGGATCCTCATCAGCATGGCCGTGCTGTCCGCGACCGACATCCTCACCGCCTACCTTCCGGTGGTCGGCGAACACCGGGGCATCGACCCGGCCGTCATCGGCCTGCTGCTCAGCCTCCGCGCGGCGGCCACCATCGCCTGCCGGCTGGTGCTCACGCCCCTGCTGCGGCTGCTCGGCCGCACCGCGCTGCTGACGGTGACGTGCCTGCTGGCGGCGCTGCTGTGCGCGGCAGTCGCGCTGCCGGTGCCGGTCCGGGCGCTGGCGCTGATCCTCGCCGCGCTCGGCTTCTGCCTGGGCGTCGGCCAGCCGCTGTCCATGACGACGGTCGTCCAGGCGGCGCCCGCCGAAGCCCGCTCCACCGCCCTCGCCCTGCGCCTGACCGGCAACCGCCTCGGCCAGGTCGCCGCACCCGCCGCGGCGGGCCTGGTCGCCGGAGCGGCGGGGGTGGCGGCACCGTTCGTGATGCTGGGCGCCCTGCTCCTGCTCTCCTCGGGCGTCGCCCTGCGCACCCCGTCCGGCCCGCCGGGGGACCGGCCGTCCCGCCCGCAGGGCACCCGCGCCCGCTCCCGGTGCCGTACGACGCGCTGAGTGCCGACCGGGGGCGCCCCCGTACGGGGAGGCGCCGCCCCGCGCGCTGAATCCGGACGTCCGCCGTCTCAGACATCGGACGAAACACCGGGATCCCGTCCCATGTCTTCCCCCGGCCGCCTACTTTCCGTTAGCTTCCGTGACTCACACGCCCCGTACGTCCCGCACGAGGCGTTCGACCGCGGAGCGCCAGCGCCCTGATGAGCCCCCGGGGGCACCCTCATGACACGCGCCATCACCCTGCACGACGTGAGCAAGGCATACACGCGGGGCGCCCGCGTGGTGGACCGGCTGTCGCTGGACATCGCGCCCGGCGAGTTCCTCGTCCTGCTCGGCCCCTCGGGCTGCGGCAAGTCCACCGTGCTCAGGATGATCGCGGGACTGGAGGACATCGACGAGGGCCGGCTGTTCCTCGACGGCGAGTACGGCAACGATCTGCCCCCGTCCGAGCGGGACATGGCGATGGTGTTCCAGAACTTCGCCCTCTACCCGAGCATGACCAGCCGCGACAACATCGGCTTCCCGCTGCGCATCGAGGCCCCCGGCACCGACCCGGCGCCGCGCGTCGACGCCACCGCCCGCATGCTCGGCATCGAGGACCTCCTCGACCGCTTCCCCGCACAGCTCTCCGGCGGGGAACGCCAGCGCGTCGCGATGGGCCGGGCCATCGCCCGCCACCCCTCCGCCTTCCTGATGGACGAGCCGCTGTCCAACCTCGACGCCAAGCTCCGCAACCACCTGCGCGCCGAGATCTCCCAGCTCACCCGCGAACTGGGCGTCACCACCGTCTACGTCACCCACGACCAGTCCGAGGCGATGTCGCTGGGCGACCGGGTCGCCGTGCTGCGCGGCGGAGTCCTCCAGCAGGTGGGCAGCCCCCGCGCGGTGTACGCGCTGCCGGAGAACGTCTTCGTCGCCGCCTTCATCGGCACCCCGCGCATCAATCTGCTGCGCGGTCTGGTGCGCGCCCCGCTGGACGGCGCGATGACCGTCAGCCTGGGCAAACAGTTCCTGAGGCTGCCCGAACCGCTGTCCCTGGACCACCAGTTGCTGCGCGTGCAGCAGGGCCGCGAGGTGATCGTGGGCCTGCGCTCGGAGGCCGTACGGATCGCCAAACCGGCCGCCGCCCGCACCGGTGAGGTGGCGCTCACCGGCCTGGTGGAGCATCTGGAGTTCCAGGGCCACGAAGTGCTGGTCCACTTCAACACCGGTTCCCGCCCCGCCCTCGTCCCCGAACTGGAGGCCCCGCGCCCGGCCCCCGACCGATCGGACCGGCGCCGCCGCCGCGAGGCCGGCACGGTCCTGGAGCGGCTGCGGGAGCGGGCGGGGGCGCTGCGCGCCGCGGGGGCCGTGGTGACGACGGACGAGTCCGGACAGCCGGAGGCGCCGCCGTCCGCCTCCGCCGAGCCGCGCGTCCCCGGTGACCTCATCGTGCGCACCACCCCCGACATCCGGCTCCGGCACGGCATGCAGGTACCGCTGCTGGTCGACCTCGCCCACCTGTTCGTCTTCGACCAGTACGGCCGGCGGATCTGCCCCAGCCCCGACCGGCTGCCCGAACTGGCGGAGTGAGCACGCGCACGCGGGTTCCCCTGGCGCCGGAAAATTATCACCGCTAGTTTAGGTGCCGGACGACGCGAGCAGTCGCATCGCACACCCATGCCCGCCCCCGGAGGAAGCGCGATGAAGGCATACGACGGCATGTACATCGACGGCAGCTGGCGCCCCGCCGCGGGACCGGGCGTCATCGAGGTCGTGAACCCGGCCGACGAACAGGTGATCGCCACCGTCCCCGCGGGCACCGTGGAGGACGTCGACGCCGCCGTACGCGCGGCCCGCGCCGCACTCCCCGCCTGGGCGGCCACCCCGCCCGCCGAGCGCGCCGCGCGCCTCACCGCCCTCCGGGACGTGCTCCTCGCCCGCCAGGACGAGATCGCCGGGACGGTCACCGCCGAACTCGGTTCGCCCCTGAAGCTCTCGCAGACCGTCCACGCCGGCGTACCGGTCGCCGTCACCGGCTCGTACGCCGAACTGGCCGGGACGTACGCCTTCGAGGAGCGGGTGGGCAACTCGACGGTCCTCCACGAACCCGTCGGCGTGGTCGGCGCGATCACCCCCTGGAACTACCCCCTCCACCAGATCGTCGCCAAGACCGCCCCCGCCCTCGCCGCCGGCTGCACCCTCGTCGTCAAGCCCGCCGAGGACACCCCGCTGGTCGCCCGGCTCTTCGCCGACGCCGTCCACGAGGCCGGGATCCCGGCCGGCGTGTTCAACCTCGTGACCGGTCTCGGCCCGGTGGCCGGCCAGGCCCTCGCCGAGCATCCGGACGTGGACCTGGTCTCCTTCACCGGCTCCACCGCCGTCGGCCGCCGGATCGGCGCGATCGCCACCGGAATGGTGAAGCGGGTCGCCCTCGAACTCGGCGGCAAGTCCGCCAACGTCATCCTGCCGAGCGCCGACCTGGCCCGCGCCGTCAACGTCGGCGTCGCCAACGTCATGTCCAACTCCGGCCAGACGTGCAGCGCCTGGACCCGCATGCTCGTCCACCGGGACCACTACGACGAGGCCGTGGAACTCGCCGCGACCGCCGCCGCCAAGTACGGCGACCGCATCGGCCCCGTCGTCAACGCCCGCCAGCGCGACCGGGTGCGCGGCTACATCGAGAAGGGCGTCGCCGAGGGCGCCCGGATCGTCGCGGGCGGCCCCGAGGCACCCCGCGAGCAGGGCTACTACGTCAGCCCCACGGTCTTCGCCGACGTCACCCCGGAGATGACCATCGCCCAGGAGGAGATCTTCGGCCCCGTCCTGTCCGTCCTGCGCTACGACGACGAGGACGACGCCCTGCGCATCGCCAACGGCACCGTCTACGGCCTCGCCGGCGCCGTCTGGGCCGGTGACGAGGCGGAGGCGGTGGCCTTCGCCCGCCGCATGGACACCGGCCAGGTCGACATCAACGGCGGCCGCTTCAACCCCCTCGCGCCCTTCGGCGGTTACAAGCAGTCGGGCGTGGGCCGCGAACTCGGCGCGCACGGACTCGCCGAGTACCTCCAGACCAAGTCCCTCCAGTTCTAGGGGAGTCGTCACCATCATGGCCGTACGTGCCGCCGTTCTGCCCGCCGTCGACGCCCCGTTGGAGATCACCGGGATCGACCTGCCCGAGCCCGGGCCCGGCCGGATCCGCATCCGGCTCGCCGCCGCCGGCGTGTGCCACTCCGACCTGTCCCTGTCCAACGGCACCATGCGCCTGCCCGTCCCGGCAGTCCTCGGCCACGAGGGCGCCGGCACGGTCGTCGCCGTCGGTGAGGGCGTCACCCATGTCGCGCCCGGCGACGGCGTGGTCCTCAACTGGGCACCGTCCTGCGGCTCCTGCCCCGCCTGCGCGCGCGGCGAGGTCTGGCTCTGCGCCCACGCCCTGTCTGGTGCCGCCGAGGTGCACGCCCGCCGCGCCGACGACGGCACCGACCTGTACCCCGGGCTGAACGTCGCCGCGTTCGCGGAGGAGACGGTCGTGCCCGCCTCCTGCGTGCTGCCCGCCCCGGACGGTGTCCCGCTCACCGATGCCGCCCTGCTGGGCTGCGCCGTGCTCACCGGCTACGGCGCCGTCCACCACTCCGCCCGGGTCCGGGCCGGCGAGACCGTCGCCGTGTTCGGCGTCGGGGGAGTGGGCCTCGCCGCACTCCAGTCGGCCCGGATCGCGGGCGCGTCCACGATCGTCGCGGTCGACGTCTCCGCGGAGAAGGAGGAGCTGGCCCGCTCCGCCGGGGCCACCGACTACCTCGTCGCCTCGGACACCACCGCCCGGCAGATCCGCGCCCTCACCGGGAAGGAGGGCGTGGACGTGGCCGTGGAGTGCGTCGGCCGCGCGGCCACCATCCGCACGGCCTGGGAGTCCACCCGGCGCGGCGGACGCACCACGGTCGTCGGCATCGGCGGCAAGGACCAGCAGGTCACCTTCAACGCCCTGGAGATCTTCCACTGGGGGCGCACCCTCTCCGGCTGCGTCTACGGCAACTCCGACCCGGCCCGCGACCTCCCGGTCCTCGCCGAACACATCCGCGCGGGCCGCCTCGACCTGGGCGCCCTGGTCACCGAGCGCATCGCCCTGGACGGCATCCCGGCCGCCTTCGAGAACATGCTGGCGGGCAAGGGCGGCCGCGCACTGGTGATCTTCTGACCCACGACCACCGCCCCCGCCGCCTCTTCCCGTCCTGGGGCTCCGCCCCAGACCCCGCTCCTCGAACGCCCCCGGAGGGGCTGGTTCAGCCCGTCCGGCGTTTGAGGACGAGGCCCGAAGGGCCGAAAGGGGGGTCCGGGGGCGCAGCCCCCGGGGACGGGACGGGAAGGGGCGGCGGGGGCGGGATCAACGGCCGGGCGCCGGCCGGCCGGCCCGTGGCCTCGCGGATTCGACCCCGCCGTTCAGCGCAGCGTCCCCGGGGCGATTCCCAGCAGCTCCGACAGCGCCTGCTCGCCCGCCTCCGTCACCTGCACCGCCCGCTCGGAGCCGATGCGTACGCACCACCGCGCCCCCAACGCGTGCCGGCACAGGGCCGCGCCCGCCACGCCGGCGAGATGGGGCCGGCGTTCCGTCCAGTCCAGGCAGGCGCGGGCCAGCGGGCGGCGGCCCCGGCGGTCGAGGCCGATACCGGCCGACTCGAACCAGCGCAGGCCCGCGTCGGTGAGCGCGAACCCGGTGTCCTGGCGCAGCAGTCCCCGCGCGGTGAGGGCGTCGGTGACCGCGATGCCGAGCCGCCCGGCGAGATGGTCGTAGCAGGTGCGCCCGCGGGCCATGGCCGACCCCGCGCCCGACTGCCGCAGCGTGCGCGGCCGTTCGGCGGCGTCCGGCGCGATCTGCGCGGCCAGGTCCTCCACGAGCTGGGCGACCCGCGCGTCGGCCAGCCGCACGTACCGGTGCCGCCCCTGCCGTTCCTCGGCCAGCAGCCCGCCCGCGGTCATCTTGCCGAGATGCTCGCTCAGCGTGGACGCGGCCACCCCGCAGTGCCGGGTCAGCTCGCCCGCCGTCCAGGCCCGCCCGTCCAGCAGCGCCAGCAGACACGCGGCCCGGGTCTCGTCGGCGATCAGCGCGGCGAGGCGGGCCAGCCCCGGCGCCCGGGGGTCCTTCGTCGTCATGCCTCCCAGCATGCGGCACGCACCCTTCGGCGCACACCGAAGTGTGCGGTGCGCCCGCTCAGCCGCCGGCCCGGGCCTGCTCGTACTGCAGCGCCAGCCCGTCCAGCAGTGCGGCCAGCCCCGTCTCGAAGGCCCGCTCGTCGATCTTCTCCTGCTGTTCGGCGAGCAGATGGGCCTGCCCGAGGTGGGGATAGTCCGCGGGGTCGTAGGCGCCGGCGTCGTCGACGAAGCCGCCCGCGAAGGAGCCGAGCGCGGAGCCCATGATGAAGTACCGCATCAGCGCGCCGATGGAGGTGGCCTGCGCGGGCGGCCAGCCCGCCTCGACCATCGCGCCGTAGGCCGCGTCGGCCAGCCGCAGCGCCGCCGGGCGGCGGCCGGGACCGCGGGCCAGGACCGGGACGATGTTCGGATGGGCGCGCAGCGCGCCGCGGTAGGAGACCGCCCAGTCGTGCAGCGCGGTGCGCCAGTCCCGGCCGTCCTCGAACATCGACAGATCGACCTGCGCGCTCACCGAGTCGGCCACCGCCTCCAGGATCTCGTCCTTGGTGCGGAAGTGGTTGTAGAGCGAGGGCCCGCTCACCCCCAGCTCCGCGGCGAGCCGGCGCGTGGAGACGGTGGCCAGTCCCTCCGCGTCCACGAGCGCACGGGCCGTCTCGACGATCCGGTCGGTGCTGAGCAGGGGCTTGCGCGGTCGGGCCATGGCGCACATAGTAGGACCGCGACATGAAACTAGCAGTGCTAATTTAAATGTGCACAGTTCAAGCGGATCTCACATGGGGTGACTCGGTATGGACCTGGAGCTGAGTGACGAGCAGGAGGCCGTCCGCCGGCTCGCCCGGGACTTCGTGGAGCGCGAGGTCGCGCCGCACGCGGTCGCCTGGGACCGCGCCGAGGAGGTCGACCGCGGCATCGTGAAGAAGCTCGGCGAGGTCGGCTTCCTCGGGCTGACGGTCGACGAGGAGTACGGCGGCTCGGGCGGCGACCATCTCGCCTACTGCCTGGTCACCGAGGAGCTGGGCCGCGGTGACTCCTCCGTGCGCGGCATCGTCTCCGTCTCCCTCGGCCTGGTCGCCAAGACGATCGCCGCCTGGGGGAGCGAGGAGCAGAAGCGCACCTGGCTGCCCGGGCTCACCTCCGGCGCGTACGTCGGGTGCTTCGGCCTCACCGAGCCGGGCACGGGGTCGGACGCCGGGAACCTCACCACGCGGGCGGTCCGCGACGGCGACCACTACGTCATCAGCGGCACCAAGATGTTCATCACCAACGGCACCTGGGCCGACGTCGTCCTGCTCTTCGCCCGCTCCACCGACGCCCCCGGCCACAAGGGCGTCTCCGCCTTCCTCGTCCCCACCGACACCCCCGGCCTGACCCGCCGCACCGTCCACGGCAAGCTCGGCCTGCGCGGCCAGGCCACCGCCGAGCTGGTCCTCCAGGACGTGCGCGTCCCCGCCTCCGCGATGCTGGCCCCCGAGGGCAAGGGCTTCTCGGTCGCCATGTCCGCCCTCGCCAAGGGCCGGATGTCGGTCGCGGCCGGCTGCGTCGGCATAGCGCAGGCCGCCCTGGACGCGGCCGTGCGCTACGCCGGCGAGCGCGAGCAGTTCGGAAAGCCCATCGCCCGCCACCAGCTGGTGCAGGAGCTGATCAGCGACATCGCCGTGGACGTCGACGCGGCCCGGCTGCTGACCTGGCGGGTCGCCGACCTGATCGACCGCGGCCTGCCGTTCGCCGTGGAGTCCTCCAAGGCCAAGCTCTTCGCCTCGGAGGCGGCCGTCCGCGCCGCCAACAACGCCCTCCAGGTCTTCGGCGGCTACGGCTACATCGACGAGTACCCGGTGGGCAAACTCCTGCGCGACGCACGGGTGATGACCCTCTACGAGGGCACCAGCCAGATCCAGAAACTGGTCATCGGCCGCGCCCTGACCGGGGTCTCGGCCTTCTGAGTACCCGCCCTGAGTATCCGGACGGATGCGGTCGGGGCCACATCCGCCGATTCTTGTCGCCATGAGCGACACACCGGTCAAGCAGCAGAGTACGGCCGCCTTCTACGGACAGGCCGTGGCGTCCTTCGGAGTGGCCCTCGGCGCCACCGCGGTCGGCATCTTCAACCTCGAGACCGACGCCTGGGTCCGCGCCTTCCTGGGGATCGCGGTCCTCTACCTCGTCACCTCCGCCTTCACCCTGGCCAAGGTCATCCGCGACCGCCAGGAGGCCGGGCAGATCGTCAACCGCGTCGACCAGGCCCGCCTGGAGAAGCTCCTCGCCGAGCACGATCCGCTGCAGAAGCTGTGACCCGGTGCGCGTCTGTGATCCCGCGCACCGCCGCTAAGCGCTCGCTCACCCTTGCCGGTATGGTGTTGTCCCTGCCAGCGAATGAGGTGAGCGATGAGTACGGCGGAGGAGACGGCCGGCGGTGAGGCGCAGCCGTGGGGTGAGGTCACGCCCGACGCGGCCCGACGGCTGCTGCTCGCCGCCGTGGAGGCGTTCGCGGAGCGCGGCTACCACGCCACGACGACCCGCGACATCGCGGGCCGCGCCGGGATGAGCCCGGCCGCGCTCTACATCCACTACAAGACCAAGGAAGAGCTGCTCCACCGGATCAGCAGGATCGGCCACGAGAAGGCCGTGGCGATCCTGCGCACGGCGGCCCGCGCCGAGGGCAGCCCGGCGGAGCGGCTCGCCGACGCGGTCAGCTCCTTCGTCCGCTGGCACGCGGGCGGCCGTACCACCGCCAAGGTGGTGCAGTACGAACTCGACTCGCTGGGCCCCGACGCCCGCGCCGAGATCCTGGACCTGCGGCGCCAGGTCGACGCCGAGGTGCGCGGGATCATCGAGGACGGCGTGCGCTCCGGCGACTTCGACGTCACCGACGTACGGGGCACCACCCTCGCCGTGCTCTCCCTCTGCATCGACGTGGCCCGCTGGTTCAACGTCGACGGCCCCCGCACCCCCGAGCAGGTCGGCGAACTCTACGCCGACCTCGTGCTCAGGATGGTCGGAGCCGGGGGAGCGGCAGCCTAGCTAGATGTAGTAGCGGGCCACCGACTCGGCCACGCACACCGGCTTGTCGCCGCCCTCGCGCTCCACGGTGAACGCCGTGGCCACCTGGACCCCGCCCTTCACCTCGTCCACGGCGGTGATCGTCGCGGTGGCGCGCACGCGCGAGCCGACCGGCACCGGGGCGGGGAAGCGGACCTTGTTGGTGCCGTAGTTGACACCCATCTTCACGCCCTCGACGGAGATCAGCTGCGGGCCGAACAGCGGCAGCAGCGACAGCGTCAGATAGCCGTGCGCGATGGTCGTCCCGAACGGCCCCGCCGCGGCCTTCTCCGGATCGACGTGGATCCACTGGTGGTCGCCGGTGGCCTCGGCGAACAGATCGATCCGCTTCTGGTCGACCTCCAGCCAGTCGGTGTATCCCAGCTGCTCGCCCACCGCCGCCTTCAGGTCGTCGACGGACGTGAAGATCCTCGGCTCTGCCATGTCCCGGCCTCTCGCGTCACGTAGTCGCAGGCGCATCCGCGTGCGCATGCCTAAGCAACTGCTTAGCATGGTCGGCCGGGGGGTCCCTGTCAACGGACACGGGCGCCGCGGGGGTCGGTAGGGTTCGGGGAGTGCAACGGATTCCAGAGAAGATCCACGAGCTCACGGTCGGCCAGCTCTCCGCCCGCAGCGGCGCCGCCGTCTCCGCCCTGCACTTCTACGAGTCCAAGGGCCTGATCAGCAGCCGCCGCACCCCGGGCAACCAACGGCGCTACAGCCGTGACACCCTGCGCCGGGTCGCCTTCATCCGCGCCGCCCAGCGCGTCGGCATCCCGCTCGCCACGATCCGCGAGGCGCTCGCCGAACTGCCCGAGGAACGCACCCCCACCCGGGACGACTGGGCGCACCTGTCCGAGGCCTGGCGCTCCGAACTGGACGAGCGCATCCGGCAGCTCAACCGTCTGCGCGACCACCTCACGGACTGCATCGGCTGCGGCTGCCTCTCCCTGGACAGCTGCGTCCTGTCCAACCCGGACGACATCGCCGGCGACCGCCGCACCGGCTCCCGCCTGCTCCCCGAGAACGGAAAACGGGGGAGCGGGCACTGAACGCGGAACCGGCGGGCGGGGGCTCCCCCGCCCGCCGGCGCGGCTCACTCGTACTCGGTGCCGCCCTTCCGGGTCAGATAGGCCGGGCTGACGGCCTTGGCTATCGCGCGTCCGCCGGTCACCGGGCTGTGCCGCTCGACCGCCGGGCGGATCACCACGCCCTCCCGCAGATGCAGCTCCCTGCCGGACACCGTCTCCCGGCCACTGGCGATCTCCAGTACCCGCTCACTGTCGTACGGGCCGGAGAACAGCCGTGGCACCAGCGGCAGCCGGCCCTCCAGCAGCTCCGCCGCGTCCAGCCAGCGCACCCGGCCGTCGATCTCCGCGGACACGTCGAACACCGCGTACCCGAGGGTGTCGCGCCGTCCGTCCGCGCCGTACGCCAGGTCCTGCACCCCCGCGCCGTACACCTCACCGAAGATGCCGATCCGCCGCGCGCCCAGCCGTGCGGCGAGCTCCGCCGCGGCCTCGGCGACACCGTGCGCGCGCACCGCACGCCAGTACAGGTTGCGCGGGTCCTCCTTCAGCGCCAGCGACCTGGCACCGAAGCCCTTGGAGGAGACCCGCACCCGGTCCTCCGCGGCCGAGTACGTCAGCAGGCAGGCCGTGCCGTGCAGCTTCTCGGTGACCACCACGGGCTCGCCCGGGGCGAAGACGTCCGGATAGCGCCGGAGGTTCTCGATGTCGACCCAGGGCAGCAGCTCCGGCGCGGACTCCACCTCGCCGCTCATGGCCGGCGGGACCGGCGGCACCCACTTGGTGATGCCCAGCAGCTCCGCGAAGTCGGTGCCGTCGGCGGCGGCCCGCCGCAGGTCGACGTCCGCGAGCGCCTTCGGCCGGCAGACGAGGCCCTGCGACAGCTCACCGCGCAGCCGGATCGCCTTGACCCGGTCGTGGTCCCGGCCCGCCAGGCGCCCGGTCAACCCCAGCTCCTCGATCAGCCCGGTCGGCAGCACGGACTGCTCGGGGATGTAGACCGCCGCGTCACCCGTGCGGTAGGCGCCCTTGGCGACGACGGCCCGGTACAGGCCCACCTGGGCCAGTTCGAGGGCGTCGGCACCCGGGTGTTCGTGGACGGTCAGGACTTCGGCGGTGACGCGCAGCGTCGACATCGGACGGCTCCAGGGCTCTCAGGTGCGATTCATCGCCACCGACTGTCCCGGGAGGGAAATCCCTGGTGCGAGCGATTTACCACCTGCTACGGTCCCCGGAGCCGACGGGGGTGCGGCATCCCCGGCGCACCCCCACGCCCCCGTTGCTCCCTGCCTCAAGCGATCCTGCCTCGGGCGACACGTCCTCGGACGGACGCCCCTGCCTCTCAGGCCGACACCAGCAGCCGCGCCCGGCGGGCCCCCGCCAGCGCCCCCGGGGTGAGCACGGGGCGCGGCACCAGGATTCCGCAGTCCGTGCAGACCGGGCCGGCCGAGGGCTCGTGATCCAGGTCGTGGCGCCACATGAGCCGTTCCCCCCGGCACACGGGGCAGGCCGTCCCCGGCTCGCGCTCCAGGGCGGCGATCAGCCGCCGCAGCACCTCGGCCAGCGGTTCCCGCGGATGCACCCGCGGATCGTCGCACCAGGCCACACCGAAACCGCCCCAGGTCAGCCGGTGCCAGTCGTCCACACTGCCCGGCCTGCGCAGCCCGTCGTGCTTCTCCTTCCTGCGCCGCTGCGCGAACTCCACCTCATAGGCCAGCCAGACCGCCCGGGCCTCCTCCAGTTCGTCCAGCGCGGCCACGAGCCGCACCGGGTCGACGGAGCGGTCCTCGGGATCGAACCCGGCCCGCGAGCACAGATGGTCCCAGGTCGCCCTGTGCCCGTACGGAGCGAATCGCTCGAGGCACTTGCGCAGCGAATAGCGCCGCAGCGCCAGATCGCACCGGGGATCTCGGACCTGTCTCGCCAGACTCCGGAAACCGGCCATCGTCCTGCACCTCCGTCACACCTGCACCTGTAGTCCGGTCACTTCGGCGTCGTCGAACGGACGTCGCCGAATAGACGTATCGACACGCGAATCGGCTCCATCCTTTTTCCGATGGCCCCCATCAGCCGGCCCCGGGGGCTCGTGGTCAACTCCCCCGGCGCGTGCTTCAGTTGTGGTCGTCCACGGGGATACCGGCGGTCGTGCGCCCCGTCCCCCTCCCGCCGGGGAAGAGCGATCCCCCGCAGCCTGAGAACTCCCCGCGGCTTCCACGGGTTCCTGAACGACCGGCCGATATGCACACCGCTCACCGATCCGCCCGGCCCGACGCCCCGGACGGCGGCGTACGGGCCGATGACACCGCAGGTCACCGGGGTGGCGACGGTCCCGTACAGCACGGCGGCGGATCGCTGCCCGCGACCCGCCGCCGTCGTCCGCCCTCCCGCTCCCGCTCAGCGGTAGAGCAGGTACTCCCGCCGCATCCTGCGGAACGCCGCCAGCTCCCGCTGCCAGCCGCCGACCACCTCGTCCGTGTCCGCACCCGCGTCGATCATGGTGCGTACGAGGGTGGAACCGGTGAGCTTGTCGATCCAGTTGTCCGGCCGCCAGGCGAAGCCGCTCCACGACCGTTTCGCGGTGATCAGCAGCCCGATCCCGGTGCGCACCGGGTCGAAGGCCTCCCGGTCGTGCACATGCACCTGCACCCCCCCGACGGTCTTCCCCTGGAACTTGGAGAACGTCGGCGCGAAGTACGCCTCCCGCAGCCGCACGCCCGCCAGGCCCAGCCCGTTCGCCGCGGCCGCCCAGCCCCCGTCGATCCCGTCCGCGCCCAGCAGCTCGAACGGCCGGGTGGTGCCGCGCCCCTCCGACAGGTTCGTGCCCTCGAACAGACACGTCCCGGAGTACACCAGCGCCGTCTCCGGCGTCGGCATGTTCGGGCTCGGCGGCACCCACGGCAGCCCCGAGGCGTCGTAGAAGTCCGACCGCTTCCAGCCCGACATCCGTACGGTCTCCAGCGGCACCGGCGTCGTCAGGAACTCCCCGTTGAACAGCCGTGCCAGCTCGGCCACCGTCATCCCGTGCGCCTGCGAGACCGGCTGCCGTCCGACGAAGGTCGCGAACTCCTTGTGCAGCACCGGACCGAGCGCGGCCCGCCCGGTCACCGGGTTGGGCCGGTCCAGGACCACGAACCGCTTGCGGGCGAGCGCGGCCGCCTCCATGCAGTCGAACAGCGTCCAGATGTACGTGTAGAACCGCGCGCCGACGTCCTGGATGTCGAAGACCACCGTGTCCACGCCGGACGCGGTGAAGACGTCGGCGAGCGCCCGACCGCTCTTCAGGTACGTGTCGTAGACGGGCAGGCCGGTCGCCGGATCGTCGTAGCGGCCCTCGGAGCCGCCCGCCTGCGCCGTTCCCCGGAACCCGTGCTCGGGGCCGAAGACGGCGATCAGGTCCACCCGGTCGTCGGCGTGCATGGCGTCGACGATGTGCCGTGCGTCCCGGGTGATGCCGGTCGGGTTGGTGACCACGCCCACGCGCTGCCCGTCGAGCGGCGCGTAGCCGTCCGCGGCGAGCCGTTCGAACCCGGTGCGCAGCCTCCGGCCGCCCCCGCGCGCCGCCGGCCCGGAAGCGGCGGCCGCGGGCGCGGCGGAGACCGCGACGGCGGCCGTGGTGGTGGTGGCGGTGGCGAGCAGGCTCCGTCTGGACAGCTTCATACAGTGACCTCCGTGATCGCGGCGGGTGTCATGCCCACGCACGCTAGCGCGCCCGACCGGCCCGGGGAACGAACCGGACCGACCCCGCGCCGAAGACCTCTTCCACCCGGCATACCGACCGGTTAGTCTGGCGGCCGGAAGTCGCTGGGAGCCGCGTCGAAGGAGTCCGATGGTGCAAGCCGTGCAGGGTGCGAAGGTGGTCGTCACGGGAGCCGGGGGCGGCATCGGAGCGGCGCTCGCCCGCCGCTTCGCCGCACAGGGCGCCCAGGTCGTCGTCAACGACCTGGACGCCGGCCGGGCGAAGGCCGTGGCCGCGGAGATCGACGGGATCGCCGTCCCGGGCGACGCCTCCTCGATCGTCGCCGAGGCCCGCGAGGCGCTCGGCGGGACGGTCGACGTCTACTGCGCCAACGCCGGCGTCGGCCGCGACGGCGGGAGCCCCGGAGAACCGCTCGACGAACAGGGCTGGGCCGTCTCCTGGGACGTCAACGTCATGGCGCACGTCCGCGCGGCGCACACCCTGCTGCCGGACTGGCTGGAGCGCGGCAGCGGGCGCTTCGTCTCCACCGTCTCCGCCGCCGGACTGCTCACCATGATCGGCACGGCCCCCTACAGCGTCACCAAGCACGGCGCCTACGCCTTCGCCGAGTGGCTGTCCCTCACGTACAGCCACCGCGGGGTGAAGGTCCACGCGATCTGCCCGCAGGGCGTACGCACCGACATGCTCGACGCCAGCGGCAGCGCGGGCGACCTGGTCCTCAAGCCGACCGCGATCGAACCGGACGACGTCGCCGACGCCCTCTTCCGCGGCATCGAGGAGGACCGCTTCCTGATCCTCCCGCACCCCGAGGTCGCCGAGTACTACCGGGCCCGCGCCACCGAACCCGACCGCTGGCTCTCCGGCATGAACCGCCTCCAGCAGCACTGGGAGGCCACCGGCTGACGGGCCGCCCCGGCGCCGGACCGGACCCGGTCGTGCCCGCCGCGCGCCACGGCGGAAGACCGGCCGCCCGCGCGGAACCCCGCCGGGCGGGGTCCCTGCCGTACACGCCGGGGGCGGACAGTGGGAAGATCCCCCGTCGGGAAAAACGTTCCCGACCCACGACGACCGACAGCGACACGGAAAGGCGGGTGGCGGCAGTGCCCAGGACGACGGACGGTGACGGAACTCCCGTGCCGCGGCGGCTCCTGGCCGCCGCCACCCGGCTCTTCGCCGAGCAGGGCTACGACCGCACATCGGTGCAGGAGATCGTCGAGGCGGCCGGCGTCACCAAAGGGGCGCTGTACCACTACTTCGGCTCCAAGGACGACCTGCTGCACGAGGTGTACGCACGCGTGCTGCGCCTCCAGCAGGAACGCCTGGACCACTTCGCGGACGCCGACGAGCCGATCGAGAAGCGGCTGCGCGGCGCCGCGGCCGACGTCGTCGTCACCACGATCGAGAACCTCGACGACGCGTCGATCTTCTTCCGCTCCATGCACCACCTGAGCCCGGAGAAGAACAAGCAGGTGCGCGCCGAGCGCCGCCGCTACCACGAACGCTTCCGCGCGCTGGTCGAGGAGGGCCAGCGGGAGGGCGTCTTCTCCACGGCCACCCCGGCCGATCTCGTCGTCGACTACCACTTCGGCTCCGTGCACCACCTGTCGACCTGGTACCGCCCCGACGGCCCGCTCAGCCCCCAGGAGGTCGCCGGTCACCTGGCCGACCTGCTGCTGCGCGCGCTGCGTCCCTGAACGGCGCGCGGCGGCCCATGAGGTGATCGAGCAGGGCGGCCGCCGCCGGGTTGCGCGGCCGGGACCCGCGCCCGGCCAGCACCACCGTGCGCCCCGGCTCCGGCTGCGGGACCGTGACGCACGGCAGCCCTGCCCGTTCACCGAGCGGCCGGGGCACGAACGCGACCCCGATCCCGGCCCGCACCAGGTCCACCAGCAGCCCCGCCTGGGTGACGTCACAGGTGATCCGGCGCCGCAGCCCCCAGTGGGCGGCCAGCCGCCGCACGGCCGTCTCCAGCCCCGTCCCCGCGCGGAAGTCCACGAACGGCTCCCCGGCGAGATCCGTCACACGTGCGTGCTCCGCCCCGGCCAGCCGGTGCCCCGGCGCGGTGATCAGCACCAGCTCCTCGTGCCAGGTCGCGTGCACCGCCAGCCCCTCCGGCAGCTCCCGCGCGTCCGGCGCGAGATACGCCAGGTCCAGCTCGCCCGCCCGCAGCGCCTCGGTCAGATCGTCCACCGGCGCGTCCCGTACGGAGACCTGGACGCCCGGGAACCCCTGGTGGAAGGCGGACAGCTCACCCGGCAGATCGACGCAGGTCAGCGTCTGGATGGTGCCGATGGCCACCCGGCCGGTGTCCAGCCCGGCCACCGCCGCCACCGCCTCCCGCGCGGACCGCGCGCCGGCCAGCAGCGCCCGCGCCTGCGGCAGCAGCGCCCGCCCCGCCTCGGTGAGCACCACCCGCCGGCCGGTGCGGTCGAACAGGTCGGCGCCCAGTTCCCGTTCCAGATTGCGGACCGAGGAACTGAGCGCCGACTGCACGATCAGCTCGGCACGCGCGGCGGCGGTGAAACTGCCCTCGGTGACGACCGCCATGAAATGGCGCAGCTGACGGAGCTCCATCCATCGATTCTAGTGACCGGTGCCAGCGAAACCATCTGTTGGACCGCTGGACGGCCGGAACCGATGCTGAGGGCATGGATCTTCCGAGAGCGCTGTGGACCACGGCCTACTCCCCGCACGCCCCCACCGCGCCCCGCCTGCTGGCCCGCCGGCTCCTGCGCGTGCGTGACTTCCTGCGCGCGCTGGCGCTGACGGACCACACCCCCTCCGGCGGCTACTGACGGCCGCCGGACCGACGGCCGCCCCTCTACAGGTACTTCTTCAGCTCCCGCCGCGCCAGCGACCGCTGGTGCACCTCGTCGGGCCCGTCGGCGATCATCAGCGTGCGGGCACCGGCGTACAGCTCGGCCAGCGGGAAGTCCTGGCTGACCCCGCCCGCGCCGTACAGCTGGATCGCCCGGTCGAGGATGCCGACGACCGTGCGCGGGGTGGCGATCTTGATGGCCTGGATCTCGGTGTGGGCGCCCCGGTTGCCCACGGTGTCCATCATCCAGGCGGTCTTCAGCACCAGCAGCCGCACCTGCTCGACCGCCACCCGCGCGTCGGCGATCCAGTTCTGCACCACACCCTGCTGCGCCAGCGCCTTGCCGAAGGCGTCCCGGGACACCGCGCGGCGGCACATCAGCTCGATCGCCCGCTCGGCCATGCCGATCAGCCGCATGCAGTGGTGGATCCGGCCGGGACCGAGCCGGGCCTGCGCGATGGCGAACCCGCCGCCCTCCTCACCGATCAGGTTCGCCGCCGGCACGCGCGCGTGGTCGAAGACCACCTCGGCGTGCCCGCCGTGGTAGTGGTCCTCGTACCCGAACACCTGCATCGCGCGGGTGATCGTGACCCCCGGGGTGTCGCGCGGGACCAGCACCATGGACTGCTGACGGCGGATGTCCGCCCCGTCCGGGTCGGTCTTGCCCATCACGATGAAGATCTGGCAGTCCGGGTGCATCGCCCCGGAGATGTACCACTTGCGGCCGGTGATGACGTACTCGTCACCGTCCCGCTCGATGTGCGTGGTGATGTTGGTGGCGTCCGAGGAGGCCACGTCCGGCTCGGTCATCGCGAACGCGGAGCGGATCTCACCGGCCAGCAGCGGCTGGAGCCACTGCTTCCTGTGCGCCTCGTCGCCGAACTGTGCCAGCACCTCCATGTTCCCGGTGTCCGGCGCCGCGCAGTTGGTCACCGTCGGAGCGATCTGCGGGGAGCGGCCCATGATCTCCGCCAGCGGGGCGTACTGGAGGTTGGTGAGGCCGGCGCCGTACTCGGAGTCGGGCAGGAACAGGTTCCACAGCCCCTGACGGCGGGCCTCGGCCTTCAGCTCCTCCAGGACGGGGACGTTCTCCCACGGCGAGTCCAGTCCGGCACGCTGCTCGTGCACGACCTGCTCGGCCGGGTAGACGTACTCGTCCATGAAGGCGAGGAGCCTGGCCCGCAGTTCCTCGGTGCGCGCGTCGAACGCGAAGTCCATGTCTGGTCAGCCTTCCTGAAGAGTGGTCAGACCGTGCTCGATGAAGACCGGGACCAGATCGCCGATGCGGTCGAAACCGCGCCCGACCGTCTGGCCCAGCGTGTAGCGGTAGTGGATGCCCTCCAGGATCACGGCGAGCTTGAACCAGGCGAACGCCGTGTACCAGGACACCGCGGAGACATCGCGCCCCGACCGCGCGGCGTACCGCTCGATCAGCTCGGCCGGATCGGGGTGCCCGGGGGCCTCGGCGGTCGTGGAGACGGGGGAGTCCGGCGTGCCCAGCGGCATGCTGTACATCACCAGCAGCCCGAGGTCGGTCAGCGGGTCGCCCAGGGTGGACATCTCCCAGTCGAGGACCGCCTTGATCCTGTCGTCCTCGCCGATCAGCGCGTTGTCCAGGCGGTAGTCGCCGTGCACCACCGTCGGCGCGGGGGAGCCGGGCAGTTCGCGCCCGAGGGCGGCGTGCAGCTCGTCGATCCCGGCCAGCTCCCGGTTGCGGGAGGCGTCCAGCTGCTTGCCCCAGCGCCGCAACTGCCGGTCCAGGAAGCCCTCGGGACGGCCGAAGTCGGCCAGTCCCACCTCGCCGGGATCGACGGAGTGCAGTTCGACGAGCGTGTCCACCAGGTTCAGCACGGCGTCCCGGGTGCGCCCGGGGCCGAGCGCGGCGAGCTGTCCGGCCGTGCGGTACGGGGTGCCCTCGACGAACTCCATGACGTAGAAGGGCGCCCCCAGCACCTCCTCGTCCTCGCACAGCAGGACCGGGCGCGGCACCGGCACGGCGGTCGGGTGCAGGGCGCTGATCACCCGGTGCTCGCGCTTCATGTCGTGCGCGGTGGCCAGGACATGGCCGAGCGGGGGACGCCGTACGACCCACCGCGCGTGGCCGTCCGAGAGCGCGTACGTGAGGTTCGACCTGCCGCCCTCGATCAGCCGGCCGGACAGCGGGCCGTTCACCAGGCCGGGCCGCTCCTTTTCGAGCAGGCCGCGCAGCCGGTCGAGATCGAGTCCGGGCGGGTGGTCGGGGCTCATCGTCGCTCCTCCGGGCAGGAAACAGTACCCGCCCATGATGCCGACCGGTCGGTATGCCGTCCAGAGCGGCGACGAAACGTGATCGGGCCCACGATAGGCGCCTCCGGCACGCGCCACCCGTCCCGTACGCCACGCGGATGGCGTATATCAGGTCATCCGGCTTGCACGACGAGCGCGGACCCCGGAGGGTCGGACCCATGAAGGCGATCAGCTACGCACGGTACGGCGGCCCCGAGGTGCTGGAGCTCGGGGAGGTCGACGATCCCAAGGTCGGTCCCGACACGGTGCTGGTGAAGGTGCGGGCGGCGGCCGTCAACCCGGTCGACTGGAAGTGCCGCGAGGGCTACCTCGACGCGGTCCTCCCGGCCGTCTTCCCGGTGGTCCCGGGCTGGGACGTCTCGGGCGTGGTCGTCCAGCCGGGCCCGGCGGTCCCGGAGTTCTCCGCCGGCGACGAGGTGATCGGATACGTGCGCGAGGACGTCCTCTCCCGGGGCACCCTCGCCGAGTACGTGGCCGCCCCGGTGCGCACCCTCGCGCGCAAGCCGGGCTCCCTCACCTTCGAGGAGGCGGCCGGCCTGCCCCTCGCGGGCCTGACCGCGTATCAGGTGCTGCACCGCGTCCTCGAGGTCAAGCGGGGCGAGACGCTCCTGGTGCACGCCGCGGCCGGCGGGGTCGGCTCCGTCGCCGTCCAGCTCGCCGCGCACCTCGGCGCCCGCGTCATCGGCACGGCGAGCGAGCACAACCACGACTACGTACGAGGGCTGGGCGGGGAGCCGGTGAGCTACGGCGAAGGTCTGGCCGAGCGGGTACGGGGCCTGGCCCCCGAGGGCGTGGACGCGGTGTTCGACTCGGTGGGCGGCGACGCCCTGAAGGCCTCCGCGAACCTCCTCGCCCCCGAGGGCCGCCTTGCCTCGATCGCCGACCCGGAGGTGGTGAACTTCGGCGGCCACTACTGGTTCGTCCGCCCCGATCCGCAGGACCTCCAGCACCTCTCCGACCTGGCGGACCAGGGCGCGCTCACCGTCCACGTCTCGGAGACCTTCCCCCTCGACCGGGCCGCCGACGCCCACCGCCTGAACCAGGAGGGCCGGACAAGGGGCAAGATCGTGGTGAGGGTGAGCCAATAAGCCCGTCCGGCGTTTGAGGACGAGGCCCGAAGGGCCGAAAGGGGGGTCCGGGGGCGCAGCCCCAGGGACGGGACGGGAAGGGGCGGCGGGGGCGAAAACCCTCCGCAGCAACGGCCCCCCCCACCTCACCCCCCACCTCATCCCACCCCGACCAGCACCGCCCCGCACCCGGCCAGGGCCACCGTACAGATCACCGCCCCGACCGCGTACGCCCGCGCAGGCGCCCCCGGCCGGCTCACCGCCGCCAGCCCCCGGATCCGCCGGTGCGCGATCCACAGGAACCAGAGCCACCAGCCACAGCACAGCGCGCACAGGACGACCCCCGCCGCCGACACTCCGCCCGTCAGCGCCGCCCTCACCGCCAGCACGACCACTACCGTGCTCGACAGCGTCGTACGCCGCCACGCCAGCCGAGTCCGCTCCGGCTGCAGCCCGGGATCCCGCGCGCTCGCGTCCGCGGCCGCCCCGCTCACCCCGCCCACCCGAAGAGCACCACCACGACCATCGCCACGGCCACCACCGTGACCACCATGCTCAGCAGCGCCGGGAACCGCGACACCGGCAGATCCTCGCCCCGCCGCATCGCCCGCTCGCACCGCACCCAGTGATTGACCGCCCGCAGCGCACACAGGGCACCCGCCGCGAGCAGCGCGAGCGCGAGTCCGACCCGCCACCCCCACCGCAGATCCGGCAGGAACTGGTCCACGGCGAACCCGCCGCCGATCAGCGCGAGCGCGGTACGCAGCCAGGCGAGGAACGTCCGCTCGTTCGCCAGCGAGAACCGGTAGTCGGGTGTCGTGCCCTCCCGCCGCACATCCGCCGGCGCGAACCACAACCGGACGTTCCGCGCAAAATCGATCACGCCGCAGACCCTACCCACCAGCCGGACCGCCCGGACCGCCCTGACCGCCCGGACCTCTTGAACCCCCCGGTCCGCCCGCCCGCCACGCCCGCAGCCGCCGGTACGCCTCCAGCCCGTCCGGCACCCACTCCCACGCGCCCTCACCCAGCCGCCGCTCCACCTCCGCCTCCGTCAGGAAGCCGTACCAGGCCACCTCCTCGGCCTGCGGCCGCACCGGAAGCTCGCAGCGCACCTGGTACACCGCCGACCACCAGCTTCCGCCCGCCCCGCCGTCGTACAGGAACGTGAACAGGTGCTCGGGGCGCGGCAGTCCGCTCACCCCCAGCTCCTCCTCGGCCTCCCGCAGCGCCGCCTCGTCATAGCTCTCGCCCGCGCCGACGACCCCGCCGACGAACAGGTCGTACAGCGAGGGAAAGACCTGTTTGGCCGCCGTGCGGCGGTGGACGAAGATCCGCCCGCCGGTGTCCCGGACCAGGACGAAGGCGCACCGGTGGCGCAGCCCCCGCGCGTAGGCCTCACCGCGCGACGACCGCCCGACCACCCGGTCGTGCTCGTCGACGATGTCGATGATCTCGTCAGCACTCATACGGTCATCCAAGCAGTGCGCCGCCCGCCGCCGGCCATGCGGCGCTCACGGCGCGCCCAGCCACCGGAGTAACACAAGTTGCTTGTTCGTGACCGGAGTTGACGCGTGTAACGCACCGGGTGGCCTTGACGTGATCAGTGGGCTGACGCTTTGCTGTCTGTGATCAGCTCATGGCAGTCGGCAGCCGACCACTGCCGCACCGACCGCCCGCCGTGAGCCGAGCCACAAGAAGAGCGCGTGAGGAAGTTCCGCGGTGTCCCCACCCCCGCCTCCCCTCGGCCGTGCCCGCAAACGTGCGGCACAGGCCTTCGACGAGGCTCTCGACGACGCCGAACTCGCCGCCGCGCGGGCCGCGCTGGCGCAGGGCCGATGGCAGACCACCCGCTCACTGCTCGGCCGTACGGGGGACGACTGGGACCGCCGGGGCCACCGGATCACGGTGCTCGCCCGGGAGCCGTACTGTGCCGCCTGGGCCCGTGAGTGGCTGCTTGCCGAGCCCGGCTCCGCCGACGCCTCCCTGCTGCTCGCCCTCGCCCAGGTACGGCGCGCGCTGCACGGCAAGGAGAAACCCGCCCGCGCCAGCGAGGCCTGCCACCGGGCCGCGGAACTGCGGCCCCCCGACCCCACCCCGTGGCTCGGACTGCTCCTGCTGGAGAGCGCCCGGGGCGCGGACGGTGACGTGGTCCGGATCTTCGAACAGGTCCGCACCCGGTACGCGGACCACCACCACGCCCACCACCTGGTGGTCGGCTGGCTCGCCGAGCGGCGCGTGGAGGCCGGCCCGGACCCGCTGCACGAGGTGTACGACTTCGCCAACTGGGCCGCCGAACAGGCACCCGCCGACTCCCCGCTGGCGATCCTGCCGGTCATCGCGCACGCCGAGCGCTACCGCACCCTGGCCGCCGCCGGGCACGAACCCGCCGATCCGGTCGCCTCCGGACACTGGGTCGGCCGCCGCGCCCGGCAGGTGATGAAGGCCGCCTTCGACTGGTGGCTGGAGTGGGAGCACGAGGACCATCCGCGGCGGCTGGTCGACCTGAACTTCCTCGCCCACGCCAAGGTCTGCGAGGGCCGGGGCGCCGAGGCCGCCGCCCTCTTCCACCGCATCGGCGACCACGCCACACCGACCCCCTGGTCCTACCCCGACCGCGACCCCCTGACCGCCTTCCGCACCGCCCGCGCCGCCGCCCTGGGCACGGCCTGACCCCGCCCGCCACCCGCACCCCTCGCACCCCGCCGCAACCACCACCGACCCAAGGACGGTCTAGAGATGACGACGGACAGTTCGAGCAAGAGCAGAGCAACAGCCGACGGCATCAGTACGTTCAAGGGGCAGGAGCGCGCCCTGCGCGCCGACCGCCTCGGCACCGGGGGCCTGCTGCTCTCCGTGCTCGCCGCGACCGCCCCCCTCATGGTGGTCGCGGGTGTCATGCCCACCACATTCGCGGTGATGGGCATCGTCGGCCAGCCGCTGCTCTTCGTGGTCCTCGGCGCCGTGCTGGTCCTCTTCAGCCTCGGCTACGCCGAGATGAGCCGGCACGTCCACAACGCGGGCGCCTTCTACGCGTACATCTCCCGCGGGCTCGGCGGCACCGCCGGCGCGGGCGCCGCCATGGTCGCCCTCGTCGCCTACAACTCCCTCCAGGTCGGCATCTACGGCATCTTCGGCTTCGAGGTCTCCGGCCTCTTCGCCACCTACGCCGACATCGAGATCGCCTGGTGGATACCCTCGCTCGTGGCCGTCCTGGCCGTCGGCGCCCTGGGCTGGCTGAAGATCGACGTCAACGCGCGCGTCCTCGGCGTACTGCTGGTCATCGAGGTCCTGCTGGTCGTCGTCTTCGACATCGCCGCCATCGCCGACCCCGGCAAGGAGGGCCTGTCGCTGCACGCCTTCAACCCGGACACGCTCACCGGCGCCGGCGTCGGCACCGCCCTGTGCTTCTGCATCGCGGCCTTCCTCGGCTTCGAACAGGCCCCCGTGTACGCCGAGGAGACCAGCAAGCCGCACGAGGTCGTACCGCGCGTGATGTTCCTGGCCGTCGCCGGCGTCGCCGTCTTCTTCGCCATCAGCAGCTGGGCGCTCACCGTCGCCACCGGCCCCTCCGGGATCATCGGCACCTCCCAGGAGCAGAGCGCGGGCCTGCTGTTCTTCCTCACCGAGGAACGGCTCGGCGGCACCTTCACCGACGTCCTGCACATCCTCTTCGTGACCGGCATGTTCGCGGCGATGCTCAGCTTCCACAACGTCGTCGCCCGGTACGCGTTCGCCATGGGCCGCGAGGGCCTGCTGCCCGCCGCCTTCGGCCGCACCACCGGCGCCAGCGGCGCCCCCGGCACCGGCTCCCTGCTCCAGACCGTCATCGCCGCCGTGCTGGTCCTCGTCTTCGCGTTCACCGACGACAAGCCCACAGGCGACCCGACCGCGCCCGTCCTGCACCTGTTCACCTGGGGCGGCAACATCGGCGCGCTCGGCGTGATCGTGCTGATGGCCATCGCCTCCCTGTCCGTCGTCGTCTTCTTCGTCCGGCGCGGAGCCGCCGGCGCGCAGGCCTGGCGGCTGGTCACCTCGGCGCTGGCGGGCATCGCCCTGGTGGTGATCGCCGGCTACACCGTCAAGGACTTCGACGTACTGGTCGGGGCCGGCCCCGACTCCGCCCTGAGCTGGATCCTGCCCGGCGTCATCGGGCTCGCCCTCGTCGTCGGCCTGGTCCAGGGGGCGGTGCTGCGCACCCGAGCCCCCGAGACGCACGCCCGCATCGGACTCGGCAACGAGGCGTTCCGGCTCGACCAGGAGGCCGAGCGGACCTCGTAGACCCTGAGCCCGGCGCCCGCGAACGCGGAACGGCCCGCCCGCCCCTCGTCGCGACGAGGGGCGGGCGGGCCGCGGGCAGCCGGGGAACCCGGCTAGATGATCAGCGACAGCAGCAGGACCAGCGCACCGGCCACCACCGAGATGATCGTCTCCATGATCGACCAGGTCTTGATCGTCTGGCCGACGTTCAGCCCGAAGTACTCCTTCACCAGCCAGAAGCCGGCGTCGTTGACATGGCTGAAGAACAGCGAACCGGCACCGATGGCCAGCACCAGCAGGGCGGCGTGCGTGGTCGACATGTCGGCCGCGAGCGGCGCCACCAGACCGGCCGCCGAGACGGTCGCCACGGTCGCCGAACCGGTCGCCAGCCGGATCGCCACCGCGATCAGCCAGGCCAGCAGCAGCGCCGGGATGGACCAGTCCTTGGAGATGTCCAGGATCATCTGGCCCACACCGGTGTCGATCAGCGTCTGCTTGAAGCCGCCGCCCGCACCGACGATCAGCAGGATGCCCGCGATCGGCGCGAGCGACTTCTCGACGATGGAGGAGATCCGCTCCCGGCTGAAGCCGGCTGGCATCCCCAGGGTGAAGATGCCGACCAGCACGGCCGCGAGCAGGGCGATCAGCGGCGACCCGATCACGTCGAACACGCGCTGCACGGAGTTCTCCGTGTCGTCGATGACGATGTCGACCAGCGCCTTGGCCAGCATCAGCACGACCGGCAGCAGGATCGTGGCCAGCGTCGCCCCGAAGCCGGGACGCTTCTCCAGGTCCTCCGAGGGACGCTGCGGGATCATCCCCTCCGGCGCCGGGACGTCCACCCAGCGGGCGGCGTACTTGGAGAACAGCGGACCGGCGATGACCACCGTCGGTATGGCGATCAGCACGCCCAGCGCCAGCGTCACACCGAGGTTGGCGTCGACGGCGTCGATCGCGACCAGCGGGCCGGGGTGCGGCGGCACCAGACCGTGCATCACGGACAGACCGGCGAGCGCCGGGATGCCGATGCGCATCAGGGAGTAGTTGCCGCGCTTGGCGACCATCAGCACCACCGGGATCAGCAGCACCACGCCGACCTCGAAGAACAGCGGCAGACCGATGACCGAGGCGATCAGCACCATCGCCCACGGCATCGCACGGCCGCTCGCCCGCGCGAGGATGGTGTCGACGATCTGGTCGGCGCCGCCCGAGTCGGCGAGCATCTTGCCGAGGATCGCCCCGAGGGCGATCAGGACGCCGACACCGGCGACGGTGGAGCCGAGTCCGGCACTGAAGCTGGTGATCACCTCGTCCAGCGGCGCCCCGGCGAACGCGCCGAGCGCCAGCGACCCGATGGTCAGGGACAGGAAGGCGTGCAGCTTGAACTTGGTGATGAGCAGGACGATGACGGCGATGCCCGCCAGGACGGCGATGCCCAGCTGAGCGTGGCCGGCCGAGGTGATCGCCTCGGGTGCGTCCGCTGCCAGCATCTCGACACTGAGTCTGGTCACGGTGGTTCCCTTGTGTGTACGGGGGTGGGGAGGGGGAGCCCGGGGACGGGGGAGCAGGGACCTACGGGGTGGCCCGCGGGAGGTCCTCGAGGGCGGCGGCCACCCGCGCGGTGATCTCCTCGGGGCTGCCCGTCACGTCCACGGCGACCCCGGCCTCGTCGGGCTCCAGCGGCTGGAGCGTGGCGAACTGGGAGTCGAGCAGTGCCGTGGGCATGAAGTGCCCCTGCCGGTGCGACATCCGGTCCTCGATGAGCGAGCGGTCGCCGGTGAGGTGCACGAAGACCACGCCGGGCGCGGCGGCCCGCAGCCGGTCGCGGTACGACCGCTTCAGCGCCGAGCAGCTGACCACCCCGCCCCGGCCCGCACGCCCGTGCGCCCAGTCGCCGATGGCGTCCAGCCAGGGCCACCGGTCGTCGTCGGTGAGCGGGGTACCGGCCGTCATCTTGTCGATGTTGGCCTTCGGGTGGAAGTCGTCGCCCTCGGCGTAGGGAACGTCGGACCGGGCCGCGAGCAAGGAACCGATGGTCGTCTTGCCGGTGCCCGCGACGCCCATGATGACGACGACATGGGGGGTGTTCATCGCTGCCTCACCGTCTGCTGTCTCCGTTGACACGTGATGTCGACGTAACTGAAGCGCATTAGATACGACGAATTCAAGAGTGTGTGATGTATAAGTCTGACTTTTTCTTCGCGTGATCCGCCCCGTACTCTGAGTGCATGAGCACCACGGGCCGAGGGCTGCACGGTCGGGTACTGGACACCCTCGGCCCCGAGATCACCGCAGGCGACTACCCGCCGGGCAGTGTGCTGCGCACCGACGAGCTCGCCCAGCGCTTCGACGTGTCACGTTCCGTGATGCGCGAGGTGGTCCGGGTCCTGGAGTCCATGCACCTGGTCGAGTCCCGGCGCCGCGTCGGCGTGACGGTCCTGCCGGCCTGCGAGTGGAACGTGTACGACCCCCAGGTCATCCGCTGGCGCCTGACCGGCGCGGACCGGCCCCGGCAACTGCGCTCGCTCACCGTCCTGCGCTCCGCGATCGAACCGGTGGCGGCGGCCCTGGCCGCGCGCAACGCCACGGCGGAGCAGTGCGCCGAACTCACCGAGTGCGCCCTCGGCATGGTCGCCCACTCACGCGGTCACAAGCTGGAGGGATACCTCTTCCACGACGTGGCCTTCCACCGCGTGATCCTGACCGCCTCCGGCAACGAGATGTTCGCCCGCCTCGGCGACGTCGTCGCCGAGGTCCTGACCGGACGCACCCACCACGACGTGATGTTCGAGGACCCCGACCCGGCGGCCGTCACCCTGCATGTCCGGCTCGCCGAGGCGGTCCGCGCCCGCGACGCCGCCCGCGCGGAGCGCCTCACCCGCGAGATCACCGAGGGCGCCCTCCAGGAACTGGACATCCTGGCGCCCTGACGCGGCCGCGCTAGCCGAGGAACTCCCCGTCCACGTACACCCACACCCCGCCGGCCCGCTCGAACCGGCTGCGCTCGTGCAGCGAGCCGCCCCGGTAGGAGGCCCGGAAGGTCACCGTCCCGGTGGAGTGGAACGCGGACCCGGCCTCGGTGTCCAGGATCTCCAGCCCGGTCCAGCGCATCCCGGGGTCGAGGTCGAGCCGCTCCGGCCGCGTCCCCGGATGCCACGTGCGCAGCAGATACGCGCCGTCCCGCCGCACGAACGCGCAGTACCGCGACCGCATCAGCCGCTCGGCGGTGGGCGCGGCGGCGGAACCCGTGTGGAAACGCCCGCAGCAGGCCTCGTACGCCTCGGGAAGCCCGCAGGGGCAGGAACGCGCGGTCATGGTCACCCTCCGCCGACAACGCCGTGAGGGCCGCGACCTCGCGGTCGCGGCCCTCACGCTTCATGTGTCCGAGGGGGGACTTGAACCCCCACGCCCGATAAAGGGCACTAGCACCTCAAGCTAGCGCGTCTGCCATTCCGCCACCCGGACAAGGTGTCTGTCGCGCGGGTTTCCCCCCGCGGCGACGAAGTAAACATTACCAGGTGTTCCGGGGTGGCCGATCACCCCCGCGCCGTCGCGTCGTCGTGCCGAACGGCGGGCGACGGGCCGGGCCGGGTCTTGGGGCCCGCCCGCCGGGGAGGGAGGATGAGGGCAGGACCGACCAGCCGGAACACCAGCAGCGGGAGGAAGCACGTGAGCGAGACGGGCACGGCCAAGGGCGTCACCGGTGAGGACGAGGTCGTGGACCTCTGCCGCGAGCTGATCCGGATCGACACCAGCAACTACGGCGACCACTCGGGCCCCGGCGAGCGCAGGGCGGCCGAGTACGTCGCGGAGAAGCTCGCCGAGGTGGGCCTGGAGCCGAAGATCTTCGAGTCGCACCCGGGGCGCGCCTCCACCGTGGCGCGGATCGAGGGCGAGGACCCGTCCCGGCCCGCGCTGCTCATCCACGGCCACACCGACGTCGTACCGGCCAACGCGGACGACTGGACCCACCACCCGTTCTCCGGCGAGATCGCCGACGGATGCGTGTGGGGGCGCGGGGCCGTCGACATGAAGGACATGGACGCGATGACCCTCGCGGTCGTCCGCGACCGGATGCGCAGCGGACGCAAACCCCCGCGCGACATCGTCCTCGCCTTCCTCGCGGACGAGGAGGCCGGCGGCACGTACGGAGCCAAACACCTGGTGCGCGAGCACCCCGAGCTGTTCGAGGGGGTCACCGAGGCGATCGGCGAGGTCGGCGGGTTCTCCTTCACCGTCAACGAGAAGCTGCGCCTCTACCTCGTCGAGACCGCCGAGAAGGGCATGCACTGGATGCGGCTCACCGTCGACGGCACCGCCGGGCACGGCTCGATGACCAACGACGACAACGCCATCACCGAACTGTGCGAGGCCGTCGCCCGCCTCGGCCGGCACAAGTGGCCGGTCAGGGTCACCAAGACCGTACGGGCCTTCCTGGACGAACTCTCCGACGCGCTCGGCACCGAGCTCGACCCGGAGAACATGGACGAGACCCTCGCCAAGCTCGGCGGCATCGCCCGCATGATCGGCACCACCCTGCGCAACTCGGCGGCGCCCACCATGCTCGGCGCCGGCTACAAGGTCAACGTCATCCCCGGCCAGGCCACCGCGCATGTCGACGGCCGCTTCCTGCCGGGCTACGAGGAGGAGTTCCTCGCCGACCTCGACCGGATCCTCGGCCCGCGCGTGCGGCGCGAGGACGTGCACTCCGACAAGGCCCTGGAGACCGACTTCGACGGCCGGCTCGTCGACGCCATGCAGACCGCCCTGCGCGCCGAGGACCCGATCGCCCGGGCCGTGCCGTACATGCTCTCCGGCGGCACCGACGCCAAGTCCTTCGACGACCTCGGCATCCGCTGCTTCGGTTTCGCGCCGCTGAAGCTGCCCCCGGAGCTGGACTTCGCGGGCATGTTCCACGGGGTCGACGAGCGGGTGCCGGTGGACGGCCTGAAGTTCGGTGTGCGCGTGCTCGACCGATTCCTGGACGCCTCCTGACCCGGTGGGCGGGTCGGCTCAATATTCGGGCAGGCGTGCGGAGTTGCCCGGGAAGAGTGAATGCGACCATAAGCTCGTAGCCTGATTACTTCCTCCTCGTTACCCGTGATGTGATCCGCGACTTTGGATCGCTTTGCCAACAAGGAGGAACAATGCTCAAGAAGGTCGTCGCCGTCGCCGCTGCCACCGGTGGTCTGGTTCTCGCGGGCGCGGGCATGGCCGCCGCCGACTCGGGCGCCCAGGGTGCCGCCGTGCACTCCCCGGGTGTCCTTTCCGGCAACGTCGTCCAGGCTCCGATCCACATCCCGGTGAACGCCTGCGGCAACACGATCTCCGTGATCGGCCTGCTGAACCCGGCCTTCGGCAACACCTGCGTCAACGCGTGACGTTGTGTCTCGCCCCCTAGGGCATGCCCGCTGAGGGTTTGAGCCCGTCGGCCCCGGAGCGCGCGCCATGCGCTCCGGGGCCGACGGGTCTCGGAATACGTCGGAACACCGGCAATCGGGGGAGCACCGATTCCCGGGACCAGGTTCGAAAGCAGGAATTCATCACATGCGACAGGTCACCCGCAAGGGCCTGATGACCATGGCGGCCGCCACGGGAGTGCTCGCCGCCGCGGGCGGGGCCGCCCACGCCCACTCCGGCGCGACGGGCGCCGCCACCGGATCACCCGGCGTACTGTCCGGCAACACGGTGCAGGCGCCGGTGCACGCGCCGGTCAACGTCTGCGGCAACACCGTCGACGTCGCCGGCGTCCTCAACCCGTCCGTCGGCAACTCCTGCGCCAACGAGGGCGGCGCCTCCGCGTCGGACGACCACGGCGGCTCGGGCCACCACGGCGGCTCGGACGCCGACGCCCGTACGGGCGACTCGCCCGGCGTGGGCTCCGGCAACCAGGTCCAGGCCCCGGTGCACATCCCGGTGAACGTCTGCGGCAACAGCGTCGACGTCCTCGGCGCGGGCAACGCGACCGAGGGCAACGGCTGCGCCAACGGCGACTCCGTTCCCGAGACGCCGGAACAGCCCGGCGACCCGGGCAGCCCCGAGCAGCCGGAGATCCCCGGGGACGAGCCGGAGACCCCCGGCGACCGGACCCCGCCCGGCTCCCCGGACGGAAACCGGCCGGACACCCAGACCGTCACCCAGCCCCGGGCCGACGCACAGCTGGCCGAGACCGGCAGCGACCTCCCGATGGGCCTCGTCCTCCCGGTCGGCGCGGGCGCCCTGCTCGCCGGCGCGGTCCTCTACCGCAAGGCCCGCAGCGCCGCGTGACATCCCCCACACGACGGAGCGGGCCCCGCGACCGCGGGGCCCGCTCCGTCGTGTGATTCCGGCCGAGGCGAGCTCACCAGGTGGCGCGCACCTGGCGGATGATCCGCCGCCGCAGCCGCACCCTGCGGCTGCCGTCACGCATCAGCGTCAGGCGGTACAACTCCCAGTGACCGTACTCCGCGTGGTCCGTCAGCAGACGTGCCGTCTCCTTGCGGGAGACCCCGCGCGGCACGTACACGTCGGCGAATTCGTATTCCGGCATCGCATCTATTGTGCGGGCCGGGCCCCGGTACGGATAGCGTCTGCACTATGTCTGATGCTGCGCAGCCCACCGCTGCCGAGGTACGCGCCGCCGCCGAGGCGGTGAAGACCGCGCTCGACCGCCACCTGGCCGCGGTCGAAAGCAGGTCGGGGGATGAGGACCCGGCCGTCTACGAGGCGTTCAACGAGCTGGCCGCGGCCGCGGAGACGTACGACGAACTGCTCTACGACCGCTACGACGAGGTCACTCCCTTCGAGATCCCCGGTGCCGGGGACGCGCCGCCGTACACCGGCCCCGAGGAGCCGAGCGCGGTCAGCGTGCTGATCCGCCGCGACTACGCCGTCGCGGAACCCCAGCGGCTGCGCGCGCACGCCCAGCGGATCGAGGCGGCGGACGACGAGGGCTCGGAGGCCTCCGGCACCGTGCACGGCGCGCTCGGTCTGCTGTTCGGCGAGTTCGAGCCGGACGAGATCGCCTCCCGGCACAAGGAGTTCGGCCTGGAGGAGGGCGATTCCACGCTCTGGGTGACGGCATCGGACGAACCGGCGGAACCCGGCGAGTGGCTGGAGGCCCCGTTCGAACAGGTGGATCCGCAGCTGGTGGTCTGCCGCTTCGACGTCAGCGCCGTCTTCGACGACGACCTGGACGACGACAACGACGACGACCTGGAGGACGAGCCGGCCCTGGACCTCGACGAGGACGAGGACCTGGAACCACTCGACGCGGACCGCTGACCACACCCGCGTGGCGGCGGCACCCGACGGCTGCCGCCGCCACGCGCAGAGCCGTTACCGAAGCCCGCCTCCCGCACCCGTCCCCGCCGCACCGGGCGCATCCACGTCCCACGCCCGGCGCCGCGCAGGGAACCCCGGAACAAGCACCCGACACCGACCGCGGGGCGGACCACCGGACTCCACCACAGACAGGCCCTACCCGCCCGCGCCCGCCGGGACCTGCGGCGCCAGCAGTACGGGCAGCCGGGTCGTCCGCGGCTTGGCCGTCACCTCGGCCACGGCGCGCGGCAGAGCCTGCTCCACCCCGTGCACCACGGACAGATGCCGGTCGGCCCGGCCGAACGCCGTGTACACCCACGGCCGGCTCAGCGCCTGGACGGCGTCGCCGGGCAGCACCACGACCACCGCGGGCCACCGGCAGCCCACCGCCTGGTGCGCGGTGAGCGCCCAGCCGTGCCGCACGGACCGCTCCACCCGCTCCCTCGGTACGACGATCTCCTCGCCGCCGCACGCCAGGTGCAGCCCCTCGCCGTCGGCCTTCACCACGTGGCCCGGCAGCGTACGTCCCGGAGCGGGGGAGTAGGCGATCCGGTCACCCGGGTCGAACCCGCCGAACCGCCCCGGCCCCGGATTCAGCCGCTCCTTCAGGGCCGCGTTCAGCGCGCGCGTACCGACGGCACCCCCGTGCCCCGGGGTGATCACCTGCGTCTCCTCGGCCGGCACCCCGATCGCGCGCGGCACCGAGTCCACCACCAACTGCACGGTCCGGTGCACGGCCTCTCCCGCGTCCCGCACCGGCACGATCACGACCTCCTTGCCGGGCGCCGCCACCTGGTTCAGCTCGCCGACGCCGATGCCCGAGATCAGTTCGCCCAGGGGCCCCGGATCCGGCCGCCGGGAGGAGATCTGCGGGCATACCCGGGCCGCCAGCAGATCCGCGAAGACCCGTCCCGGCCCCGCCGACCACAGCACCCCGGGGTCGCCGGCCAGCACCAGCCGCGCCCCGTCCGGCAGGGACTCCGTCACCAGGGCGGCGGCCTCGACATCCAGCTGCGGGGCGTCGAGCACCACCAGCAGATCCACGTCCCAGGCTCCGTCGGCGTCCCGCCCCGGCCCCTCGGCGCCGGACAGCAGCCCGGCGACCGTCGCGACGCCGGGCCCGTCCACGAGCCCCGCGAACCGCGCACGCCCCAGCGGACTGTGCACAGCGGCCCAGGCCCGCAGCCCCAGGCCATGTGCCGCGTTCAGCAGCGCCGCGGGCTCCACCGACGAGGCAGCGCCGCCGGTGTGCAGCACCAGCCCGTGTCCGGCGACCGCACGGATCAGTTCACCGGCGGCCCCCTCCGAGGAGGCGGCCGCACGCTCCCAGTCCTCCGCCCCGCCCTGCGCGGGCACGGAGTTGACCAGCCGGGCGAGCCCGTCGGCGAGGCTCTCCTCGGCCATCGCGTACCGCTCGAGCCCGACCAGTACGTGAACCGGTTGCTCCTCGTCCTCCCCGGCCTCGCCGACGGCGTCCTGGAAGACCAGCACGTCCCCCTCCGAGATGGCGTCCTGCACGGCGCCCTCGGGCTCCGGCACCCCCTGCCGGCCCAGCGCGTCCGCCAGCGCGGCCATCTCCAGGACGGTGTGCCCGGCCGGCGCCGCCTGCTCCAGCAGCCACACGGCGATCGAACGGCCCCGCCGCGCGTCACCCGGGCCCGCCTCGGCGCCGAGCAGCGCACGCGCGAACCCGTCGGCCTGCTCCGGCCGCACCCCGGACACCCGCAGCAACTGCCAGGGGTCGGAGCGCAGCACCTCGGCGGCCCCCTCACCCAGCACGGCCGCGGCCTGCACGGCGAGCCCCTCGGGAGCACCCCCCTGGACCAGCACCGCCCGCACCCCCTCGACGGCGCCGGCGGCGGGAACATCCGCGGTCACGGCCGGTGCCCGTCGCACGGGCTCGGGGGCGGGCCGCCGCGGGGCGGGCCGGACCTCCTCGAACACGGTGGCGGCCGGCTTCTGCCCGCTCTCCACGGCCCGCACGGCGGCCAGCAGATCGGCCGCCGGACCACTCAGCTTGCCCCCGGCCTCGACCGGTCCCTGCTTCTCCGCCTTGCGCCGCTCGATGCGCTCCCGCTCAAGACGCTGCGCGGCGAGCTCGGCCTCGGCCTCGGAGACCTGCGCGCCCCCTTCGGCGGGCGTGCCGTCCGCGCTCCCCGGCTCGGCGTCCTCCGGCGTCTCGGGCGGCTCGGTGCTCACAGCGTGCTCCAGTCGTGATCGGGATAGCGGTGCACGGGCGCCGACACATCGTCCAGCGCCCGGCAGATCTCGTCAGGAAGACTAAGCGCCTCCACTGACAACGCCGCCGCGAGCTGCTGCGCGGTGCGCGCGCCGACGATGGGAGCGGCCACCCCGGGCCGGTCCCGGACCCAGGCGAGCGCCACCTGGAGCGCGGTCACGGCGAGTCCGTCCGCCGCCGTGGTCACGGCGTCCACGATCCGGCTCGCGGTGTCGTCCAGATACGGCGCGACGAACGGCGCGAGGTGCTCCGAGGCGCCCCGGGAGTCGGACGGGGTGGCGTCGCCCCGGTACTTGCCGCTGAGGACACCCCGCCCGAGCGGTGAGGACGGCAGCAGACCGATCCCGAGATCGAGCGCGGCGGGCAGCACCTCCCGCTCGACACCGCGCTGCAGCAGCGAGTACTCCATCTGCGTACTCGCCAGCCGCGTCCGCGCTCCGGGAGCGGCCAGCTGCCAGGTCGCGGCCTTGGCGAGCTGCCAGCCGCAGAAGTTGGAGACACCGGCGTAGCGCACCCGGCCGCTGCCGACGGCGATGTCGAGTGCCTGGAGTGTCTCGTCGAGCGGGGTGGCGGGGTCGTAGGCGTGGATGTGCCACACGTCGACGTAGTCGGTGCCGAGCCGGGCGAGCGAGGCGTCCAGGGCCGCGAGCAGGTGTCCCCGGGAGCCGTCGAAGCGGCGGTCCGGGTCGGGCACGCTGCCGGCCTTCGTCGAGATCACGAGGTCGCGGCGCGGTACGAGCCCCTCCATCAGCCTTCCGAGCAGGTACTCGGCCTCTCCGTCGCCGTACACGTCGGCGGTGTCGACGAGGGTGCCGCCGGCCTCCCAGAAGGTCTTCAGCAGGTCAGCCGCGTCGTGCTCGTCGGTGTCCCGACCCCAGGTCAGGGTCCCGAGCCCGATCCGGGACACGCGCAGGCCGGTACGGCCGAGATGCCTCTGCTCCATGAACGCCGAGATTACTGGCCGGGGGCGGGGGTGTGGGTTCCTGTGGACAACCGATTTCCGTGCCGGACGTTCGCTGTGCGCCGCGTTGGCGTGGGGCGGGGTTTGGCAACCGGTCGTTGGTGGGTGCCCGGTGTTGGTGTGGGGGCGGGGGGTGTTCGCGCAGCCCGGCGCTTACGGGGTGCCGTCGCGCCCACCCGTGCCGCCCCAGCGGCACGACTGCCCGCGGAGCGCGGAGGAGCGGCACGACTGCCCGCGGAGCGCGGAGGAGCGGCACGACTGCCCGCGGAGCGCGGAGAGCGGAGAGCGGAGAAGTGGCCGTGTGCTGCCCGCAGCCGCGTACGGCGGCCGGGGTGGACGGTGCGGTGCGGCAGTGGTCGCGGGCGGCGGGGAGGGGTCGGGGCGGGGGTGGCCGCCCGCAGCGACTGGCGCGTCCGCGCCCCGAACCCCTACCAGCCGGCCTATTCCGCGCCAGTCCGAGGACGGCCACCCCCGACCCGGCACCGACCCACCCACCCACCGCAGGCGCTACCCGCACCCCCACCGAAGGGACAGTGGCGCCGCAGGCATGAAGCCCGGACCCCCACCGGAGGGACAGTGGCGCCGCAGGCACAAGACCCGCACCCCCACCGGAGGTATAGGGTCTCCGCACAAGCGACGTTACTCATCGGTAAGGGGAGACGGCCATGCAGCTAGGGATCAACCTCGGCTACTGGGGCGCCGGAATGGACGCGGACAACCTCGCCGTGGCCCAGGAAGCCGACCGCCTCGGATACGCGGTCTGCTGGGCCGCGGAGGCCTACGGCTCCGACGCCGCCACGGTGCTCACCTGGGTCGCCGCCCAGACCCAGCGCATCGACGTCGGCTCCGCGATCTTCCAGATCCCCGCCCGCCAGCCCGCCATGACCGCGATGACCGCGGCCACCCTCGACTCCCTCTCCGGCGGCCGCTTCCGCCTCGGCCTCGGCGTCTCCGGCCCCCAGGTCTCCGAGGGCTGGTACGGCGTCAAGTTCGACAAGCCCCTCGCCCGCACCCGCGAGTACGTCGAGATCATCCGCAAGGCCATGACCCGCGAACGCCTCACCCACGACGGCGAACACTGGACCCTCCCCCTCCCCGGCGGCCCCGGCAAGCCGATCAAGCTCACCGTGCACCCGCACCGCGAGCACATCCCCCTCTACATCGCCGCGATCGGCCCGAAAAACCTCGAGCAGACCGGCGAGATCGCCGACGGCGCCCTGCTGATCTTCCCCTCCGCCGACCACTTGGAGGACACCGCCGTCAGGCATCTCCGCGCGGGCCGCGAGAAGGCCGGCAAGACCCTCGACGGCTTCGACATCTGCCCCACCGTCCCCCTCGCGGTCGGCGACGACAAGGACGTCACCACCCTCGCCGACACCTTCCGCCCCTACACCGCGCTGTACGTCGGCGGCATGGGCAGCCGCAAGCAGAACTTCTACAACCAGCTCGCCCAGCGCATGGGTTACGAGCGGGAGGCCGCCGAGATCCAGGACAAGTACCTGTCCGGCGACAAGCAGGCCGCGGCAGCGGCCGTCCCGCACGACCTGATCGACAAGACGACACTGCTCGGTTCCGTCGACCGCATCGCCGACCGCATGAAGGCCTACGCCGCCGCAGGGGTCACCACCCTCACCCTCGCCCCGGCCGGCTTCACGCTCGACGAGCGTCTCGCCTCCCTCCGCGCCGGCACCGAGGCACTGGAGCGCGCGGGCCTGGCCTGAGGCCGCCGGTCCACGGCCGTGGCGGGGGCTCGGGGGGTCCACCCCGCCACGGCCATCACCCACAACAACGCCCCGCCGCACCCGCGGTTACGCCCCACGCGTCCCTTCACGAACGCTCCACGTACACCTTTTGGCGGAGTTGTCCGACCTGCCTGTTGCCGCACCTGCCGCCGCGCACTTGACTCATTCTTTGCGGAACTGCACCGGCGCAGCACCGCGGAAGCCCGCGGAGAGGTGGACACCATGCTTTCGGCGAAGAGCCTGTTCCAGGAGATCCTCGACAACGACGAGTCGTTCGCGCTGTTCTGCTCGATCGCCGCCAGCGGCGAGTCACAGGGCGGCTGGGAGAACGCCCGCATCGCGGCGCTGGTCCCCGAGACCCAGCGCGACCTCGCCCCCAAGATCACCCGCCACGGTGCCGACGAGGACAAACACGGTCGCATCTTCCACGCGCTGATGAAGAAGCGCGGCCTGCAGCCCGTCCCGGTCCCCCCGGAGACCGACTACACGATGCTCCTGGAACAGAACGGCATCGGCCTGGCCCACGATCAGCTCACACGCGACGAGCCGCTCACCGTCCAGGACATCGTCACCTACCTCGCCCACAGCAGGGTCACCGAGCAGCGCGCCTCGGAGCAGATGGAACTGCTCCGCAAGCACTTCGCCGACCACCCCGACCTGGGCCGCGCGGTGAAGATGATCTCCAACGACGAGGACAACCACCTCGCCTACTGCCACGAGGAACTGCTGCGCCTCGCGTACGCCGGCCACGGCCGCGCCATCCAGCGCACCCTGCGCGAGTGCGCGCTGGCGGAGATCCGCGTCTACCGGGACGTCAGTCTGGCGGTGATGGCCCACATGGGCCGCATCCTGAACTGGCCCCGGCCCAAGGCGGCGGTCCTCGCGGCGGGCATCCGCGCGGTGTACGCGTACGAACGCCTGGCCGGCTGGCGCCGCATGGTCTCCCTCAGGATGCCCGACCGCCGCAACGCACTGGCCGGCCCGGCGACCCCGGAACCGGAAGTGGCCTGACCTCAGGCACCCCACCCCAGCCCGCCCTGCATTCACCCCTCCACCCCCACCCCGGCCCGCCCTCGTCCCCCCGCCCCAGCCGCCCTACATCCACCCCCGTCCCTTGAACGTCCGGTACAGCAGCACCTCCAGCACCCCCATCACCAGGATCACCACCGGATAGGACCACTCCCACCGCAGCTCCGGCATGTGCTCGAAGTTCATCCCGTAGACCCCCGCGAGCATCGTGGGAATCGCGGCCATGGCCGCCCAGGCGGAGATCTTCCGCATGTCGTCGTTCTGCCGCACGCTCATCTGCGCCAGATGCGCCGAGAGGATGTCCGAGACCAGCCGGTCCAGCCCTTCCACGGACTCGTTCACGCGCGTGAGGTGATCGTGCACGTCACGGAAGTAGGGCCGCGCCCCGTCCTCCACGAACGGCACCCTGCCGCCGTACGTGCCGGTCCCCGCCAGCCGCGCCATCGGCAGCGCCAGCGGCCCGGTGGCCCGGCGGAACTCCAGGATCTGCCGCTTGAAGTCGTAGATCCGGGAGGCGGTGTGCCGCGAACCGCCGTCGGGGGTGAAGACCTCGGCCTCCAGTTCCTCCAGGTCGGTCTGGAGTTCGGTCGCCACTTCCAGATAGTGGTCGACGACGGCGTCGGCGACCGCGTAGAGCACCGATGTCGCGCCCTCGCCCAGCAACTCGCGCTCCCGCTCCAGCCGGTCGCGGACCGCGGCCAGCGGGGCGCCCTCCCCGTGCCGTACGCTCACCGCGAACGAGTCACCGAGGAAGATCATGATCTCGCCGGAGGAGACGGCGTCGCTCCGCGGCTCGTAGACCACCGGTTTGAGGACCACGAAGAGCGAGTCGTCGTACACCTCGAGCTTGGGCCGCTGATGGGCCTTGAGGGCGTCCTCCACCGCCAGCGGATGCAGCGCGAACTCCTGCGCGACCAGGTCGAACTCCTCGGCGGATGGCTCGTGCAGCCCGATCCAGACGAAGCCCCCCGCCGACCGCGCCTCGTCCAGCGCGTCGGAGAAGTCGCGGGGCCCCTCCGACCGTTGTCCCTCCCGGTAGACGGCACAGTCGACGATCACGAAGTATCTTCCCCTCTCTCATCACGGACACCGCGGCGGTGTCACCTCACGGACACCGCGCCCACCCGTACGCCTACCCTGGGCCGCATGCCCACGTTGCTCCTGGTCCGGCACGGACGCTCCACCGCCAACACCGAGGGACTGCTCGCCGGCCGGACGCCGGGCGTGGCCCTCGACGACCGCGGGGCCGCGCAGGCCGCCGCACTGCCCGGACGGCTCGCCGGGCTGCCGCTGGCCGAGATCGTCACCAGCCCCCTCCAGCGCTGCCGGGAGACGATCCGGCCGCTGCTGGAGACACGTCCCGGCCTCACCCCGCACACCGACGACCGCATCGGAGAGTGCGATTACGGCGACTGGACGGGCCGCAAGCTCGCCGAGCTGAAGGACGAGCCGCTCATGGACGTCGTCCAGGCGCATCCGTCGGCGGCGGCCTTCCCGGGCGGGGAGTCCATGCGCGCGATGCAGACGCGCGCCGCGGAGGCGGTGCGCGAGTGGAACGCGCGTGTGGAGCGCGAGCACGGCGCCGACGCCGTCTACCTCATGTGCTCGCACGGCGACATCATCAAGTCTCTCGTCGCGGAGGCACTCGGACTTCATCTCGACCTCTTCCAGCGGATTGCCGTTGAACCGTGTTCCATCACCGCGATCCGTTACACACGGCTGCGCCCGTTCCTCGTCCGTCTCGGCGACACCGGGGACTTCGCGTCCCTGGTGCCGCGCGAGGAGGCGCCGGCCGACGACGCCACGGTCGGGGGTGACGCGGGCGCACCGTGATCGTCGGCCGCAGTAGGGTGAAGCGATCGCAGCAGTGCGTTCCCCTTGAACCGCCCGTGCACGGCCCGTCCCGTGCACAGCCCGCCCGTTCCCACGACTCTCAATGGAGACAGGACGTGTCCCGTCAGGTGTTCCTCTACGACCAGCCGGAACGTTTCGTGGCCGGTACGGTCGGACTGCCAGGGCGCCGTACGTTCTTCCTCCAGGCTTCCGCCGGCTCCCGGGTGACCAGCGTGGCCCTGGAGAAGACCCAGGTCGCCGCGCTCGCCGAGCGCATGGACGAACTGCTCGACGAGGTCGTGCGCCGCAGCGGCGGCAGCGCCGCGGTGCCGGCGATGGCGCCGACCGAGGTCGCCGACACCGCCCCGCTGGACACCCCCGTGGAGGAGGAGTTCCGGGTCGGCACCATGGCGCTCGCCTGGGACGGCGAGGACCAGCGCATGGTCGTCGAGGCGCAGGCACTGGTCGAACTGGACGCCGACTCCGAGGAGGACCTCGCCGAGGCGGAGGAGCGGCTGCTCCAGGACGAGGAGAACGGGCCCCCGATGCTGCGCGTCCGCCTCACCGGCGCGCAGGCGCGGGCCTTCGCCAAGCGTGCCCTGGACGTTGTCAACGCGGGGCGGCCGCCGTGTCCGCTGTGCAGTCTCCCGCTCGACCCGGAGGGACACGTATGTCCGCGCCAGAACGGATACCGCCGCCAGGCGTGACGGCCGTCGACCCGGCCGCCGCCGTCCTGCTCGCCGAGGGCGAGCTGACCGTGCGCGGACGCATCCGTGAGGCGTCGAACGCGGCGCTGTACTGCACCGTCACCCACGAGGGGCGCGAGGCGGCCTGCGTCTACAAGCCGGTCGCCGGGGAGCGGCCCCTGTGGGACTTCCCCGACGGGACGCTCGCCGGACGCGAGGTCGCCGCGTACGAGGTCTCGGAGGTGACCGGCTGGGGGCTCGTCCCGCCCACCGTGCTGCGGGACGGCCCGTACGGCGAGGGCATGTGCCAGCTGTGGATCGAGACGGCTCCGGGCGCGGAACTCCTCGCCCTGGTGGACGGCGAGGAGCCCGGACCCGGCTGGAAGGCGATCGGGTTCGCGGAGGCGGAGGAGGGCCGCCCCGCGCTGCTGGTGCACGCGGACGACGAGCGGCTGCGCCGGCTGGCCGTGCTCGACGCGGTGATCAACAACGCCGACCGGAAGGGCGGGCATCTGCTGCCCACCGCGGAGGGGCGGCTGTACGGCATCGACCACGGGGTCACCTTCAACGCCGAGGACAAGCTGCGCACCCTGCTGTGGGGCTGGGCGGGGGAGCCCCTGACGGGGGAGGCCCTCGATGCCCTGGAGGCCCTGAGAAGCGCGCTGACGGCCACGGGCCCGCTCACCGCCGTCCTGGCCCTCTTGATCACGCCCGCGGAGATCGAAGCGACCCGCACCCGCGTCGAGTCCCTGCTGACCACACGCGTCCACCCCCTCCCGGGCCCCGACTGGCCGGCCATCCCCTGGCCCCCGATCTGACCGCCGAGTCCCTCCGGGGCGCCGGCGTCAGCAGCGGCACCCGCGGTGCATGTGTCACCTGAGGCCCTGGCAGGGCACGTGTTGCCCACGGCACCGGCGGCATCCGCGGCGCAGGCGTCACTTGGGGCACCGGCAGCGCACGTGTCGCCCGGCGGCGCACGAGGCACCTGCGGCACGTCTCGGGCAGGCGGTAGTCGGCAGCACAGGCCGCATCCGCGGCACCCACAGCACCCACGACGCAGGCGTCACCGGTGGCGCAAATGTCACCGGCGTCACCGAAGCGCGTCACCGGCATGCGCACGTGTCGCCCGCGGCGGCGTACGGGGCACCTGTGAGCCCGCGGCGCAGGCGGCACCCACGGCACCGGCAGCACAGCGGCACCCACGGCACCCACGGCGCAGGCGGTACCGGCACCCGCGGCGCAGGCGGTACCGGCACCCGCGACGCAGGCGTCACCGGCATGCGGCACCGGCAGCGCACGTGCCACGACGGCACCCGCGGCACCCGCGCGGAGCGCACGCCTCACCCGCGGCACCCGCGCGGCCGCACCCCCCGCACGGGAACGCCGGCCCGCGCGACGCACACCGCGCGGGGGTGTGCAAGAGTGCGTTCCCGGTCATCCGGGCTGCTCCGGTTCGTATCCGGAACTCCGGTCCGGTTACGCTCGTGACATGCATGCCTGGCCCGCTTCCGAGGTCCCCGCCCTGCCCGGTCAGGGCCGCGACCTGAGGATCCACGACACCGCGACCGGGGGGCTGACCGCCCTGGACCCCGGTCCCGTCGCCCGTATCTACGTCTGCGGCATCACCCCGTACGACGCCACCCACATCGGACACGCGGCGACCTACAACGCGTTCGATCTCGTGCAGCGCGTGTGGCTCGACACCAAGCGGCAGGTGCACTACGTCCAGAACGTCACCGACGTCGACGACCCGCTGCTGGAGCGGGCCGACCGGGACGGCATCGACTGGACCGAGCTCGCCGAGCGCGAGACCGCGCTGTTCCGTGAGGACATGACGGCCTTGCGGATGCTGCCCCCGCGGCAGTACATAGGCGCCGTGGAGGCGATACCCGGCATCGTCCCGATCGTCGAACGGCTGCGCGAACTCGGCGCGACGTACGAGATCGACGGCGACATCTACTTCTCCGTCGAGTCCGACCGGAACTTCGGCCGGGTCTCGCACCTCGACGCCGCCGCCATGCGGCTGCTGTCCGCCGAACGCGGCGGCGACCCGGAGCGTCCGGGCAAGAAGAACCCCGTCGACCCGATGCTCTGGACGGCCGCCCGCGAGGGCGAGCCGAGCTGGGACGGCGGCTCGCTGGGCCGGGGCCGCCCCGGCTGGCACATCGAGTGCGTGGCCATCGCCCTCGACCACCTCGGCATGGGCTTCGACATCCAGGGCGGCGGCTCCGACCTGGTCTTCCCGCACCACGAGATGGGCGCCTCGCACGCCCAGGTGCTCACCGGCGAGTTCCCGATGGCCAAGGCGTACGTGCACGCCGGCATGGTCGCCCTGCACGGCGAGAAGATGTCCAAGTCCAAGGGCAACCTGGTGTTCGTGTCGAAGCTGCGGCGCGATGGCGTGGACCCGGCGGCGATCCGGCTGGCGCTGCTCGCGCACCACTACCGCGCCGACTGGGAGTGGACCGACCAGGTCCTCCAGGACGCCGTGACCCGGCTGGACCACTGGCGTGCCGCCGTCTCCCGCCCCGACGGCCCGCCCGCCGACACCCTGGTCGAGGAGATCCGCGAAGCCCTGGCCAACGACCTGGACGCCCCGGCCGCGCTGGCGGCGGTCGACCGCTGGACCGTGCTCCAGGAGGAGACCGGCGGCACGGACACCGGAGCGCCCGGTGTCGTCTCCCGCGCGGTGGACGCGCTGCTCGGCGTCGCGCTGTAGAGCAGGCCGGCGGACACGGAAAGGGCGCCCCTCCCACGAGGAGGGGCGCCCTTCGTCCGTTCAGTCCTCCGACGACTCCTCGCCGTCCGAATCCGTCTCCGCTTCCGCTTCCGCTTCCGTCTCCGGCTTCGGCGACCGCGGCGGCCGGGCCCGGCCGGGAGTGTCCCGCCGGTACGACGGACCGTCCGAACCGTCCGCCGTGGCGTGCCCGCCCGGCGGGCCCGACGCCCCGTCACGGCGCCGCAGATAGCGCTCGAACTCGCGGGCGATCGCCTCGCCGGACGCCTCCGGCAGCTCGGCGGTGTCCCGGGCCTCCTCCAGCGTCTGGACGTACTCGGCCACCTCGGTGTCCTCCGCGGCCAGTTGGTCCACACCCACCTGCCAGGCACGCGCGTCCTCGGGCAGTTCGCCCAGCGGGATCCGCACGTCGATCAGGTCCTCCAGGCGGTTCAGGAGGGCCAGCGTGGCCTTCGGGTTGGGCGGCTGCGACACGTAGTGCGGCACCGCCGCCCACAGCGACACCGCGGGCACGCCGGCGTGGGTGCACGCCTCCTGGAGGATGCCGACGATGCCCGTGGGGCCCTCGTACTTGGTCTCCTCCAGGTCCATGCGGCGGGCCAGGTCCGGGTCGGACGTGGTCCCGCTGATCGGGACCGGACGGGTGTGCGGGGTGTCACCGAGCAACGCGCCCAGGACGACCACCAGTTCCACGCCGAGTTCGTGCGCGAAGCCGAGGATCTCGTTGCAGAACGACCGCCATCGCATGGACGGTTCGATGCCGCGCACCAGCACCAGGTCGCGCGGCTTCTCGCCGCCGACCCGGACCACCGACAGCCGTGTCGTGGGCCAGGTGATCCTGCGGACCCCGCCGTCCATGAAGACCGTGGGGCGGTTCACCTGGAAGTCGTAGTAGTCCTCGGCGTCCAGCGCCGCGAACACCTCGCCCTTCCACTCCCTGTCCAGGTGCGCGACCGCGGTGGAGGCGGCGTCACCGGCATCGTTCCAGCCCTCGAACGCGGCCACCATGACCGGGTCGATCAGCTCGGGAACCCCCTCGAGCTCGATCACCCAGCGCCTCCTTCCGACGTGCCCTCGCGTACGCCCCAACCTTACGGCGTGCCTCCGAGGGCGCCCGCAGCCCCCTTCACAGGGGGAGTGCCCCCATCACTGCCCCGCCGGACACCGGGAAACACCCCTCGGCGCCCCGCGCGCCAAGGTGCGGACGGCGCGGTTCACGGCAGGGACACGGCCACCGCCCCGGCCATCGCGACGCGCACGCGAAAGGGGCGGCTCCGTCGGCGCGGAGCCGCCCCTTCCCCCACTACCGGCTCCCGTGCGGGGGAGCCGGGGGAGCGCCGGTCACTTCTTGTCGAGCAGGTCCTTGACGTTCGCGCGGACCTCGTCCGTGGCCAGGCCCCGGATGGTCAGCGTGGTGCGGCGGCGCAGCACGTCGTCCGCGGTCTCGGCCCACTCGTGGTCCCGGGCCCAGACGACCTGCGCCCAGATCTCCGGGGCGTCCGGGTGGACGCGCCGGCCCAGCGCCGGGTCCTCGTTCGCCAGGCGGGCGATGTCGAAGGCCAGCGAACCGTAGTGGGTGGCCAGGTGCTTGGCGGTGTCGGCCGCCATGCGGGGGCCGGGCGCCGGGCCGTCCGCCAGCAGCCGGTGGGCCACCGCGCGCGGGTTGGCGACACCCGGCAGCGGCAGCTTCTTCGGCAGCGAGGAGACCGGCTCGAGGTCCTCGCCCAGCGGGTGGCCGGGCAGGGACTGGAGCTTCTGCATCACCGTGCGCCCGATGTGGCGGAACGTGGTCCACTTGCCGCCCGCGACGGACAGCATCCCGCCCCGGCCCTCGGTGACGACCGTCTCCCGCTTGGCCTTGGCCGTGTCCCCGGGACCGCCCGGCAGCACCCGCAGACCGGCGAAGGCGTACGTGATCAGGTCACGGTCGAGCTGCTGGTCGCGGATGGAGAACGCGGCCTCGTCGAGTATCTGCGCGGTGTCCTTCTCGGTGACCGCGACGTCCGCCGGGTCGCCCTCGAACTCCTCGTCGGTGGTGCCGAGCAGCAGCATGTCCTCCCAGGGGAGGGCGAAGGTGATCCGGTACTTGTCGATCGGCGTGGCCAGCGCGGCCCGCCACGGGGAGGTCCGCTTCAGGACCAGGTGCGCGCCCTTCGACAGCCGGATGGACGGCGCGGCACCGGCGTCCTCCATGCGGCGCAGGTGGTCGACCCACGGACCGGTCGCGTTGAGCACGAGCCGGGCGTCCACCCCGAACTCGTCGCCGGAGAGCCGGTCGCGCAGCTCGGCACCGGTGACCCGGCCCCGGGTGAAGCGCAGGCCCGTCACCTCGGCGTGGTTGAGGACGACCGCGCCCGACTCGGCCGCCGCGCGGACCGTCATCAGCGCCATGCGCGCGTCGTTCATCTGGTCGTCGCCGTACACGGCCACGGCCTTGAGGTTCTCGGTGCGCAGCTCCGGCACGTCCTGCGCGGCCTTGGCCGGGGAGAGCAGGTGGCCGACGCCGTCGCCGAAGGCGGACAGCGCCGAGTACGCGAAGACGCCGGCCCCGAGCTTCGCCGCGCCGTGCGGCCCGCCCTTGTACACGGGGAGGTAGAACGTGAGCGGGTTCGCCAGGTGGGGGGCCACCTGCCGGGAGACCGCACGGCGCTCGAAGTGGTTCTCCGCCACCAGCTTCACTGCGCCGGTCTGCAGGTAGCGCAGACCGCCGTGGAGCAGCTTGGAGGAGGCGGAGGAGGTGGCGCCGGCGAAGTCGCCGGCGTCCACCAGAGCCACCCTGAGGCCGGACTGCGCGGCGTGCCAGGCGGTGGAGATGCCCAGGATGCCGCCGCCGATCACGAGAAGGTCGTACGACGCCTTGGAGAGCTGCTCCCGGGTCTCGGCGCGGCTCGGGTTCGGGCCGGACGCCGGGCGCGTCCCCAGGGCAGGCACGGACTGCAGGGTGGACTGGGTGGTCATGGCGGTTCTTACTCCTCGTCAGTCTTCGTCGGCGATCCAGCCCATGGTCCGCTCGACGGCCTTGAGCCAGCTCTTGTACTCACGGTCGCGGGTCTCCGCGTCCATGCGGGGGGTCCACTCGGCGGCCCGCCGCCAGTTGGCGCGCAGGTCGTCGGTGCTGTTCCAGAAGCCGACGGCGAGGCCGGCGGCGTAGGCGGCGCCGAGGCAGGTGGTCTCGGCGACCATCGGACGCACCACGGGCGCGTCCAGGAAGTCCGAGAGCGTCTGCATCAGCAGGTTGTTGGAGGTCATGCCGCCGTCGACCTTGAGGGCGGTGAGCTCCACGCCGGAGTCCTTCGTCATGGCGTCCGCGATCTCCCGCGTCTGCCAGGCGGTGGCCTCCAGCACGGCGCGCGCGAGGTGCGCCTTGGTGACGTACCGGGTGAGGCCGGCGATCACGCCGCGGGCGTCGGAGCGCCAGTACGGGGCGAACAGGCCGGAGAAGGCCGGTACGAAGTAGGCGCCGCCGTTGTCCTCGACGGAGAGCGCGAGGGTCTCGATCTCGGCGGCGGTGGAGATCAGGCCCATCTGGTCGCGCATCCACTGCACCAGCGAACCGGTGACGGCGATCGAGCCCTCCAGGGCGTAGACCGTGTCCTGGTCGCCGATCTTGTAGCCGACGGTGGTCAGCAGCCCGCTGTACGAGTTGATGATCTTGTCGCCGGTGTTCATCACCATGAAGGTGCCGGTGCCGTACGTCGACTTGGTCTCGCCCTCGGAGAAGCAGGTCTGGCCGAACAGGGCCGCCTGCTGGTCGCCGAGCGCGGAGGCGACCGGGATGCCGCCGAGCAGGTCGCCCAGCTTGCCGCCCTTGATCTCGCCGTAGACCTCGGCGGAGGAGCGGATCTCGGGCAGCATCGCCAGTGGAACGCCGATGGACTCGGCGATCTTCTCGTCCCACTGCATGGTGTGCAGGTTCATCAGCATGGTGCGGGACGCGTTGGTGACGTCGGTGACGTGGTGGCCGCCGTCCACACCGCCGGTCAGGTTCCAGATGACCCAGGTGTCCATGGTGCCGAAGAGGATGTGGCCCGCCTCGGCGCGCTCCTTGAGCCCGTCGACGTTGTCGAGCAGCCAGCGGGCCTTGGGGCCGGCGAAGTAGGAGGCGAGGGGGAGGCCGGTCTCCCGGCGGAAACGGTCCTGGCCGACGTTGCGGCCGAGCTCGCGGCAGAGGGCGTCGGTGCGGGTGTCCTGCCAGACGATCGCGTTGTGGACCGGCTCACCGGTGTTCCGGTCCCACAGCACGGTGGTCTCGCGCTGGTTGGTGATGCCGATGGCCTTGATGTCGTCGCGGGTGATGCCGGCCTTCTCGACGGCTCCGGCGACGACCTCCTGGACGTTGGTCCAGATCTCGGTGGCGTCGTGCTCGACCCAGCCCGGCTTGGGGAAGATCTGCTCGTGCTCCTTCTGGTCGACGGAGACGATGCGCCCGTCGCGGTCGAAGACGATGCAGCGGGACGAGGTGGTGCCCTGGTCGATGGCCGCGATGAAGGGGCCGGCGGTGTGGGCGTCGGTCACTGTGTGCTCCTGCGTGTTCCTTGGTTACGGGGCTGTATGTACGGCGCTTCTACAAGACTCGCGCTTTGCGGCGATCCGGTCACCTATGCGAAGGCGATGTTGTAGACACCGGCCGCGAGGGCACCGCCGAGCAGCGGGCCGACCACCGGGATCCAGGCGTAGGACCAGTCCGAGCCGCCCTTGTTGGGCAGCGGCAGCAGGGCGTGCACGATGCGCGGACCGAGGTCACGGGCGGGGTTGATGGCGTAACCGGTCGGGCCGCCGAGCGACAGACCGATCGAGACGACCACGAGCGCCGTGATCAGACCGCCGAGGACGCCGAGGCCGTTGCCCGCGTCGTTCAGGCCCTGGGTGAGGATGGCGAGCAGCAGCACGAAGGTGCCGATGATCTCCGTGGTGAGGTTCTGCACCGTGTGCCGGATCTCCGGGCCGGTGGAGAAGACGCCGAGCACCGGGCCCGCGCCCTTCTCCTGCGCCTCGACCGCCTTGGCGGCGGTGGCCTGCGCGCCCGGACCGCCGACGATCTCCTTGTCGGTGAGGTGGGCCAGGAACTGACCGTAGTAGGCGAGCCAGACCAGTGTCGCGCCGATCATCGCGCCGAGGAGCTCTCCGGCGAAGTAGGTCGGAACGTTGCTCCACTCGCCGTCCTTGATGGCGAGTGCCAGGGTCACGGCCGGGTTGAGGTGGGCCCCGGAGAGCGGCCCCGCTATGTACACCGCCGTCATGACGGCGAAGCCCCACCCGAAGGCGATGGCGAGCCAGCCGGCGTTGCGGGCCTTGGAGGCCTTGAGCGTCACGGCGGCACACACGCCGCCGCCGAGCAGGATGAGTATGGCGGTACCGATGGTCTCGCCGATGAAGATGTCGGAGCTGGACACCCGCGACTCCTTTGTCCTTCGTCCAGGGAGCCGACCCCCGGGTCCCACCGGGGATTGGCGCCCTCAGGGGTGAGAGCGATGCCGGCCCTTGGCGTTGTCACACTCTAACTCGTATTGCCGGTAGGTGTTCGACAATGCCGACCGATGGACGGGAGTCTTTCCCGGCGCCCCCTGGCCGTCAAGGGTCTGGTTGGCGAAAACGGGATCGTTATGGAGCGCCCCGCGCTGTCGATCTTCGTGGCGGTTCCGTCGACTCCCACCCGGTATGTCCGGCCGGGGGGCATGCCTGTGACCGGAACGCCGCACGGCGTCCCGGTCCTCGTCCCGCCTCGTTCAGAACCGTCCGGCGCCCAGATCCCGCGACACCGCGCGGGCGCAGTCCCGTACCGCAGCGATCAGTTCCGGCCGCAGCTCGCCGTCCCGGCGCAGCCGCTCCACCGCCCCCGCGATGCCGACCGCGCCCACCGGCATGCGGCGCCGGTCGTGGATGGGGGCGGCGAGGGAGGCGACGCCCTCCCAGGTCTCCTCCACGTCCGCCGCGTATCCGCGCGCGCGGGTGAGGTCGAGGAGGTGCTCGAAGGCGTCGAGGTCGCACACGGTGCGCTCGGTGAAGGCCTTGCGGTCGGCCTCCAGGGCCTCGCTGTGGGCCACCGGGTCGTAGGCCGAGAGGACCTTGCCGAGCGCCGTGGAGTGCAGCGGCTGCATGGCCCCGATCTCCAGGACCTGCCGGCTGTCGTCGGGCCGGAAGACGTGATGCACGATCAGTACGCCCTGCTGGTGCAGTACGCCCAGGTAGACGCTCTCTCCGCTGGAGCGGGCCAGGTCGTCCGTCCACACCAGGGCGCGCGCCCGCAGCTCGTGCACGTCGAGGTAGGTGGTGCCCAGGCGCAGCAGCTCGGCGCCCAGCTGATAGCGGCCGGAGGCGTCGTCCTGCTCCACGAACCCCTCCTGCTGGAGGGTGCGCAGGATGCCGTGGGCGGTGCCCTTGGCGAGGCCCAGCGAGGAGGCGATGTCCGACAGGCCGAGCCGTCGCTCGCCGCCCGCGAGCAGTCGCAGCATGGCCGCCGCCCGTTCGAGCGACTGGATGTTCCGTGCCATCGCCGTACTGCCTCCGTCCCCTTCGACCGTCGCCCCGCGAGGCCGCTGCCGCTGTTCGGCAATGCCGAACACTACCGGTCCATGTCGACCTCTTGCTAATGGTCGACCCGGATCGGTTCCGCAACTCCTTCTCGTGCGCCGCGTGTCGGCCATCATCGTCCGCCTCGTGGACTCCCCGAACATCAGGGCGCGGTCCCGGCTACGCTGACGGCGTGCGCCCTGCCGGCAAGCGCGAACAGAAGCCTGCCGGGCAGCCGCAAAGCCGACAGCCGTCGCACCTGAGGGAGCCCTTTTCATGGCCTCGTTGCCGCTGACCCCTTCCGCCGACAGCCGGACCCGTGCGTCCGCGCTCCGAGAGGCACTCGCCACCCGTGTGGTGGTCGCCGACGGAGCCATGGGCACCATGCTCCAGGCCCAGGATCCGACTCTCGAGGACTTCCAGAACCTCGAGGGCTGCAACGAGATCCTGAACGTGACCCGCCCGGACATCGTCCGTTCGGTCCACTCCGAGTACTTCGCCACCGGAGTCGACTGCGTCGAGACCAACACCTTCGGCGCCAACCTCACCGCCCTGGCCGAGTACGACATCGCCGAGCGCGTCACCGAGCTGTCCGAGGCGGGCGCCCGCATCGCCCGCGAGGCGGCGGACGAGTTCGCCGCGCGGGACGGACGGCCCCGCTGGGTCCTGGGCTCCATGGGCCCGGGCACCAAGCTGCCCACCCTCGGCCACACCACGTTCACCGCCATCCGCGACGCCTACCAGCGCAACGCCGAGGGCCTGCTCGCGGGCGGCGCGGACGCGCTGCTGGTGGAGACGACCCAGGACCTGCTGCAGACCAAGGCGTCCGTCATCGCCGCCCGCCGCGCGATGGAGACCGCCGGGTTCGACGTCCCGCTGATCGTGTCGGTCACGGTCGAGACCACGGGCACCATGCTGCTCGGCTCCGAGATCGGCGCGGCACTGACCGCCTTGGAGCCCCTCGGCGTCGACATGATCGGCCTGAACTGCGCGACCGGCCCGGCCGAGATGAGCGAGCACCTGCGCTACCTGGCCCGCCACTCCCGCGTCCGGCTGTCGTGCATGCCGAACGCCGGTCTGCCCGAGCTCACCAAGGACGGCGCGCGCTACCCGCTGTCCCCGGGCGAGCTGGCGGACGCCCAGGAGACCTTCGTACGCGACTACGGCCTGTCCCTGGTGGGCGGCTGCTGCGGTACGACGCCGGAGCACCTGCGCCGGCTCGTCGAGCGCGTGCACGGGCTGGCCCCCACGGAACGCGAACCGCGGCCGGAACCCGGCGCCGCCTCCCTCTACCAGACGGTCCCCTTCCGGCAGGACACCTCGTACCTGGCGATCGGCGAGCGGACGAACGCCAACGGGTCGAAGAAGTTCCGCGAGGCGATGCTGGAGGGCCGCTGGGACGACTGCGTCGAGATGGCCCGCGACCAGATCCGCGAGGGCGCGCACATGCTCGACCTGTGCGTCGACTACGTCGGCCGGGACGGCGTGGCCGACATGGAGGAACTCGCCGGCCGGTTCGCGACCGCCTCCACGCTGCCGGTCGTGCTGGACTCCACCGAGGTCGACGTCATCCGGGCCGGTCTGGAGAAGCTCGGCGGCCGCGCGGTGATCAACTCGGTGAACTACGAGGACGGGGCCGGACCCGAGTCCCGCTTCGCGCGGGTGACGCAGCTGGCGCGGGAGCACGGGGCGGCCCTGATCGCGCTGACCATCGACGAGGTGGGACAGGCGCGTACCGCCGAGAAGAAGGTGGAGATCGCCGAGCGGCTGATCGACGACCTGACCGGCAACTGGGGCATCCGCGAGGAGGACATCCTCATCGACTGCCTGACCTTCACCATCTGCACCGGTCAGGAGGAGTCCCGCAAGGACGGTCTGGCGACCATCGAGGGCATCCGCCGGCTGAAGGAACGCCACCCGAAGGTGCAGACCACCCTCGGCCTGTCGAACATCTCCTTCGGCCTCAACCCGGCCGCCCGCATCCTGCTGAACTCCGTCTTCCTGGACGAGTGCGTGAAGGCGGGCCTGGACTCGGCGATCGTGCACGCGAGCAAGATCCTCCCGATCGCGCGGTTCAGCGAGGAGGAGGTCACCACCGCCCTCGACCTCATCCACGACCGCCGCCGTGAGGGCTACGACCCGCTGCAGAAGCTCATGCAGCTGTTCGAGGGCGCCACCGCCAAGTCGCTGAAGGCCGGCAAGGCCGAGGAACTGGCCGCCCTGCCGCTGGAGGAGCGGCTCAAGCGCCGGATCATCGACGGCGAGCGCAACGGCCTGGAGACCGACCTGGACGAGGCCCTGGAGAGCCGCAAGGCCCTGGACATCGTCAACGACACCCTCCTGGACGGCATGAAGGTGGTCGGCGAGCTGTTCGGCTCCGGCCAGATGCAGCTGCCGTTCGTGCTCCAGTCCGCCGAGGTGATGAAGAACGCGGTGGCCCACCTGGAGCCGCACATGGAGAAGACCGACGAGGCCGGCAAGGGCACCATCGTGCTCGCCACCGTCCGCGGCGACGTGCACGACATCGGCAAGAACCTCGTCGACATCATCCTGTCGAACAACGGCTACAACGTGGTCAACCTGGGCATCAAGCAGCCCGTCTCCGCGATCCTGGACGCCGCCGACCAGCACAAGGCCGACGTCATCGGCATGTCCGGCCTCCTGGTCAAGTCCACCGTGATCATGAAGGAGAACCTCGAGGAGCTGAACCAGCGGGGACTCGCGGCCGACTACCCGGTCATCCTCGGCGGCGCCGCCCTCACCCGCGCCTACGTCGAACAGGACCTCCACGAGATCTACCAGGGCGAGGTCCGCTACGCCCGCGACGCCTTCGAGGGCCTGCGCCTGATGGACGCCCTCATCGGCATCAAGCGCGGCGTCCCCGGCGCCCAGCTGCCCGAGCTCAGGCAGCGCCGGGTGCGCGCGGCCACCGTGGAGATCGAGGAGCGCCCCGAGGAAGGGCACGTCCGCTCCGACGTCGCCACCGACAACCCGGTCCCCGCCCCGCCCTTCTGGGGCACCCGCGTGATCAAGGGCATCCAGCTCAAGGAGTACGCGAGCTGGCTGGACGAGGGCGCCCTGTTCAAGGGCCAGTGGGGCCTCAAGCAGGCCCGTACCGGCGCGGGGCCGACGTACGAGGAGCTCGTCGAGACCGAGGGCCGGCCGAGGCTGCGCGGGCTGCTGGACCGGCTCCAGACGGACAACCTGCTGGAGGCGGCCGTGGTCTACGGCTACTTCCCGTGCGTCTCCAAGGACGACGACCTGATCATCCTCGACGAGCAGGGCAACGAGCGCACCCGCTTCACCTTCCCGCGCCAGCGCCGCGGCCGGCGTCTCTGCCTGGCGGACTTCTTCCGCCCGGAGGAGTCCGGCGAGACCGATGTCGTCGGCCTCCAGGTGGTCACGGTCGGCTCGCGCATCGGCGAGGAGACCGCGCGGATGTTCGCGGCCAACGCCTATCGCGACTACCTGGAGCTGCACGGGCTCTCCGTGCAGCTCGCGGAGGCCCTCGCCGAGTACTGGCACGCGCGGGTGCGCTCCGAACTGGGCTTCTCGGGCGAGGACCCGGCCGCGATGGAGGACATGTTCGCCCTGAAGTACCGGGGCGCCCGCTTCTCCCTCGGCTACGGCGCCTGCCCGGACCTGGAGGACCGCGCCAAGATCGCCGCCCTGCTCGAGCCGGAGCGCATCGGCGTCCAGCTCTCCGAGGAGTTCCAGCTGCACCCCGAGCAGTCCACGGACGCCATCGTGATCCACCACCCGGAGGCCAAGTACTTCAACGCCCGCTGAGGCGACCTCCGCCGCCCCGTCCGGAGTGCCCTCCGAGGCGCCCGTGCCCCGCCGCACACGCCACAGCAGGCATTCCGTGACCGCACGACGTACACTTGTCGGTCCACCGCAGGCCGGTTCCCCTCGTGGGAACCGGCCTGATCGTCCCTCAAGGAGGTATGTGGATGACCAGTACGGTCCCCGCGCTCGGAACCCTTACGGCCGAAGGCTCGGCCCTCCAGGCGGTGCTCCTCGACATGGACGGCACCCTGGTGGACACCGAGGGCTTCTGGTGGGACGTCGAGAGGGAGGTCTTCGCCTCCCTCGGCCACACCCTCGACGACGCCTGGCGCCATGTGGTGGTCGGCGGTCCCATGACCCGCAGCGCGGGCTTCCTCATCGAGGCGACCGGCGCCGACATCTCGCTCCCCGAACTGACGGTGCTGCTCAACGACGGCTTCGAGGAGCGTCTGGACGGCGGCCTGGAGCTGATGCCGGGCGCCGCCCGGCTGCTCGCCGAGCTGTCCGAGCACGAGATCCCCACGGCGCTCGTCTCCGCCTCCCACCGGCGCATCATCGACCGGGTGCTGACCACGCTGGGCGCGCGGCACTTCGCGCTGTCCGTCGCGGGCGACGAGGTGCCGCGGACCAAGCCGCACCCCGACCCGTATCTCGCGGCCGCGGCCGGGCTCGGCGCGGATCCCGTGCGGTGCGCCGTCATTGAGGACACCGTCACCGGGGTCACCGCCGCCGAGGCGGCGGGCTGCCAGGTCGTCGCCGTGCCTTCGGTGGGCCCGATCGTGCCGGCCGTCCGGCGGACCGTGGTCCCTTCGCTGGAAGTCGTGGACCTGACATTCCTGCGCGGTCTGATGACGCATATGCGCTAGGTGTTCACCCAGCGTGCAGCGGCGCGGGAAACGGAATTCACTCGCCTCCGTTCCCGGTGAGCGGCCGATGGCCCCGAAAGAATTCGATCCGGTTCCGGCGGACGAATTCCGACTCCGCCGCCCTCCGTTCACATGTGATGTTCGTCACGATCGGAGGGGTCGACAACGATGTCCTGGTGTGCCGTCCGTCCGATTTCGGACGGCAGGGGAGCGTCCTTGTGTCCCGATTGGTGAGCGGCTGCACCAATCATTCCCCGCTCGCCTTCTCCGATCCGTTCACACCCGGTCTCACTGCGTGATGAGCCCCCAACTCCGGCTGCTGCGAGCCCCCGTGCGGGTGCGGACTAATGTCGTCGCGAGAACCCCGCCCCCATCCCCGTGATCCGCTGCAACAACCCCGCATGCGGGATACACGGAGTCGACAGTCCTGGAGAAACTCGAGCATGAACCGCAAGACTTTGGTGCTGGCGGCCGCGATGGGCCTGCTCGCGCCGGTGCTCGCCGCTTGCGGCGACACCGACGGCGGGAGCGGCGGCGGCGGTGCGATCGTCGTGGGCACCACGGACCGGTTCACCGCATCCGAGGAGGACGGCAACGCGCCCCTCGACCCGGCCATGGCCTACGACGTCGGCACCTGGAACATCCTGCGGCAGACCGTGCAGACCCTGATGGTCCAGCCCCGCGGTGACGGCGAGCCGGTGCCCGACGCGGCCGAGTCGTGCGGCTTCACCGACGCCGGCAACGAGCGCTACAGCTGCAAGCTGCGCGAGGGCCTGAAGTTCTCCAACGGCGACGAGGTCACCGCGGCCGATGTGAAGTACTCCATCGAACGCGCCCTCGCCATCAACCACGACAGCGGCGTCGTCGCGCTGCTGAACACCGTCGACACCGTGGAGACGCAGGGCGACCGCGAGGTGATCTTCCACCTCAAGGCCGCCGACGCCACCTTCCCGTACAAGCTGTCCACTCCGGTCGCGGGCATCATCAACCCGGACGACTACGAGAAGAACAAGCTGCGCGAGGGCTTCGAGGTCAGCGGTTCCGGGCCGTACACCCTTGACTCCGAGGTCGAGGACAACGGGATCGTCAAGGCCACCTTCAGCAAGAACCCGTCCTACAAGGGCGCGTTGAAGGTGAACAACGAGAAGGTCGAGCTGGTCTCCTACGAGAGCTCCGAGGCCATGGGTGAGGCGCTGGAGAAGGGCGACATCCAGGTCATGACCCGAAGCATGTCGCCCGAGCAGATCCAGAAGCTCGGCAACGCCGCCGACAGTGCCATCGAGCTGGTCGAGTCGCCGGGTCTGGAGATCCGCTACCTGGCCTTCAACACCGAGGCCGAGACCGTCGAGGACAAGGCCGTCCGCCAGGCGATGGCCCAGGTCGTCGACCGCGGCGAACTGGTCGGCAACGTCTACGGCACCCAGGCCGAGCCGCTGTTCTCGCTGGTCCCCGCCGGTGTCACCGGCCACAACAACGCGTTCTTCAACAAGTACGGCGACCCGAACGTGGCCAAGGCCCGCAAGCTGCTCGAGGACGCCGGCGTGAGCACGCCGGTGAAGCTGACGCTGCACTACACCACCGACCACTACGGTCCCGCGACCAAGGTCGAGTTCGAGCAGCTGAGCAAGCAGCTCAACGACAGCGGACTGTTCGCGACCGGCATCGAGGGCGTCCCCTGGAAGGAGTTCAGCCCGGGCGGACGCAAGGGCAAGTACGACGTCTACGGCATGGGCTGGTTCCCCGACTACCCGGACGCGGACGCCTTCATCTCGCCCTTCCTCGACGACGGCAACTTCCTCAACTCGCCGTACGACAACCCCGACATCCGCAAGGACCTGCTCCCGGAGTCGCGTCGCCAGGCCGACCGGCTCTCCGCCTCGGGCACCTTCACGACGATCCAGAACATCGTCGCCGACGACGTGCCGGTGCTCCCGCTGTGGCAGGGCAAGCAGTACATCGCCGTACGCGACGGCATCACCGGCACCGCCTACGCCCTCAACTCGTCCTCGACTCTCCAGCTGTGGGAGCTCGGACGCGGCGCCACCGACTGACGAACCGGCACCGACCCGGACCGGTGACCCGGACCGGATGCACGGAACGACAAGGCAAAGCACGTGAAACCGCGCAACCAGTGGCCGGTCCTGCCCATCGTGGCGGGGCTGGCCTCCGGCCTGTTGACCGGCTGCGGCGCCGAGGACGGCGGCGCGGCCGGCGGCTCCGGGATCGTGGTGGGGATGTCCGACGACGTTCTGGCCACCGACCCCGCATCCGGCTACGACCCCGGCTCCTGGCTGCTGTTCAACAACGTCTTCCAGTCGCTGCTCAGCTTCCCCAAGGGAGGCACCGAGCCGCAGCCGGACGCCGCCGAAAGCTGCGGTTTCTCGGACAGCGCGACCACGACCTACACCTGCACGCTGCGCGACGGGCTGAAGTTCAGCAACGGTGAGCCGCTCACCTCGAAGGACGTGAAGTTCTCCTTCGACCGCATGCTGAAGATCAACGACCCCGACGGTCCCGCGGTCATGTTCCCCACGCTCGAAGAGGTCAGCACCCCCGACGAGAAGACGGTCGTCTTCCGGCTCAACACGGCCGACGCCACCTTCCCCAGCAAGATCGCCTCCGGTGCCGGCTCCATCGTCGACCACCGCTCCTACGACGCGAAGGGGCTGCGCGAGGACGGCGAAGCCGTCGGCTCCGGCCCCTACAAGCTGGACTCGTTCGACAAGGATCGGGCCGTGTTCTCGGTCAACGAGCACTACGAGGGCACCGCCGATCCGCAGAACTCCGGCGTGACGCTGGAGTTCTTCCACGGCGACCAGGACGCCCTGAAGAAGGCCCTCCAGGACGCCGACGTCGACATCGCCTACCGCGGTCTCACCGCCGAGGCCATCGCCGACATCCAGGCGGCCGACGACGGCGGCTCCGGCGGCATCGAGGTCGTCGAGGGCACCAGCGCCGAGGTCCAGCACCTGGTCTTCAACATGGACGACCCGGTCGCCGGAAAGCTCGGCGTACGCAAGGCCATCGCCCACCTGATCGACCGCGAGGCCCTCATGCACGAGGTCCACGAGGGCACCGCAACCCCGCTGTACTCGATCATCCCGGCCGGTATCGCGGGCCACAACACGGCCTTCTTCGACACCTACGGCGCCCGCCCCTCCAAGGCCAAGGCCGCCAAGGCACTGGCGGAGGAGGACATCAGCGGCAAGGTGAAGCTGACCCTGTGGTCCACTCCCTCCCGCTACGGCCCGGCCACCGACCAGGAGCTGAAGACGATCGCGGGGCAGCTCAACGCCGGCGGACTCTTCGACGCCGACGTCAAGTCCGTGCCCTTCGCCCAGTACGAGAAGGACATCGCCGCCGGCACGTACGGCGTCTACGTCAAGGGCTGGGTGCCCGACTACCCGGACGCCGACAACTTCACCGGGCCCTTCTTCGGCGAGGGCAACGTGCTGGACAACAACTACGACAACCGCACGATCACCGAGTCGCTCCTGCCGCGCACGGCCGCCCAGAAGGACCGCGCCGCCACCGACAAGGAGTTCGGCCGGATCCAGGACATCGTCGCCGAGGAGATCCCCGTCCTCCCCGTCTGGCAGGCCAAGCAGTACGCGGTCGTCCAGGACGGTGTGTACGGCCTGGAGTACTGCCTCGACGCCTCGACCGTGTTCCGCTTCTGGGAGCTGAACGAGGCCTGACGCCGCACCGGTACGACGAGGGCGCCCTCCCCGGCCCGGGAGGGCGCCCTCGTCGTACCGCGCACGTCGCCTACTGCGCGCCGGGGCGCACCAGCCCGCTCTCGTAGGCGTACACCGCCGCCTGCACCCGGTCGCGCAGCCCCAGCTTCGTCAGCACATGCCCGACATGTGTCTTGACGGTGGTCTCGCTGACGAACAGATCGGCGGCGATCTCGGCGTTGGACAGCCCGCGCGCCACCAGCTTCAGCACCTCGACCTCACGGTCCGTCAGGGTGTGCAGCGTGTCCGGCACCGGCTCGTCACCGGACGGCAGATGCGTGGCGTACTTGTCCAGCAGCCGGCGCGTGATGCTCGGCGCGAGCATCGCCTCCCCGGCGGCCACCACACGGATCGCCTGCACCAGCTCATTGGCCGGGGCGTCCTTCAGCAGGAAGCCGCTGGCGCCCGCCTTCAGCGCCTCCACCACGTACTCGTCGAGATCGAACGTCGTCAGCACCAGTACCTTCGCCGGCCCGTCCCGCTCGGGCCCGGTGATCTGCCGGGTCGCCTCCACCCCGTCCATCCGCGGCATACGGATGTCCATCAGCACCACGTCGGGCTGGAGCGCCCGCACCTGGTCCAGGGCCTGGAGGCCGTCACCGGCCTCGCCGACGACCGCGAGATCCTGCTCGGCCTCCAGAATCATCCGGAACCCGGTGCGCAGCAGGGGCTGGTCGTCGACCAGTAGGACACGGATGGCCACGTAAGTCTCCTTCGCTAGTCCGGCCCCATTCTGCCCTGATGACCCCCGCCCGACTCAGCCGCCCTCACGGGGAGGGGAGACGGGCAGGGGATACGGCGGGGGAGTGCCGCCGAACTCCGGACAGTGCGCCTGGTGGTCGCACCAGCCGCACAGTTTCGTCGGCCGCGGGCGCCAGTCACCCGTCTCGGTCGCCAGGCGGATCGCGTCCCACAGCGCGAGCAGCTTGCGCTCGACCCGCTCCAGATCGGCGAGGACCGGGTCGTACGTCAGCACATCACCGCTGCCCAGATACACGAGCTGGAGCCGGCGCGGGATCACCCGCTTGAGCCGCCACACCACCAGTGCGTAGAACTTCATCTGGAACAGGGCGCCCTCCGCGTACTCCGGGCGGGGGGCCTTGCCCGTCTTGTAGTCGACGATCCGCACCTCGCCGGTGGGCGCCACGTCCACCCGGTCGATGATGCCGCGCAGCCGCAGCCCCGACTCCAGCTCCGCCTCGACGAACAGCTCCCGCTCGGCGGGCTCCAGCCGGGTCGGATCCTCCAGCGCGAACCAGCGCTCGACCAGCGTCTCCGCCTCCGCCAGCCAGCGCGCGAGCCGCTCGCCCTCGGGGTCGTCGGCGAACAGCTCCACGACCTCCGGACGGGTCTTGCGCAGCCGGTCCCACTGGCCCGGCACCAGTGCCTTCGCCCGCGGCGCGGTGCGCTCGGCCGCCGGGGCGTCGAAGAGACGCTCCAGCACCGCGTGCACCAGGGTGCCTCTGGTCGCCGCCTCGCTGGGCTTCTCCGGCAGCCGGTCGATCACCCGGAACCGGTACAGCAGCGGGCACTGCATGAAGTCGCTCGCACGCGAGGGGGACAGCGAGGCGGGCGCTACGGCGGCGGCCTCGGGCACCACGACCGTGTCCGCCGCCTCCGTCATGACCGCGCTGCTGTCGGGCCGCGCCGCGCCCTCGGTGCTCGTCTCCATGACCACAGACCTTACGGCCCGCCACCGACAGTGGGAGGTGACGGAGGGGAGAGAAGGGGAAGGAGGGGGTAGGGACAGGGGGTGCCGGGGCGGAACGGGCGGCGATCGCCGCATACCATCGACTCGAGACCTCCCGTCCGGCAGGCGCGGGATACGCAGCGAACGAGGGGACACCGGTGGACGTAAGCGGCGGGCGCGGGCAGCCGCGGCCCGGCAACGACGAGTCGGCCGACCGGACAGGGCGCGAGGCCCCGGCCGCCGACGACGCCCTCCCCGCACCCCCCGCCGGCGCCCGCCCCGACGGTCCCGCCGCCACCGGCGCGAACCCCGGCGACCCGCACGAGGAGCATCCGGCCCCCAGCCCGGACCACGACGCCCCCGGCACCGCCGCCCGGCCCGCGGAGCCGGCACCGCAGGCGCCCGGCCCGGACCACGGCGACTCGGGCTCCGCCGCCCGGCCCGCGGACCCCGCACCCCGGGCGCACGAGGAGCACCCGGCATCCGGCCCGGACCACGACGACTCCGGCGCCGCCCCCCAGGCTCCCGTTCCTCCGTCCGCGGATTCCGCACCCGCGCCGCACCAGGGGCACCACGATGGGCCCGCCGCCGCGCCGGGTCACCGGCCCGGCGAGCGGCAGCTCGCGCACTCCGGCGACCACCAGGGTGGCGGGCCGCAGCGGCCCGAGGAGCGGCAGCGGGGCGGGCTGCTCATGGGGCGGCCGTTCGGCGTGCCCGTGTACGTGGCGCCCAGCTGGTTCCTCGTCGCCATCCTCATCACCTGGGTGTTCGGCGGGCAGATCGACCGCGTACTGCCCGAGCTCGGCGCCGCCAGCTACCTGGTCTCCCTGTTCTTCGCCGTCGCCTTCTACGCCTCCGTACTGGTCCACGAGCTCGCCCACACCCTCGCCGCCCTCCGCTTCAAACTGCCCGTGCGCCGTATCCAGCTGCAGTTCTTCGGCGGCGTCTCCGAGATCGAGAAGGAGGCCGAGACACCCGGCCGGGAGTTCATGCTGGCCTTCGTCGGCCCGCTGCTCTCCCTCGTGCTGTCCGGAGTCTTCTACCTCGCCCTGCTGGCCGTGGACCCGAGCAGTGTCCCCGGGGTCCTGCTGGCCGGCCTGATGATCTCCAACCTCATCGTTGCCGTGTTCAACCTTCTGCCGGGTCTCCCGCTCGACGGCGGCCGTATGCTCCGCGCCGTCGTCTGGGCGATCACCGGCAAACCGATGACCGGCACCGTCGCCGCGGCCTGGGTCGGCCGTGCCCTCGCCGTCTCCGTCCTGGTCGGCCTCCCGCTGCTCACCCAGTCGGGAGCCCTCGGCTCCGACGCCGTCGACAACGTCGGCATGGACACCGTCCTGGACGCCCTGCTCGCCGCGATCCTCGCCGCGATCATCTGGACCGGCGCCGGCAACAGCCTGCGCATGGCCCGCCTGCGCGAACACCTCCCCGAGCTGCGCGCCCGCAACCTCACCCGCCGTGCGGTGCCGGTCGAGAGCGACACCCCCCTCTCCGAGGCCCTGCGCCGCGCCAACACCGCCGGGGCCCGCGCCCTGGTCGTGGTCGACCCCGACGGCGTACCCGTCTCGCTGGTCCGCGAGGCCGCCATCGTCGGCGTACCGGAACACCGCCGCCCCTGGGTTGCGGTCAGCGGACTCGCCCAGGACCTCACCGACGGCATGCGCGTCTCCGCGGAGCTCGCCGGGGAGGACCTCCTGGACGCCCTGCGCGCGACACCGGCCACCGAGTACCTCGTGGTCGAGGAGACCGGCGAGATCTACGGCGTGCTGTCCGCGGCGGACGTGGAGCGGGCCTTCGTCAAGGCGATGGCGAGGCCCAGCTGAACCGAGCCGCCGCGGGGAACCGGTAGGGTGGTCACATGTCCGAACCGACCGGTGCCGCCCGCAGGCGCGGGCCCTTCAAGGTCGGGGACCAGGTTCAGCTGACCGACCCCAAGGGCCGCCACTACACGTTCACGCTCGAGGCCGGGAAGAACTTCCACACCCACAAGGGTTCCTTCCCCCACGACGAACTGATCGGTGCTCCCGAGGGCAGCGTTGTCCGCACCACCGGGAACGTCGCCTACCTCGCGCTGCGCCCCCTGCTCCCCGACTACGTCCTGTCCATGCCCCGCGGGGCCGCTGTCGTCTACCCGAAGGACGCGGGGCAGATCCTCGCCTTCGCCGACATCTTCCCCGGCGCACGCGTCGTGGAGGCCGGCGTGGGCTCCGGCTCGCTCAGCAGCTTCCTGCTGCGCGCCATCGGCGACCAGGGCATGCTGCACTCCTACGAGCGCCGCGAGGACTTCGCCGACATCGCCCGGCAGAACGTCGAGCGGTACTTCGGCGGCCCGCACCCGGCCTGGCAGCTGACCGTCGGCGACCTCCAGGACAACCTGTCCGACACCGACGTCGACCGGGTCATCCTCGACATGCTCGCCCCCTGGGAGTGCCTGGACGCCGTCTCCAAGGCGCTCGTCCCCGGCGGCATCCTGTGCTGCTACGTCGCCACCACCACCCAGCTCGCCCGGACCGTGGAGTCCATCCGCGAGATCGGCTGCTTCAACGAGCCGACCGCCTGGGAGACGATGATCCGCAACTGGCACATCGAGGGCCTCGCCGTCCGCCCGGACCACCGGATGATCGGCCACACCGGCTTCCTGCTCACCGCCCGCCGCCTCGCCGACGGCGTCGAGCCGCCCATGCGCCGCCGCCGTCCCGCCAAGGGCGCCTACGGCGAGGACTACGCCGGCCCCAACGCCGACGGCGGCACCGCCCGCTGACCCGGCCCGCCGGCCCCCAACACACGCGCGCCGTGCCGCAGTTCCCGGCCACCACCGGGAACTGCGGCACGGCGCTTTCGCGTTGACAGGGTGACACCACGGCGAGACGCGCGACCCACCCCGGTTCCCCCCGACCGGTACCGCACACACCCCGCCGTTCCCTCCGCACTGTGACGTGTGGCACGATGCTGGCCACCCCCACCGGCACAGCCCTCACAGGAGACCCTCCTCGTGCAGCAATCCGCCGTCCCGGAGCTCGCCCACACGCACACCCGCCCGATCCACTGGGTCGCCACGGCCACCGCCCTCGCCGGTGTCGTGGCCCTCTCCTCGGTCCTGGGGCCCGACGCCGCGACCGCGGCCCAGACACCCGGGCCGCAGGTCAAGAGCGCCCCCGCGCAGATCGCCCCGCCCGACCCGGCGGCCGTCGAGTTCCCTCTCGACTGCGGCCCGGTGGAACGGATCGTGAGGAAGAAGGCCTCCGGCGACCTCGACGGCGACGGCCGGCCGGAGACGGTGGCGGTGGTGCGCTGCGACGCCCCGATGGGCACCCCGCCCGACGGGGTCTACGTCGTCACCCGGGCCGCGGACGGCGGGGAACCGCGCGTGGTCGCCACCCTCGTCGACCCCGAGGACCGCACCAACGTCGACGACTTCGCCGTGAGCGACGGAGAGGTCGGCGCCACCCTGCTCGGCTACTCGTCCGCCGAGGTGCCCAGTTGCTGCCCCGATGTCCGCGAGAGCGTGAAATGGCGGTGGAAGGACGGCGCGTTCGTGCGGTCCACGCCGTCCGGCGCCAAGAGCGTGTGACCCGCGCGCGGGCGTGCGGGTGGGCGCGCACGCCGGAGTGTGAGGAATCAGGCAGTCGTGACGTGCCGTGCCATACCGGTCACCCGGCGTCCGGCCCGTACACCTCGGCCCTGTCCGAAACCCGGCGGACGTGGATGCACTCGCCCGGGCACTCCTTCGCGGAGTCGATCACATCGGTGAGAAGCGGCAGCGGTACGGGCGTTGTCGCCCCCTTGTCCTGCAGCAACTCGTCCTGCGGACTCTTCACGTAGGCCAGACCGTCGATGTCCAGCTCGAACACCTCGGGCGCGTACTGGGCGCAGATGCCGTCGCCGGTACACAGGTCCTGGTCGATCCAGACCTCCAGTGCCTCGCCGGCGACTCCGGCCTCCTGCTGCACGCTCATCTCTCCTGCCGTTTCCTGCGTCGAACCGAACGGGAATCCGGCCAGCTCTGACGGGTGTTGAACACTTCGACCCTACCTCCGCCTGGGTTCCAATCATCTTCGGTGGGTATTCCCCTGGCGTGAGGGAGAGCGCAAGGGTGAAGATCGGACACACCCCGACCGTCTTTGTGATCTAGGGGTTTCAATCGACACCCGCCCAGGTAGGGTCTGGAAGCGTCCAGCTCCCCTTGGAGGAGGTGAGGACCGTGGCAGCCCACGACGACGACATGAACCGCGGCATCCGCCCGGGACGCGGGTCCGACGACCCGGCCGGGCAGATCGCCTACCTTGAGCAGGAGATCGCCGTCCTGCGACGTAAGCTCGCCGACTCTCCGCGACACACGAGAATTCTCGAAGAGCGGATCGTCGAGCTGCAGACCAACCTGGCCGGCGTGTCCGCCCAGAACGAACGACTCGCGGGCACGCTCCGTGAGGCCCGCGACCAGATCGTGGCCCTCAAGGAAGAGGTCGACCGGCTCGCACAGCCCCCCGCCGGATTCGGCGTGTTCCTCACGGCGAACGAGGACGGCACGGCCGACATCTTCACCGGCGGCCGCAAGCTGCGGGTGAACGTCAGCCCCGGTGTCGAGCTCGACGAGCTCCGGCGCGGCCAGGAAGTGATGCTCAACGAAGCGCTCAACGTGGTCGAGGCCATGACCTTCGAGCGGATCGGCGACATCGTCACCCTCAAGGAGATCCTCGAGGACGGCGAGCGGGCCCTGGTGGTCGGGCACACCGACGAGGAGCGGGTGGTGCGGCTCGCCGAGCCGCTGCTGGACGTCACCATCCGCCCCGGCGACGCCCTGCTCATGGAGCCCCGCTCGGGTTACGTCTACGAGGTCGTCCCCAAGAGCGAGGTCGAGGAACTCGTCCTCGAGGAAGTCCCCGACATCGGCTACGAGCAGATCGGCGGCCTCGGCGGCCAGATCGAGGCCATCCGCGACGCGGTCGAGCTGCCGTACCTCTACCCCGACCTGTTCAAGGAGCACGAACTGCGGCCCCCCAAGGGTGTGCTGCTGTACGGGCCCCCCGGATGCGGCAAGACGCTCATCGCCAAGGCCGTCGCCAACTCGCTGGCCAAGAAGGTCGCCGAGGTCACCGGCCAGGCCGCCGGCAAGAGCTTCTTCCTCAACATCAAGGGCCCCGAGCTGCTGAACAAGTACGTCGGCGAGACCGAGCGGCAGATCCGCCTGGTCTTCCAGCGGGCCCGTGAGAAGGCCAGCGAGGGCACGCCCGTCATCGTCTTCTTCGACGAGATGGAGTCCCTCTTCCGCACCCGTGGCTCCGGTGTCAGCTCGGACGTGGAGAACACCATCGTCCCGCAGCTGCTCGCCGAGATCGACGGCGTGGAGGGCCTGCAGAACGTGGTCGTGATCGGCGCCTCCAACCGTGAGGACATGATCGACCCCGCCATCCTGCGGCCGGGCCGGCTGGACGTGAAGATCAAGATCGAGCGTCCGGACGCCGAGGCGGCGAAGGACATCTTCGGCAAGTACCTCACGGAACGCCTCCCGCTGCACGGCGACGACCTCACCGAGCACGGCGGCGACAAGTCCATGACGGTCCAGAGCATGATCCAGACCGCCGTGGAACAGATGTACGCCGAATCCGAGGAGAACCGCTTCCTGGAAGTCACCTACGCCAACGGCGACAAGGAAGTCCTGTACTTCAAGGACTTCAATTCCGGCGCCATGATCGAGAACATCGTGGGCCGCGCCAAGAAAATGGCGATCAAGGACTTCCTGGAAAAGAACCAGAAGGGCCTCCGCGTCTCCCACCTGCTCCAGGCCTGCGTGGACGAGTTCAAGGAGAACGAGGACCTGCCCAACACCACCAACCCGGACGACTGGGCCCGCATCTCCGGAAAGAAGGGCGAGCGGATCGTGTACATCCGTACGCTCATCACCGGAAAGCAGGGTGCGGACACCGGACGCTCCATCGACACCGTGGCGAACACCGGTCAGTACCTGTAAAAGCCAGGGCGGCTGCGGGTGCCTTCTGCGGGTACCCGCAGCCGACTGTTTTCCGGGGCCACGGCTGGAGCAACAGCAATGACGCAAATGATCTCCCCACCAGGGCGAAGGCGTTCTAGGCTCGTCCGTACCGCCGAGTCGCGCAGTGCGGGGACGGGCACCGCACACGCACCGGAGCGCCAGCGGTACAGCAGCGCCCCCGACCGGGGACGCCGCCGGGCAAGGAGGGCCGCATGACCGTACGGCGAGTAATGGGCATCGAGACGGAGTACGGAATCTCCGTGCCCGGTCATCCCAACGCCAATGCCATGCTCACCTCGTCCCAGATCGTGAACGCCTACGCGGCGGCGATGCACCGGGCCCGCCGGGCCCGCTGGGACTTCGAGGAGGAGAACCCGCTGCGGGACGCGCGAGGCTTCGACCTCGCCCGTGAGGCCGCCGACGCCAGCCAGCTCACCGACGAGGACATCGGCCTGGCCAACGTCATCCTGACCAACGGCGCGCGGCTCTACGTGGACCACGCCCATCCGGAGTACAGCGCCCCCGAGGTCACCAACCCGCGCGACGCCGTGCTCTGGGACAAGGCCGGCGAGCGGATCATGGCCGAGGCGGCGGAACGGGCCGCCCAGCTCCCCGGCGCCCAGCCGATCCACCTGTACAAGAACAACACCGACAACAAGGGCGCCTCCTACGGGACGCACGAGAACTACCTGATGAAGCGGGAGACGCCGTTCTCGGACATCGTGCGCCACCTGACGCCGTTCTTCGTCACCCGCCAGGTCTTCACCGGCGCCGGCCGCGTCGGCATCGGCCAGGACGGCCACGAGCACGGCTTCCAGCTCAGTCAGCGGGCCGACTACTTCGAGGTCGAGGTGGGCCTCGAGACCACGCTGAAGCGCCCGATCATCAACACCCGGGACGAGCCGCACGCCGACGCGGAGAAGTACCGGCGACTCCATGTGATCATCGGCGACGCGAACCTGTCGGAGATCTCGACCTACCTGAAGCTGGGGACCACGGCGCTCGTCCTGTCCATGATCGAGGACGGGTTCATCGCGGTGGACCTGGCGGTGGACCAGCCGGTGCGGACCCTGCACCAGATCTCGCACGATCCCTCCCTGAAGCGGCTCGTCACGCTGCGCAGCGGGCGGACCCTGACCGCGGTACAGCTCCAGATGGAGTACTTCGAGCTGGCCCGCAAATACGTCGAGGAGCGGTTCGGGGCGGACGCCGACGAGCAGACCAGGGACGTCCTGGTCCGCTGGGAGGACACGCTCACCCGGCTGGAGAACGATCCGATGAGCCTGGCCGGCGAGCTGGACTGGGTCGCCAAGCGGGAGCTCATGGAGGGCTACCGGCGCCGGGACGGCCTGGACTGGGACGCCGCCCGGCTGCACCTGGTCGACCTCCAGTACGCCGACGTGCGCCCCGACAAGGGCCTCTACAACCGTCTGGTGGCCCGTGGGCGGATGAAGAGGCTGCTGGACGAGACACAGGTCGAGCGGGCTCGTACGGCGCCTCCGGAGGACACCCGCGCCTACTTCCGCGGGCGGTGTCTGGAGCAGTACGCGGACGACGTCGCGGCGGCCTCCTGGGACTCGGTGATCTTCGATCTGCCGGGCCGGGACTCGCTCCAGCGGGTCCCAACCCTCGAACCGCTTCGCGGAACGCGTAATCACGTCAAGGAGCTCCTGGACCGCTGCCGTACGGCGGAAGACCTGGTCAGGGTGTTGTCGGGGAACTAGGCGGGTACCGGGGGGTACCCGGGAAGATCCGGCCGGACAGGGTGGAAGACGCCCGGTCCGGGAATCATCGAGGTGGTCCCCGTACGTTGGAGCAACTGCGGGGGCATTGTCGGACCCGGCTTGTAGGGTCTGATCTTGACCGAGCAAGTGTGTCGGGCGAACCGAGCGGGGTGAGGGTGATGGCGACCAAGGACACCGGCGGCGGACAGCAGAAGGCCACCCGGTCCACGGAGGAGGTCGAGGAGCAGGCGGCGGAGACGCAGGCTTCGGAGGACCTCAAGGAGCGTCAGGAAAAGCTGAGCGAGGACGTGGACGACGTCCTGGACGAGATCGACGACGTCCTTGAGGCCAATGCCGAGGACTTCGTGCGCTCCTTCGTTCAAAAGGGCGGCCAGTAGGTCGGCTTGCCTTCATACCGAAGGTCACCGTGTCGTCCGGAGTGAGAGACGAGGGTGGTGCGAGCGCTGTTCGCGGTGCGGGACGGCCCGGCCGCGGACAGCGTTCGTCATTGCGGGGGCGGTGCGGGCGGTGCGGGCGGTGCGCAAGGTGCGGGCCGGCCCGGGCGGTGCGGGCCCGCCTTCGGGGGCTTGCCCAGGGCGTTCCGAAAGCTTCCGTCGGATATGTGGATCATTGCCGTCGGGCGGGTAGGGTCCGTGACGTACTGTGCATCAACTGCGATTCGGCCATCGGCAAGTTGGGAGATGATCCCGACGCTGTTCGTCGGGCAGCTGCCTACCTGGAAGGAACTTCGTGGAAGCCAACACTCGTAGCACAGGGCGTCTGCCGGCTGCCTTCCTGACGCCGGGGTCGTCCTCCTTCATGGACTTCCTCTCCGAGCACCAGCCGGAACTGCTGCCGGGAAAGAGGACGTTGCCGCCCGTCCAGGGCGTGATCGAGGCGCCGCACGGGACGACCATCGTGGCCGTGACCTTCCCCGGCGGGGTCGTACTCGCCGGTGACCGGCGGGCCACGATGGGGAACGTCATCGCGCAGCGGGACATCGAGAAGGTGTTCCCGGCCGACGAGTATTCGGCGGTGGGCATCGCCGGTACGGCCGGCCTCGCCGTGGAGATGGTGAAACTGTTCCAGCTGGAGCTGGAGCACTTCGAGAAGGTCGAGGGCGCGCAGCTGTCCCTGGAGGGCAAGGCGAACCGGCTGTCGACGATGATTCGGTCGAATCTCGGCATGGCCATGCAGGGGCTGGCCGTGGTTCCGTTGTTCGCGGGGTACGACGTGGACCGGGACAAGGGGCGGATCTTCTCGTACGACGTCACGGGCGGGCGTTCCGAGGAGCAGGGGTACGCCGCCACGGGGTCCGGGTCGGTGTTCGCGCGCGGCGCGATGAAGAAGCTGTTCCGGGGCGACCTGAGTGAGGCCGAGGCCACCACGCTGGTGGTGCAGGCGCTGTACGACGCGGCAGACGACGACTCGGCGACCGGCGGTCCCGATGTCGCCCGCCGGATCTATCCGATCGTCACCGTGATCACCGAGGACGGCTTCCGCCGGCTCACCGAGGACGAGGCGTCCGACATCGCCCGGTCCGTGCTGGAGCGGCGGCTGGAGCAGCCGGACGGGCCGCGGGCCTCGCTGCTGTAGTCGCGGCGCGGGCGGGTTGTGTGGTTGTTCAGGGTGGTCCAGTGACTTCGACAGAAAGGGACGGATAACCGGTGTCGACGCCGTTCTATGTCTCACCTCAGCAGGCGATGGCGGACCGGGCGGAGTACGCCCGCAAAGGCATCGCCCGTGGTCGCAGCCTTGTAGTGCTGCAGTACGCCGACGGCATCGTGTTCGTCGGCGAGAACCCGTCCCGTGCGCTGCACAAGTTCAGCGAGATCTATGACCGGATCGGGTTCGCCGCGGCCGGTAAGTACAACGAGTACGAGAACCTCCGGATCGGGGGCGTGCGGTACGCCGATCTGCGGGGGTACACCTACGACCGGGACGATGTGACCGCCCGGGGTCTGGCGAACGTGTACGCGCAGACGCTGGGGACGATCTTCTCGAGCGTGGGGGAGAAGCCGTACGAGGTGGAGCTGGTGGTGGCCGAGGTCGGGGAGACGCCCGACCAGGACCAGATCTACCGGCTGCCGCACGACGGGTCCATCGTGGACGAGCACGGCTCGGTGGCGGTGGGGGGCAACGCGGAGCAGATCAGCGGGTACCTGGACCAGCGGCACCGGGACGGGATGACGCTGGCGGAGGCGCTGGAGCTGGCGGTGCAGTCGCTGTCGCGGGACACCAACGGCAGTGAGCGGGAGATTCCGGCGGAGCGGCTGGAGGTGGCGGTGCTGGACCGTACGCGGCCGCAGCAGCGCAAGTTCAAGCGGATCGGGGGGCGGCAGTTGGCGCGCCTGCTGGGAGCGGGTGGCGCGGAGACGGCGGCGGAGGCGGAGGCGGAGGCGGAGGACACGGAGTAGTCGACGGCCGGTGGTCGTATGCCTGCGGCGCCACTGTCCCTCCGGTGGGGGTGCGGGTAGCGCCTACGGGGGGTGGGTGGTGCGGTGCCGGGTCGGGGGTGGCCGTCCTCGGACTGGCGCGGAATAGGCCGGCTGGAGGGGCTGGGGGCGCGGACGCGCCAGTCGCTGCGGGCGACCACCCCCGCCCCGACCCCTCCCCGCCGCGCGCGACCACTCCGCACCACGCCGTCCACCCCGGCCGCCGTACGCGGCTGCGGGCAGCACACGGCCACTTCTCCGCCCGCCGCGCTCCGCGCTCCGCGGGCAGTCGTGCCGCTCCTCCGCTCTCCGCGGGCAGTCGTGCCGCTGGGGCGGCACGGGTGGGCGCGACGGCACCCCGTAAGCGCCGGGCTGCGCGAACACCCCCCCGGCCCACACCAACACCGGGCACCCACCAACGACCGGTTGCCAAACCCCACCCCACGCCAACGCGGGGCACCGCAAACACCGGGTTGTGAAACCCACCCCGCCCCGCGCAAGCACGGCGCAGCCGTCAGCAGGACACCCGTGCCGGCCCCGTGGAACCGCGGACCACCAGGTCGACCGGGACCTCGTCGGCCAAGGGGGCGCGTCTCTCCAGTACCGCCAGCAGCGCCCCCATCCCCCGCTCCCCGAAGAGCTCCGCATCCAGACGGACAGTCGTCAGCTCCGGGTCGATCGCCGTCGCCACCGCCAGATCGTCCACCCCGGTGACCGACAGATCCTCCGGCACCCGCAGCCCCAGCCGCCGCGCCGCCTTGTACACGCCCGCCGCGAGCTGGTCGTCGTCGCACACGACCGCCGTCGGACGATCGCGCAGCGCCTGCGCCGGCGTCAGCGCCGCCTCCGCCGAGGCCTGCGCGCCCCTGATGGAGATCGGCGCCCGCGTCGTGCGCAACGACGTGCCCGGAACCTCCCGCAACCGCGCCGCCAGCTCCCGCGCGCGTACCTCGAAGGTCCAGGACGCCACATCCGCCGCCAGATGCAGGAAGTGCCGGTGGCCCAGGCCCAGCAGGTGGTCCGTGACCTGGCGGACACCCCCCGCGATGTCCAGGTTCACCGTGGCCGCGCCCACACTCCCCTCGGGATCGCTGTCCAGCATCACCAGCGGCAGCTGATCGCCCCGGATCGCCGTCAGGGCCTCCGCGGCCATGGAGGAGGCGATCACGCCGTCCAGGGCGGCCTGGGCCGACGCGAAGGGGTCACGGGCGGGGCCGATGCCCTCGGGGGAGGGGTACAGGACCACGCCGAAGCCGTGCTGCGAGGCGACCCGGGCTGCCCCGGTGTAGACACCCGCGAAGAACTCCGTGGTGAGCGCGGGCACGACCAGCAGGACCGTACGGGTGCGGCCCAGCCGGAGATTGCGGGCGGCCAGGTTCGGGCGGTAGCCCAGCGTGCGCGCGGCCTCCCGGACACGCTCCGCCGTCGCCTCCGACACGCGGCCGCGCCACTTGTCGCCGAGGACGAGGGAGACCGCGGCCTGGGAGACGCCGACGGCCCGGGCGACGTCCCGGCTCGTGGGGCGGGTACCGGCTCGGGGCATCGTCGGGCCGCTCCTTCGTCTGGACTGGTGAACAGCCGACATGGTACGTATGGACACCGACGTTATACGTAAAACCCCAGGGGAGGGGCCCGCATGGCAACGGGATACCTGGAGCTCCTCCGGGCACGGCACGCCGCCCGGCTGCTCGTCGGCACGCTGGTGGGGCGGCTGCCCAACGCCACCGCCGCCATCGCGATCGTGCTGTTCGTCCGCGCGGAGGGCGGTACCTACAGCCTGGCCGGTGCCCTGGCGGCGGTGTACGGCGTCGCCAACGCCGTCGGACAGCCGGTGCTCGGGCGACTGGTGGACCTGCGGGGACAGCCGCGGGTGCAGCTGCCCGCGGCCGTGCTCTCGGCGCTGGCGATGGCCCTGTTCGCCTTCGTGGGGACCGGGTCCCTGGCGGTGGCCTACGGCGCGGTCGCCGCCGCGGGGCTGTTCACGCCTCCCCTGGAGGGCGGGCTGCGGGCGCTGTGGTCCTCGGTGCTGCCCAGGCAGGACCATGTGCACCGGGCGTACGCCATGGACGCCGTGGCCCAGGAGGTGATGTTCACCGTCGGGCCGCTGCTGGTGACGGTGTGCGCCTCGCTGTGGTCCGCCCAGGCCGCGCTGCTCGTGCTGAACGGCATCGGTGTGCTGGGCGCGCTCTCCGTCGTCGTCTCCCCGCCCTCGCGCGCCTGGCGGTCGGCACCGCGCGAGGCGCACTGGCTGGGCGCGCTGCGCTCGCCGGGGCTGCTCGCACTGCTCGGTGCCTTCCTGGCCGTGGGCATGGCGCTCGGCTCCATCACCGTGGCCGCCATGACGTACGCGGACGAGCACGGCGGCGACCACGTGTACGGCTGGCTGATGGCGGGGATCGGCCTGGGCGCCCTGATCGGCGGGGTGGTCTACGGGGCGCGGCAGTGGGCCGGTGAGCCCGCGCGGCGGCTCCAGGTGCTCGTGGCCCTGCTGGCCGTGTGTTACCTGCCGCTGATGCTGATGCCGGGCGCGGTGGCCATGACGTTGCTCACCGTGGTTGCCGGACTCTTCCTGGCGCCGGCCATCGCCTGTGCCTTCGTCCTGGTGGACCACCACGCCCCGCGCGGGACGGTCACCGAGGCGTTCTCCTGGCTGGTGACGACGTTCACCGTGGGCGCGTCGGTCGGAACGGGCCTGACCGGTCCGGTCGTCGAGGCGGGCGGGGCCCTGTGGGGGTTCGCCGTTCCGGGGCTCGCGGGTGGCGTGTCGCTGCTGGTTTTGGTCGCGACAGGACGGGTATTGGCATCTCCCGCCGGAAGAGCGGTGGTTGCGGCCCGTTCGGAAAATGATCCAAATCGTGCTGTCGAACCTCGTTTCAGCTCGGGGGATCGGGCGTAATGTTCCCTCATGGACCGCCGCATTTTCGGGCTGGAGAACGAGTACGGTGTCACGTGCACGTTCAGGGGACAGCGCCGCCTGTCGCCTGACGAGGTGGCGCGGTACCTCTTCCGCCGTGTCGTGTCATGGGGCCGAAGCAGTAACGTCTTTCTGCGGAACGGCGCCCGCCTCTATCTCGACGTGGGATCACACCCGGAATACGCAACGCCGGAATGTGACAACGTGACCGAACTGGTCACCCACGACAAGGCCGGCGAGCGCATTCTCGAAGGACTCCTGGTGGACGCCGAACGACGCCTGCACGAGGAGGGGATCGCGGGCGACGTCTACCTCTTCAAGAACAACACCGACTCCGCCGGCAACTCCTACGGCTGCCACGAGAATTACCTCGTGGCCCGGCACGGGGAGTTCTCGCGGCTCGCGGACATCCTCATCCCGTTCCTGGTGACGAGGCAGCTGCTCTGCGGGGCCGGCAAGGTGCTGCAGACGCCGCGCGGCGCCGTCTACTGCGTCAGCCAGCGGGCCGAGCACATCTGGGAGGGCGTCTCCTCGGCGACGACCCGCTCCCGGCCGATCATCAACACGCGCGACGAGCCCCACGCGGACGCCGAGCGCTACCGCCGGCTGCACGTCATCGTGGGCGACTCGAACATGTCCGAGACGACCATGCTGCTCAAGGTCGGCGCCACCGACCTGGTGCTGCGCATGATCGAGGCGGGCACCGTCATGCGCGACCTCACCCTGGAGAACCCGATCCGGGCGATCCGCGAGGTCAGCCACGACATCACCGGGCGCAGGAAGGTGCGCCTGGCCAGCGGCCGGGAGGCCTCCGCGCTGGAGGTGCAGCGCGAGTACTACGAGAAGGCGGTGGACTTCGTCGAGCGCCGCGGCATCCGCACCGGGACCGTGGAGCAGGTGCTGGAGCTGTGGGGCCGCACACTGGACTCGATCGAGTCCGAGGACCTCGACCGCATCGGCACCGAGATCGACTGGGTCATGAAGTACAAGCTCCTCGAGCGGTACCGGGCCAAGCACAACATGACCATGTCGCACCCCCGGGTCGCGCAGATAGACCTCGCCTACCACGACATCCACCGCCGTCGTGGTCTGTACTACCTGCTGGAGAAGAAGGGACAAGCCGCCCGGATCTGCAACGATTTGAAGATCTTCGAGGGCAAGTCCGTACCGCCGCAGACCACTCGTGCGCGGCTGCGGGGCGACTTCATCCGGCGCGCCCAGGAGCAGCGCCGCGACTTCACCGTCGACTGGGTGCACCTCAAGCTCAACGACCAGGCGCAGCGCACCGTGTTGTGCAAGGACCCGTTCCGGTCGGTGGACGAGCGGGTGGAGAAGCTGATCGCCGGCATGTGAGAACGCGTTCCCGGAGGGATCGGAAAATTCCCGGAACGTCACACGGGCGCCGTACGTTACACCGTGCGGCGCCCTTCTCACGCCGTAGAGTTGCGCGGACGCCAACCACCAAGATCGATGATTACGAGGCCCCCACCGTGCGCCGACGCTCACTCCTCATTGCCGTTCCCGCTGGACTGGCCACCCTCGCCGCGTGCGGCGACGACAAGTCCGACTCGGGCAAGGCCAGCGACAGCGCGTCGCCCTCGACGCCCGAGGCGTCCGCCCCGCCGCCGCCGAAGATCGTCGACGGTCCGCTGCCGGCGATCACGGCCGGTACGAAGTTCGGTGAGAAGCCGACGGTGGCCAAGGGGACCGGCGACCCCTCCAAGGACCTCGCGGTCAAGACGGTCATCGCGGGCGGCGGCAAGACGATCGCGGAGAACGACTACGTCGTCGCGAACTACCTCGGCCAGGTGTGGAGCACCGCGAAGGTGTTCGACAACTCCTACGACCGGGGGACCCCGCTGGCCATCCAGCTCGCCCAGGGCACCATCATCGACGGCTGGCGGTACGCGCTCACCGGCAAGAAGACCGGCAGCCGCGTCCAGATGGCCGTCCCGCCCACCTGGGGGTACGGCGAGCAGGGCAACGAGCAGGCGGGCATCAAGGGCACCGACACGCTGGTGTTCGTGGTCGACGTCCAGGACGCGTTCAACGCCAAGAGCTCCGCCAAGGGCAGCGAGGTGGCGCAGGACAACAAGGACCTGCCCAAGGTCGGTACCAACACCGACGGCAAGGCACCCTCCATCGACGTGCCCGACACCGACCCGCCGAAGGAGCTCGTCTCCAGCTATGTCATCGAGGGCGACGGCGAGGAGGTCGGCGCCGACAGCAGCGTCCTCGTGCAGTACAAGGGCGTGCTCTGGGACGGCGGCGAGGAGTTCGACTCCACGTACGGCCGGGGCCAGCTGACGTCGTTCTCGCTCCAGCAGGTCGTCAAGGGCTGGGCCCAGGGGCTCACCGGCAAGAAGGTCGGCAGCCGGGTCCTCATCGTCATCCCGCCGGAGCTGGGCTACGGCGACAACCCGCCCCAGGGCAGCCCCATCAAGAAGGACTCCACGCTGGTCTTCTCGGTCGACATCCTCGCGAAGCTGTGACGCCACGGGGATGTAAGACTGTGCGTGTTCGCCTTTCCGCAGACAAGCAGGAGCGTTAGACGTGAGCATCGACAAGCCCGAGATCGACTTCCCGGGCGGCGAGCCCCCGGCGGACCTCGAGATCAAGGACATCTGGGAGGGCGACGGCGAGGTGGCGCAGGCGGGCCAGACCGTCACCGTGCACTACGTCGGCGTGGCCTTCAGCACGGGCGAGGAGTTCGACGCCAGCTGGAACCGCGGCGCCCCCTTCCGCTTCCCGCTGGGTGGCGGCCGGGTCATCAAGGGCTGGGACCAGGGCGTGCAGGGCATGAAGGTCGGCGGCCGGCGTCAGCTGACCATCCCCGCCCACCTCGCCTACGGCAACCAGAGCCCCACCCCGGCGATCAAGCCCGGTGAGACCCTGATCTTCGTGGTCGACCTGCTCGGCGTCTGATCCGACCGGAGTCGATCGTCCAGGGCCCATGCCTGTCCGGGCGTGGGCCCTCGGCTTTTACCGCGCCACCGCGGGGCGGTACGGTCGTCGCTCGTAAGCACCATAGGGAGGCGAAGCGCGTCGATGGCCATTGCCAAGGCCGAGCGGCTGATGAACCTGGCGCTGTGTCTGCTCGGGACGCGGCGGCCGCTCAGCAAGCGTGAGCTGCGCGAGTCCATCGAGGCCTATCTGGAAGCCGGGTCCGACGACTCCTTCAACCGCATGTTCGAGCGGGACAAGGACGACCTGCGCGAACTCGGACTGGTCATCGAGACCGTCGAGAACCTCGACGGCGAGACCGGCTACCTCGCCCGCCGCGACAGCAACCGGCTGCCGCCCATCACCCTCGACGCCGAGGAAGCCGCCGCCCTCGGGCTCGCCGCCAAGGTGTGGCAGCAGGCCCGGCTCGCCGGAGCGGCCAGCGGCGCCCTGCAGAAACTGCGCGCGGCCGGTCTTCCCGAGGACGTCGACCCGTACGGCGCCCACGGGGCGCTGGAGCCGCGCATCCCCGTGCACGAGGCCGCGTTCGAGCCGCTGATGCTGGCCTGCCGCGACCGCCGGCCGGTCGTCTTCGACTACCGCAAGGCCAACGCCGCCCAGCCCGGGCAGCGGCATGTCGAGCCCTGGGCGCTGGAGTGCTGGCGCGGCCACTGGTACCTGGCCGGCTGGGACCGCGACCGGGGCGCCGAGCGGGTGTTCCGGCTCTCCCGCATCACCGGCAAGGTCCGCTCGCGCAGCGGCCGCTTCACCGTCCCGGTGCCGGACGTCGTCACCGTGCGCGAGACCGTGGCGAGCTGGGCCGGGGAGACCGCCGACCGCTCGGCGCGCATCCGGCTGCGCTCCGACGCCGGTTACCCCCTCCGGGCGAAGGCCACCGTGGTCCGGGAACTCGGTGACGGGTGGGACGAGTTGGAGATCCCGTACGGACACGGGCTGGATGCCTGGCTGGTGGAGTTCGGGCCCGACGTGGTGGTCCTCGAGCCCGCGGAACTGCGGGCCGACGTGGTGGACCGGCTGCGTGCCGTGGCCAAGGGCTGAGGGGGAGCGGACAACAACGTGGCAGGCAAACCGGTCAGGCCCGCGAGCGCCATCGACCAGACCCGGCGGATGCTGTCCCTGGTGACGTATCTGCGCGAGCGCCCCGGCGCCCGGATCGAGGACGTGGCGCGCGCCTTCGGCATCACCGAGGACGAGCTGGTCTCCGACCTCGATGTGCTGCCCATGTGCGGCACCAGCTTCCGCGGCGGCGATCTGCTGGACATCGACACCGACGGCGAGCGCATCTGGTGGCACAACCCGGCCGCCCTCGGCGCGGAGGCCGCCGAGCCGCTGCGGCTCGCCGCCGACGAGGCGACCGCCCTGCTGGTCGCCGCCCGCGCGGTGGCCACGCTGCCCGGGCTGCGCGAGAGCGACCGGCAGGCGCTGCTGCGCGCCACCGCCAAGGTGGAGACGGCGGCCGGTGAGGCGGCGGGCGCCAGTTCCCGGCTGTCGGTGACCTTCGAGTCCGAGGGCGGCGTCTTCGCCGACGTCGACCGGGCCATCGCCGAGCGCCGCCGGCTGTGGATCCGCTACTACTCGCCCGCGCGCGACGAGGTCACCGAGCGCGAGATCGACCCCATCCGCCTGGTCAGCGTCGGCCACACCTATGTCGAGGCATGGTGCCGCCGCTCCGAGGCGCGCCGCACCTTCCGGCTCGACCGGGTCGCCGAGATCAGGATCCTGGACGAGCCGTCCGCGCCGCCCGAGGTCGAGCTGCGGGACCTGTCCGAGGGGCTGGTGCAGCCCGCGGCCGAGGACCCGGAGGTCGTGGTCGAGGTCGCGCCGGGCGGCCGCTGGGTCGCCGAGTACTACCCGCACGACAGCGCGGATGAGCTTCCCGACGGCGGTCTGCGTATCACCTTGCGGACACCCGACCCGGCCTCGCTCAGACGGCTGGCCCTGCGGCTCGGCCGCGACGGCCGCATCGTCGAGCCCTCCGAGCTGGCCGACAGCGCCCGGCAGGCGGCCCGCGAGGCGCTGGCGGCGTACGACGGGGCCGAGGCGGCCGGATGAGCGGGCCGCCGGCCGGCGTGGGGCGGGGGGCCGGTGTGGTTCGGGCAGGACGACAGTCAGGAGCGAGGGCCTTGAGCGAGTCGGCGACCCCTGGGACCGGGACGCGGGGCGTGACGGCGGCGTCCGCGTTCGCCGGAATGAGGAGCGTGGCCCCGGTGATGTTCCGGGCGGGCTGCCCGGACTGCAGGGAACGCTTCGAACTCGCCGCGAGCGCGCTGCGACTGGCCATCGGGGCGAGCAGTCGCACCACGTTCTACTCCTTCACCTGCCCGCGGTGCGGTGTCGCGGTGCGCAAGCCGGCGGGGGAGCGGATCGTGGAGCTGCTGACCGGCGGCGGGGTCCGTACGCTGCGGCTGCACTCCACCGTCTAGGCTCGCCCTCATGTTCTGGCCGATGTTCGCGGTTGCTGTGGGGTTCCTGGGCGTGCTCGTGCTCGGGGTGCTCGCCGTTCGGGTCTTCGTCGAGGCGGAGCGGCTGGGGAGGCAGGTCGCGGACTCGGCGCGGCGGATCGGGCGGGCGGCGGAGGATCTGGAGCGGGCGGCGGCGAGTACCGTGCGGTCGGCTGAGGCGCTGTGAGGTTCGCCTGGCCGGCGGGGGCGGGGCAGCTCGGTTGCTCTGCCTGAGGGTGGGCTTGCAGTCCCGGTGCTTGCCGGGCGCCCGTGTGTGGGTGGCGCCGGGGGAGGTGGCGCAGCCCGGCGCTCGCGGGGTGCCGGCGCGCCCACCCGTGCCGCCTGGGGGTACCTCCCAGGTCCTTAAGGCACGGGGGGGGTGTCTCTATGTCGTTCGTCAAGGATGTGGCGCCGGGTTTGGGGCTGTTTGGGGCGGTCATGCGGCGAGAGGGACGCTGGGGGTCCG
>NZ_JBVIFC010000014.1:0-222185 GCF_055571535.1 Streptomyces sp. NPDC030893 | reverse complement strand
CGCTTCCCTTCGGTGTTTCCGACTCTATCAGATCTTTTCGATCCGATTTCCTCGGTGCTTTCCAGGTTCACGCTTCCGCGTTTCCCTTTCCGGCGATTCCCACTTTATCAGAAGTTTCGGGGCGGATTTACCGGCCTTCGTTTTCCGACTTATCGGGAGGTGCTTCCGCGGAATCAGCGTTCCGGCGAGAAGCGGCTAGATGCTCACTGTCGCCCTCCGAGGGTGATACCTCGTCTCCAGGCAACTGTTCAAATCTACCTCCCCACACGTTCCGTGTCAACGGCTCCTGCGGGGCGATGAGGAGACTAGCAGCTCAACGGGCCGCTCCGCACATCAGGCCGCCGTGGGCACGTCGGCGCCGCGCTCGGACTCCTCGAGATCACCCGTTTCGCCCGCGCGTGCCGCTCGTCCGCCCACGACATAGACGTAGGCCAGGAAGGCCAGCTCGGCGACGACTCCGATGGTGATGCGCGCCCACGTGGGCAGGCCCGACGGGGTGACGAAGCCTTCGATGGCGCCCGAGACGAAGAGGACGAGGGCGAGGCCGATCGCCATGGCCAGGGCTGCCCGGCCCTCCTCCGCGAGGGCTGTGCGCCGGGTGCGCGGGCCCGGGTCGATGACGGTCCAGCCGAGGCGGAGGCCGGTCCCCGCGGCGACGAAGACCGCGGTGAGCTCCAGGAGGCCGTGCGGCAGGACGAGTCCGAGGAAGGTGTCGAGGCGGCCGGCCGAGGACATCAGGCCGAAGCCGATGCCCAGGTTGAGCATGTTCTGGAAGAGGATCCACAGGACCGGCAGGCCCAGGAAGACACCCAGGATCAGGCAGAGGGCGGCGGCCCACGCGTTGTTCGTCCATACCTGGGCGGCGAAGGAGGCCGCGGGATTGCTCGAGTAGTACGTCTCGTACTGACCGCCGGGGCGGGTGAGCTCGCGCAGTTCGCTGGGGGCCGCGATGGACGCCTGCACCTCGGGGTGGGTGGCTATCCACCAGCCGAGCAGGGCCGCCACGGCCGTGGAGAGCAGCGCCGTGGGCACCCACCAGTGGCGGGACCTGTAGACGGCGGCCGGGAAGCTGTGGGAAAGGAAGTGCGTGACGTCCCGCCAGGATGCCCGGCGGGCGCCCGTCACGGCACTGCGCGCGCGGGCGACCAGTTGGCTGAGCCTTCCGGTCAGCTGTGGATCGGGAGCGGCCGACTGGATGAGGGAGAGATGGGTGGCGGCGCGCTGGTAGAGGACGACGAGTTCGTCGGCCTCGGCACCGGTGAGGCGGCGCCGGCGCCGGAGGAGGGCGTCGAGGCGGTCCCACTCCGCGCGGTGGGCGGAGACGAAGACGTCGAGGTCCATCGGTGTGCCTGCTCCTCGGGTGTTCGTCGGCAGTCGGGTCATCAGCTTGGCAGACTGGCGGTGTTCGGGGCAGGCCAGGGAAGGGCGGCGGGCGTGAGTGAGCTGGTGACGGGCGAGGCGGTGGCCCTGGAGTTGCGCCCCGCGAGGCTGCCCAGCAGGGCGCTGGCCGTGCTGCTCGATCTGGCGGCCGCGGTGGCCGCGTACATCGCGGTGACGATCGGGCTCGTGGCTGCCACGGCTTCCCTGGACGAGGCGGCGCGGACGGCGATATCGATCGCGGTGTTCGTCCTGGTGCTGGTGGGCGGGCCGATCGTGGTCGAGACGCTCAGCCATGGCCGGTCGCTCGGGAAACTTGCGTGCGGGCTGCGGGTGGTGCGGGACGACGGGGGGCCGATCCGGTTCCGGCATGCGCTCGTGCGCGGGCTGATCGGCGTGATCGAGATCCTGATGACGCTCGGGGTCGTGGCCTGCATCGCCTCGTTGGTCTCGGCGCGTGGCCGGCGGCTCGGGGATGTGTTCGCGGGGACGCTGGTCGTACGGGAGCGGGTGCCGGCCGGGCGGGCGGATTTCGTGCCGCCGCCTCCGCCGTGGCTCGCCGGACGCTTCTCCGGGCTCGATCTGTCGGCGGTGCCCGACGGTCTGTGGCTCGCCGTGCGCCAGTACCTGACGCGGATGCGGCAGCTCGATCCGGCGGTCGGCTGGTCGATGGCGGAGCGGCTGGCCGGGGACCTGGCGGAGCGCACGGGGGCGCCGGTGCCGCCGGGTGTGCCGCCCGCGGCGTATCTGGCAGCGGTGCTTCAGGAGCGGCAGGTTCGGGAGGCGCGTCGGGCATTCGGGAACGGTACGGGCGTGGCGGGCGGGCAGGTCGGTACCGCTGGTCCGGCGGGCGGCGCCGCCGCGTTTCCCGGCCCGCCGGTGCATCCACCCGTCCCTCCCACCGCGGCCGTGCCGCCGTCGGCTCCGGGAGTCGCGGCTCCGGAATCCGCAGCGCCGACGGACGCGCCTGCCGATCGGCCCTCGACGGGGTTCGTCCCACCGGCGTAGGCCTCTGGAGGACGGTCGGTCAGGGGAAGACCGACGGTGGTGATTCGAGGTCCTCCAACTCGATGCCGGGGGCCGCGAGGACCACGTCGCCGGCGAGGTGAACGGCGTGCTGTTCGCCCGTGTCCAGGGCTGTGACCTGGTATTCGTCCACGGTCAGGGGGCCGTTGTCAGTGGCGTGTGTTTCTCTTTTCACCAGCGCCCAGGACTGGTCCAGGGTGCGCGGGGCGAGGACCGGGTCCGTGAGGGCGACGAGGCGTACGCGGGTGGCCGCGGAGGTGGGGGTGAGGCGCAGGAGACGGGCGGTGGCGACGAGGAACGCCGGGGACGAGCCCGTGAAGGCGTGGGCGCGCGCATTGCCTTCCGTGGCGTGGGTGCCGGTGGGGTCGGTGCGGACCCAGGTGACGCCGTCGAGGGCGGCGCCGCGGACCTGCCAGCTCGCGGCGTGGAGTTCGAGGCGGATGGGGCGGCCGAGTTCGTCGAGGGCCAGGTCGACCGAGCCCAGGTGATCGCCGGAGGGGGCGGTGAGCTGGGAGACGTAGCGCCAGCCGGAGGGGCCGGGGGCGCAGTGGAAGTGCTCTTCCGCGAGGGGGGTGTGATCGTGCGGATCGTGGAGCGAATAACGGCCGCGGGGCATGGGGGTCCTGGGTCGTGACGGGCTGGGCCGCTCGCCGGTCCGTCCAAGGGGCAGGCCCCCGGCACGGGGGTGCGGGGGCCTGCCTCGGTGGACCTGCCGCCGGGGAGCGCGTCCGCGTGCGGACGTGTTCCCCGGGGTGGGAGCGCCGGATCAGTAGCGGTAGTGGTCCGACTTGAACGGGCCCTCGACCTTCACGCCGATGTACTCGGCCTGCTCGGGGCGGAGGGTGGTCAGCTTCACGCCGAGCGCGTCGAGGTGGAGGCGGGCGACCTTCTCGTCGAGGTGCTTGGGCAGCACGTAGACGCCGGTCGGGTACTCGTCGGGCTTGGTGAACAGCTCGATCTGGGCCAGGGTCTGGTCCGCGAAGGAGTTGGACATCACGAACGACGGGTGGCCGGTGGCGTTGCCCAGGTTCAGCAGGCGGCCCTCGGAGAGGACGATGATCACCTTGCCGTCGGGGAAGGTCCAGGTGTGCACCTGCGGCTTGATCTCGTCCTTGACGATGCCGGGGGTCCTGGCGAGGCCGGCCATGTCGATCTCGTTGTCGAAGTGGCCGATGTTGCCCACGATCGCCTGGTGCTTCATCTTGGCCATGTCCGAGGCCATGATGATGTCCTTGTTGCCGGTCGTGGTGACGAAGATGTCGGCCTTGTCGACGACCTCGTCCAGCGTCGTGACCTGGTAGCCGTCCATCGCGGCCTGCAGGGCGCAGATCGGGTCGATCTCGGTGATGATCACGCGGGCGCCCTGGCCGCGCAGGGACTCCGCGCACCCCTTGCCCACGTCGCCGTAGCCGCACACGACGGCGGTCTTGCCGCCGATCAGGGTGTCGGTGGCGCGGTTGATGCCGTCGACCAGGGAGTGGCGGCAGCCGTACTTGTTGTCGAACTTCGACTTGGTGACGGCGTCGTTGACGTTGATCGCCGGGAACAGGAGGGTGCCGTCGCGCTGCATCTCGTACAGGCGGTGGACGCCGGTCGTGGTCTCCTCGGTGACACCGCGGATCTCGGAGGAGAGCTGGGTCCACTTCTGCGGGTTCTCGCCCAGGGTGCGGTTGAGCAGTTCGAGGATGACGCGGTGCTCGTCGGACTCGGCGGTGTCGGGCGAGGGGGCCTTGCCGTCCTTCTCGTACTCGACGCCCTTGTGGACGAGGAGGGTGGCGTCACCGCCGTCGTCGAGGATCATGTTGGGGCCGCCGGTGGGGCTGTCCGGCCAGGTCAGCGCCTGCTCCGTGCACCACCAGTACTCCTCGAGGGTCTCGCCCTTCCAGGCGAAGACCGGGACGCCCTGCGGGTTGTCGGGCGTGCCGTTCGGGCCGACGGCGATGGCGGCCGCGGCGTGGTCCTGGGTGGAGAAGATGTTGCAGGACGCCCAGCGGACCTCGGCGCCGAGGGCGACCAGGGTCTCGATGAGGACGGCGGTCTGCACGGTCATGTGCAGGGAACCGGTGACGCGGGCGCCGGCCAGGGGCTGGGCCTCGGCGTACTCCTTGCGGATCGCCATCAGGCCGGGCATCTCGTGCTCGGCGAGGGTGATCTCCTTGCGGCCGAACTCGGCCAGGGAGAGGTCGGCGACCTTGAAGTCCTGTCGGTTGTCGACAGTCGTCATTGCGAGCTGCTCCTCGGTGTATGGGTCGAGGTGGGTACGGCTGGTCTGCGCGGCGGCGGACACAGGGGTGCCCGAAGAGGACACAGGCATGCCGGTGCGCGCAGCGCAGTCCGTCGGAGGCCCTCTCTCCCTCGGCCGGTCCCGGGTGGGACCGCCCGACCGCCATCAGCAGCGACGTCTGGCTCCGTCCCAAGCTACACCGCCGGACCGGGCGGCCCCCAGTCCGGCCGCGTACACATCAGGCCGATTTCAGGCAGGGGCCTAGTGGCCGGTGTCCGGCTGGGTGGGGCCGCCGGGGGTGGCTCGGGGGTCGGGGCCCTTGGCCGCTTCGGTCTCGCTGTAGATGTCGGGCTCGAGGTAGATCACGCGGGCGATCGGGACGGCCTCGCGGATGCGGGTCTCGGCGGCGTCGATGGCGGTGGCGATCTCGGTGGCCGTGTCGTCGTGCCGGACGGCGATCTTCGCCGCGACCAGCAGTTCCTCGGGGCCGAGGTGGAGGGTGCGCATGTGGATGACGCGTGTGACGGTGTCGCCGTCGACCGCGGCGGCCTCGATCTTCCGGGTCTCCTCGGGGCCCGCGGCCTCACCGAGCAGCAGGGACTTCGTCTCGACGGCGAGGACCAGCGCGATCAGGATGAGCAGGACGCCGATGCAGAGGGTGCCGATGCCGTCCCAGACGCTGTCTCCGGTGGCCAGCGCCATGCCGACACCGCCGAGGGCGAGGATCAGACCGACGAGCGCGCCGAGGTCCTCCAGGAGGACGACCGGCAGTTCGGGCGCCTTGGAGTGGCGGACGAACTCCTTCCAGGAGCGCTTGCCGCGCAGGACGTTGGATTCCTTGATGGCGGTGCGGAAGGAGAAGCACTCCGCGATGATCGCGAAGACGAGGACGCCGACCGGCCAATACCAGTGCTCCAGCTCGTGCGGGTGCTTGATCTTCTCGTAGCCCTCGTAGAGGGCGAACATGCCACCGACCGAGAAGAGCACGATGGAGACGAGGAAGGCGTAGATGTAGCGCTCGCGGCCGTAGCCGAAGGGGTGCTCGGGGGTCGCCCGGCGCTGGGCCCTCTTGCCGCCGACCAGCAGCAGGCCCTGGTTGCCGGAGTCGGCGAGCGAGTGCACGGACTCGGCGAGCATCGACGAGGAGCCGCTGAAGAGGAACGCCACGAACTTCGCTACCGCGATCGCAAGGTTGGCGGCGAGTGCCGCCACGATCGCCTTGGTGCCGCCTGACGCGCTCATGTGTCGCGTTGTCCCTTCGTACGCCGTGTGGGGCCGCGGGCAGGCGGGTTCGTACGCCGCCCGGGCCGGGCCCGTCGTTTGACGGTGGGACATTGTTGCAGCCCGGCCCGGCGTCGGCGCGGCGGTTCGTCGGCGGGGGAGGGTCAGGCGATGACCGTGGCCCTGAACAGCGTGCCCGGGCCGGCCACTTCGGCCTTCGCGCCCGCGGGGACGAACACGGAGGTGCCCGGGGACAGTTGGTGCTCGCCCGCCCGTACGGAGCCGGCGGTGCAGAGCAGGATCTGCGCGGTGGTGAGGGTGAGGTCGTGGACGGCGCCGCCCGCGGGAAGGACGTAGCGGGAGAGGCGGAACTCGTCGATGGGGGTCTCGTAGACCTCCTCGCCGTCGGGGCCGGCCTCGGGGCGCAGGACTCCGGGGTCGCGGGACTCGAAGCGGACGATGCGCAGGAGTTCGGGGACGTCGACGTGCTTGGGGGTCAGGCCGCAGCGCAGGACGTTGTCCGAGTTGGCCATGATCTCGACGGCGAGTCCGTCGAGGTAGGCGTGCGGGACTCCGGCGCCGAGGAAGAGTGCCTCGCCGGGCTGGAGCCGGACGTGGTTGAGGAGCATCGCGGCGATGACTCCCGGGTCGCCCGGGTAGTGGTGGGCGATGCCGGCGTAGGGGGCGTAGTCGCCGCCGAGGCGGTCGCAGGCGGCGGCGGTCTCGGCGACCGTGCGGGCCATCTCCTCGGGGTCGGCGGTGAGGATCGCGGTGAGGACCTCGCGCAGGGCCGCCTCCTCGGGCCGGGCGTGCAGCAGGTCGACGTACGGCTTGAGGGAGTCCACGCCGAGGCCGTCGAGGAGTGCGGCGGCGCGCAGCGGGTCGCGGAAGCCGCACAGGCCGTCGAATTCGGTGAGGGCGCAGACCAGTTCGGGCTTGTGGTTGGCGTCCCTGTAGTTGCGGTGCGGGGCGGTCGCGGGAACGCCCCGGCGCTCCTCGTCCGCGTAGCCCTCCCTCGCCTGGTCGAGGTCGGGGTGGACCTGGAGGGAGAGCGGGGCTCCGGCGGCGAGGAGCTTGAGGAGGAAGGGCAGCCGGGGGCCGAACCTGGCGACCGAGTCCGGGCCGAGTTCCTTCTCCGGGGCGGCGTCGATGACCTCGAGGAGCGTGCCCCGGTCGGTGCGGGAGGGGGCGCCGGCGTGGGCGCCCATCCACATCTCCGCCTGCGGCTCGCCGGTGGGCTCGGTGCCGAGCAGCCGCGGGATGGCGGTGGTGGATCCCCAGGCGTAGGGGCGGATGGTGTTGTCCAGGCGGTCCATGGGGATCTCTGTTCCTTCTGCCGGTTCTCGTGCGGGCGCGCGGAGGGAGGTCAGGGGGTCCCGGGCATGATCAGGCTCCCGAGGCGAGCGCCAGGTAAACGGCGGCGAAATCCGTGACGGCGATCAGTTCCGCGAGGGTCTCCAGTTCACCGCCCGCCTCCGGTTCCAGTTCGCTGATCGGCGTGTCGTGGGTGAGAGCCAGTTCGCGGGCGGCGGGGGCGGCGGTGAGGCCGCCGATGGGACGGTCGCGGAGCAGCACCACACGCGCGTGCAGGACGGGCGTCTCCTCCACGCGGTCGCGGAAGAAGTCGTCCGGGTCCGCTCCGGCGGCGAGCCGGCCGGCGAGCAGGGCGCTGTGCGCGGCGAGTGCCTCGGGCAGTTCGGCGACGACGGCGGGTGTGCCGGACAGTTCGGCGAGCGCGGCGGCGAACCGGCGGCCGGCCGGCCCGGCCGAGACGCCCTCGGTCCAGATGACGGGCAGGCTGTCGGCGAGTTCCGCGGCCAGCGTCTTGGCGGGATTGCTGTACGTCACGATCGCGGGCCCGCAGCGCTCGGCGATGCCGTCGAGACGGTTGGCGACGTTCTCCAGGGCGTCGGGCGGGGCGGTGAGCAGGCCGGTGCGGTCCAGGAGCGCGAGCAGCGGGGTCAGCAGCGCCCACAGCACGCCGGGGGCGGCGGCCGCGAGGGGTTCGTCCTGGTCGTAGGGCGCGGTGGCCATGGGGACGAACAGGCCGTGGGAGCCGGAGACCGCGTCGGCGAGCGGGGTACGGGCGGGGGCGACGGCGACGACGGTGCAGCCGCGGCGGTACGCCTGCTCGGAGAGCAGGGACAGGCCCGGTTCCGTGCCGTCCGGGGTGGCGATGAGGAGCAGGTCCACGGAGCCTGCCCAGCCGGGCAGTTCCCAGCGCAGGGCGCCGGCGGCGGGGGCGACGCCGGTGGGGGCGAGCCGGGTGACCGGGCTGCCCGCTCCGGCCAGGGTGCCGAGGAGGTCGGCGGCCTGGGTGGCGGCGGCGCCGGGGCCGGCGATGAGTACGGCGCGGGGGCGGCCGTCGGGCTTGAGGTCGTTGACGCCGGCCTCGGCGGCGTGCCGTGCGGCGGTGCGGACGCGGGCGCCGGCTTCGGCGGCGCCGCGGAGCAGGGCGCGGCGGTCGGCCTCGGCGAGGCCCTCCGGTGAGTCGAGCAGCGATTCGTCGAGCATGTGCGGCAGGCTCCGATCTCCGATCGGGGGCGTCGGCGGTACTGCGTGCGCGGGCGCGGGGTGCGCGGTGCGCGGTGCGCGGTGCGCGGTGCGCGGTGTGACGTTATGCGGGGCGGCGGGCCTCGTCGATGAGGAGGACGGGGATGCCGTCGCGGATGGGGTAGGCGAGGCCGCAGTCCTGTCCTGTGCAGGTCAGCTCGGTGTTCTGCTCCTCGAGGGGGGAGTGGCAGGCGGGGCAGGCGAGGATGTCCAGGAGGCCGGCTTCGAGTGGCATGAGGGGGTTCCTTCGCTGGGTGGATGTGCTGGTCAGGGTACCGCCGGTGGGGGACGGGCGGTGGGGTGGGCGGGGTTGTGCGGTTGCTCGGCGTCGGGGCCGGGCGGGGGGTGGTCGCGCAGCCCGGCGCTTGCGGGGTGCCGTCGCGCCCACCCGTGCCGCCCTGCGGCACGACTGCCCGCGGAGAGCGGAGGCTGGCGCCCGCCGACGGCGCGGGCGCCAGCCGCGACTGTCCGCGGAGAGCAGGGTCAGAACCCGCGGAGGGCGGTGCGGTGCCCGCGGAGAGCGGAGAGAGTGCCCGCGGGCTGCGCAGGTGCCAGCCGCGAGCTGCCCGCAGAGGGCAGGGCCGGGGCCCCGCGGAGAGCGGTGCGGTGCCCGCGGAGAGCGGAGAGAGTGCCCGCGGGCGGTGCGGGCGCCAGCCGCGGCTGCCTGCGGAGAGCCGGGTCGGGGCCCGCGGAGAGCGGTGCGGTGCTCGCGGCTGCGCGCGGAGAGCGGAGAGAGTGCCCGCGGGCTGCGCAGGTGCCAGCCGCGGGCTGCCCGCGGAGAGCCGGGTCGGGGCCCGCGGAGAGCGGTGCGGTGTCCGCGGAGAGTGGAGAGAGTGCCTGCGGGCGGTGCGGGCGCCAGCCGCGGCTGCCTGCGGAGAGCCGGGTCGGTGTCCGCGGAGGGTGGAGATAGTGCCCGGAGGGTGGAGGCGGGGTCCGTGGAGGGTAGGGCAGTGCCCGTCGGCTGGTTGCGGTGGGGGTGGGGGGTTAGGACCTGATGAGGGTGAGGGCTTCGTCTCGGATTTTGGTCATGGTGGCTCTGTCGCGGGCCTCCGCGTTCAGGCGGAGGAGGGGTTCCGTGTTGGAGGGGCGGACGTTGAACCACCAGTCGGCGGAGGTGACGGTGAGGCCGTCGAGTTCGTCGAGGGTGATGCCCTCGCGGCCCTCGTACGCGGCCTTGATCGCGGCGAGGCGGGCGCTCTGGTCGTCGACAGTGGAGTTGATCTCGCCGGAGCCGGTGTAGCGGTCGTACTGCGCGACCAGCGCGGACAGGGTGCCCCGCTGGCCGCCGAGGGCGGCGAGGACGTGCAGGGCGGCGAGCATGCCCGTGTCGGCGTTCCAGAAGTCGCGGAAGTAGTAGTGCGCGGAGTGCTCCCCGCCGAAGATCGCGCCGGTCCTGGCCATCTCGGCCTTGATGAAGGAGTGCCCCACGCGGGTGCGTTCGGGGGTGCCGCCGTTCTCCCGTACGACCTCGGGGACCGACCAGGAGGTGATCAGGTTGTGGATGATCGTCCCCTTGCCGCCGTTGCGTGCCAGCTCCCGGGAGGCGACCAGGGCGGTGATCGCGGACGGGGAGACCGGCTCGCCCCGCTCGTCGACGACGAAGCAGCGGTCGGCGTCGCCGTCGAAGGCGAGGCCGAGGTCGGCGTCCTCCTCGCGGACCCGCTTCTGCAGGTCGACGAGGTTGGCCGGGTCGAGGGGGTTGGCCTCGTGGTTGGGGAAGGTGCCGTCGAGTTCGAAGTACATCGGGACGACGGTGAGCGGCAGGCCGGCGAGGACCGTCGGCACGGTGTGTCCGCCCATGCCGTTGCCCGCGTCGACGACGACCTTCAGGGGGCGGATCGCGGTCAGGTCGACGAGCGCGCGCAGGTGTCCCGCGTAGTCGTCCAACGTGTCGCGCCGGGTGATCGTTCCCGGGGTGCCGGCGGCCGGCTCGGGGGCGCCGTCCGGTCCGCTCCACCGCTCCACGAGTTCCCGGATCTCCGCCAGGCCCGTGTCCTGGCCGACCGGGGCGGCGCCCGCGCGGCACAGCTTGATGCCGTTGTACCGCGCCGGGTTGTGCGAGGCGGTGAACATCGCGCCCGGCAGGTTCAGCGCGCCCGAGGCGTAGTAGAGCTGGTCGGTCGAGCACAGGCCGATCTCGGTCACGTCGACGCCGTGGGCCGCCGCGCCCCGCGCGAAGGCGCCCGACAGGCCGGGGGACGAGGGCCGCATGTCGTGGCCGGTGACGATGGCGGTCGCGCCGGTCACCCGGGCGAAGGCGGCACCGAAGAGCTCGGCGAGCGTCTCGTCCCACTGGTCGGGGACGACCCCGCGCACGTCGTACGCCTTCACGATCTGCGACAGATCAGCAGCCACGGCCAGCCTTTCCGGAGGTCCTGTCGGTCGTCACAAACTACCCGTAGAGGGTGACGCTCCGGACGGGGCCCACGTATGTCACGGGTTCAGGGCGGCACCTCGCGCAGCAAGGTTTCCTCGCCGACCGCTGGGTCCGGTCAGTTGTCCGGTGAACGCAGGACGCGCAGGTGGCCGCGGCGCGCGACCTCCATCGGGTCGGCCGTGCGGGAGCCGCCGGCTCCCGCCGCGCGCTCCTGGGGGCGGGCGGCCTCCCGCACCGCGTTCGCCAGCGCCTCCAGGTCGTCCCCGCTGGGCTGGGCCGGGGCCGAGCCGTCGAGCAGCCGGACGACCTCCCAGCCGCGCGGTGCGGTGAGGCGCTCGGAGTGCTCGGCGCACAGGTCGTAGCAGTGGGGTTCGGCGTAGGTGGCGAGCGGGCCGAGGACCGCGGTCGAGTCGGCATAGACGTACGTCAGCGTCGCGACGGCGGGACGGCCGCAGGCGGTGCGCGAACAGCGACGTACAGGGCTCACGAGGTTGGACGGTACCGCACTCTTGAGCGGGCCGCGACGACTCTCCACCAGGTCACTCCCCCGTGTCGTGGTGTGAAACGCCCCACATACCCCTTTGGCCACACCTTGCTGACCTGGGTGGACGCACGGCTTCCCGAGCGCGGACGCTTCTGATTCCGGTCACCACTTGGCACAAACACCGTCAAATGCCTTGATCCCATCGGTCTCGGAGAGATATGGAATCGAGCCCAACCTTGGCCGGAATGGTCATGTTGTGACATGGCGCGCGGGTCGGCGCCAAGCGGGGCGGGCTTCGGGCGGGGCGGCGGTGCGACGACTACCCTTCGCTGTGATGGACAGCCCTGTGACCCCTCGTCCCACCGGCCCCGGGCCCCGACGCCGTGATCGCCACGGCCGGGGGATGCGCGGGCCGATCGCGCCTCCCCAGGTGCCGCTCGCCGCCAGCCGCGCGGAGACGTTCGCGGATCTCGTGCGGGACTCGGTGGAGCGGCTGGAGCGGCGGTGGCCGCAGCTCGCCGACATCGATTTCCTGGTGCTGGACGTGCCCCGGCCGGCGGACGCGGGGGCGGGCCCGTGGAGCGACGAGGCGGTGCCGCTGGGCGGGACCGTGACCGCCCGCGACGGGCGTCCGGCACGGGTGGTGATCTACCGGCGGCCCGTCGAGATCCGCACCAAGGGACGCGACGAGCGGGCGGCCCTGGTCCACGAGGTCGTGGTCGAGCAGGTGGCCGACCTGCTCGGACTGACGCCGGAGACGGTCGATCCCCGCTACGGGGAGGACTGACCGGCCCTCCCGGACACGAACACGGGGCCGGGCGGAACCCGCCGGGCCCCCTACTTCTGCAGCACCGACAGGTCCTCGCTCGCCTCCGGAACCGCCACCGTCCCCCGGTCGTCCGGGAGCGGCTGGACGGTGAAGAACGCGACGCCGTCCTCCGTCGCCGCGAGCGTGCGGGACGCGTAGACGGGGGTGTCCGACTCGGGTTCGACGGTGAGGGCGTACGTGCCCTTCGCGCCGGACGGCGCGGGCGCCTCGATGTTCTGGGTCGTGCCGGACTTGATCGTGTACGTCTTGGACTGCGGCGCGCCGCCCTCCGTGCCCGCGGAGGCGGTCACCTTGACCTTGGCGGTGCCCTCGGGCGCGGTCACCGAGAGGGTCGTGCCCTCGGCGGTGTTGTCCACGGCCGTCGCGCGGGTGCCGACCGGTCGTGCGGCCGGGATGAACGCCGACTCCTGCTTGTCGCCCTCGCCGCGCAGCACCCGGACCGCCGCCACGACCGGCACGGAACCGTCCGGCGCCGTCAGCACCAGGGAGCCCGCCTCGCCGCGCGTGATGTCGCCGAGGTCGACGGCCGCCGTCATACCGCCCTTGACGTGCAGCGTCTCGTGACCGGCCGGGGTGATCAGACCGGACGGGGAGGCGAGGCGCACCTTCAGGTCGACGTCGGCGTCGCGCGGCGTGAAGGCCACCAGGCGGACGGCGGTGGCGTCCTTTGGGATGCCGGGCAGGACCAGGCTGCCCGAGGGGTCGGCCGCCGCGGGCAGCCAGTCGCCGCCCAGCTTTTCGTCCAGGGCCTGCACGGCGGCGCCGACCCGGCCGCTGCGCACGACCACGTGCACGGTCACGTCGGTCTGCTTCTCCTCCGTGAGCGTCGACAGCAGCACCGGCTCGGAGGAGTGCGGCTGGACCGTGATGCCCTCCCCCACCGTCGTCTCCAGGGCGCCGTCCTTGCCGTAGAGCTCGATGTCCACCACCGCCGCCGAGTCGTCGGGGTTGGTCAGATGGACGTAGTCGGTGCGGTCCTCGCCGGTGCTGGTGCCCGGGAACCAGAACTCGGTGTCGGCGGGCGTACAGGTGACGCCCTGGAGGCCCCGGCCGGTGCCCGCGGTCACCTCGGTCGTCTGCTGCACGGTCCAGCCCGGCGCGAAGCGCCCGTCGGCCGTGCCGACGAGGGCGGGGGCCTCGCTCCCGGAGACCTCCCCGGTGGCGGGCTTTCCGGGGTCCCCGGGCTTCAGTACGGCCTTCTCGTCGTCCTTCGGCTCCTTGGTGGCCGGACGGAGCTCGGCCCCGCCCTCCTTCTTCGTGCCCTCCGTGACCGGCGTGAACGACGTGTAGGTCGTCTCGGCCAGGTCGGAGGTGCTGGGCCGGGGGCACAGCAGGCCGGTGCGCTCCACGGGGAGGTGGGCCGCCGCCCCGGCCGGCTCGTCCGCGGCCCCGGCGTCGGGGGAGGACACCGCGGCGAAGCCGGTCACGGCGGCGAGCGCGGTCACGCCCGCGATCAGGGACAGGGTGGTGCGGTTCACTGCTGGCTCCCGTCGGGACGCTCGTTGCCCGTGCCGTGGGGGTCGTACGGAGTGTCGTAGCCCTGTGCGTAGTTCTGGTCGTAGCCGCCCTGGGGGTACGTCCGGTCGTACTGCTGTTGCTGGGCGCCGTACGCGTACGGGTCGTACTGGCCGCCGCCCTGCTGCGGGTAGGCGTCCGGCGGGTACGGGCTGCCGTAGGTGTCCGTGCCGTACTGCTGCTGGTACGACGGGTCGCCCGGGTAGGCGTTGTCGTCGTAGTCGGCGTTCGCGTACCGCGCCGCGTCCCAGTCGCCGTAGTCGGGCTGCTGGGGGACGGGCGCGGAGGCCGGGGGCTGCTCCGGCGGCGCGGGGAGGTCGCCCTCCGGGGCCCCTTCCTCGGGGGCGGCTTCCTCGGGGGCGGCTTCCGCCTCCGCCTGGGCGCGCAGGCGGCGGGCGCGGCGGCCCTCGCCGGCCATGGCCTCGGCGGGCACGGACGGCTCCTCGGGCAGGTCGTCGTCGATGTCGCGGCGCCGGCCCGGCAGGGCCATGACGACGAGGACCACGGCGAGCAGGCCCTGGGCCCACAGCCAGGCGGTGTGGGTGAGCGGGGCGTCGTAGGTGACGTCCAGGGTGCCGCCGGAGGCGGGGAGTTCGAAGCCCTGGGCCCAGCCGTCGACCGTGGTGCGGGAGAGCGGCCTGCCGTCCAGGGTGGCGGTCCAGCCGTCGGCGGCGGAGTCGGCCAGGCGCAGGACGCGGCCCTCCGCGCCGCCGGGGATCTTGGTGTGGATCTCGACCGGGCCGGCGGAGACGGGCACGGGCTCGCCCTCGCCGTCCTTGCCGGGGACGATGCTCGCGCGGGCGACCTGCCGGTCGACCCGCCACAGCGCGCCGCCCGCCTGCTGGCTGAGCCGGCTCAGACCGGGCGTGGCGTCCAGGACGCGGGTGACCTCGCGCGGCGCTCCCCGGTGGACCAGGACGTAGCGGACGGCGAAGCCGCCGAGTTCGTCGGCCTGGTCGGCGCCCGATCCGGCGACGAGGTTGGCGACGACCTCGTCGAGCCTGGTGTTCTCGCCGTCCACCGCGGCGGTCTCGGCGTCGCCCATGCGGGCGCCGGAGCCGCGCACCAGTACGTAGCCGACCCGGTCGGCGGAGTCGCTGTCGAGGACGAGGGTGCGGGCCTGGTCGCGGGTGCCGCTCTCCTCGGCGACGAAGGCGGGCACCTGCACCGGGTCGCGCCGCTGGACGGGCCCGTCGGCGCCGCGGATCATCCAGCCGGCGGCCAGGACCAGCGGGCCGACGGCGCACGCGAGGGCGATCAGGGCGGCCACGGGCTGGCGCCAGCCGAAGCTCTGCTCGGCGACCCGGGAACGCGCCCCGTCGGCGCCGAGCGCGGCGGCGGCCAGCACGGCGATGCCGTAGACCAGGGTGGCCGGGCCCGCCCAGGCGGAGCTGTTGGACAGGACCGCGAAGACGAGGCCCACCAGGGCGGCCGCCCACGCGGTGAGGATCGCCGTCCGGCGTTCGGAGCGGAGCAGGGCGGCGAGTGCGGCGAGCACCAGGCCGATGAGCAGCGGGCCGGCGGCGGTGCCGGGGCCGCCCGGGCTCGCGCCGAGCAGGTCGAGCGCGGAGGCCGCCGAGGGGCCGTACTCCAGACCGGCCTCCTGGAAGAAGCCGAAGGGGAGCAGGGAGAGCGACCAGGGGGCGAGGACCAGGAGGGGCGCGCCGAGCTGGGCCAGGAAGCGCGGTCCGTACGCCGCGAGGTCGGTCCTGCGCAGGGCCAGTACGCCGACGCCGAGGACCAGGGCGATCGGCCACACGATCGGGGTGAAGGCGGTGGTGACGGTGAGCAGCAGCGCGTACGCCCAGGTGGCGCGCCAGCTGCCGCGCACGTCCTGCGGGTTGGTCAGACCGCTCGCGGCGATGCCCGCGCGGGCGAGGAGCGGCAGCAGCACGGCGAGGACGGCGGTGCCGATGCGGCCGCCGGCCAGGGCGCCGGTCGCGGCGGGCAGGAAGGCGTAGGCGACGGCCGCCCACGCGCGCAGCAGCCGGGACGGGACGAGCGGACGGGAGGCGAAGTACGCGGTGAAGCCGGCCAGCGGTACCGAGCCGACCAGCAGGATGGTGACGGCGAGGCCGGTGGAGCCGAACAGGAGGGAGGCGAGGGCCGCCACGATGGCGAGGTAGGGCGGTGCGGAACCGGTGCCGCCGGCGCCCACGGTGTGCCAGGCGTCGGTGTAGCGCGCCCACAGGTCGCCGGCGTCGGCGGGTGCGGGCAGCAGGGCGCCGCCGGCGAGCGCGCCGCCGCCGAGGAGGTGGCGGCAGGCGGCGAGGGAGACCAGCAGCAGCACCAGGAAGAGCACCGGTCCGGGTCTGCGGGCGATGCGCTTGAGGCGGGCGAACTGCTCGACCTCGAGGAAGTCGGCGTCGTCGCCGCCGGGTCCGGACTCGATGGCGCTGCCGTGCCGTCCCGCGCCGGAGGCGGCTTCGGGGTCGGAGCGGCCGACGAGGCTGCCCGCGACCTGCTCGACGGTGACGCGGACGGTGGCGCCGGGCGGCGGGAACAGCGGCCGCATCTCGCCCTTGTCGGTCTGCGGGCTGCCGCGGTGGCGCCGTCCGGCGAGGATCCGTTCGGGGCGCAGCAGGGTGCCCATGAGGCCGCGGATCTCGTCGACGGCCTGTCCGGGGGCCTTGCCGACGAGGTAGGCGAGGGTGCGCAGCAGGGTGCCGAGGACGATCCGGAACAGCACCCAGGGCAGCGCGGCCGTACGGGCGTTGACGAGCAGGGTGTAGACGGCGCCCGCCTTGTCCACCTTGTGGGGGGAGGCGGCGGTGCGGCCCACGCAGTCGACGGTGCGGCGCTCGCGGGAGGCCGCCTCGGCGTGCCGCACGACCGCGTCGGGGGCGACCAGCACCCGGTGTCCGGCAGAGTGGGCGCGCCAGCACAGGTCGACGTCGTCGCGCATGAGCGGCAGGTGCCGGTCGAATCCGCCGAGCCGGTCGAAGACGTCGCGGCGGACCAGCATGCCGGCGGTGGACACCGACAGCACGGGCCGTACGTGGTCGTGCTGGCCCTGGTCCTGCTCGCGGCGGTCCAGTCCGGTCCAGCGGCGGCCGGAGTCGGCGATGGAGACGCCGACTTCGAGGAGCTGCCTGCGGTCGTACCAGCCGCGGAGTTTGGGGCCGACGACGGCCACGTCGTCGCGGCCGAGCTCGTACTCGTTCTCGACGACGCGCAGCAGCTGGGCCAGGGCGTCGGGTTCGGGGGCGCAGTCGTCGTGCAGCAGCCAGAGCCACTGGACCGGTTCGCCGTGCGGGAGTTCGGGCAGGTCGTAGGCGTCGTCGCGCCAGCTGCGGGTGACCGGGTCCCAGCCGCTCGGCCGTTTCAGGTAGGGCAGGTCGTCCGGTGTGAGGTGCGGGGCGCTGCGGTTGCACTCCTCGACGGCCTGGCCGAAGCCGGTGCGCCGGGCGAGGTGCAGCACGTGGTCGTCGCCGAGGGCGTCGGTGACGAGCCGGGCGGAGTCGTCCGCGCTGCCGGTGTCGGCGCCCATGGCGAACTGGACGGGGCGCTCCTGGCCGAGCAGCCCGGCGAGCGCGTCGGGCAGCCAGCGGGCGCCGTCGTGGGAGACGAGAACCGCGGTCACCACGTGACGCGGGAACTCAGGTGCGGCAGCGAGGTCTTGACGGGCTGCCGGGTGGCTGTGCACGGACATCGAGGTACGGGCCCCGGTTCGGTGGACTGTGGGGGACGCCTGCGCCCGGTGGGGGCGGCGGGGCGTCTCGGACGAGCGCCCACACTATCGGCTGGGCAACAAGGCGGCCCGCCGCCTGTGGACAACCCACCTGCGACGGGCCTTAAGTCCCGTATGTGCGAACTGACGTGCGTGCGGCGATGCGTGCGTACGGCGAAGACGGCGCGCGTACGGCGGAAGACCGGAGTACGTACGGCGAGGACGCCCCGGACGTCAGACGGCGGCCTTCTTCAGCCGGCGCCGCTCCCGCTCGGACAGGCCGCCCCAGATGCCGAAGCGCTCGTCGTTGGCGAGGGCGTATTCGAGGCACTCGGAGCGGACCTCGCACGCGAGGCAGACCTTCTTGGCCTCCCGGGTCGAGCCGCCCTTCTCAGGGAAGAAGGACTCGGGGTCGGTCTGGGCGCACAGCGCGCGCTCCTGCCAGCCGAGCTCCTCTTCCGCGTCGTCGACCAGCAGTTGCTGCACCAGCTCGGTCATGTGCGCCCCTCGTCCGTCCTTCGCGTCCCCGTGTGATCCAGCCGTTACCGATTCCGGCTGAACGACACGAGTGAAATTACAAGTGTGCTGCTCCGGGCGAGTCAAGCCGAGATCTGCTATTGGGCCCCTTATTCACTCTGCGGAACCAAGGCCGAGCGGAAAGTGTTCAAATCACCCTAAACCTTGACACACGCGCGGGACCCGAGAGGGTTTCCAGCCCCGCACGGGCCCTCCACAGGGAGGACGCCCAGGAGATCGATCTCGTTGCGACACCCGCACCGGTGCGAACCGGATCACAGTCGGATCACGGGATCGCAACGGCGCGCATGGCGCCCGGCCGTGCGCACCTTGTGTCCCGGGAAACGACTGAGCAAACCTTTCACCTGTGAGATGAACCGGATGAGGTGAACCATGTCCCACAAACCGGGCGTCGAGTTGACAGTGGTGGAGTGAACCGCTGTCCTTGAGGGCATGCTCGCGAATCAGGCACTCACCCCGACCCGCTCCGCCGGGTTCCCCGGTGCTGCCCGCGCTCGCTGTAGCTGTCGCTGTTCCGGCTGTTGAGCCACCCGCGCTCCCGCCACCGCTGAGTCCCACACGACTCGGCCGCCGCCGTTTCCTTCGCTCCATCAGGGCACCCCTCGCCGCCGCCCGCCCGCGACCCGGGCGCGCGGGCCCGGTGACACCCGCACCCCGCCGCTTCCCCGCCAAGGAACCTCCGCACCCATGAACAGCGACAGCGACCTCCAGATCGCCGGCGACATCCTCGAAGTCCCGCACCTGCTCCAGCCCCCGCGCGAGCACCCGGCCACCGTCGCCGAGTTCGCCGGCCTGGCCCGCTCCATCGCCGCGGACCGCTCCCAGTGGGAGCACCTCGTCGAGTACGACGCCACCAGCCGCTGGTACCACCGGCTGCGCACCGGCCCCGGCTACGAGGTGTGGCTGCTGTCGTGGGTGCCCGGCCAGGGCAGCGGGCCGCACGGCCACGGCCGCTCCTCCGGGGTGCTCACCGTCCTCGACGGCGTGCTCACCGAGCGCACGGAGCGCGGCACGCGCGTGCTGACGGCCGGCGCACAGCGCGTCTTCGCGCCCGGCTACGTCCACGAGGTCGTCAACGACGCGCTGGAGCCGGCGGTCAGCCTGCACATCTACTACCCGGGCCTGACCGACATGCCCATGCTCTCCCGGTCCCGGCTCCGTCCGGCCGACGAGACCGCCGGCGCCCCCCACTGCGAGGCCCGTCCGGCGCCCGGTCCGGTGACTGCCTGACGCGATGTCGTAGCGGCCTGCAAGGATGACCCCATGCGCATTGTGGTTCTGGCAGGCGGCATCGGCGGTGCCCGTTTCCTGCGCGGTCTGAAGCAAGCCGTGCCGGACGCGGACATCACGGTCATCGGCAACACCGGGGACGACATCCACCTCTTCGGGCTGAAGGTCTGCCCGGACCTCGACACGGTGATGTACACGCTCGGCGGCGGTATCAACGAGGAACAGGGCTGGGGGCGGACCGACGAGACCTTCCACCTCAAGGAGGAGCTCGCGGCGTACGGCGTCGGCCCGGAGTGGTTCGGGCTCGGCGACCGGGACTTCGCCACGCACATCGTGCGGACCCAGATGCTGAGCGCCGGGTATCCGCTCAGCGCGGTGACCGAGGCGCTGTGCGACCGCTGGAAGCCGGGGGTGCGCCTCATCCCGATGACCGACGACCGCGTGGAGACGCACGTCGCGGTCACGTTGCCCGACGGCGACTCGGGCGCGGGGTCCGGCGAGCGCAAGGCGATCCACTTCCAGGAGTACTGGGTGCGGCTGCGGGCGTCGGTGCCGGCCGAGGCGGTCGTGCCGGTCGGCGCGGAGCAGGCGAAGCCGGCCCCGGGCGTCCTGGAGGCGATCGCCGCGGCCGATGTGATCCTCTTCCCGCCGTCCAACCCCGTGGTGTCCGTCGGCACGATCCTTTCGGTGCCCGGCATCCGGGAGGCGATCGCCGACGCGGGCGTGCCGGTGGTCGGTCTGTCGCCGATCGTCGGGGACGCGCCCGTGCGCGGCATGGCCGACAAGGTGCTCGCGGCCGTCGGTGTGGAGTCCACGGCCCCGGCGGTGGCCGAGCACTACGGCTCGGGCCTGCTGGACGGCTGGCTGGTCGACACGGTCGACGCGGCCTGTGTGGAGCGGGTCGAGGCGGCCGGGATCCGCTGCCGTGCCGTACCGCTGATGATGACGGACGTCGACGCGGCCGCGCGGATGGCGCGGGAGGCGCTGGCGCTGGCCGAGGAGGTGCGGGCCGTATGAGCGGCGCCGGCTACCGGGTCTGGGCCGTGCCCGGACTGCCCGAGATCCGCCGGGGCGACGACCTGGCCAAGCTGATCGCGGCCGCCGAACCGGACCTGGCCGACGGTGACGTCCTCCTGGTCACCTCGAAGATCGTCTCCAAGGCGGAGGGCCGGATCGTCGAGGCGGCCGACCGGGAGGCGGCGATCGACGCGGAGACGGTCCGCGTGGTGGCCCGGCGCGGCTCCCTGCGCATCGTCGAGAACCGTCAGGGTCTGGTCATGGCCGCGGCCGGCGTCGACGCGTCCAACACGCCGTCCGGCACGGTCCTGCTGCTCCCCGAGGACCCGGACGCCTCCGCGCGGGCGATCCGCGAGGGGCTGCGCGACGCGCTCGGCATTCAGGTGGGCGTGATCGTCACCGACACCTTCGGCCGCCCGTGGCGCGCGGGGCTGACGGACGTGGCGATCGGCGCGGCGGGCGTACGGGTGCTGGACGACCTGCGCGGCGGCACCGACGCGTACGGCAATCCGCTCAGCGCCACCGTGGTCGCGGCCGCCGACGAGCTCGCCGCGGCGGGCGACCTGGTCAAGGGCAAGGCCTCGGGCCTGCCGGTGGCCGTCGTCCGCGGCCTGCCGCACATGGTGGCGGCCGACGACGGCGAGGGCGCGCGGGCGATGGTGCGCGGCGCGCGGGACGACATGTTCCGCCTCGGCACCTCCGAGGCCGTACGCCAGGCGGTGACCCAGCGCCGTACGGTGCGGGCGTTCACGGACGATCCGGTCGACCCGGAGGCGGTGCGCCGCGCGGTGGCGGCCGCGGTGACGGCCCCCGCCCCGCACCACACCACCCCCTGGCGGTTCGTCCTGCTGGAGTCCTCCGAGTCACGTGTGCGTCTCCTGGACGCCATGCGGGAGGCGTGGATCGCGGACCTGCGCCGCGACGGCAAGACGGAGGAGTCCATCGCCAAGCGCGTCCGCCGCGGCGACGTGCTGCGCAACGCGCCGTACCTGGTCGTGCCCTGTCTGGTCATGGACGGCTCGCACACCTACGGCGACGCGCGGCGGGACGCGGCGGAGCGGGAGATGTTCGTGGTCGCCGCGGGCGCCGGGGTGCAGAACTTCCTGGTCGCGCTGGCCGGGGAGCGGCTGGGCTCGGCGTGGGTGTCGTCGACGATGTTCTGCCGCGACGTGGTGCGCGAGGTGCTGGACCTGCCCGCGGACTGGGACCCGATGGGCGCGGTGGCGGTCGGCCATCCGGCCGGGGACCCGCCCCCGCGGCCCGAACGGCAGGCGGGCGCCTTCGTCGAGGTGCGGTGAGCGGCCCGCCCGGGCGCCTACCCTCTTAGGGGGCCTCCTCGACGGCGGGCCCCCTTCCGCTTCACCTCCACCCCTGGGATCCGCTCGTGGCAGGACGTTTCACTCCCCGCCCGACCCGTACGACCGTGCGCGGCGGCCATGTCTCCGTACCCGCGGGCGCGGGCGTCCCCCGTCAGGCGCCGGCTCCGGCACGGGTACGGACCTGGGTGCCGGACGGTCCGCTGGACCTCGGCCTGGTGCTCGGTCCGCTGCGGCGCGGGCCCGGGGACCCGACGTTCCGGGCGCTGCCGGACGGGTCAGTGTGGCGGGCCAGCCTGACGCCGGCCGGCCCGGGGACCCTCCGGGTGACGGAGCGGTCCGGCGGGATCCGGGGCGAGGCGTGGGGGCCGGGCGCGGACTGGCTCTTGGAGCGGCTGCCGGAGATGCTCGGGGCCGCCGACGACCCGTCCGCCTTCGTGCCCCGGCACCGGCTGCTGGCGCTGACGCAGCGTCGCCGGGCGGGGCTGCGGCTGACGCGGACCGGGCTGGTGCTGGAGTCGCTGATCCCGTCGATCCTGGAGCAGAAGGTCACGACGGGAGAGGCGTACCGGGCGTGGCGGCTGCTGGTACGGAAGTTCGGCGAGCCCGCGCCGGGTCCCGCACCGGAGCGGATGTCGGTGATGCCGCCGCCGCGTGCCTGGGCACTGATCCCGTCCTGGGAGTGGCACCGCGCCGGGGTCGACGACAAGCGGGCGTCGACGGTGCTGCGGGCGGTGCGGGTCGCTGCGCGGCTGGAGGAGGCGGTGGGGATGGCCCCGGCGGCGGCGCAGGAGCGGCTGGAGCTGGTGCCGGGGATCGGGCCGTGGACGTCCGCGGAGACGGTGCAGCGCAGTCATGGGGCGGTGGACGCGGTGACGGTGGGGGATCTGCATCTGCCGGGGATCGTGGGGTGGGCGCTGGCGGGGGACCGGTATGCGGATGATGCGGTGATGCTGTCGCTGCTGGAGCCGTATGCGGGGCAGCGGCATCGGGCGGCGCGGTTGATTTTGTTGAGCGGGAGGGTGCCGGAGCGGCGGGGGCCGCGGATGCCGTACGGGGATATCGGGCGGCTGTGAGTTTCGGGTGCCCCGGCGTTGGTGCTGGGCGGGGGGTGGTGGCGCAGCCCGGCGCCGGCGGGGTGCCGTCGCGCCCACCCGTGCCGCCCCAGCGGCACGACTGCCCGCGGATTGCGGAGGGTGAGGGCACGACTGCCCGCGGGAGCGCGGGGACGCGGGGACGCGGGGTGGGGGTTAGTGGTCTGGGGAGAAGCGGAGGGTGTGGGGTGGGATGGTGGCGTCGCACCAGACTCGGGCGCCGTCGAGGAGTTCGTTGTGGGCGCCGATGGTGGCGCCGTCGCCTATGACCGTGCCGGTGAGCACCGACCGCTCGCCCACCCTGGCCCGCGCCCCGATCACCGAGTCGGTGACGACCGCGCCGGGTTCGATGACCGCACCCCGCAGGATCGTGCTGCCGAAGACGCGCGCGCCCTCCGCCACGAACGCGCCCTCGCCCACCACCGTCCCGCCCGAGAGCTTCGCGCCGGGCGCCACGGTCGCCGTGGGCAGCACCAGCCGGTCGCCGCAGCGTCCGGGCACCGCCGGGGACGGCGCGCGTCCCAGCACCAGGTCCGCCGAGCCCCGTACGAACGCCGCAGGCGTGCCCAGGTCCAGCCAGTACGTCGAGTCGACCATCCCCTGAAGGTGCGCGCCCGCCGCCAGCAGCCCCGGGAACGTCTCCCGCTCCACCGACACCACCCGTCCCGCCGGGATCGTGTCGATCACCGAGCGCCGGAAGACGTACGCCCCCGCGTTGATCTGGTCGGTGACGATCTCCTCCGGTGTCTGCGGCTTCTCCAGGAAGGCGAGCACCCGCCCGGTGCCGTCCGTCGGGACCAGCCCGTACGCCCGGGGGTCCGTCACCTTCGTGAGGTGCAGGGAGACGTCCGCGCCCGTCGTCTCGTGGGTGCGGACCAGCGCGCGGATGTCCAGCCCCGTGAGGATGTCGCCGTTGAAGACGAGCACCGGCTCGTCCGGGCCCGAGCGCAGCCGGGAGGCGACGTTGCGGAGGGCGCCGCCGGTGCCGAGCGGCTCCTCCTCCGTCACGTACTCGATGTGCAGCCCCAGCGCCGCCCCGTCGCCGAAGTACGGTTCGAAGACCTCGGCCAGATAGGACGTGGCCAGGACGATGTGCTCGACGCCCGCCGCTCTCGCTCTCGCCAGCTGGTGCGTGAGGAAGGGCACCCCGGCCGCCGGGACCATGGGCTTGGGCGTGTTCACCGTGAGCGGTCGCAGTCGCGTGCCTTTGCCGCCGACCAGGAGGATCGCTTCTGTCACCTGTCGTCTCTGCTTCCTGCCGGGACCGGCCGAACTGTCTTTCGGCCGGTCAGTGTATGCAAGCCCCTCCCCGGCAGGAGGAAACGCCCGCGCGATCAGCGTCCCTGGTAGCGGGCCGCCGTGGAGCGCACGGACTTGAGCTTGCCGTAGAGCTTCCCCCCTGGGCACGAGGTGTTGAACCCGTCCCGGTGACCGGAGATCACGTTCAGTCGTACCTTCTTGCCTTTGCCGTAGAGGTTGCCACCGCCGGACGTCAGGTATGTCTTGGACCGCGGATTCATACCGTGGAGTCCGAGCTTCCACGCGGTGAGCCGGGCGACGGCCTTCACCGCCGACTTCGACGGCTTCTTGGATCCGTAGGAGCCGATCACCGCGATGCCCGTGCTGTTGCTGTTGAAGCCCATGGTGTGGGCGCCCTTCACCGCCTTGGCCACTCCCCCGGCCCGGCCCTCGTAGATCCTCCCGCACTTGTCGACGAGGAAGTTGTAGCCGATGTCCCGCCAGCCCAGGCTCTTGACGTGGTAGCGGTAGAACCCGCGGACGAGCGACGGCGCCTGTGAGCACGTGTAGTTGTTGCCGGAGGCGGTGTGGTGCACGAAGGCGGCCTTGACCTTGCCCGTGTACGTGAACTTCTTCTCCCGCAGGCTCTCGTCCGCCTTCCAGCCGCGCCGGGTGACGATGGCGGGGCGCGGCCCGATGTAGGCGTCGGCCCGCTGCTGTTCCGTCAGGTGGGAGTCGCCGAGGGTGTGGAGTTCCTGCCGGGTCTCCTCGGCGGTCAGCTCGCGGATCTCGGTGGCGCCGAGCGCCGCGAGTGAGGCGTTGGCCGCGGAGGCGGCGGTGGCGTCGGCGGTCATGGGAGCCGTACGCCCCTCCAGGGCGTCCCCCGGCGACGGGGCGGTGCCGGCGTCCGTGTCCCCCTCCGTCTCCGTGTCCGTGTCCCCCTCCATCTCCGTGTCCGTGTCCGTGTCCGTCTCGGTGTCCGTTTCCGTGTCCGTGTCCCCGGGATCGATGAGCTCGAGCCGCAGCCCGGCCGGCAGCGCGGAGGCCTCCTCGCCCCCGGCCCCAGCCGTCCCGTCACCACCGGACTCGTCGGACTCGCCGGGCTCCGGCTGCACCCGCACCTCCACCCCGTCCGACTCCCCCACCCACAACGGCGCGGTGGCCCCCCGCACCCGCCCCGAGGCGGCTTCCTCGGAGCCCGGGTCGGCCGCGTGGTCGGTGTAGTGGGTCTCGACGTCCCGCCAGCCGGACCAGCCGCCGGTGCCGGCCGCGCGGGTGCGGACCTGGACGCGGCCGTGGAGTTCGGCGGCGGGGTCGTCCCAGATGACGCCGAGGAGGGAGAAGTGCCGTACGGCGCGGGGGGCGAGACCGAGGACGGCGCCGGAGGCACGGTCGTGGGTGAGGGGGCGCAGGGGCAGCGACCGGGTGCTGCCGGGAACGTCGGACGGGGCCGTCACCGCCACGCGCGTGGCCGCTTCCGCCGTCGGGACCGGTCTCGCGGTCGCCGCGGTGGCGGGCGGAGCGAGCGGGAGGGCGAGGGCGGCGGCGCAGGTGACACCGATTGAGGAAGCAAGGATTCCACGCATGCTCCTGATCTTGGACATAGTCAGACAAATCTGTCCATCGGGGAGTTGACGGTCTGTCGGAGCCCGTTCGCCCGAACCGGTGTCCCGCGCGGGCGGTGCGCGCGGGCCGGGCCGCGTACCCTTGCGCGGGTGAACGCCACCGACCGCACCCCTGCCGACCTGCTGAGTTCCGCGCTCGCCGCGGACCCGGGACGCCCCCTGGTGACCTTCTACGACGACGCCACGGGCGAACGCGTCGAATTGTCCGTGGCCACCTTCGCCAATTGGGTGGCCAAGACGGCGAACCTCCTCCAGGACGAGCTGTCCGTCGAGCCGGGCGACCGGGTGGCCCTGCTGCTGCCCGCGCACTGGCAGACGGCGGTCTGGCTGCTGGCGTGCGCGTCGGTGGGTGTCGTCGCGGACGTGGCCGGGGACCCGGCGGCGGCGGACGTGGTGGTGAGCGGTCCGGAGCCGGAGTCGCTGGAAGCCGCGCGTGCCTGCTCGGGCCCCCGGATGGCGCTGGCGCTCCGGCCGCTCGGCGGGCGCTTCCCGCAGCCCCCGGAGGGCTTCGCCGACTACGCCGTGGAGGTACCGGGACAGGGCGACCGGTTCGTTCCGTACGCGCCCGTCGACCCGGAGGAGCCGGCGCTGATCGTGGCGGGACGGGAGTTCACCGGGGCGGAGGTGGTCGAGCGGGCGCGGGCCGAGGCACCGGAGCTCGGTCTGACCGGGCCCGCCTCACGGGTCCTGTCGGGGCTGCCGTTCGACACCTGGGAGGGCCTGAGCACGGGGCTGTACGGCCCGCTGGCGACCGGCGGCTCCGTGGTCCTGTGCCGGAACCTGGACCGCCTCGGGGACGACGCCCTGGACAAGCGGGTGGAGAGCGAGCGGGTGTCGGTCATCGCCCGGTAGCCCCGCCCCCTGTCGCCCCACCCACTCCACCCCTCGACCCGCCCACCCGGTCGGCGGCCCCGCTTCCCCCGTTCGGCGCAGCACCACCCCGCACACCCCGCCCCGCCGGGCCATCGTCGTCATCAGCGGCACGCACCACGCACCCGTACGCCGTCCTGGTCCCGTACGCAGTGAGGGGTGGACCCGGCCATGAGCGACACCGCAGGCACGCCCTCCGGTCAGCAGGGGGCGGGGCGCGCCCTGGGCCCGGGGACGGGTTCCTCGCCCACCGGGCGGGGCCGGACCCAGCGCCGCCGGCGGCGCTGGGCGCGCGGCACGGGGGTCACGGTCGCCGTCGTCCTGGTCGCCGCAGCGGGCGCCGGGTGGGCGGTGTACATGAAGCTGGAGGGGAACATCACTCCGGACGAGGCGGCGGCGGCCGAACTGGAGCGGTTCGAGGAGGACCGGCCCACCTCGCTCGTCAAGGGCGCCCAGAACATCCTGCTGATCGGCTCGGACTCGCGGGCCGGCGAGGAGAACCGCCGCTACGGGCGGGACCCGGGGACCGAGCGCTCGGACACCGCGATCCTGCTGCATCTGTCGGCGGGCCGGCGCAGCGCCACCGCGGTGTCGCTGCCCCGGGACCTGATGGTGGAGGTGCCGGGCTGCCGGCGCCCCGACGGGTCCCGTTCCGAACCGGCGTTCACCCTGTTCAACTCCGCCTTCGAGGTGGGGGGTTCCGCCTGCACGATCCGCACCGTGGAGAAACTCACGGACATCCGCGTCGACCATCACGTGGTCGTGGACTTCGACGGGTTCAAGGACATGGTGGACGCGGTGGACGGCGTCGAGGTGTGTCTGCGCGAGCCCATCGACGACGAGGACGCGGAACTGAGTCTCCCGGCGGGCCGGGTGACGCTGGACGGGGAGCAGGCGCTCGGTTACGTCCGGGCCCGCAAGACCCTCGGCGACGGCAGCGACACCAGCCGGATGGAGCGGCAGCAGCGGTTCCTCGGCGCGCTCGTCAACAAGGTGCGCAGCAATGACGTTCTGCTGAATCCGGTGAAGCTGTATCCCGTTCTGGACGCGGCCACCTCGTCGCTCACCACCGACCCGGAGCTGGCCAGTTTGCGGGGTTTGTACGAACTCGTGCGCGGGCTGCGCGAGATCCCCACGCAGGACGTGCAATTCCTGACCGTGCCCCGCGAGTCGTACGCCGGGGACGTCAATCGCGACCAGCTCGCGCAGCCCGCGGCCGGGGAACTGTTCGAGCGGCTGCGCACGGACACCCCCGTCACGGTCCGTACGGAACGTAATCAAAAGGCCACGGAAAGGGAATCCGGAGAGCCGTCCGGGAACCCCTCTCCCGCTCCCACCTTCTCGGGGAACACCGCCGCCGAGGACACTTGTACGTAAAGGCGAGCCCGAGCCAACTCCGGGACTACGAACCTTTGTCCAGGGAAATGGGTGGATTGCCCCCTTGTGAGGACGTGGAATTCGTCACCGGCGTCGCCCGATGGCGATCAGGGCGGTTAGTGTGAGCGCTCCGGTGCGTCCGTTCCTTCAGGCCCGTCCTGAGTTCTCGCACTGTGTGACCGAGACCCGAGCGCCTGGGAGGGGAAAGGCGCCGCGTGGCCCCGACGGAGGATTCAAGCGACCGTGGACGCGCACAGCCGTGGGCGGGGAGAGAACGTCGATCCCGCAGACCAGTGGGTGCTCAATCCGGATACCGGTGAATACGAACTGCGACTGAGCCCTTCCGCACCGCAGTCACCGATTCCCGGACCGCGCGGGCCGCGGCCCCGGGGTGCGGGGAATGCCGACGCGGGAAATCCGCGCGGCCGCACCGCACCGGGCCGCTCGCCCGAGCAGCCCGGCCGTGGCACGGGACCGGAGCGGGAGACGCCCGGCCGTGGCACCGGACCGGAGCGGGAGACGCCCGGCCGGGAGGTGCCGCCGCAGCGCAGGCGCCGGGGCGCGCCGGAGGAGCCGCCGCCGGGGCGGCGCGGGCGCCGGCCGGCGAAGCAGAAGGGGAAGGCGAAGAAGGTCCTGCTGTGGAGCAGCGGCACCCTGGCGTTCCTGGTGCTCGCCACCGGCGTGGGCGGCTATCTGTATCTGGAGCACCTGAACGACAACATCACGTCCGTCTCCGACGACGGCGCGAGCACCGGTGGCTTCAGCAAGGACAAGGCGATCAACATCCTGCTGATCGGCACCGACAAGCGCACCGGCTCGGGCAACGAGGGCTACGGCGACAAGGGCAGCGCGGGGCACGCGGACACCACGATCCTGCTGCACGTGTCCAAGGACCGCTCCAACGCGACCGCGTTGAGCATCCCGCGTGACCTGATAGTCGACATCCCCGACTGCCCGACGGAGCAGGAGGACGGCAGCCAGAAGGTGATCCCGGGCGAGACCGGCGTCCGTTTCAACACCAGCCTCGGCCAGGGCGGCCGTACGCCCAGCTGCACCATGCGGACCGTGACCGAGCTGACCGGGATCAAGCCGGACAACTTCATGGTGGCCGACTTCAACGCCGTCAAGACGCTGACCTCGGCGGTCGGCGGCGTCGAGGTGTGTCTGGCCAAGGACATCGACGACCCGGACTCGCATCTGAAGCTGCCCAAGGGCACGCACACCATCGAGGGCGAGGACGCGCTGGCGTTCGTGCGGACCCGCCACTCGGTGGGCCTGGGCGGCGACCTGAGCCGGATCGGTCTGCAGCAGCAGTTCCTGAGCGCGCTGATGCGGAAGCTGAAGTCGAACGACACGCTCACCAGCCCCACGAAGATGATCAAGCTGGCGGAGGCGGGCACCGAGGCGCTCACCGTCGACTCCCAGCTGGACAGCATCAACAAGCTCAAGGACCTCGGTCTGGAGCTGGGCAAGCTCAACGTCAAGAACCTCACCTTCACGACCGTCCCGGTGCTGGACAACCCCGCGGAGAAGGTGAAGGCGACCGTCGTGCTCAACGAGGCGAAGGCGCCGGAGATCTTCGACCTGATCCGCAACGACGTGTCGTTCACCGAGGTCAAGCAGCAGAAGAAGAAGGAGAGCGCGGCGGTCGCCGCCCGGCTCAAGGGCGAGAAGGCACCGGCCTCCGAGGTCCGGGTGCGGATCCTCAACGGCGGTGCCGCCGGCGGCAGCGCGCAGGCGACCCTCAGCTGGCTCCAGGTCCAGCAGGGCGTCACCAAGTCGGAGAACGCCGGCAACGCGCCCGGGGAACTCGCCAGGACGACACTCGAGTACGCACCCGACCAGGCCGACCAGGCGCGCCGGCTGGCCGCGATCATGGGGTTGTCGGCATCGGCGATGAAGCCCGGGGAGAGTGTCACCAACTCCCAGGGCGTGCCGGCGATGACGCTGACCCTCGGCAAGGACTTCAAGGGCGCGGGGGTGTCGCTCACACCGCCGACCAAGGCGCCGGACGACATCGAGAAGTCCACGGCCGACAAGGTGGAGTGCGCCAAGTAGCGATCCGACGGGCCCGTCGCGCGCTGCCCGGGGGCCGAGGTGCGCGGCGACGCCCAGCGGATCGCCGCGCCTCCGGGTCTCCCGGCGGAAGCGGTCCGGCAGTCCAGCGGCGTCCCGGAGGTCACGGTGGCCGTCGGCGCGGACCGGCACGAGGGCGCCTCGTTCCCGAAGCAGGAGCCACCCGGGGCCGGTGACCTGCCCGAGGACGCCGACGCCCTCGACGGCCGGGAGACGGGCGCCCGCACGGACCCGTGCACGCCCTGCCGCTGGTGACGGGGCCGCGGCCCGCGAGGGCGGCGGGACGGGACACCGCAATGCGGGACAGCCGGTCCGGGATTCGTTGAAGTCCCCGCGCATCCAAGGGCAACTGACGGGCCCCTCATGCGTCTAACAGGAAGCGGGAGGGGCCCGTTGGCCGAGATCGAGGAGTTTTTCAGGGGTGGGGAGGACGGGGGAAGTGACGCAGAAGGCCGCGCCGGAGACGCTCCGTGACGAGGAGCGGGAACAGGGTCCGGATCCGGACGAGCAACCGCCCACCGGTGACGGCAGCGGCCCCCGCCCGCGACGCGCACGCCGTCTGCTCAAGTGGTCCGCCGCGGTCCTCGCCCTGCTGATAATCGGCGCTGCCGGGGCGGGCTACCTCTACTACCGGCAGCTGAACGGCAACATCAAGAAGGAAGCCCTGAACCTGGGCGACAACAAGGTCGCCGAGCCGACGCCGAACGCGGCCGGGCAGACCCCGCTGAACATCCTGCTCATCGGCAGCGACGCGCGGGACAGCAAGGAGAACCAGCAACTCGGCGGTGCCCGGGAGACGTTCGGCTCCACCCCGCTCGCCGATGTGCAGATGCTGGTGCACCTGTCCGCCGACCGGACCAACATGTCCGTGATCAGCATGCCGCGCGACACCCTCGTCGAGATCCCCAAGTGCACCGACCCGGACGACGGCACGGTGTACCCGGCGAGCCAGGGGCGCACGATGACCAACCGGAGCCTCGGCCACGGCGGTCCGGGCTGCACCGTGGCCACCTGGCAGGAGCTCACCGGCATCCACATCGACCACTTCGTCATGGTCGACTTCGCGGGCGTGGTGGCCATGGCGGACGCGGTGGGCGGCGTCCCGGTGTGCGTCGACGCCAACATCCACTCGCGCGACGGCCAGGGACACGGCTCCGGCCTGAAACTGGAGAAGGGCACGACCGCCGTCAAGGGCGAGCAGGCCCTGCAGTGGCTGCGCACGCGGTACGGCTTCGAGGACGGCAGCGACCTCGCCCGCGCCCGGGCCCAGCACATGTACATGAACTCGCTGGTCCGCCAGCTCCGGGAGAACGCCACCCTCAGCAACCCCGGCAAGCTGCGCCGGCTGGCCGAGCAGGCCACCGAGGCGCTCACCGTCGACCCCGGGCTCGACACCGTGAAGAAGCTGTACGACCTGAGCAACGAGCTGCGCAAGGTGGAACCGGCGCGCATCACCATGACCACGATGCCCAACCGGTACGTCGGCGCCCGCGTGGAGCCCACCGAGGACGCCGAGAAGCTGTTCCGCCTGGTGCGCGAGGACATCGCCCTCGACGGCAAGGACGCCGAGCCCGCGCAGGCCGGGGAGAAGCCCCCGTCCGACCCGGCCGCCGAGGACGCCGACATCGCCGTACAGGTCCGCAACGGCACCCGCACCGACACCCTGGCGGCCGTCCGCGGGCGGGCCGGCACGGTCACCGAAACGCTGAAGGAGAAGGGCTTCGCCCTGGCCACCGCGGACCCCGCGGGCGCCTCCGGCGCGAAGCGGACGGTGGTGCGCTACCCGAGCGCCGACCTGGAGGGCGACGCCCGGCGCGTCGCCGAGGCCCTCGGCATCCCGGCGGGCCAGGTGAAGCGGTCCACCGAGGTGTCCGGAGTCACCCTCGTGGTCGGCGCCGACTGGCGCGAGGGCACCCGGTACGAGGCGCCCGAGGAGGACGACACCACCCCCGAGTCGGCGAAGGCGCTCAACGGGGCCGACGACAAGGCGTGCATGCACGTCAACCCCGGCTTCACCTGGTGAACGCCGAGCGGGCCCCTTCCCGGCCGGGAAGGGGCCCGCCGCGTAAGCGGGTGGCGTCAGGCGGCCGCCGGGTACGCGGGTGGCGTCAGGCGGCCGCCGGGTACGCGGGTGGCGTCAGGCGGCCGGCGCGTCCGCGGGGACGGCGGGACGCCGGGAGGCGATGACCTTCCTCGCCAGCGAACGCGGGCTGGTCAGGAAGCCCCAGCCCCACGACATGTGCATGGTGGCCAGCGCGACCGGAATCCGCAGCCGCGCCTTCAGCGGCAGCCCCTTGCCGGCCGGTACGGACCCGGCCACGATCGCCGCGAGATAACCGCCGGGCACGACATAGCCCCACGGCGTGAGCAGCCCGCCCACCAGGATCCCGGCCGCGATCGCGCACACCGCGGCCGGCGGGGCGAGATAGCGCAGGTTGATCGAACCGGAGTGGTAACGGGCCACCACGTGCCGCCAACGGCCGTAGTCCTTGTACTGCTTGGCCAGCGCCCGCACGCTCGGCCGGGGCCGGTAGGACACCTTCAGCTCCGGCGAGAACCAGATCAGCCCGCCGGCCTCGCGGATGCGGAAGTTCAGCTCCCAGTCCTGGGCGCGGATGAACTCCACGTTGTACCCGCCCTGCTGCTCCAGCGCCTCCCGCCGGAACACCCCGAGGTACACCGTCTCGGCGGCGCCCGCCTGTCCACCGGTGTGGAAGGCGGCGTTGCCCACGCCTATCCGCGAGGTCATCGCGGCGGCGACGGCGTGCTCCCAGTCGTTCTCGCCCTCGGCGTGCATGATGCCGCCGACGTTCTGCGCGCCGGTCTCCTCCAGGAGCCGCACGGCGGTGGCGATGTAGTTCGGGGAGAGCATCCCGTGCCCGTCGACGCGGACCACGACCGGATGGCGCGAGGCCTTGATCGCCGCGTTGAGGGCCGCCGGGGTGCGGCCCGTCGGATTGGGCACGGTGTGCACCCGCGGGTCCTCCGCCACGAGTTCGGCCGCGATCTCGTCCGTGCGGTCCGTGGACGGACCGAGGGCGATCACGACCTCCATCTCGCCGGCGTACTCCTGGGCGAGGATCGCGCGGACGGCGCCACGCAGATGCCGCTCCTCATTGAGGACGGGCATGATCACGGAAACGGCGGGGAGCCGCACGTCGGGATTGGCGTTCATAGGAGCCTCACGTTACCGCGAACGGGGGACACCGGGCGCGCGCCGGGGGGCCGTGCGCCGGGCCGCAGATCGTATCGGCCTACGGTGCTCACGATCCCACGCACGGCCGTCGCCCGGAGGTGCCCCCTTGCCCACGCCGTCCCGGTCCCCCCGGCCCCGCACCGCACCCCCGCACCCCCCGCGCCGGCCCGGCAGGGGCCCGCGGCCGCCCGCTCCCCCGCGCCGCAAGCCGCGCTGGGTCCTGCGCACGGTCACCACGCTGTCGGTCGTCGTCCTCGCCTCGGCCGGGATCGGGCACGCGGTGCTCAGCAGCCTCGACGAGGACATCGCCCGGGTCGACCCGTTCCGCGACATGAAGAACCGCCCCGAGGCCGGCCACGGCATGAACATCCTGCTCGTCGGCACCGACGGCCGCGAGAAGGTCGGCGAGGAGGAGCGGGAGAAGTACCGGCTCGGCGGGGCGCCCTGCCACTGCACCGACACGATCATGATCGTGCACATCTCGGAGGACCGGGACCGCGCCAGTATCGTCAGCCTGCCCCGCGACTCCTACGCCGAGACACCCCCGCACACCGACCGGGTGAGCGGCGAACAGCACAAGGGACACCCCGTCAAGCTGAACGCCGCGTACGCCGAGGGCGGGCCGCAGCTGACCGTGCGCACGGTGGAGAAGATGACCCGGGTGAAGATCGACCACTACCTGGAGGTCGACTTCACCAGCTTCATGAAGACCGTCGACGTGGTCGGCGGCGTCGAGATCTGCACCGACCACCGGCTGAAGGACGGCCACACCGGCCTCGACCTCCCGGCCGGCCGGCACACCCTCGAGGGCGGCCGGGCCCTGAGCTACGTCCGTGCCCGCCATGTCGACGGCGGCTCCGACCTCGGCCGGATGAAACGCCAGCAGCAGTTCATGGCCGCGCTGGTGCACCGCGCCACCTCCTCGGGAATCCTGCTGAACCCGATGAAGTTCCGGGACGTGGCCCGCGCGGTGCTCGGCTCGGTCCGCGCCGACAAGGGCTTCGGCACCGGTGAACTGCTGGACCTCGGACGGGCGATGCGCGACTTCTCGCCCTCCTCCTCCGAGTTCACGACCGTGCCCATCGCGAAGATGGGGCACACCGTGGAGGGCGTCGGCTCGACGCTGAAGTGGGACACCGAGAAGGCCGAGCACCTGTTCGACGCGCTCCGCCGGGACCAGCCGCTGACCGCGCCTCCCTCGCGCGACGCGGCAGAGCGGGTGCCGGTCGACCCCCGGCAGATCCGGGTGCAGGTCGAGAACGGCACCCGGACCGCGGGGCTCGGCCGGCGCGTGGACGCCGCGCTGGCGGCGACCGGGTTCAACACCACGCGCACTCCTGCCAACGCGGCGCGGCAGGACGTGGAGCGGACCGTCGTCGCCTACGACCCCCGCTGGGACCGCTCCGCGAAGTCCCTCGCGGCGGCGCTGCCCGGCAGTGAGCTGCGGGCGGTGCCGGGGCAGGGGGCGACGCTGAAGGTGATCGCGGGGGGTGACTTCGAGAAGGTTCGCAAGGTGCGGGCGCAGGATCCGGGTCAGGGGGAGGTGGGGGTGGTGCGGGGCGACGAGGTGGGGTGTTCCTGAGGGTGGGCCGTCCGGCGGTTCGGTGGGGTGGTGGGGCGGCAGGGGGCGCGGGTGGCCACTCAGGGGCTTTCTTTCGCCCCCGCCGCCCCTTCCCGTCCCATCCCTGGGGGCTCTGCCCCCGGACCCCCGTTCGCGCAGTTCCCCGCGCCCCCTGGGGGCTGAGCCCCGCGCCCCTGGGGGGTTCAGTCCTCGATGCCTTCTGCGGCTCGGTTCTGGCGTAGTTCCATGATGGCCCGGCGGCGGGACAGGCGGTGGGTGCGGCGGATCTGGGCTTCCTGGTAGCGGCGCTTGTCCTGTTCGGTCTCGGGTATCACCTGCGGCACCCGGCGCGGCTTGCCGTCGGCGTCGACCGCGGCGAACACCAGGTACGCCGAGCCGACCTGGGTGGCCGGCGCGGACTCGTTCCAGCGCTCCGCCAGCACCCGCACACCGACCTCCATCGAGGTCCGGCCGGTCCAGTTGACCTGCGCCTTCACATGCACCAGGTCACCGACCCTGACCGGCTCCAGAAAGGCCATCTCGTCCATGGACGCGGTGACGGCCGGCCCGCCGGAGTGCCGTCCCGCGACGGCGCCCGCCGCGTCGTCCACCAACTTCATGATCACCCCGCCGTGCACGGTGCCCAGAAGATTGGTGTCGTTGTGGGTCATGATGTGGCTGAGGGTCGTACGGGACGCCGCGATGGACTTGCCCGGGATGTCCGGACTCTCCGTCGCTGCGGCTGGGGCCTGGTCTGTCATGGCCTCTACCTTATGCCGTGGTGGAGTGCGCCCCGATTTGTGTCAGCTTCGCAACAGCGCTGCCCTGATTTTCCGACGACCCTTGTATGGCGTACCGCCCGGACCTGCACACTGTCTCCCATGAATGATTGGCCCGAGGCATGGTCCGACGAGAACCGCGGCCGCCGTTACGGACGCGGGAGCGCCAGTGCGCAGCCCGAGAGCGCCCGTGTCATGCGGCAGGTCCGCCGCGGTCCGGCGGCCCCGCCCGGGCAGGGCGCGCACGGCGTCCCGCAGCAGCCGTCGTACGTCGACGGCAGCGGCCACGGCGGCTACGACAGCGGTTACAACACCGGCCAGGTCTACGGCTCGCCCGGTGGTGGCGGCCGGGGCGGCGACGACGGCTACGGCCCGCAGCGCCCCGCTCCCGACTGGCGCCGCCGCATCAAGTGGACGGCGATCACGGTCGCCGCCGTGCTGGTCGTGACGACCGTCGGCACGTACTTCTGGGCCGACTCCAAGCTCAACCGCGAGGTCGACCTGTCGAAGGTGATCGAGCGGCCCGAGAAGGGCGCGGGCACCAACTACCTGATCGTCGGCTCCGACAGCCGCGAGGGGCTGTCCGACGAGGACAAGAAGAAGCTGCGCACGGGCTCCGCCGAGGGCAAGCGCACGGACTCGATGATGATCCTGCACACCGGCGACAACGGCCCGACCCTCATATCGCTGCCCCGCGACTCGAACGTGGAGATCCCGTCCTTCAAGGGCTCCGATTCGGGCAAGACCTACCCCGCGACCGGCCGCCAGGTGAAGCTCAACGCCGCCTACGCCGAGGACGGGCCCGAACTGCTGGTCCGCACGGTCGAGTTCAACACCGGGCTGCACATCGACCACTACGTGGAGATCGGTTTCGCCGGCTTCGCGAACATCGTGGACGCGGTCGGCGGGGTGGAGATGGACATCCCGCAGGACATCAAGGACACCAAGTCCGGCGCCGACCTCAAGAAGGGCAAGCAGACCCTGAACGGCGAGGAGGCCCTCGCCTTCGTCCGCACCCGGTACGCGCTGGCGGGCTCCGACCTGGACCGTACGAAGAACCAGCAGAAGTTCCTCTCGGCGCTCGCCAACCAGGTGGCCACGCCGGGCACGGTCCTCAACCCCTTCACGCTCTACCCGACCATGGGCGCGGGCCTGGACTCCCTGATCGTCGACAAGGAGATGGGCCTGTTCGACCTGGCCGACATGTTCTGGTCGATGAAGGGCGTCAGCGGCGGTGAGGGCACGTCCATGAACATGCCGATCGCCGGCACCAGCGGCGGCAACCTGCTCTGGGACAAGGCGAAGGTGAAGCAGCTGGTGAGCCAGCTGAACAACGACGAGAAGGTCACCGTCAAGGGCAACTGACGCCCGAAGCGGCCGGGGGCGCCCCCGGCCGCGCAGGACCGCGGGGTCACATGGTGGCGCCCGCCATGGCACGGCACATCTCGGAGCAGCGGCGACAGGACTCCGCGCAGCGCATCATCCGCTCGTCGTCCGGCAGGGACATGCACGCCTCGGCGCACATGTCGCAGGCCTGCGCGCACATCATGCACATCTCGTTCGCCAGCGGCGAGCGGCGCATCATCATGTCCGCGCAGATACGGGTCATCTCGGAACAGTCCATGAGCGCCCGCATGATCCCCATCCGGGCCTGGCCCCCCATCTGCAGACAGGAGCTCATGGTCTCCTCGCACACACTGTGGCAGGACATGCAGGCCGCGATGCAGTCCTGCATCTCCTGGCTCATCGGCTCCATGGTCGGCTGCTGCTGGGTCATGGTTCCTCCCAGGGCGAAGCGGGGGCCGACGCTCGGCTCCCGCTCTCCGTCCTACGCCCCTCGCCCCATGACCACCACAGGAAGGCGCTCCCGGACCGGCGGCCGTCCGGCCCGGGAGCGGAGGCCTACGGAAGGTTCCTGGCCATGACGATCCGCTGGACCTGGTTCGTGCCCTCGTAAATCTGCGTGATCTTCGCGTCGCGCATCATCCGCTCGACCGGGTAGTCGCGGGTGTAGCCGTAGCCGCCGAGGAGCTGGACGGCGTCCGTGGTGACCTCCATGGCGACGTCGGAGGCGAAGCACTTGGCGGCGGCGCCCTGGAAGGTGAGGTCCCCTTCTCCGCCCCCGGCGGTGACGCGCTCGGACTTGGCCGCGGCGGCGTACGTGAGCTGGCGGGCGGCCTCGATCTTCATGGCCATGTCGGCGAGCATGAACTGGATTCCCTGGAAGTCGGCGATCGGCTTGCCGAACTGCTTGCGCTCCCGCACGTAGCCCTTGGCGTAGTCCAGGGCGCCCTGGGCGATGCCGAGGGCCTGGGCGGCGATGGTGATGCGGGTGTGGTCCAGCGTCTTCATCGCGGTGGCGAAGCCGGTGCCCTCCTCGCCGATCATGCGGTCGGCGGGGATGCGGACGTTATCCAGGTACACCTCGCGCGTGGGCGAGCCCTTGATGCCGAGCTTCTTCTCCGGGGCGCCGAAGGAGACGCCCTCGTCGGACTTCTCCACGACGAAGGCGGAGATGCCCTTGGAACGCTTGGTGGGGTCGGTGACGGCCATCACCGTGTAGAACTCGGACTCGCCGGCGTTGGTGATCCAGCGCTTCACGCCGTTGAGGACGTAGGAGTCGCCGTCGCGGACCGCCTTGGTCTTCATGCCGGCGGCGTCGGAGCCGGCGTCCGGCTCGGAGAGGCAGTACGAGAACATGCCGTCGCCCTTGGCGAGCGGGGTCATGTACTTCTTCTTCAGCGCCTCGGAGCCGGAGAGGATGACCGGCAGCGAGCCCAGCTTGTTCACGGCGGGGATGAGGGAGGAGGACGCGCAGACGCGGGCCACCTCCTCGATCACGATCACCGTCGCGAGGGCGTCCGCGCCGGCGCCGCCGAACTCCTCCGGTACGTGGACGGCGTGCAGGTCGTTCGCCACGAGCGCGTCGAGCGCCTCCTGCGGGAAGCGGGCCTCCTCGTCCACCGCGGCGGCGTACGGCGCGATCTTCGCCTCGGCCAGCGAGCGGACGGCGTCGCGGAGCATGTCGTGCTCCTCGGACGGGCGGTACAGGTCGAAGTCAGCCGATCCGGCCAAGGTCTCTCACGCTCCAAAACGCGGTGATGCTGAGCACGCTAACTACCGTTAAGTAACTCCAATTTTAGGCCTTCGTCCACGGTTGTGGATAGGTGAGGTTGACGACAGCCGGAGGGCTCGGTTCCCCGCCTCCCGGATATGCTCGGGCGCGCACTGCTTGCCGTTTACCCCTGGAGCACCCATGGCCCTCAAGATCACCGTGATCGGCACCGGTTATCTCGGAGCGACGCACGCGGCGGCCATGGCGGAGCTGGGGTTCGAGGTGCTGGGCCTGGACGTCGCACCGGAGAAGATCGACAAGCTCCGGCGCGGCGAGGTGCCGATGTACGAGCCGGGGCTCGAGGAGCTGCTGCGCCGGCACGTCGCCGGGATCGAGGGGTCGACCGGGCGGCTGCGGTTCACCATGGACTGGGCCGAGGTGGGTGAGTTCGGCGACGTCCACTTCGTGTGTGTGAACACGCCGCAGCGGCACGGCGAGTACGCCTGCGACATGTCGTACGTGGACTCCGCGATCGCCTCGCTCGCGCCGCACATCAAGGGTCCCGCGCTGGTCGTCGGCAAGTCGACGGTGCCGGTCGGTTCGGCCGACCGGCTGGCCGCCTATCTGGCGGAGCACGCGCCGGCCGGTGCGGACGCGGAGCTGGCGTGGAACCCGGAGTTCCTGCGTGAGGGCTTCGCCGTCGAGGACACGCTGCACCCGGACCGGATCGTGGTGGGTGTGCGCGGTGAGCGGGCGGAGAAGCTGCTGCGGGAGGTGTACGCGACTCCCGTCGGGGAGGGTTCGCCGTTCGTGGTGACGGACTTCCCGACGGCGGAGCTGGTGAAGACCTCCGCGAACTCCTTCCTGGCGACCAAGATCTCCTTCATCAACGCGATGGCGGAGCTGTGCGAGGCCACGGGCGGCGATGTGGCCCGGCTGGCGGAGGCCATCGGCTACGACGACCGGATCGGGAAGAAGTTCCTGCGCGCCGGGATCGGCTTCGGCGGCGGCTGTCTGCCGAAGGACATCCGGGCGTTCATGGCGCGCGCCGGTGAGCTGGGCGCGGACCAGGCGCTGACCTTCCTGCGGGAGATCGACTCGATCAACATGCGTCAGCGCGGCCGGATGGTGGAGCTGACGAGGCAGGCGCTGGGCGGGGGGCCGTTCCTGGGCAAGCGGGTGGCGGTGCTGGGCGCGACCTTCAAGCCGGACTCGGACGACGTGCGGGACTCGCCCGCGCTGAACGTGGCCGGGCAGATCCACCTCCAGGGCGGCCAGGTCACGGTGTACGACCCGAAGGGCATGGACAACGCCCGCAGTCTCTTCCCGACCCTGGGGTACGCGGAGTCGGCGCCGGCGGCGGTGCGGGGCGCGGACGTCGTCCTGCATCTGACGGAGTGGCGGGAGTTCCGGGAGCTGGACCCGGTGGAGCTGGGTGAGGTCGTGTCCGAGCGGCTGATCCTGGACGGGCGCAACGCGCTGGACGCGGAGGCGTGGCGGAAGGCCGGGTGGCGCTTCCGCGCGATGGGGCGGCCCGCGGCGTAGCACTCCGCCGGCACCGCCCGCTCGCACTCCGGTGCGTCGTTTTCCGCGGGCTCGGTGTGGCCGGTCGCGCCCGCGCGGCGGGAGTCGGATGTCGGCACGGTCCCGCCACTCCGGGCGGGTGTTCGTTCCGGCGCTCCGGAGCGGGTGACGCCGGTTCGGCCGAGGCTCAGTCGGCCGAACCGGCGTCTGGCTGCATTCTGCCAAACCCCCCGCGAACACGGTGCGCCTACGCGCCCTTCCGGCGGGGCCGGCGCTGTCGGCGCGGCGGACGGCCGACGCCCCACCACCGCGGCGCCTAAGCGGAGCGCTCGCGGTACCTGCGCATCTTCGCGCGTGCCCCGCACACCTGCATGGAGCACCAGCGGCCGCGTCCGGCGGGGCTGCGGTCGTAGTACGCCCAGTGGCAGGTGGCGGCCTCGCAGGCCTTCAGCCGCTGCCAGGTGCCCGCCGTGACCGCTTCGGCCACGGCGGCGGCGATCCGGGAGAGCAGGGGCCCGTCGTCGACCGGCGCGAGGGCGGCGGAGCCGTCGGCGGGGTCGACCGTGACCACGAGGGGCGCCCGTGCCAGCAGGTCGCCCAGAGGGGTGACGGCGCGGTGCGGGGGGTGGCCGGCGTGGGCGAGGAGGGCGGCGCGCAGGGATTCGCGCAGTTCGCGGGCGGAGTCGGCGGTGTCCTCGGTGAGCCCGTAGGGGGCGCGGCCCTCCGCGGTGTCCAGCGTGTCGCCGCCCGTCTCGATGTCCAGGGTGTTCACCAGGGCCTGGACCAGGGCGAGCCCACCGGGCGGGGCCGATCTCTCACTCATGCCTGGACCGTACCTCCCGGTTCTCCCCCATCCGCTTGCGGCGTTACCTCCTATGGTGCAGCATGCAGTAACGGTTACCGGTTCCCCGCATCTACGGGTAACCCCCCGCGACTTCGAGGAGGACGTCATGTCCGTTGCCAAGGTGGGCGCAGTCGTTCTGGACTGTGCCGATCCGCGTGCGCTGGCCGGGTTCTACGCCGGGATCGTGGGCGGCGCGGTGGAGGGGGAGGGCGACTGGGTGGAGCTGGGCGTGCCCGGCGGCCCGACGCTGGCCTTCCAGGCGGCCCCGGGGCACGTACCGCCGCGGTGGCCGGCCGCGGACGACTCGCAGCAGTTCCATCTGGACCTGATGGTGGAGGACCTGGACGCGGCCGAGAAGGAGGTGCTGGCGCTCGGCGCGAAGCCGCTGGACGCGGAGGACCGGTCGCGGTCCTTCCGGGTTTACGCGGACCCGGCCGGGCACCCGTTCTGTCTGTGCGCCTGCTGATCCCTGGAGGAATTCATGGCTGTGGCACGCCTGCGCAGTGTCGTCCTCGACTGTCCCGACCCGCGTGAACTGGCCGTCTTCTACGCGGCCGTCGGCGGCGGCACACCGGTGGAGGAGGACCCGGACTGGGTGGTGCTCGAGATCCCGGCCGGGCCGCGGCTGGCCTTCCAGCGCGCACCGGACCACACCCCTCCCGAGTGGCCGCGCGCCGACCACGGCTCCCAGCAGTTCCATCTCGACTTCGACGCCGGGGGCACCTGGGAGGAGGTCGACGCGGCCGAGAACAAGGTGCTGGCGCTGGGGGCGCGGGTGCTGGACCGGGAGGACTACGAGAGCAAGGACTTCCGGGTGTACGCCGATCCCGCGGGCCATCCCTTCTGTCTGTGCCGGATCGAGCAGCCGTAGGGCCGGCCGGCCGAGCCGGCGCGGAGTCCGGCCGGCTCAGCCGTCCAGGTCGGTGATGGTCGCCGTGGACGCGGGGCGGCGCTGCCGGGCGGCGTGGGCGGTGAAGTCCGCGCCGCGCAGCACCCGCTGGACGTTGCCCCAGGTGAGCAGGGCCACGTCGGACTCCTCCCAGCCGCGCCGCAGCAGTTCGGCGATCAGCCGGGGGTAGCAGGAGGTGTCGTGCAGCTCCTGCGGGTGGGCGCTGCCGGTGTCGTAGGTGCCGGACAGGCCCACGCCCTCCGGGCCGGCGAGGGTGCGGATGTGGTCGAGCTGGTCGGCGACGTCACGGACGGTCGGGCCGGCCTGTTCGGCGGTGAGCGGCACCAGGCACAGGGCCTTGGCCTTCCCCGCCTCGGTGAGCAGCTCGTCGGGGAGGTTGGCCGGGTGGGGGCGCAGGGCGCGGGCGGCCGAGCGGGTGAACAGCACGGGCGCCTTGGAGAGGGCGAGGACCCGGCGGATCGTCGGGGTGGAGGCGTGGGAGAGGTCGGCGACCATGCCGATCCGGTTCATCTCCCGGACGACCTCCTCACCGAACCGGGTGAGCCCCGAGGCGCCCGCCCAGGAGGTGCCGGTCAGGGTGAGCACCCGCAGCCCGAGGGTGTGCAGCGAGCGCAGGACGCCCAGGGAGTCGCCGAGGGCGGCGGCACCGGCGGGGCCGAACAGGACGGCGACCCGGCCGCAGTTGCGGGCGTCGGCGATCTGGCCGGCGGTGCGGGCGGGCCGCAGCCCCTCGTCGTGGGCGGCGACCACCGCCTTCGCCAGGTCCAGCTGTTCCAGGGCCGCGCCGACGGCCCGGTCGCCGTCCGGCCCCGCGGGCGGGTGCAGCGACCAGAACACGGCGCCGACGTGGCCCCTGCGCAGCCGGGGCACGTCCGCGTCGACGGCGCTCTCGCCGAGGTCGAGGTCGTACCAGGGCAGTGTGCGCAGTGCCGCGGGCAGGCCGCTGTAGCCGTCGGCGACGGGGTGGGCGGTGAGGACGGCGTGGGCGCGGGTCAGTGGGGTGTCGTCCGGGTCGGAGACGGGCTCGTGGTCGTGCGGGCCGACGACCACGGCCTCCTGGGGGTACGGGTCGTCGATGCGGCCGAGTTCGGCGGCGGGGTGCAGGTCGTCCTGGAGATCGGCCATCGCGGGGCTCCGTACGTCGTGACCTCGGCGGTACGGTCACCGTTGCACGGGGCGGGTGCGGGCTCCCTGGTGGGTGCGGCGTTCGGGTGGCCGCGCCCGTGGTCGGATCTCCCCCGCCGCCCCTTCCCGCCCCTGGGGGCTCCGCCGTGCGCGGTTCCCCGCGCCCCTGGGGGTGTCAGCCGTCCAGGGACTCGATCGTCGCGTGGGAGGGTGCCCGGGTGGTGCGGAGGTCGCGGGAGACGTCCTCCGCGGCGGACAGGACGCGTACCGCGTTCCGCCAGGTCAGCTTGGCGAGGTCGGAGCCGGACCAGCCGCGGTCGAGGAGCTCGGCGATCAGGTTCGGGTAGCCGGAGACGTCGTTCAGGCCGTCGGGGGTGAAGGCCGTGCCGTCGTAGTCGCCGCCGATGCCGAGGTGGTCGATGCCGACGACCTCGCGCATGTGGTCCAGGTGGTCCGCGACCGTGGACACCGTCGCGACCGGGCGCGGGTGGGTCTCCTCGAAGGCGCGGTGGACCTTCATCCCCTCGGCCGTGGTGTCGAGGTGGTGGAAGCCGTGCGCGCGCATGTTCTCGTCGGCCGCGGCCGTCCAGTCGACGGCCGCCTGGAGCACGAACTTCGGCACGAACGTCACCATCGCGACACCGCCGTTGGCGGGCAGCCGCTCCAGCACGTCGTCGGGGATGTTGCGCGGGTGGTCGCAGACCGCGCGGGCGGAGGAGTGGGAGAAGATCACCGGCGCGGACGTGGCGTCCAGCGCGTCCCGCATGGTCGTGGCGGCGACATGGGAGAGGTCGACCAGCATGCCGAGCCGGTTCATCTCCCGCACCACCTCGCGGCCGAAGGCGGACAGTCCGCCCACCCCCGGCTCGTCCGTCGCCGAATCCGCCCACGCCACGTTGAAGTTGTGGGTGAGCGTCAGGTAGCGCACGCCGAGGTCGTACAACCCCCGCAGGGTGCCGAGGGAGTCGGCGATGGAGTGGCCGCCCTCCGCCCCCATCAGCGAGGCGATACGGCCCTGTCCGCGCGCCGCCTCCATGTCGGCGGCGGTCAGCGCGGGCGCCAGGTCCCGGGGGTGCCGGTCCAGCAACCGCCGTACGCAGTCGATCTGTTCCAGCGTGGCCGGCACCGGGTCGGGCTGGTCCGCGCGGACGTACACCGACCAGAACTGCGCCCCGACCCCGCCCGCGCGCAGCCGGGGGATGTCGGTGTGCAGGTGGGCGGACTGGTCGGCGGCGATGTCGCGGGCGCCGAGGTCGTAGCGGACCTGTTCGCGCAGTGCCCACGGCAGGTCGTTGTGCCCGTCGACGACGGGGAACTCGCGCAGCAGTTCCCGGGCCCGGTCCAGCGAGGTCATCCGTGTCACTTCCCGAAGCCGAAGCCGCCGCCGGAGCCTTCGGCCTTGGCGCGCAGCCGCTTGCCCTTCTCGGTGGCCTGGTCGTTCAGCTCCTGCTGGAACTCCCGCATCCGGCCGAGGAGTTCCTCGTCGTGGGCGGCGAGGATGCGGGCCGCGAGCAGGCCCGCGTTGCGCGCGCCGGCCACGGAGACGGTGGCGACCGGGACACCGGCCGGCATCTGCACGATGGACAGCAGCGAGTCCATGCCGTCGAGGTACTTCAGCGGCACGGGCACACCGATCACGGGCAGCGGGGTGACCGAGGCGAGCATGCCGGGCAGATGGGCGGCGCCGCCCGCACCGGCGATGATCGCCTTGAGGCCCCGGTCCGCCGCCTGCTCGCCGTACGCGATCATCTCGCGGGGCATGCGGTGCGCGGAGACGACGTCGACCTCGTAGTCGATCTCGAACTCGTCGAGGGCCTGGGCCGCCGCCTCCATGACGGGCCAGTCGGAGTCCGACCCCATGACGATGCCGACAACTGGGCTCATTCGGTGATCGTGCCTCTCAGGTAGCCGGCTGCGTGACGGGCGCGCTCCAGCACGTCGTCCAGGTCGTCGCCGTAGGTGTTGACGTGGCCCACCTTGCGGCCCGGCTTCACGTCCTTGCCATACATGTGGATCTTCAGCTGGGGGTCGCGGGCCATGCAGTGCAGGTACGCGGAGTACATGTCCGGGTAGTCGCCGCCGAGGACGTTGACCATGACCGTCCACGTGGCGCGCGGGCGGGGGTCGCCGAGCGGGAGGTCGAGGACGGCGCGGACGTGGTTGGCGAACTGCGAGGTGATCGCGCCGTCCATGGACCAGTGCCCGGAGTTGTGCGGGCGCATCGCGAGTTCGTTGACGAGGATGCGCCCGTCGCGGGTCTGGAACAGCTCGACCGCGAGATGGCCGACGACGCCGAGTTCCTTCGCGATGTTCAGCGCCATCTCCTCGGCGCGCAGCGCGAGGTCCTCGTCCAGGTCGGGTGCGGGCGCGATCACCGTGTCGCAGACGCCGCCCACCTGCCGGGACTCCACGACCGGGTAGGCGACGGCCTGGCCGTGCGGGGAGCGGACCACGTTGGCGGCGAGCTCGCGCACGAAGTCGACCTTCTCCTCGGCGAGGACGGGAACGCCGGCCTTGAACGGCTCGGCGGCCTCCTCCACGGAGCCGACGACCCACACGCCCTTGCCGTCGTAGCCGCCGCGGACCGTCTTGAGGACGACGGGGAAGCCGTCGCCCTCCGCCGCGAACGCGGCCACGTCCTCGGGGCCGTCGACGATGCGGTGGCGCGGACACGGCACGCCGATCGCGACGAGCTTCGCGCGCATCACGCCCTTGTCCTGGGCGTGCACCAGCGCGTCGGGGCCGGGGCGGACGGGGATGCCGTCCGCCTCCAGGGCCCTGAGGTGCTCGGTGGGCACGTGCTCGTGGTCGAAGGTGATCACGTCGCAGCCGCGCGCGAACGCGCGCAGCGTCTCCAGGTCGCGGTAGTCGCCGACGACGACATCGCCGACGACCTGCGCCGCGGAATCCTGCGGAGTGTCACTGAGAAGCTTGAACCTGATGCCGAGCGGGATGCCCGCCTCGTGTGTCATACGAGCGAGCTGGCCACCGCCGACCATGCCGACTACCGGGAACGTCACGACCCCAGGGTATCGGCCCGCGCCACGGTGGCCGATTTCGCGCCCGTCGCACGGGAAGGACCGCGGTCACGGCCCGCGTCCGCAGGAAGATCGCACGGGTGGGTGGTTAGCATGACGGGGTTGACGCATTTCGACGGACGGGAGCCGGCAGACGATGGAACGCGGTTCCTCGGGGCTTCGACGGCTCTTCCGGGAAGCGGCCAAGTTCGGCGCGGTCGGGGGAGCGGGCGTACTGGTCAACCTGGGCGTGTTCAACCTGGTCCGCCAGGTGACCGACCTCCAGGTGGTCCGGGCGAGCGTCATCGCCACCATCGTGGCGATCATCTTCAACTACGTCGGCTTCCGGTACTTCACCTACCGTGACCGCGACAAGTCCCGGCGCACCCGGGAGATGACCCTCTTCCTGCTGTTCAGCGCCGTCGGCCTGGTGATCGAGAACGGCGTCCTGTACACGGCGACGTACGGCTTCGGCTGGGACAGCCCGCTGCAGAGCAACATCTTCAAGTTCCTCGGCATCGGCGTCGCGACCCTGTTCCGCTTCTGGTCCTACCGCACCTGGGTGTTCCGTACGCTGCCGGGCCGGGGACCGGTGGCGGGGTCGGGCCCGGTCGCCGAGGGCCGCAAGCCGAAGCAGCGGGTGCCTTAGGGCCTGCGCGCCCGGGCCCGTCCGTCAGCGGACCGTCCGGCGGTGGTCGTCGTCCGCGGACTTCCGCGGGGGTGTGCGGGAGAGGAACAGGCCGAAGACGGCCGGGGCGGCCTGGAGCATCTCCAGCCGGCCGCCGTCGGCCTCCGCGAGGTCCCGGGCGACGGCGAGTCCGATGCCGGTGGAGTTGCGGCCGCTGATCGCCCGCTCGAAGATCCGCGCGCCCAGGTCGGCGGGGACGCCGGGGCCCTCGTCGGTCACCTCGACGACGACCTGGTTGCCGGTGACACGGGTGCGCAGGGCGACCGTGCCGCCGCCGTGCATCAGGGAGTTCTCGATGAGCGCGGCCAGCACCTGGGCGACCGCGCCCGGCGTGCCCACCGCCCGCAGTTCCCGCTTGCCGGAGCTGACGATGGCCCGGCCGGCGCTGCGGTAGGCGGGGCGCCACTCGGCGAGCTGCTGCTTGATCACCTCGTCGAGGTCGAAGGTGACCGCGGAGCCGGTACGGGGGTCGCGGGAGTTGGTCAGCAGCCGCTCCACCACGTCCGTCAGCCGCTCCACCTGCGCGAGCGCGATCGTCGCCTCCTCCTTCACCGTCTCCGGGTCGTCCGTGAGGGTGATTTCCTCCAGGCGCATGGACAGGGCCGTGAGGGGCGTACGCAGCTGGTGGGAGGCGTCGGCGGCCAGCCGCCGCTCGGCGGTCAGCATGCGCCCGATGCGCTCGGCGGAGGAGTCCAGCACGTCCGCGACCCGGTCCAGCTCGGGGACGCCGTAGCGGCGGTGGCGGGGGCGCGGGTCGCCGGAGCCGAGGCGCTCGGCGGTCTCCGCGAGGTCGGTCAGCGGGGAGGCGAGCCGGCTCGCCTGGCGGATCGCCAGCAGCACCGCCGCGATCACCGCGAGCAGCGCCACCAGGCCGATGATCAGCAGCGTACGGCCGACCTCCCGGGTCACCGAGGAGCGCGGCTCCTGGACGGTGACCGTCTCGCCCTCCTCACCGGGTGCGGTGGCGCTGATGGCGTCGCCGTCCGGTTTGGTGCCGATCTCGATGGGCGGCCTGCCGGGGATCCGGACGACGGCGTACCGGTCCTCGGTGATCTGGTCGCTCAGGAACTCGGCGGTGACCTTGTCCTCGACCAGCAGGCGGCTGTCGACGATGCTGGCCAGCCGGACCGCCTCGGACTCCACCCGCTCCCTGGCGGTCTCGCTGATCGTGCGGGTCTCGACGATCACCAGGGAGACGCCGAAGACGGCGATCACGACCAGCACCACGGCGAGCGTGGACTGGATCAGACGGCGGCGCATGTTCTCTTACCCACTACCCACTGGTCTCGTCCACTGCCGAACCCCCGGACGGGGTTCAGCTCTTCTCGAAGCGGAAGCCCACACCGCGCACGGTCGCGATGTACCGGGGGTTGGCGGCGTCGTCGCCCAGCTTCTTGCGCAGCCAGGAGATGTGCATGTCGAGGGTCTTGGTGGAGGACCACCAGGTGGTGTCCCAGACCTCGCGCATCAGCTGGTCGCGGGTGACGACCCGGCCCGCGTCGCGCACCAGGACCCGCAGCAGGTCGAACTCCTTGGCGGTGAGCTGCAGCTCCTCCTCGCCCATCCACGCCCGGTGCGACTCGACGTCGATGCGCACCCCGTGGGTGGCGGGCGGCTGCTGCGGTTCGGCGGAGCCGCGCCGCAGCAGGGCCCGCACCCGGGCGAGCAGTTCGGCGAGGCGGAACGGCTTGGTGACGTAGTCGTCGGCGCCCGCGTCCAGCCCCACGACGGTGTCCACCTCGTCGGCGCGGGCGGTCAGGATCAGCAGCGGAACCGTGTGCCCCTCGGAGCGGAGCCGGCGGGCGACCTCCAGGCCGTCCATGCCGGGCAGGCCCAGATCCAGCACCACCAGGTCGACGCCGCCCCGCATCCCGGCCTCGAGTGCGCCGGGTCCGTCCTCACGCACCTCGACGTCGTAGCCCTCCCGGCGCAGGGCGCGGGCCAGCGGCTCCGAGATGGACGCGTCGTCCTCGGCGAGCAGTACACGGGTCATGGCAGTGATGGTAGTCCCGTCGCGGTGGGCCGAGGGGTGTGATCGCCGGGCCCGGTCCTTACCTCCGGCGCACCCGCTTCTCACCTTCGACGGTCCCTGGTACGGACCAGTGGGTGTGGGGTGCGATCCTGGCAAGGACCTTCGAATAGGTAAGCGTGGTTCCATCCGCACCTGTGATCCGCGTCTCAAGTCCTTCCATATCCGGCACTGTCCTGCCGTATGGTGAATCCACGCCTGTTGCACCACGGGGACCTTTGGCGCAGTCGACGCCGAGGGTCCTTTTGCGTGCGGGCCGGTTCTCCGCCGGCCCCGGAAGGAATGACCTGTGGCCGGGCCTCCCCGCGCGTAGTCGCATCGCACGGAGGAGGCGTGGATCCCGGTGGTCGCCGTCCGCCGCTCCGTGATCCGGGGCGGCCTCCCTCGGGCGTGGGGTGGACGGTTCGGCCTCGCCGGTGCCGGCCTGCCCCCCACCGGGCGCGTACACGCTCGCGCGACGCGTCCCGACAGCAAGGAACGACCATGGCGTCCAGCCTGACGAAGGACTCGGTCACACCGGGAACCCCCGGTTCCGAGAAGACCTTCTTCGGCCACCCCCGCGGACTGGCCACACTCTTCATGACCGAGATGTGGGAGCGTTTCTCCTACTACGGCATGAGGGCCCTGCTCCCGCTGTACCTCGTCGCGCCGGGCGGACTCGGACTGAACGCGGGCACCGCCACCGCGATCTACTCGGTCTACCTCTCGCTGGTGTACCTGCTCACGATGCCGGGCGGCTGGTTCGGCGACCGTGTCTGGGGCCCCCGCAAGACCGTCGCCATCGCCGGCGGCATCATCATGCTCGGCCACCTGACGCTGGCCCTGCCGTCCTCCGGGACCTTCTACGCCGGGCTCGGCCTGGTCGCCATAGGTTCCGGTCTGCTGAAGGCCAACATCTCCACGATGGTCGGCCAGCTCTACGACGGCCCGGACGACCCGCGCCGCGACGGTGGCTTCACCGTCTTCTACATGGGCATCAACCTGGGTGCCTTCGCCGCGCCGCTGATCATCGGCACCATCGGTGAGAGCGTCAACTGGCACCTGGGCTTCGCGCTCGCCGCGGTCGGCATGGGCCTGGGCGTCGTGCAGTTCCTGCTCGGCAGCCGCCACCTGGACGCGCAGTCCAGTGTCGTCCCGAAGCCGCTCTCCGACCAGGAGCGCGCCTCGACGCTGCGCAAGGCCGCGCTGTGGGCCGGCATCGCCGTCGTCGCGTACGCCGTCATCGGCTTCAGCGGCAACTACCACCTGAACTGGGTCCTGGTCCCGCTGACGCTGCTCGGTGTGATCGTCCCGGTGATGGTGATCGCCCGCATCAAGCGCGACAAGGACCTGGACCGCGACGAGCAGTCGAAGATGTCCGCGTACATCTGGTTCTTCGTCGCCGCCGCAATCTTCTGGATGATCTACGACCAGGGCGGCTCGACCCTGTCGATCTTCGCCGACTCGTCGGCCGAGAACAGCTTCTTCGGCTGGGAGTTCCCGGTCTCCTGGTACCAGTCGGTCAACCCGGTCCTGATCATGGCGCTGGCCCCGGTCTTCGCCTGGGTCTGGCTGGCGCTGAACCGGCGCGGCAAGGAGCCCAGCACGATCGTGAAGTTCGCTTCCGGTCTGGTGCTGGTCGGTGTCTCGTTCTTCCTGTTCCTGGCCCCGCTGTCGATCGCCGAGGGCGGTCACAAGGCGGCGGCGCTGTGGCTGGTGGCGATCTACTTCACGCAGACCGTCGGTGAGCTGCTGCTCTCCCCGGTCGGCCTGTCGGTCACCACGAAGATGGCGCCGGCGAAGTACGCCTCGCAGATGATGGGCGTCTGGTTCCTGGCGGTCACCGCCGGTGACGCCACGACGGGTCTGCTGTCCATCGCCGGCGTCGACCTCGACAAGGCGGGCATCGTCGCGATGGAGGCGACGCTCGCGGTGGTCGCCGGTGTCGCGGTGTGGATGTACCGCAAGAAGGTCAAGGCGCTGATGGGCGACGTGCGCTGAGCGGTGCCCCTGAGGGGGTTCGTGTTCTGCGGAGGGTCCCGTGTCCGACTGGACACGGGACCCTCCGGGGGTTTGGCGGGGGGGGTGCGGGGGGGTGCGGCCACATGAGGTCTTCGCCCCCGCCGCCCCTTCCCGTTCCCGTCCCGAACCTGGGGCTCCGCCCCAGACCCCGCTCCTCAAACGCCGGAGGGGCTGGAATTAGCCCCTCCGGCGTTTGAGGAGCGGGGGTCCGGGGGCAGCGCCCCCGGGGACGGGAACGGGAAGGGGCGGCGGGGGCGAACGAAACCTTGGGGGGGCCGCCGCTACGACGGCGTTCCCAGTTCCGCCCAGACCGTCTTGCCCGCGACGTCCGGCGCACGGACGACGCCCCAGTCCAGGCAGAGCCGCTGCACGATGAACATGCCGTGGCCCCCAGGACGCCCCGCCCGGTGGGGGGTGCGCGGGGCCGGCTGGCCCGTACCGCGGTCGGTGACCTCCAGCCGGATCACCTTCTTGTCGCAGGTGATGGCGAGGTGGTCCGGCCCCTCGGCGTGCAGACACGCGTTGGTGACCAGCTCCGAGACGACGAGCAGGACGTCCTCGGCGGCGGCCCGCTGGTCCGCGGTGGCGGCCGGCAGCCAGCCCCACTCGTAGAGCGCCTGGCGGGTGAAGTCACGGGCGAGCGGCACGACGCCGCTCTGGCCGTCGAAGCTCAGCCGGCGAACCCGGCCGCCGGACGGCGAGGCGGACGGCGAGGCGGACGGTGCGGTGGGCGTGGCGACGCCACCGTCGGGTGCGCCCCCGGCCGCCGGCGCCGCGCCCCCGGGCGTCCCGGAAGCGCCGCTGGGCTCCGGACCGCGGTCGCCCGGCGAGTAGGGCCGGGTGGTGCTCATCAGCGCTTCACCTCACCGTGTCACCAGTTCACGATTCAAAAGATGCCGTACCCGGTCGGTCACACCCGTACGGCACGGCCGGTTCCCGGCACCCTCGCGACCACCGTGTCCGGCCCGTTCAGCAAGTCTCCTGCCCGGGCGGACCGGCGGGACACCCCCGTATTCGCACGAAAAGGCGCGACGGAGGGGACCCTCCGCCGACGGGGGTGACGGGTGCGCCCCGCCGGGCGTGCCCGCGCGGGTCACGCCGAATCGTCGGCCAGGGCCGCCTCGAGAGTGTCGTGCACGGTGAACACCGCGTCCGCTCCCGTGATTTCGAAGACGCGCGCGACCACGGGCTGCATTCCGGCGAGGTGGACCCCGCCTCCCGCGGCCTCGGCCTTCAGCCGGGCACCGAGCAGCACGTTCAGTCCCGTGGAGTCGCAGAACTCCAGCCGGGAGCAGTCGATGACAAGACGCTTGAATCCCTTGGAGAGGCAGCCCTCCAGTGGCTCGCGCAACAGATCGGCGGTGTGGTGATCCAACTCACCCGCCGGAGTCACGACGGCACTGGGGCCCTCTTCTCGCACCTCGACCAGAAGCCGGCCCGACTGTGCGCTGCCGACCGTCCCGCGGTCCATGCCGTCTCTCTCTCCTGACGTCGTGGCTGCTTGCTGACGCCCTTGAACATTACGCCTTCCGGCCACGCATCGACACTCTAACAATCACGCACAAACAGACATATCCACACAGAACGCACTTGCGATGTGCTTGCGGGAGCCGGTAGGGCTAGTAAAGACACGCAACCGACACGGCCGGCTTTGGAGGCGCCGCACACCGCAGTGCACGTATCGGCTTCGGCAGCCATATGCCGAGAACGATGGAGGACATCATGTCACCCCGGCTCGACGCATCGCCTACCCCTGAAGCGACGTCGACACCCCCTCCGGAACATCTGGATCCCATCGAGCAGGATGACCTGGGTGTCGTCCCGGACGACCTACTCGCCGGACTTCCGGAGATCCCCCCGTACGACGAGGTGGGCCCGGTCGACGCGCGGGCTCTGTCCAAGACCCTCTTCGAGCGCCTGGAGTCGCTGGAGGAAGGCACCCACGAGTACTCGTACGTACGCAACACGCTCGTCGAACTGAACCTCGCGCTGGTCAAGTTCGCCGCCTCCCGCTTCCGCTCGCGCAGCGAGCCGATGGAGGACATCATCCAGGTCGGCACCATCGGCCTGATCAAGGCGATCGACCGCTTCGAACTGTCGCGCGGTGTGGAGTTCCCCACCTTCGCGATGCCGACCATCATCGGTGAGATCAAGCGCTTCTTCCGCGACACCTCGTGGTCCGTGCGCGTGCCGCGCCGGCTGCAGGAGCTGCGTCTGGACCTGGCCAAGGCCGGTGACGAACTGGCCCAGCAGCTCGACCGCGCGCCGACGGTGGCCGAGCTGGCGGAGCGCCTGGGCATCACCGAGGACGAGGTCGTCGAGGGCATGGCGGCGTCGAACGCGTACACCGCCTCCTCGCTGGACGCCCAGCCGGAGGAGGACGACGCCGAGGGTGCGCTCGCGGACCGGATCGGTTACGAGGACCACGGACTCGAAGGCATCGAGTACGTCGAGTCGTTGAAGCCGCTGATCGCCGAACTGCCGCCGCGCGACCGGAAGATCCTCTCCCTGCGTTTCGTCGCCGGCATGACCCAGTCGGAGATCGGCGAGGAGCTGGGCATCTCCCAGATGCACGTCTCGCGTCTGCTGTCACGGACGCTGGTGAAGCTCCGCAAGGGGCTCACCGTCGAGGAGTGACGGGCCGGACCCGTGCGACCGCGCCCCGTGCCCTGCGGGCGCCCGGTGCCCCGCGAGGGACATCGGCGCCCGCCGGGCGCGGGGCGCGCCCCGTTACCCATGGTCACCCCTTTCCCCGCGGACGTTCTTCCTCCACTATGGGCGGCCGAACTGGCCGGTAGGTCAGGAAGGCCGGGCCGGGCAGGCCCACGGGTGCCGGGAGGCTGCGGATGGCTCGGGGGGACGCGAACACGGGCGGCGACGGAGCCGGCGACGGAAGTCCGGGGACGCACTCCGCCTGGTCCGACACACGGCTGACCGAGTCGCTGCGCGGTGACACCCCGGCGGCGTACGCGGCCCTGCGGGAACTGCGCGCCCGGCACGGGCCCGCGGTCCTCGCCTACGCCCGCCGGTGCGCCACGGGTGATTCCGCCGCACGTCAACTCGGGGCGGAGGCCTTCGCGCTGGCCGCCCGTCAGACCGCCCGCGGCACCGACCCCGGGGGCCCGCTCCGCCACCATCTGCAGTTGCTGACCGTCCAGGTGGCCGCGTCCTGGGCGCAGGACGGACGGTCCGGCAGCCTCGACCCGGGGCTGCACCTCGTCCTCAGCTCCTCCGGCCCCGACGGCCCGGTCCCGACGATGCTCGCGGCCTTCCGGAAACTGCCGTACCGGGCGCAGGGCCTCCTCTGGTACGGGACCGTGGAGCGTGAACCGGCGGACCGGACGGCGGCCTTCCTGGGCATCACCCCCGGGGACGTGGCCCACGGCACGGACTCGGCGCTGCAGACGCTGGGCCAGGCCTGTCTCAGGTCACGGCTGGCCGCCTCCGACGATCCCCGCTGCGGCGACTTCCGCCGGCTCATCGAGGAGGCGGTGCGGCCGGACCACCCCCGCGACAGCGCCGATCTGCACACCCACATGGCGCGGTGCGCGCACTGCGCCGCGGCCCACGCGGAGTTGTGCGCCCTGCGGGACGATCCGCGGACCACCCTCGCCGAGGGACTGCTGCCGTGGGCCGGCACGGCCTACGCCGCCGCCGGCACGGACGTGGCCGAGCCGGACCCCCGCTTCGGAGCCGCTCCCGCCCCCTGGCCCCGGTCGCGGCGCCTGGCGCTGGCCTCGACGGCACTCGGGGTGGCCGTCGTACCGCTGCTGCTCTTCCTGCTGTCGCCGGCCGACACGCCGTCCGAGCCGGCCGCGGGCTCGACCGTTCCCTCGCCGTCCGTCCCGCCGCCGGTGACGGTGACGGCCACTCCGCCGCCGCCCTCCCCCACGGCGTCCCCGACCCGGGAGTCCCCCTCGCCCTCGCCGTCCCGGACGGCGAAGCCCCGCCCGACGCACACCCCGCGCCCCACGCCCACGCGCACCCCGCCCACGTATCCGCCGCCGGGTGCCGCCTACGCCCAGGTGGTGAACCTCGGCACGGGACTGTGCCTGGACATCGACGGCGACCTGGAGAACCGCACGGACGTCGTCACCGCCCGCTGCACCTCCTCCGCCACCCAGTTGTGGCGGGTCGACGCCGGGCGCGGGGTGCTGCAGTCCGCCGCCGATCCCGACTACTGCCTGGACAGCCGGGGCGCGGTGCACCGGGGCGTCGGCATCTGGGAGTGCGACTCGGTGGACGGGCGCAACGGACAGAACCTGCGCTTCGCCGTCGACGCGCGCGGGGTCATCCGCCCGGCCGTCGCACCGGACCACGCCGTGACACCGGGCGGTGACGGCGGACCGGTGGCGCTGGTCCGGGAGGCGGGCCGGGCGGACCAGCGCTGGCGGGCCGGGGCGAGCTGACCCACGGAGGCCGGGGCGTGACGGCGCGCGCCGGGACGGACGGCGCGCGCGTTTCACCGCCGGGCCCCGGTCCTGCGTCCCTTCTGCCAGACCGTGTCCACCAGCGGCACACCGGGACGGTAGGCCAGGTGGACATGGGACGGAGCGTCGAGGAGCAGCAGGTCCGCGTACGCGCCGGGGGTGACGCGGCCGATGTCGTCCCGGCGCAGGGCCCGGGCCCCGCCCGCGGTGGCCGCCCACACGGCCTCGTCCGGCGTCATGCCCATGTCCCGCACCGCGAGCGCGATGCAGAAGGGCAGGGAGGACGTGAAGGACGAGCCGGGGTTGCAGTCGGTGGACAGGGCGACCGTCGCCCCGGCGTCGAGCAGCCGGCGGGCGTCCGGCCACTCGGCGCGGGTGGAGAACTCGGCCCCGGGCAGCAGGGTGGCGACCGTGCGGCTGTGCGCGAGGGCGTCCACGTCGGCGTCGGTGAGATGGGTGCAGTGGTCGGCGCTGGCCGCGTCGAGCTCGACGGCGAGCTGCACGCCGGGGCCGTACGAGAGCTGGTTGGCGTGGACGCGCGGGTGCAGGCCCTTCGCCTTGCCGGCGGTGAGGATCGCGCGGGCCTGGTCGCCGTCGAAGGCGCCCTTCTCGCAGAACACGTCGATCCAGCGGGCGTGCGGCGCGCAGGCGTCCAGCATCTCGCCGGTGACCAGGTCCACGTAGGCGGCCGGGTCCTCGGCGTACTCGGGGGCGACGATGTGGGCGCCGAGGAAGGTGACCTCGTCGGTGTGGCGGGCGGCCAGGCGCAGGGCGCGGGCCTCGTCCCCGGTGGTCAGTCCGTAGCCGGACTTGGTCTCGAAGGTCGTGGTGCCCTGGCGCAGCGCCTCGGCGAGGAAACGGGTGAGGTTGGCCTCCAGTTCCGCGTCGCTCGCGGCCCGGGTGGCGGCCACCGTCGTACGGATGCCGCCCGCGCTGTAGGGGCGGCCGGACATGCGGGCGTTGAACTCCTCGGTGCGGTCGCCCGCGAAGACCAGGTGGGAGTGGGAGTCGACGAAGCCCGGCAGGAGCGTCCGGCCCGCCGCGTCGACCCGATTGTCAGTGGCGGGTGCTTTGCTTGATTCACCGGTCCACACGACGCGGTCGCCCTCGATGACGACGGCCGCGTCCCGGACCAGACCGAGGGGAGAGGTGTCACCCAGGGAGGGGTCGTTGGTGACCAGCGTGGCGATGTTGCTGATGACGGTGCTGCTCATGGTGTCCTCATGGGTGGTCGTCAGGCGCGCAGGGCTTCGACTGCCCGCGCGAGGGCTCCGGGCACATCGGGGACGAGCGTGTGCGCCCCGTCGCGTACGACGTGCCGGCCTGCCACGATCGTGTGGCGTACGTCGGCCGCGGTCGCGGCGAATACGGCCGTCTCGGCGCCGAGCCCGGGCAGCGGCCCCGCTGTTCTGACCGAGTCGAGGGCAACGGTGACGAGGTCGGCGCGCGCCCCCGCCTCGATGGTGCCGGCGCCGTCCCAGCCGAGGGCGGCGTGGCCGTCGGCGGAGGCGGCCCGCAGCAGCGCGACGGCCGTCCAGTGGCCCCGGGTGCGGGTGCGCAGCCGCTCATTCAGCTCCATCGCGCGTGCCTCTTCGAACAGGTCGATCACGGCGTGGCTGTCGGAGCCGAGGGAGAGCGGGGAGCCCTCGTTCTGCAGGGCGGCCGCGGGGCCGATGCCGTCGGCGAGGTCGCGTTCGGTCGTCGGGCACATGCAGGTGCCGGTGCCGCTGCCGCCGATGAGGGAGATGTCCTCGGCGGTGAGATGGGTGTTGTGGACGCCGGTGGTGCGTGGTCCGAGGACGCCGTGCAGGGCGAGCAGCTGGGCCGGGGTGCACCCGTGGATCTCCCGGCAGGCGTCGTTCTCCGCGGTCTGCTCGGACAGGTGCACATGGAGCGGGGCCCGCCGCTCCTCGGCCCAGCGCGCCACGGTCGCCAGCTGCTCCGCCGGTACGGCCCGGACGGAGTGGATCGCCGCCCCGATCCGCGCGTGATCCCGTTCCTTGAGAACTGAACAGCGTTCGGCCCAGGCGTCCGCGTCGCCGTCGGAGAAGCGGAGCTGAGGGGTGGTGGGCGGCTGTCCGAAGCCGGAGGAGAGGTAGGCGGTGTCGAGGAGGGTGATCCGGATGCCGGCTTCGGCGGCGGCCGCGACGAGCGCCTCCCCCATGGCGTTGGGGTCGGCGTAGGGCGTGCCGCCGGGGGCGTGGTGGACGTAGTGGAACTCGCCGACGGTGGTGATGCCGGCGAGCGCCATCTCGGCGTACACGGCCCGGGCGAGGGCGTGGTAGGTGTCCGGGGTGAGCCGGCCGGCCGTCGCGTACATGGTCTCGCGCCAGGTCCAGAAAGTACCGAAGCCCGCCTGGACGGTGGAGCGCAGGGCGCGGTGGAAGGCATGCGAGTGCGCGTTCGCCAGTCCCGGGAGGGTCAGTCCGCGCAGGACCTCGGCGCCGGGTGGCGGGGCGGGGACGTCCGGGCGGACGGTGGTGATGCGACCGTCCCGGACGTCCAGGGTCACGCCCGGCTCGACATGGGTGCCGAGCCAGGCGTGCTCCAGCCAGTACGTCCGCGGGGTGGCAGTCACGTGCGGGCCAGTCCTTCCAGTACGTCGGCGAGGGCGAGGACTCCGGCCACGCAGTCGTCCTCGGTGGCGTGCTCGGCCGGGGAGTGGGAGACGCCGGTGGGGTTGCGCACGAACAGCATGGCGGTCGGGACGCGTCCGGAGAGGATTCCGGCGTCGTGTCCGGCGCCGGTGCCGAGGACGGGCACCTTGAGGTCGGTGTCGCTGCCCAGGATGCGGGCGAGTTCGTCGCGCAGGGCGTGGTCGAACTCGACGACGGGGGTGAAGGACTCGCGTTCGACGTCGAGGGAGACGCCGTGGGCGGCCGCGTGGGCGCGGGCGGCCTTCTCCACCCCGCCGACCGCGGCGTCCAGGCGCTCCTGGTCGGCGGCGCGGGAGTCGAGCCAGCCGCGCACCAGGGAGGGGATGGCGTTGACGCCGTTCGGCTCGACGGAGATCTTGCCGAAGGTGGCGACGGCGCCGGCGAGTTCGGCCTCGCGGCGGGCGGCGAGGACGGTCTCGGCGTAGGACAGCATCGGGTCCCGGCGGTCGGCGAGCCGGGTGGTGCCGGCGTGGTTGGCCTCCCCCCGGAAGTCGAACCGCCAGCGGCCGTGCGGCCAGATGGCGGACGCGATGCCGACGCGGTCGCCGGACAGGTCCAGGGCGCGGCCCTGCTCGACGTGGAGTTCGACGAAGGCGCCGATGCGGTCGAGGCGTTCGGGGTCGGGGCCGAGGGCGTCGGGGTCGTGGCCGGCGGCCTCCATGGCCTGCGGGAGGGTGATCCCGTCGCCGTCGGTGAGCCGGTGGGCCTGTTCCACGGTGAGCGCGCCCGCGGTGAGCCGGGAGCCGACACAGGCGAGTCCGAAGCGGGCGCCCTCCTCGTCGCCGAAGTTGACGATGCCGAGGGGTTTGGCGAGCCGTACGCCTCGGCGCCGCAGTTCGTCGAGGGCGGCGAAGGCGGAGACGACTCCGAGGGGCCCGTCGAAGGCTCCGCCGTCGGGTACGGAGTCGAGGTGCGACCCGGTGACGACGGCGTCTCCCCGCGCGGGGTCCCCGAGCCAGGCCCACTGGTTCCCGTTCCGGTCGACCTCGTAGGCCAGGCCACGGCCACGTGCCTGGTCCCGGAACCAGGCCCGGCAGTCGGCGTCGGCGGGGGTCCAGGCGAACCGGCGGTAGCCGCCGGACGCGGAACTGCGCCCGATGGGCGCCAACTGCCGCCACATCTCATGAAAGGAGGCCGCACTACCCACCGGGACCGACCCGGACTGCGGGCCGCCGGTCCCACCAGGCTGTGGGCAGTCGTTCCGCAGGGCGGTGGGGGCACCTCCCATGTCTTCCGGGCCATGGGGGAGGGTGGGATCAGCCGGGCCCGCGGACGGCGACGACCCGCCCGCCCCCGCCGAGGAGTTGCCGTCCCTCACGCCGACTCACCCTCCCGCATCGGCACCCGCACGCCCCGCGAGCCCGCCACCGACTCCGCGATGTCGTACCCGGCGTCGACATGCCGGATCACGCCCATGCCGGGGTCGTTCGTCAGCACGCGCCGGATCTTCTCGCCCGCGAGCGCCGTCCCGTCGGCCACCGTCACCTGCCCGGCGTGGATCGAGCGCCCCATGCCGACACCCCCGCCGTGGTGGAGGGAGACCCACGACGCCCCCGACGCCACGTTCACCATGGCGTTCAGCAGCGGCCAGTCGGCGATCGCGTCGGACCCGTCCAGCATCGCCTCGGTCTCCCGGTAGGGGGAGGCGACCGAACCGCAGTCGAGATGGTCCCGCCCGATGACGACCGGCGCGGACAGCTCCCCGCTCGCGACCATGTCGTTGAACCGCTCGCCCGCCTTGTCGCGCTCGCCGTAGCCGAGCCAGCAGATGCGCGCCGGCAGGCCCTGGAAGTGGACCCGCTCCCCCGCCATCCTGATCCAGCGGGCCAGGGACTCGTTCTCCGGGAAGAGCTCCAGGATCGCCCGGTCGGTCCTGGCGATGTCGGCCGGGTCACCGGAGAGCGCGGCCCAGCGGAAGGGGCCCTTGCCCTCGCAGAACAGCGGGCGGATGTACGCCGGGACGAAGCCGGGGAAGGCGAAGGCGCGGTCGTACCCGGCGAGCCGGGCCTCGCCGCGGATCGAGTTGCCGTAGTCGAACACCTCGGCGCCGGCGTCCTGGAAGCCGACCATCGCCTCGACGTGCCGGGCCATGGACTCGCGGGCGCGGGTGGTGAAGCCGGCCGGGTCCTTCGCGGCGGCGTCGGCCATGTCCTCGAAGGCGATGCCGGTGGGCAGGTAGGCCAGGGGGTCGTGCGCGGAGGTCTGGTCGGTGACGATGTCGATGGGCGCGCCCGTGGCGAGCAGGTGCGGGACCAGCTCGGCGGCGTTGCCGAGCACCCCGATGGACAGGGGCTCGCGGCGGTCCCGGGCCTCGACGGCCAGCCGGAGCGCGTGGTCGAGGGAGTCGGCCTTCACGTCCAGGTACCGGTGCTCGATGCGGCGGTCGATCGCGCGCGGGTCGCAGTCGACGCAGATCACGACGCCCTCGTTCATCGTCACGGCGAGGGGCTGGGCGCCGCCCATGCCGCCGAGGCCGGCGGTGAGGGTGATGGTCCCGGCGAGAGTCCCGCCGAACTTCTTGGCGGCGACGGCGGCGAAGGTCTCGTAGGTGCCCTGGAGGATGCCCTGGGTGCCGATGTAGATCCAGGAGCCGGCGGTCATCTGCCCGTACATGGTCAGGCCGAGGGCCTCCAGGCGGCGGAACTCCTCCCAGGTGGCCCAGTCGCCGACGAGGTTGGAGTTGGCGATGAGGACGCGCGGGGCCCACTCGTGGGTCTGCATGACGCCGACGGGCCTGCCGGACTGGACGAGCATCGTCTCGTCCTGCTTGAGGGTCTTCAGGGTCCGCACCATCGCGTCGAAGGAGCGCCAGTCGCGGGCGGCCTTCCCCGTCCCGCCGTAGACGACGAGCTTGTCGGGGTGCTCGGCGACCTCGGGGTCGAGGTTGTTCTGCAGCATCCGCAGGGCTGCCTCCTGCTGCCAGCCCAGGGCGCTCGGTTCGGTGCCGCGCGGCGCTCGGACGGGGCGGGGTCCGGCCATGGTGTGCCTCCTGGGGGCTGCGGATGATTACTGCGGATATTCATATCCTCAAGCTCTGAATAGGGCTAGTCAAGACGGGGGGTGTGTCGGCACCGCCGGGAGCGGGATGTTTGGCTGGACGCATGCGCGCGAACATGGAGAACGCCGAGCGGACGGGGGACACGGTGGCTGACGACAACGGCCTGGCGGACGAGGTGGACCCGCAGGGCGCCGGACGGGCGGCCCGGCGGGACGCGGCGGTGCGGGCCGCCGTGGAGCAGGGGCTGCTCGACGACGGCACGCCCCTGGTGGGCCTGCTCGACGTGACCGGCATCCGGGAGTCGGCGGCGGGGCTGCGGGCGGCGTTCGACGCGGTGACGGCGCCCGGCACTCCCGTGCTGCACGCCTTCGCCGTGAAGGCGAGCCCGCTGGTGCCGGTGCTGCGGCTGCTGCGCGAGGAGGGCATCGGCGCGGAGGTGGCGAGCCCGGGTGAGCTGGCGCTGGCGCGTGCGGCGGGCGTGGAACCGGAGCGGACGGTCCTCGACTCGCCCGCCAAGACACCCGCGGAGCTGCGGGAGGCGCTGGCGCTGGGCATCGCGGTGAACGCGGACAACCCGCAGGAGCTGGAGCGCATCGACGCCCTGATGGCCGCCTCCGGCTCCCGCTCCCCCATCGGCATCCGGGTCAACCCGCAGGTCGGCGGCGGCTCCATCGAGGCGCTGTCCACGGCGACGGCGACCTCGAAGTTCGGGGTGGCGCTGCGCGACGAGGGGGCGCGGGAGTGGGTGGTACGGGCCTACCTGGACCGGCCGTGGCTGACCCGGCTGCACGCCCACTCCGGCTCCCAGGGCATCGCCCTGTCGATGATGACGCGGGGGATCTCGGAGACGTACGCGCTGGCGGAGGAGATCAACCGGCGTGCGGGGCGGCAGCAGGTCGACACCATCGACATCGGCGGCGGGCTGCCGGTCAACTTCGCGTCCGAGGCGAGCAGCCCGACGTACGGGGAGTACGCGCGGCTGCTGAGCGAGACGGTGCCGGGACTGTTCGACGGGCGGTACGGGCTGGTCACCGAGTTCGGCCGGTCACTGCTGGCCAAGCACGGCACGGTGGTCGCGCGCGTGGAGTACGCCAAGAGCGCGGGCGGGCGCCCGGTCGCGGTGACGCACGCGGGTGTGCAGGTGGCGACGCGGACGGTGTACGCGCCGGCGTCGTGGCCGCTGCGGATCGCCGCGTACGACGCGAAGGGGCGGCCCAAGGAGGGGCCGGCGGTGGTGCAGGACGTGGCGGGACCGGCCTGCTTCGCGGGCGACCTGCTCGCGCAGGGGCAGGAGCTGCCGCTGCTGGAGCAGGGCGACTACGCGGCGGCGCTCGACACGGGCGCGTACTACTTCGCCCACCACTACGCGTACAACTCGCTTCCCCGCCCGGCCGTCCACGGCTTCACCCCGGACGGCGAGGGGGGCGTCATCTTCGCGACCGTACGCACCGCCCAGACGATCGAGGAGATCGTCACCGAATCCGGCGCCGCCCACACCGACGCCCTGCTTTTCTGACCCTGGGAGAAGGCGCCCCGAAGGGGCGCGGGGAACTGCGCGCCCAGCCACACCCCACCCGCAGCGCCCCGCGCCCCCCACACATAGGGGCGCGGGGCACTGCGCAAACAGCCGCGACCAGCCCCGCAGGGACCCGCGGGACCCCTCAGACCGTCGCCGCGTCCCTCCGGCGGGAGCCGCCCGGCGCGGCATCCCCCGCCGCGATCCCCGTGGTGCGGTAGGCCTTGACCGCGGCCCCGGCGGGCCGTCCCGCCCCCGCGCGCAGCCAGTCGACGCGCACCCACAGCAGCGCGTCGCCGTCCTGCTCCAGCCGGCCGATCCACGCAGCCTTCAGCCACAGGCCGACCCCGCAGCCGGCGAGCAGCAGCCCGCCGGTCGCGGGTGCGGCGAACGCCGTGCCCACGGCGGCGAGGAAGGCGAGCAGCAGCCACCACCGGTGCGCCCGGCGCCAGTTGCGCACGGTCACCGCCCGGTCCTGGAGGACATCGTGCCGGCCCGCCCGCACCGCCTGGCCGGCCGGAACGCGGTACCGTCCCCGTCCCGCGTACGCCACGACGGCCGCCGTCACGAGGAACAGCGCGGCGCCCGCCAGCACACCGATCCGGCGCCCGGTCAGCCCGGGCAGCAGCGCTCCGGTGCCCGCGGCGACGACTCCCAGCCACCACAGTGGCGCGGCCCCGGCCCGTACGACGACGGCCACCCTGGCCAGCCCCTGTCCTCCGCGCGTCACGTCCAGCCTCCCGTCTCCGACGCCGATGAGGACGGGAGGGTAGCCGCACAAGGTGAGACGAGTCTGAGAACACTCCGCGGGAGCGGCCCCGCCGTCAGTCCACGAACAGCCCCCGCGCCGCCGCCTTCACGTCGAACTCCTCGAGCCGTGCCTGCGCGTCGGGCAGGTCGTCGCACATCGCCTCCAGCAGCACCCGGCCCAGCAGCATCGGCGCGCACGCCGTGTCGAAGGCCAGCCCGGTGCCGACGGCGGCGGGCAGCAGCAGGTCGGACACCTTGGCGACCGGCGTGAACGGGGAGTCGGCGACGGTGACCACGGTCAGTCCCGTCTCCTTGGCGTGGGCGAGGGCGTCGACGACCTCCCGCGGATGGCGGGGCAGCGCGAAGCAGAGCAGGGCGTCCGCCCCGGCCCGGGCGGCGGCGTCGATCCGGTCGTGGAGCACGGTGCCGCCCTCGTTGAGCAGCCGGACGTCCGGGTGGACCTTGGCGGCGAAGTAGGCGAAGCCGTGCGCCTGGGCCGCCGCGGCCCGCAGCCCCAGCACGGGCAGCGGCCGGCTGCCCGCGAGGACCCGCCCCGCCCGCCGCACGGGCCCGGCGTCGGCCAGCGCCTCCGCCAGGTGCCGCAGGTTCTCGATCTCGGCCTCGACGGCCTGCTGGTACTCGTTGTACGAGCCGGCCTCCGGCGCGGGCCCGGCGGGCGCGACCTCCCGCAGGTGCCGGCGCAGGGCGGGGTAGCCGTCGAAGCCGAGGGCGACGGCGAACCGGGTCACGGACGGCTGGCTGACCCCGGCCAGCTCCGCCAGTTCCACGCTGGACAGGAACGGCACATCGGCGGCCCGCCGCACCATGCTGTGCGCGATGCGCCGCTGCGTCGGCGTCAGCCGGTGCCCCTCGAAGAGCGCCTGGAGGCGCGCGGCAGGGCTCTCGGTGCCGCTCATGACGTGACGTCCCCCTCGGACCCCGGACCCGTCGGCCCATTCACCCATCGCAAGTTCTGCATGCCGTTATACAACCGAACGGGACATCGTGCTGCACACGCGTCGTGACGGGCGGAGATCACCCACTGTGCCCGGTCGGGGACAGATCCGGACCTCGACGATTTTGCTACGACGTCGGCGCATCCCGAACGGGCCGGATAGCGTAACGCATCGAACAATTAAGCGCCTTGAAACCCTGGCGACCCCCGCGGCCGCCCGACGGAGGACTGGTAACAAGCGTGGATGCGCCAAGTCGTGGACAGGCGGACGGGACCGATCCCGCCGATCAGTGGGTGCTCAACCCGCACACCGGTGATTACGAACTGCGACCGAACGGCGCCCCGGACCGTCCGGCCGTTCCCCGCCCGCGCGGCGGCTCCCGCCCCGCCCCCGCCGCACCCGGCCGCGTGCCCGGGCAGCGTGGCCGCGGCACCGCACCCGCTCCCACCCCCGCCCCGTCCCCCGGTCCCGATGCCGCGCCGGACTCCGGCCACCGCAGGCGCCCGCCGCGGAAGAAGCGCGGCGCCAGGAGGAAGGCGCTGATGTGGACGGGCGGCGTCCTCGGTGTGGTGCTCGTCGGCGGCTCGGCGTTCGCCTACTACTGGTACGACCGTCTGGGCGGCAACATCAACACCGTCGACATCGGTGACGTCGGCAGCGACAAGGTCCTCGCCGACGGCCCGGTCAACATCCTGGTCATCGGCAACGACGTCCGTACCGGCAAGGGCAACGAGGCCTACGGCAACCGGGACAACGTCACCGGTCACGCCGACACCACCCTGCTCTTCCACATCGCCGGGGACCGCAGCAACGCGACCGTCATGAGCATCCCCCGGGACCTGATGACCACGATCCCGGACTGCGAGACCAGGAAGCCCGACGGCTCCACCGAGGTCATCCCCGGCTCGACGCGCCCCACCAAGTTCAACGAGTCCTACGGGGTGAACGGCCGCGACCCCGGCTGCACCATGCGTACCGTCGAGGAGATCGCCGGCGTCCAGGTCGACCACTTCATGATGTTCGACTTCAACGCGGTCAAGACGCTGTCCACCGCCGTCGGTGGCGTCAAGGTGTGCCTGGAGAAGCCCCTCAAGGACCTGGAGGGCGGCACGAAGCTCGACCTCCCGGCCGGGGAGAGCACGATCGAGGGCGAGGAGGCGCTGTCCTTCCTCCGCAACCGGCACGGCCTGAAGAACGAGAGCGACCTGGACCGGATCCAGATGCAGCAGAAGTTCGTCGCGTCGATGATCCGGCAGCTCAAGGAGGACACGCTGGACAGCCCGTCGAAGATGCTCGACGTGGCGGACGCGGCCACCAAGTCCCTCACCGTGGACAAGGGCATAGGCACCCCCGCCAAACTCCTCACCCTCGCCCGGGAACTGACCAGGATCGACCTGAAGAACATCACGATGATGACGCTCCCGGTGATCGACAACCCGGCCGAACCCACACCCGTCACCGTCGTCCCGGACCCCGTCAAGGCCCCGCAGGTGCTCGGCATGCTGCGGGACGACGTCTCCTTCACCGAGGTGAAGAAGAAGGAGAAGGCCGCCAAGGACAAGCAGGCCGCGCTCCTGGAGGGCCCGCGGGCCGAGGCGTCCGCCGTGCACGTCGACGTGTTCAACGGCGGCGGCCCGCAGGGCGCCGCGCAGGAGACCCTGGCCTGGCTGCAGACCGGCGAGGGCGTGTCCCGGTCCACGAACAGGGGCAACGCCCCGGCGAAGGTCGGCAAGACCCGGCTGGAGTACGCGCCGGAACAGGCGGACCAGGCGCGCAAGCTCGCCGACCTGATGGGCCTGCCCGCCTCCGCCCTGAAGCCCGGCGGCGAGGACTCGGACGCGGCCCAGCCGATGACGCTCACCCTCGGCCCCGACTTCGTCAAGGCCGGCGTGCCCGTCGCCGCGCCGAAGAAGGTCGACGTCGGTCAGTCCCGCGCCGACGAGAAGATGTGCGCCAAGTAGCGGCGCGGCGAACCCGAATCGGAGACGGGGGTTACCCCCAGTGTCAGCGGCCGGGCGCCTGCCTACCGTGGAGCCCATGACCGGAATGGACGCGCGGGACGCCGAGCTGAAGAAGGAACTCAACGCCTCCCTGCAGGCACGCAGGGAACTGGGCGAGGAGTACGAGTCCGCGCTGGTGGACTCGTTCCTGGAGAAGGTCGACCAGCGCATCGACGGCGCGGTGGAGCGCCGGGTGCGCCGGCAGTTCGCCGAGCGGCAGCTGACGGTGGCCCGGGACGCCCGGTCGCCGAAGGTCACCGACTCCTGGGGTGAGCGTTTCGGCTTCGGGATCGTCTCGCTGGTGCTGGCGGTGCCGCTGTCCGCGATCGGCGGGGGCGTGGGCCAGCTGCCGGGCCTGCTGATCACCTGGCTGGGCATCGTCGGCGTCAACGTGGTCCAGGCGGTGCGCACCAACCCGGGCCTGTTCGGCCGCCGCACGTCCTCACGGGACGGCGACGGCGACTGGGAGGACTGAGGAGGGCCACTGGGAGGACCGACGAGGAGGTCGCGCGGGGACCGCCACACCCCCGGTGGCCCGGGGGTCGGGACGACGGCGGTCCCCGCGGGGGACGCGCGCCCGGTGAGGGGGCCGCGCGTCCGGGCGTCCATGGAGGTCCGGGAGCCGCTCCGGAGGTCCTTCGACGCCGCTGGCCGCCGGCCGGGACGGGGAACCTCCCCGGTGCCTCACGCCCGGGTGGTGGGCCACCGTCCCGCCGACACCCACCACTGTGCCGGAGCCGTGTTAAGCGAGTGCTGCGCGGACGTGACACCCTCGTACCGCTTCCGCGAAGTCCACGAAGATCACGTACGCGGCAACACCCGCCCGTTCAGCGGCGGTTCACCCCCGCTTCGCCCCGACGCGCCGTCACTTCCCGGTCCTGGCGAGGAAGGACAGCAGGTCCTGGCGGCTGACCACACCGGTCGGCTTGCCCTCGACGAGGACGATCGCCGCGTCGGCCTCGCCGAGCACGGCCATCAGGTCCGCGACCGGCTCGCCGGAGCCGACCTGCGGCAGCGGCGCGGACATGTGCTTCTCCAGCGGGTCGTCGAGCGAGGCGCTCTTGCTGAACAGCGCGTCCAGCAGCTCCCGCTCCACCACCGAGCCGACGACCTCGGCGGCCATCACGTCCGGGTGACCGGCGCCCGGCTTGACCACGGGCATCTGCGAGACGCCGTACTCGCGCAGGACCTCGATGGCCTGGCCGATCGTCTCGTCGGGGTGCATGTGGACGAGGGAGGGGATGTGGCCGCCCTCCTTGTCGTTCAGGACGTCGGCGACACGGGCGCTGGGGCCGGCGTCCTCCAGGAAGCCGTAGTCGGCCATCCACTCGTCGTTGAAGATCTTGCTGAGGTAGCCGCGTCCGCTGTCCGGCAGCAGGACGACGACCACGTCGTCCTCGCCGAGCCGCGAGGCCACCTCGAGCGCCGCCACGACCGCCATGCCGCAGGAGCCGCCGACCAGCAGGCCCTCCTCCTTGGCGAGGCGCCGGGTCATCTGGAAGGAGTCCTTGTCGGAGACGGCGACGATCTCGTCCGCGACCTCACGGTCGTAGGCGGTCGGCCAGAAGTCCTCGCCGACGCCCTCGACCAGGTACGGCCGCCCGGAGCCGCCGGAGTACACGGAGCCCTCGGGGTCGGCGCCGATCACCTTCACGCGGCCGTCGCTGGCCTCCTTGAGGTAGCGGCCGGTGCCGGAGATGGTGCCGCCGGTGCCGACGCCGGCCACGAAGTGGGTGATCCTCCCCTCGGTCTGCTCCCACAGCTCGGGGCCGGTGGAGTGGTAGTGGGAGAGGGGGTTGTGGGGGTTGGAGTACTGGTCCGGCTTCCAGGCGCCCGGCGTCTCGCGGACCAGCCGGTCGGAGACGTTGTAGTAGGAGTCGGGGTGCTCGGGCGCGACGGCGGTCGGGCAGACGACGACCTCGGCGCCGTAGGCCCGCAGTACGTTGATCTTGTCCGTGGACACCTTGTCGGGGCAGACGAAGATGCACTTGTAGCCCTTCTGCTGGGCCACGATGGCAAGACCGACACCCGTGTTGCCGCTGGTCGGCTCGACGATGGTGCCGCCCGGCTTCAGCTCCCCGCTCTTCTCCGCCGCCTCGATCATGCGCAGGGCGATGCGGTCCTTCACGGAACCGCCGGGGTTGAAGTACTCCACCTTGGCCAGGACGGTCGCCCTGATGCCCTTGGTCACGCTGTTGAGCCGCACCAGCGGGGTGTTGCCGACGAGGCTGATCATCGAGTCGTGGAATTGCACCGTTGTCTCCGGATGCTTGCAAAAGATGTGGTCGTAGTGGTGGAACCAGCCTAGGTCCTCCCGGGCCGGAACCCGCCCGGGTCGTTCACTCCCCGTTGGGATTGGACCACCGTCCGTACGGGGCAAGCACTGGGTGTACGGCTTCGAGGAGGTGGCGGCGGGCATGACGGGCATGTCGAGGGCACGGGTGGCCCGGCGGATCGCGGCCGGTGCGGCGTACGGCGGCGGGGGCATCGGCCTGGCCGGCGCGGCCACCGTGGGCCTGCTGCTGGCGGAGGCACAGCTGGCGCGGCGCCGCGTGGGCAACGGCACGAGCCCGTACGTCCCGAACGCGGACGGTCTGTACGGGGCGGCCTACACGGTGCCCGGCGAACCGGCGCTGCGGCTGACCATGCTGGGCGACTCCACGGCCGCCGGGCAGGGCGTGCACCGGGGCGGGCAGACACCGGGCGCGCTGCTGGCGTCGGGGGTGGCGGCGATCGCGGAACGTCCGGTGGGGCTGAGCACGGTCGCGGTGCCGGGGGCCCGGTCGGACGATCTGGACCGGCAGGTGACGCAGGCGCTGGCGGATCCGTCCCGGGTCCCCGACATGTGCGTGATCATGGTCGGGGCCAACGATGTGACCCATCGGATGCCGGCCACCCAGTCCGTACGTCATCTGTCCTCGGCGGTACGCCGGCTGCGGACGGCCGGCGCGGAGGTGGTGGTCGGGACCTGCCCCGACCTCGGCACGATCGAGCCGGTGCAGCAGCCGCTGCGCTGGCTGGCCCGGCGCGCCTCGCGGCAGCTGGCGGCGGCGCAGACGATCGGGGTCGTCGAGCAGGGTGGGCGGACGGTGTCGCTGGGGGATCTGCTGGGGCCGGAGTTCGCGGCGAATCCGCGGGAGCTGTTCGGGCCGGACAGCTATCACCCCTCCGCCGAGGGGTACGCCACGGCGGCGATGGCGGTGCTGCCGACGGTGTGCGCGGCGCTGGGGCTGTGGCCGGCGGAGGAGGAGCGTCCGGACGCCGCCCGCCGCGAGGGGTTCCTGCCGGTGGCCCGCGCGGCGGCGGAGGCGGCGTCGGAGGCGGGTACGGAGGTCACGGCGGCGATGCCGACGGGGCCGCGGGGGGCGTGGGCGCTGCTGAAGCGGCGCCGCCGGCGCCGGGTCCCGGAAACCGAACCGGAGCCGTCGACCCAACCGTCACGCTGACGGCACTGGGGGAGGCACGACTGCCCGCGGAGCGGCTCACCGGTGACCAAGCAAGCGCTTAGACAGTTGCGGTCGATGTCACACCGCGGGGGCCGTGACCCGGGCCATACGGCCGGGTAACTTCCCCAGGGAGCCGTGCACCAACCAGCCGGTATGCCGTCCCGTGAACGAGGCGCTGCGCGCCGCCCCTTCCTCTTGGAGCCGTGATGCCCGAAGCCGTGATCGTCTCTGCCGCCCGTTCCCCCATCGGCCGTGCCTTCAAGGGCTCCCTGAAGGACGTGCGTCCGGACGACCTGACCGCCACGATCATCCAGGCCGCCCTCGCCAAGGTCCCCGAGCTGGACCCGAGGGACATCGACGACCTGATGCTCGGCTGCGGCCTCCCCGGCGGCGAGCAGGGCAACAACCTCGGCCGCGTGGTCGCCGTGCAGATGGGGATGGACCACCTCCCCGGCTGCACCGTCACCCGCTACTGCTCGTCCTCGCTGCAGACCTCCCGCATGGCCCTGCACGCCATCAAGGCCGGTGAGGGCGACGTCTTCATCTCGGCCGGCGTCGAGACCGTCTCGCGCTTCGCCAAGGGCAACTCCGACAGCCTCCCGGACACCCGCAACCCGCTGTTCGCCGAGGCCGAGGCCCGTACCGCCGCCGTCGCCGAGTCGGAGGGCTCGACCTGGCACGACCCGCGCGAGGACGGCCTGCTGCCCGACCCCTACATTGCGATGGGCCAGACCGCCGAGAACCTGGCCCGCCTCAAGGGCATCACCCGCCAGGACATGGACGAGTTCGGCGTCCGCTCGCAGAACCTCGCCGAGGAAGCCATCAAGAACGGCTTCTGGGAGCGCGAGATCACCCCGGTGACGCTGCCCGACGGCACGGTCGTCGCCAAGGACGACGGCCCCCGCGCCGGCGTCACCCTGGAGGGCGTCCAGGGCCTCAAGCCGGTCTTCCGCCCGGACGGACTGGTCACCGCCGGCAACTGCTGCCCGCTCAACGACGGCGCCGCCGCGCTCGTCATCATGAGCGACACCAAGGCCCGCGAGCTCGGCCTCACCCCGCTCGCCCGGATCGTCTCCACCGGCGTCTCCGGCCTCTCCCCGGAGATCATGGGCCTCGGCCCGGTCGAGGCGAGCAAGCAGGCCCTCGCCCGCGCCGGCCTGACCGTCGACGACATCGACCTGGCCGAGATCAACGAGGCGTTCGCCGCCCAGGTGATCCCCTCCTACCGCGACCTCGGCATCCCGCTGGAGAAGGTGAACGTCAACGGCGGCGCCATCGCCGTCGGCCACCCCTTCGGCATGACCGGCGCCCGCATCACCGGCACGCTCATCAACTCCCTCCAGTTCCACGACAAGCAGTTCGGTCTGGAGACGATGTGCGTCGGCGGCGGCCAGGGCATGGCGATGGTCATCGAGCGCCTCAGCTGACCACCGCGGTCGTCGCGGCGACCGCACCGTAGCCGCCGCGGCACGGTGCGTGAGCCGCGGGCCCGGCACCCCGGCCGCCCCGGGGTGCCGGGCCGTTTTGTGATCCAATCTCCCCCAGGATGTGACCTATCCCTCCCGCCGGGGGGATCCCCGCAGGTCAGCGTCGCTCCCCCACCGGACCCGAAACCAAAGAGCTGTCCGTTTCGTGACGTTACGCACTGACAGAAGGTCAGTCCGCCCTTCAAGCTGATGTAGGAAGTCGGGGGTCGACTTTGAACCGGGAGTACGTCAGTGAGCGCCATGCCGATCGCCCTGTTGATCACCACGGCCGCCACCGGCGCCGTGGGCGTCGCTGTGCTGCGCAGCATCATGGTGCTGCGCCGACAGGTCGCGGCCCTGCACACCGAGCTGGCCAGGAACCGGGCGGCCGACGCGCGCCCGCACGTTCCCTCCGCCCTTGCGGCCGACGCCGACGAGATACGCGCGGCCGTGGCGGACGCGCTCGCCGAGGAGCGGGAGCGTGAGCTCGCGGAGGCGCGGGCCTTCTGGGCCGCCCAGGAGGCGCGGGACGCCTCCGACGCGCCGTCCCTGCTGGGTCTGGCCGACAGCGAGCTGTTCCTGCCCCGGCAGGCCGATTTCGCGGGGCTGGAGCCGGTGAGCGAGCCGGGCACCGACACCGAGGAGCACCCCGGGGACTCCCCCGAGCTGGCCGCGGCCCGCCGCCGTCACCCCTCGCACCCGGACTTCGTGCCGAACCCCTCGCCGGTCGTGAACGACCACGAGCGCACCGTGACCACCCTGGAGGAGCTGGCCGGCTCGCGCACCGAGCTGACCGATGTCCGCCCGGGCCCGCTGGGCACGCTGGACGTCTACGTGTTCGCCGACGGGACGACGCTGTGCATGACGCCGGGCCACCGTGAGACCGCGGAGCGCCTGGCCGCCGCCCTGCGCGCGGGCGAGGCCCCGTTCCTGCTGGGGGGCTCCGGCATCTCGGGGGCGTACACGCTGACGTTCTCCTGCGGCGAGGAGAGCGTCTACATCCTGGCGGACCGCGTCATCGCGTCCCTCTGATCCCCCGGGGACCGCGGGAAGCCCCGGGCCGGCTACACCCCGGCGCGTTCCCGCGCCTCCCGCACCAGCCGTAGGGCCTCTCCGACCTCCTCGTCGTTCTTCAGTACGAGGGCGAAGTCGTGCCCGGCGACGGTGATCTGGTCGGCGGCGGCGAACATGCCCGCGTCGGGCATCTCGCGCGGCTGGGTGCCCGGCTCCTCGGCGAGCTGGGCGCGCCGCGCCAACTCCCTGGCCAGGGCGAGCGCCTCGGCGGCCCCGCCGCGTTGCAGCCGGCTCTGCGGCGCGGCCCGCAGACGGTCGGCGAAATCATCCACGGCACGGGTGAAGGGCGTCGTATCAACCACGCGGCGAGCGTACGCGGCGCGGCAGGACTGTTGCCAACGCGGGAACGCTCGGGCACGGTGACCTGAAGGACCGGCTTACATCCCCAGCGTCCGGAGGCGCCGATGTCCCAAGTCTTCTCCGCGGAGACCCATCGCAACATGCTCGCCCGCATTCCGCACTGCACCGGTCGTGAGATCTCCGACTGGCTGCGCACCGTCGAAGAAGGACCGTCGCTCGTCCGTTTCGAGGAGAAGGTCAGCTGGCTCCGGCACGAGTACGACCTGGCGTACGGCCACGCCAAGGCGATCGTCCACGAGTACGACCTGAGAAGGGCCGCGCGCAAGCTGCTCTGAGCGGTGCCGCGCACGGCGAAGGGCCCCGGTGGGAACCGGGGCCCTTGCCTGTGCGGTCGGTGGCGTACGGGACGACGCCGGCCGGCGTCAGTCGCTGCTGTTGAAGATCGCGATCAGCCGCAGGAACTCCATGTACAGCCACACCAGCGTCAGCGTGAGGCCGAAGGCGGCGAACCAGGCCTCCTCGCGCGGCGCACCGTAGGCGATGCCGTCCTCGACCTGCTTGAAGTCCAGGGCGAGGAAGCAGGCACCGAGGATGATGCCGACGATGCCGAAGACGATGCCGAGCGGGCCGCTGCGGAAGCCGAGGCCGTCACCGCCGCCGAACACCGCGAACAGCAGGTTCACGGCCATCAGCAGGATGAAGCCGAGCGCGGCCGCCATCACGAAGCCGTAGAAACGGCGGTTGACGCGGATCCAGCCCGCCTTGTACGCCACCAGCACACCGGCGAAGACCGCCATGGTGCCGAGCACGGCCTGCATGGCCGCACCGTCGGCGATGCGGTTGTCGACGACGCTGGAGACGACGCCGAGGAAGACACCCTCGAACGCGGCGTAGGTCAGGATCAGCGCGGGCGTGGGCTTGCGCTTGAAGGACTGGACGAGCGCCAGCACCATGCCGATCAGGCCGGCACCGATGGCGATGCCATAGGACCGGCCGATGTTGGCGTCGTCGACCGGCAGCAGCGCCCAGGAGAGCGCGGCGGTCACGATCAGCAGGCCGAGCGTGCTCGCCGTGCGGACGATGACGTCGTCGACCGTCATCCGGCCGGTGGTGGCCGGAGCCTGCGGCGGTGCGCCGTACTGCAGGTCCTGCTGGGCGTAAGGGTTCTGCGCGTACGGGTTGCCCGTCGGCTGCGCGTACGGGTTGGCCTGCGTGGCGACAGCGGGACCCCCGGCCTGCGGCGCGGTGTTGAAGCCCGCGTAGCCGTTGTCGCGGCTGAACCCCCGTCGCGAGAAGACCGGGTTTCTGCTCCTCATTTCACTCCTCCATGGCCACTCAGTGCGGCCTTGGCTCAAGAGTAATAGGTAGGCAAAGGATTGACCCTAATGCTTGGGGAGGATCTTTCCCTCGTGATGCTGCGCAACACGCTACGCGGCTCGGTGATTCCCCTCACCACGGGGGACCCGGCCATGACCGACCCGGTACCTGCCCGGAACCGGCCGGAGACCATCCGCTTACCGCAGGGGGAAGCCCGTGTAGGCCTCGGCGAGGTCGGTCTCGGCGGCGCGCGAGGAGGTGAGGCGGTCCAGGCGGGCGAGCTGGAGGCGGCTGTCGAAGGCGGTGGCGTCCGGGGCGCGGTGCAGCAGGGCGGTCATGTCGTGGGAGAACCGCTCGGCCTGCCACACCCGGCGCAGGCAGTCCGCGGAGTAGGTGTCGAGCAGTGCGTCCGAACCGGTCTCCACGCGGTGCGCCAGCGCCCGCGCGAGGACCACCACGTCCCCGACGGCGAGGTTCAGCCCCTTGGCCCCGGTGGGCGGCACGATGTGGGCGGCGTCACCGGCGAGGAAGAGCCGCCCGTACCGCATGGGCTCGTGGACGAAGGAGCGCATGGGGGTGACCGACTTCCCGGTGACGGGGCCGCGCCGCAGCGTCCAGCCGTCGGCGGTCTCCAACCGCAGTTCCAGCTCGCGCCAGATCTCCTCGTCGCTCCACTCCTCCGCCCTGGTCCCCTCGGGCACCTGGAGGTAGAGGCGGGAGACGGCCGGGGTGCGCATGGACAGCAGGGCGAAGCCGCGCTCGTGGCGGGCGTAGACCAGCTCATCGTGGGAGGGCGGCACATCGGCGAGGATGCCGAGCCAGCCAAAGGGGTACGTTCGTTCGAATACGCGCCCGATCCCGGCGGGAACGGCCGGACGCGACACCCCCCAGAACCCGTCGCACCCGGCCACGTAGTCGCATGCGAGCACCTCGTCGCGCCCCCGGTGCCGGAAGCGGACGCGCGGGGACGCGGAGTCCGCCCCCTCCACGCCCACCGCCTCCGCCCCGAACAGCAGCGGCCCGCCCTCGGCGAGCTGGAGGGCGATGAGGTCCTTGCAGACCTCGGTCTGCGCGTAGACCGTCACGGACCGCCCGCCGGTGAGCCCGGGGAAGTCGATCCGGTGCCGGCGCCGGCCGAAGCGCAGCTCGATCCCGTCGTGCCGCAGGCCCTCGCGGTCCATCCGCGCCCCGGCCCCGGCGGCCCGCAGCGCCTCCACGGTCCCCTGCTCCAGCACCCCGGCCCGCTGCCGCCGCTCGACGTACGCCCGGTCCCGCGCCTCCAGGACGACGGAGTCGATCCCCGCGGTGTGCAGCAGCCGGGCGAGCAGCAGCCCGGCCGGTCCGGCCCCAATGATCCCCACGGTGGTCCGCATCGGTCGCCCCTTCACCACGCCGGAGGCGAGTTTCCAGCGGCACGTGCCCACTGTCAACGATCCCGCACCGCCGCCCGGGGAGGCGGTCACTCGGTGGTGGAGAACTTCTCGCTCAGGATCCGGGTGATCGGGACACCCGCTTCCTGGGCGACCCTCTCGACCGCGTCGATCATGCCCGGAGGGCCGCAGACATAGAGGTCGGGCAGTTCCTCGTCCCGCTCCCTCACCGCCGCCAGGTCCTCCGCCAGCGCGATCACGGGGCTGCCGCCGCGTACGTCCGTGCGCGCGCAGGGCCCGCTCACGCACCGCTGCACGGAGAAGTCCGGCAGCTGTGCGCCGACCTCGGCCAGGACGTCGTCGCCGAAGAGATCGGCCTCGCCGCCCACGCCGAGATAGAACCGCAGCGCGTGCGGCTCCTGGAACTCGGCCATCCGGCGGGCCATGGAGAACAGGGGCGACACCCCGGTGCCGCCCGCGACGAACCAGCGGGGCCGCAGCCCGGTCTCGACGAGGCCGAAGGCCCCCTGAGGGCCGTGCACGGTGAGGGTGTCGCCGGTCTTCGCCGTACGGTCCAGCCAGGTGGAGAAGTGCCCGCCCTTGCGCAGCCGGATATAGAACTCCAGTTCGCCCTCCCAGTTGGGGACGTTGGAATAGGAGTACGCGCGGGTCTCGTCCTCCCCCGGGATCTGCAACTGGGCGAACTGACCGGGTTCGAACTCGGCGGTCCCGCCGTCCTCGGCGTCGACGTCCAGCTGGAGCAGGAGGCGTACGACGTCATGCGTGCACCGGTCGACGGCCGCCACGGTGGCGGAGTACACGGAGATGCTCCCGGTCATCACGCGCGACCGCTCGTACGGCAGCGAGATCGTCAACGGGCTCCCGGCACGGGTGCAGCACAGCAGGGTCCCGCCGGCCGCCGCCCGCTCCGGGCTCAGCGCGACGTCGCTGTGGTCGCCGAGCGTGAAGTCACCGTCGACGACCGTGGCCGCGCAGGCACCGCACGACCCCTTCCGGCACAGCGCGGGCAGCAGGTACCCGGCATCGGCCGCCGCGTCGAGGACGGACCGCCCCTCGGCGGCGGTCGCCTCGATGACCTCTCCGTCGAGCGTGGTCATGGTCAGCGGGTATCCGTCGGACGCCGGGGTCAGCGGTTCGGCCGCGGACTGCTCGGCTCCGGACGGCGTGGCGGTCATCGAACCGCTCCCAGAGCGTCGGCGAGGTCCTGCTCGGCGCTCCGGCTGGTGCGCAGGCCGAAGCGCTCGGAGAGCAGGTCCCACACCGGTTCCGTGACGAAGGCGGGCACACTCGGGCCGGTGCGGACATTGCGCAGACCGAGATGGAGCACGGTGGTCAGGATCGCCAGGGCCTTCTGCTCGAACCAGGCGAGAACGAGGGTGAGCGGCAGGTCGTTGACCGTGCGGTCCATCGCCGTGGCCAGGGTCTCGGCGACCCGGATCGCGGAGTACGCGTCGTTGCACTGGCCGACGTCGAGCAGCCGGGGCAGGCCGCCCGGTGTGGTGCCGTGGGTGAGCTTGTTGAACCGGAACTTGTTGCAGCCCAGTGTGAGGATCACGGATTCCGCCGGGGTGGCCATGGCCAGTTCCGTGTAGTAGTCACGGCCGGGGGCGGTGCCGTCGCAGCCGCCGATCAGGAACATGTGCCGGATGTCGCCCGAGGCGATGGCGCCGACGATGTCGTCCCCGATCTCCAGCAGGGCCCGGCGGCCGTAGCCGATGGTGATCTCCTTCTCGGGCGCGTCCGCCAGGAAGCCGGGGGTGCCCTTGGCGGCGCGTACGACCGCCTTGAAGTCGTAGTCGTCGATGTGCCGCACACCCGGCCAGCCGACCGGACCGGTGGTGAAGGTACGGGTCCTGTATGCGGGCAGCGGTTCGATCAGGCAGTTCGAGGTCATCACGATCGGCCCGGGGAACGCCGCGAACTCCTGCTGCTGGTCCTGCCAGGCGCCGCCGTAGTTGCCGGCCAGGTGCTCGTACCTGTTCAGCTCCGGGTAGGAGTGGGCGGGCAGCATCTCGCCGTGGGTGTAGACCTTGATGCCGGTGCCCTCGGTCTGCTTGAGGATCTCGAGCAGTTCGTCGAAACCGTGGCCGCTGACGAGGACGGCCTTGCCCCGGACCGCCGAGACCTTGACCTTCGTGGGGCGCGGTGTCCCGAACGTACCGGTGTTGGCGCCGTCCAGCAGCTCCATCACCTTGAGGTTGGTGGCGCCGACCGCGAGGACCCGCTCCAGCAGTTCCTCCCGATCCCTCGGACCCTCCGCCAGATAGGCGAGATGCCCCTCGATCTCGCTGTCCACCTCGTCGCTGTGGTGGTCGACGACCCGGGCGTGATGGGCGTACGCGCACACTCCCTTGAGGGAGTAGAGGATGAACGCGCGCAGTCCCGTGATGTCGGCGCCGAGTTCCTCGTCGTCGACGAGGATCCCGGCCACGCCCGCCTGCCGCAGCAGGTCGTCGACCTTGGCGGCGGGCCGGAACGCGGCCGGACCGTCCAGCTCGGCCGGCTCCTCACCGGCCTCCCGCGCCGCCTGTTCGTGTCCGTCCCGGACCCGGTCCCGCAGCGCGGCACCCTCGTGGATCATCTTCACGAACCGGGTGGCGTTGAAGTTGACGTTGGTCAGGGTCGAGAACATGCCGTGGATGACGAAGGCGGCCGCCTCCCGGTCCGGTTCGGCCCCCCGCTCGGCGGCGGCCCGAGCATGCTGCGCAATGCCCTTGCAGACATGGATCAACAGGTCCTGCAGGGCGGCGGTGGTGGCGTCCTTGCCGCAGTTCCCCTTGACCGTGCAGCCGGCCGTACCGCCGGTACGGTCCGTCTGCTCGCACTGGTAGCAGAACATGTCATGCGCCATGGAGCTGTCTCCTCTTCGATGGTTCGCGCGGCAGACTGTGACAACCGGCCCTGGCCGCTGCCGACGCGATCAACGTAGAAAAGACGCTGCGGAGTTGCCTTGACGCAGGTCAATTCCGCTCGGATCTTCACGGACGATAGAGTCCGGAACATGCCCCTCCGACGGGAGTCTCCCCGCAGTCTGCTCCGTTCGGTACCGCTGTTCAACCAGTTGGACACGGAGAGTCTGAGTCGTCTGGCCGCGTTCACCCGGACGTTCCCGGCGGCCAAGGGACAGCCGGTGGTGGAGGCGGGCACCCAGCCGGGGGCGTTCTACTGCCTCATGACGGGACAGGTCCAGCTGGTCGTCTCGACTGCGTCCGGGGAAGAGAAGGTCATCTCGATCGTCTCCGCGGGCCAGACCTTCGGCGAGGCGCTGCTGTTCACCGACGCCCCCTACCCCGTCAGCGCGGTCACTCTCTCCGACTGCTTCCTGCTGTCCGTGCCCTTCGCGCCCGTACTCGAACTCGCCGACACCCGGCCGGGGTTCGCGCGTCAGATGGCTGCCGGGCTCGCCATCCGTCTCCAGCACCTCGTCATGGACATCGAGCAGTACGCCCTGCACAGCGGAACCGAACGCGTCCTCGACCTGCTGCGCCGGCTCGCCGAGGAGAGCGGCCAGGACCCTGCTCCGTCCCCGTCCCCGGCCGTGGTCACCCTCCCCGCCTCCAAGAACGTCGTCGCCTCCCGGCTCAGTCTCAAACCCGAGACGTTCTCCCGCATCCTGCGACGGCTGACGGACGCGGGCGCGATCCGGATGAACGGCCGCACCATCGTCCTCGTCGACCTGGACGCCCCGGGCACCGTGGGCCTGATCTGAGACGCGCGGCCCGGTCGCCGGACCGGCATCGACAGCCGTGTGCGCGAGCGCCGCGCGTCCGCGGCTCTTATGAGCGACCGCGAACACCGGCCCTCCCGGCAGGTCAGGCCGCGCAAGCGTGGTGGTGCCCGGAGCCGGACTTGAACCGGCACGCCCGCTCAGGGGCAGCGAGGTTTAAGCTCGCCGTGTCTGCATTCCACCATCCGGGCAGGCCATGGGCTCCGCTTCGCGGCTCCGAGCCTATCGGTGGCCTCCTCGCCGACGACGGCGGGATGGGCCGATCTTGTCTTATTTTATTGGCGCCTGAGGGAGCATCAGCACGTGGAACTCGCCGTCAGCACGTGCCACCAGCCTTACTGCTGACGCCCCGCCATGTATGCGGAATGACGGAATTTCACCGTCCGAACAAGGGCGCTCCACCCGTTCTCGGCCCGGCCCGGCTCAGGGTGCGCCGTCATCCTCGGGTATGACAGCGGGCCCGGGGGTCCGCCCGGAGTCGCCCCCCGGAACCGGAGCAGCGGGTGACTACACGGCGGCAAAGCGGCGGAAGGATGGACGGCGTCCCCGAGCACACGCCGTACCGACAGGAGCGTCCATCCCGTGACCACCGCACCCATCGCCGACCGGACCACCGCCGTGGCCGCGCGCGCCACGGAGCTCTCGAAGATCTACGGTCAGGGCGAGACCCAGGTGGTCGCCCTGGACCGGGTCTCCGTCGACTTCCGGCAGGCCGAGTTCACCGCGATCATGGGCCCCTCGGGCTCCGGCAAGTCCACGCTGATGCACTGCGTGGCCGGGCTCGACACCTTCTCCTCCGGTTCCGTGCGCATCGGCGAGACCGAGCTGGGCTCGCTGAAGGACAAGCAGCTGACCAAGCTGCGCCGGGACAAGATCGGCTTCATCTTCCAGGCGTTCAACCTGCTCCCGACGCTGTCCGCCCTGGAGAACATCACCCTCCCGATGGACATCGCCGGCCGGAAGCCGGACAAGCAGTGGCTGGACACCGTGATCGGGATGGTCGGACTGTCGGACCGGCTGAGCCACCGCCCCTCGCAGCTGTCCGGCGGTCAGCAGCAGCGGGTCGCCGTGGCACGGGCGCTGGCCTCCCGGCCCGAGATCATCTTCGGTGACGAGCCCACCGGCAACCTCGACTCCCGCTCCGGCGCCGAGGTGCTGGGCTTCCTGCGCAACTCCGTGCGCGAGCTGGGACAGACGGTGGTCATGGTGACGCACGACCCGGTCGCCGCCGCCTACGCGGACCGCGTGGTCTTCCTCGCGGACGGCCGGATCGTGGACGAGGTCCACGGGCCGACCGCCGACTCGGTGCTCGACCGGATGAAGCGGTTCGACGCCAAGGGCCGCACCAGCTGACCCCCCGGCCGGCCGACGGCCACCGCCGCGCCCGCGCTCCCCCGCCCTCGTACGTCTGGACCCGAGAAGACTCCCATGTTCCGTACCGCCTTGCGCAATGTGCTCGCGCACAAGGCCAGACTCCTGATGACCGTGCTCGCCGTGATGCTCGGCGTGGCCTTCGTGTCGGGGACCCTGGTCTTCACCAACACCATCTCCTCCGCCCTGCAGAAGCAGTCCGCCAAGGGCTTCGACCACGTCGACGTGTCCGTCGTCCCCGGGTGGAAGGAGGCCGAGGGCGACAAGGTCGGCGAACCGCGGGAGCTGACCCGTGCCATGGTCGACGACAGCGCCCGGGTGCCCGGCGCCGAGCGGGCCATCGGGATCGTCACCGGCTTCACCGCGATCGCCGACAAGGACGGCGAGCTGATCGGCGGCGGCTTCCAGTCGCAGGGCGGCAACTACTGGGGCACCGACGACCCCCGGTACCCGCTCGCCGAGGGGCACGCGCCCAAGGGTGAGGGCGAGATCCTCATCGACTCCGAGACCGCGAAGCGCGCCGGCTACCGGGTCGGCGACACCGTACGGATGTCGGTGGACGGTCCCGTGCTGGAGCCGGTGATCACCGGCGTCTTCACCACCGACGACGGCAACGTCGCGGCCGGCGGCAGCCTCACGCTGTTCGACACCGCGACCGCGCAGCGGCTGTTCGGCAAGGCGGACACCTTCGACGAGATCGCCGTCAAGGCGAAGGCCGGCGTCAGCGAGGCCGCCCTGAAGGCCCAGCTGGAGAAGGCGCTGCCCGCCGACGCCGTGGAGACCACCACCGGCACCCAGCTCGCCGACGACCAGGCGGAGATGATCGCCGCCTCGATGAGCGGAATGAAGCAGGGTCTGCTGGTCTTCGCCGGCATCGCGCTGTTCGTCGGTACGTTCATCATCGCCAACACCTTCACCATGCTGGTCGCCCAGCGCACCCGTGAGCTCGCGCTGATGCGCGCCGTCGGCGCCTCCCGCCGCCAGGTCACGCGGTCGGTGCTGATCGAGGCGTTCGTGGTGGGCGCGGTCGCCGCGGTCACCGGGCTGCTCGCCGGTGTCGGCATCGGCGTCGGGCTGCGCTCCCTGATGGGCACGCTGGACGCGTCCGTGCCCGACGGGCCGCTGATCGTCTCGCCCGGCACGATCGGCACCGCGTTCGCCGTCGGCATCCTGGTCACTATGCTCGCCGCGTGGCTGCCCGGCCGGCGTGCGGCGAAGATCCCGCCGGTGGCGGCGATGAGCGCCGTGCACGCCAAGGCGACCACCAAGTCGCTGGTGCTGCGCAACACCCTGGGCGCGCTGGTCTCGGCGGCCGGTGTCGCGGTGGTCCTCGCGGCCACGACGATGGACGGCTCCGACGGCCAGGCCCCCATGGGTCTCGGCGCCGTCCTGCTGATCATCGGCGTCTTCATCCTGACCCCGCTGCTGTCCCGCCCGCTGATCGCCGCCGCCGCTCCGGTCCTGCGCGTGTTCGGGGTCTCCGGCAAGCTGGCCCGGCAGAACTCGGTGCGCAACCCGCGCCGTACCGCCGCCACCGCCTCCGCGCTGATGATCGGCCTCACCCTGATCACGGGGATGACGGTGATGGCGGGCAGCCTGCAGAAGTCCATCGAGAAGATGGCGGCCGCCGCGATCGAGGCGGACTACGTGGTCTCCATGGCGAACGGCAACGCGCTGTCGCCGGACGTCGAGAAGAAGCTGAAGCGGGCCGACGGCGTCACCGCCACCAGCCCGATGCGCAACGCGGTCTCCCGCATCGACGGCCGGACCGAGTTCCTGACCGGCGTCGACGGTGCCACGTTCGGCGAGCTGACCGACTTCCCCCTCGCGCAGGGCGCGTTCGAGATCGGCGGCACGCGGGTCGTCGTGGACGAGGACACCGCGAAGTCCTACGGCTGGAAGGCCGGCTCGGACTTCACCGTCGCCTACGAGGACGGCGAGAAGCAGAAGCTCACGGTCTCCGGCGTCTACCAGGCCAACGAGATGATGCGCGGCATCATGATCGACACCGCCACGATCGCCCCGCACGACGCGGAACCCTCCGACATGATGGTCATGGTGAAGACCGCCGACGGCACGTCCGACGGGGCGAAGGACGCGCTGGAGAAGGCGCTCGGCACCAACCCGGCGATCCTGGTCCAGGACAAGCAGGACCTCTCCGACGAGATCGCGAAGATGTTCACCCTGATCCTGAACATGGTCTACGGCCTGCTGGCGATGGCGGTGATCGTGGCCGTCCTCGGCGTCATCAACACCCTGGCGATGTCGGTGTTCGAGCGTGCCCAGGAGATCGGCATGCTGCGGGCGATCGGCCTGGACCGCAAGGGCATCAAGCGGATGGTCCGGCTGGAGTCCCTGGTGATCTCGCTCTTCGGCGGGGTGCTGGGCATCGGTCTGGGCGTGTTCTTCGGCTGGGCGGCCGGTGAGCTGCTGGGCACCAGGATGGCCACGTACGAACTGGTCCTGCCGTGGGGCCGGATGGGCGTCTTCCTGCTGCTGGCCGCGGTGGTGGGTGTGCTGGCGGCGCTGTGGCCGGCACGGCGGGCGGCCCGGCTGAACATGCTCCAGGCGATCAAGGCGGAGTAGCCGGCGGGCCGGCCCTGCGGCCGTGGCACGGGCCCCGTTCCGGGTGGAACGGGGCCCGTTTCCGTGGGGCGGGTCAGTTCCAGGTGCGGGCGCGCAGCGGGAGGGCGGCGGCGCCGGCCTCGGGGGTGCGGACGGCGAGGACCTGGTTGACGCCGATGCGGTTGCGTTCGAAGGCGAGCGCGGAGGCGGCCATGTACAGCAGCCAGACGCGGGCCCGGCCGGGGCCGGCGAGGGTCACCGCGCGCTCCCAGCCGGCCTCCAGGTTCGCCACCCAGCGGCGCAGGGTGAGCCCGTAGTGCTCGCGGATCGACTCGACGTCGCGCACCTCGAAGCCGGCTTGCTCCAGCAGGGACACCGTGGTGCCGAGCGGGGCGAGTTCGCCGTCGGGGAAGACGTAGGCGTCGATGAAGTCGTCCACCCGGTAGGCGCTCTCGTCCCGCTGCGGGCGGCGGGCGATCTGGTGGTTGAGCAGCCGACCGCCCGGCCTGAGCAGGCGGTGCAGGACGGTGGCGTACTCCAGGTAGCGCTGCGATCCGACGTGCTCGGCCATGCCGATGGAGGAGATGGCGTCGTACGGCCCGTCGGTGACGTCCCGGTAGTCCTGTACGCGGATCTCGATCCGGTCGGTCAGGCCCTCGTCGGCGATGCGTTTACGGGCGTACGCGGCCTGCTCCTGGGAGAGGGTGACGCCGACGACGCTCACGCCGTGGTCGCGGGCGGCGTGGACGGCCATGGAGCCCCAGCCGCAGCCGACGTCCAGCAGGCGCTGACCGGGTGTCAGGGCGAGCTTGCGGGAGACCAGCTCCAGCTTGTCGTGCTGGGCCTGTTCGAGGGTGCCCTGCGGGGGCGGGGCGGGCCAGTAGGCGCAGGAGTACACCATCGACGGGCCGAGGACGAGCTCGTAGAAGTCGTTGCCGACGTCGTAGTGGTGGCTGATGGCGCGTCTGTCGCTGCGCTTGGTGTGCAGGCCGCGGCGGGGGCGGCGGACCTCCTCGGGCGGCGGGGCGGGCGGCAGCGGGGGTCCCGCGAGGGTGAGGAGGCCGCGGACGGCGGAGCGGACGGCGGGGTCGCGCAGGGCCCGGGTGAGGGTGCGGGTGTCCTCGCCGCGCTCCCAGACGAGGCCGGCGAGCCGGTCCAGGGCGGTGTAGAGGTCGCCCTCGATGGTGAGGTCACCGGCCACCCAGGCGCGGGCGAGACCGAGTTCGCCCGGTTTGCGGAGGAGGTGGCGCAGGGCGCGGCGGTTGCGTACGACCAGGGTCGGGGCGTCCGGGGGGCCGGCCTGGGAGCCGTCCCAGGCGCGGATGCGGACGGGGAGGGCGGTGCCGATCAGCTGCTCGAGGTTGCCTTTCAGCCGCGGGGCGGCGTCTGCCATGGTGTACACCTCCGTGACGGGGAATCCCGGAATGTCCTTCCCACGAAAACACCTGAGGGGCGCGTTGGCAGTCCCCGGCGCGCGTCATCTCCGGGCAAAACACGGAAACGTACCCGCATGGGGCTGCGCGGGCGGGGGGTGCGGTGCTGTACCGGCCCGGCGTGTGGGGGTGGCCCCTCTCGACTCCCCGCCAGGGGCTCCGCCCCTGCACCCGACCCGGCACGTGGGGCGGTCGGCCCCTCTCCACTCCCCACCAGAGGCTCCGCCCCTGCACCCGACCCGGCACGTGGGGCGGTCGGCCCCTCTCCACTCCCCACCAGAGGCTCCGCCCCAGCACCCGACCCGACGCGTGGGGCGGTCGGCCCCTCTCCACTCCCCACCAGAGGCTCCGCCCCTGCACCCGACCCGGCATGTGGGGCGGTCGGCCCCTCTCCACTCCCCACCAGAGGCTCCGCCCCCTGGACCCCCGGCCTATGCCCACCCACCACCCGACTCGGGAGTTGAGAACGCACCCCACCGGGGACCCTGCCCGGCCTCGGACGATCCGCCGCGCGAGGCCGAGGCCGCGCGGGACGCCGGAGGCTCGCCTTTCGACCCACCGGGTCGGGCGGGTGGGTGGGCAAGCCCCCCGGGGGGTGCCTCTCGAGCCACCGGGCCGGCGGGTGGGTGGGCAGGTCCCCGGGGTCTGGGGCGGAGCCCCGGGGTGTCTCTCGAGCCACCGGGGCGGGCGGGTCGGTGGGCAGGCCCCCCGGGGGGCCGGGACGGCGGAGGGGCCGCCCGCACCACGGATGGCGGGCGGCCCCTTCGGGGGTTCGGTGACCGGAGGTCAGGTGGCCTCGTGACCGGAGGTCAGGAGGCCTTCGCCTCGGTCTTCTTCGGCTCCTGCGCCGCCGCGGGCGCCGGCGCCGGCTTCGCGGCCTCGTAGAACTCCTCGCGCGGCGACTCGATCGCACCGAGCGACACGACCTCGCGCTTGAGGAACATGCCGAGGGTCCAGTCGGCGAAGACGCGGATCTTGCGGTTGAAGGTCGGCATCGCCATGCCGTGGTACGCGCGGTGCATGTACCAGGCGAGACGCCCCTTCAGCTTGATCTTCATCTTGCCGACGACGATCATCGCGACGCCCTTGTGCAGGCCGAGGCCCGCGACCGCGCCCTTGTTGGCGTGGCTGTACTCCTTCTGCGGGAAGCCCCGCATGCCGGAGACCACGTTGTCGCCGAGGACCTTGGCCTGGCGCAGCGCGTGCTGGGCGTTCGGCGGGCACCAGGCGTTCTCGTTGCCGGCCTTGCGGCCCACGAGGTCCGGGACCTGGGCGTTGTCGCCCGCGGCCCAGATGTAGTCGGTGCCGGTGACCTGGAGGGTCGGCTGGGTGTCGACGTGGCCGCGCGGGCCCAGCGGCAGGCCGAAGCGGGACAGTGCCGGGTTGGGCTTGACGCCCGCGGTCCACACGATGGTGTTGGAGTCGACCTCGAGGCCGTTCTTCAGCACCACGTGGCCGTCGACGCAGGAGTCCATCGACGTGGACAGGTAGACCTCGACGCCGCGGCTCTCGAGGTGCTCCTTGCCGTACTTGCCGAGCTTGGGACCCACCTCGGGGAGGATCTTGTCGGCGGCGTCGACCAGGATGAAGCGCATGTCCTCGCGGGACACCGTCTTGTAGTACTTGGCCGCGTCCCGGGCCATGTCCTCGACCTCACCGATGGTCTCCGCGCCGGCGAAGCCGCCGCCCACGAAGACGAAGGTGAGCGCCTTGCGCCGGATCTCCTCGTCCGTGGTGGAGTCGGCCTTGTCGAGCTGCTCGAGGACGTGGTTGCGCAGGCCGATGGCCTCCTCGACGCCCTTCATGCCGATGCCCTGCTCGGCGAGGCCGGGGATCGGGAAGGTGCGGGAGACCGCGCCGAGCGCGATCACCAGGTAGTCGAAGGGCAGCTCGTACGCCTCGCCGACCAGCGGCGCGATCGTGGCGACCTTGCGGTCCTGGTCGATGGTGGTGACCCGGCCGGTGAGGACCTCCGCCTTGGGCAGCACGCGTCGCAGCGGGACGACGACGTGTCGCGGGGAGATGTTGCCGGCGGCGGTTTCGGGCAGGAAGGGCTGGTAGGTCATGTACGACCGCGGGTCGACGACGGTGACGGTCGCCTCGCCGTAACGCATCTTCTTCTGGATGCGCCGAGCTGCGTACAGGCCTACGTACCCACCGCCTACTACGAGGATCCTGGGACGCTCCGTGGTGCTCATGCCATCGAGTATCCACCCGCCTCAGGGGGGTACCTCGTGCGCCCCTTCACAAGCTTCGACAGGGCCTGTGTTACCATCCCGCACTTCTTGATCCACATCACAGTGCGGAACGGGAACCGGAGCACCTCGTGGCGCGTTGTCAATGCCGCGTGAGCTGCCTCTCTGTCGTTCGGGGGTCGTTGTGAGGCCGGTCGGCGGGCTCGTGCGGCAGTCGTCCGCAGGGTGCCCCGTACCACCTTCTGAACGTGTTCAAAGGGGTGTTGAGGGCTCGAATGGGTCAACACGGCCCCCTTCTTCGTTCTACCGGGGCCAATTCCTTGTGAAGAACTTCACGAACATTCCCGGCGACCCCCTCCCCGAAGGGCTCCCAAGGGGCCGGGAAGGGCCCCCGGGGAGCCGCTCAGACGCTATCCCGACTGCTCAGCGGAGTGCTACTCACCAGTAGCAAAGGAGAGCTAGGCCACGGACCAGGCGATGCCGTCGAGGATGTCGTGCTCCGACACCACGACCTCCTCCGCGCCGATCCGCTCCATGATCGCGAGGAGGACCAGGGCGCCGGCACCGATCACGTCGACCCGGCCGGGGTGCATCGACGGCACGGCCGCGCGTTCGGCGTGGGTGGAGCGCAGCAGCCACTCGCTGATCTCGCGGACCCGGGCACGGGAGACGCGAGAGTGGTGGATGGCCTCCGAGTCGTACTCGGGGAGGTCCTGGGCGATCGCGGACACCGTCGTGACCGAGCCCGCCAGCCCGACGAGGGTGCGCGCCTCGCGCAGCGGCACCGTCTCCTCGGCCCGGTCGAGGGCGGCCTCGATGTCGGCGCGCATCGCCGCGACCTGCTCCGCGGTGGGCGGGTCCGTCACGGCCCCGTCGCGCACCAGGTGCCGCTCGGTCATCCGTACGCAGCCCACGTCCACCGAGCGGGCGGCGCGCACGTGGTCGTCGCCGACGACGAACTCGGTCGAGCCGCCGCCGATGTCCACGACCAGGAACGGGCGGTGCAGATCGGTCCGGCCGGTCAGCTCCCGGGTGGCGCCGGTGAAGGAGAACTCGGCCTCCTGGTCGCCGGTGATGACCTCGGGCTCCACGCCCAGGATGTCCAGCACCCCGCGCACGAACACCTCGCGGTTCTCGGCGTCGCGGGAGGCGGAGGTGGCGACGAACCGCAGCCGCTCGGCCCCGTGCCCCTTGATGATCTCCGCGTACTCGCGGCAGGCGGCGAACGTCCGCTCCAGCGCCTCGGGCGCCAGCCGGCCCGTGCGGTCGACGCCCTGGCCGAGCCGCACGATCGTCATCCGCCGGTCCAGGTCGGTGAGTTCACCCGTCACCGGGTCGGCGTCGGCGACCAGCAGCCGGATGGAGTTCGTCCCGCAGTCGATGGCGGCGACCCGGGTCATCGGCCCTCCTCCTCGCCCGGCGGCGTCACGCAGGCGCCCTTGCGCCACCACTCCGGCAGCATCGCCAGCGCCTCGTCGCCCAGCGGGTTCACCCCGGGGCCGGCGGCCAGCGAGTGGGCGACCAGGACGTGCAGGCACTTCACCCGGTCGGGCATACCGCCAGCGCTGGGGAAGTTCCTCAGCTCCTCGATCTCGTCGCGGCGCCGGATGTAGTCCTCGTGCGCCGCGCGGTACGCGGCCGCCAGCACCGGGTCGGTGGCCAGCCGCTCCGTCATCTCCTTCATCACGCCGTTCGCCTCCAGCGTGCCGATCGCCGAGTTCGCCTTCGGGCACGTCAGGTAGTACAGCGTCGGGAACGGGGTGCCGTCGGGCAGCCTCGGCGCGGTCTCCACGACGTCCGGCTGTCCGCAGGGGCAGCGGTGGGCGATGGCGCGCAGCCCGCGCGGGGGCCGTCCGAGCTGCTGCTTGAATGCCTCGACGTCCGCGTCGGTGGGCTCGGTGCGGGGGGTCGTGGGCGGAGGGGTTTCCATACTGTCTTTCTGCGGCTTCCTGTAAGGGTCACTGGTCGGCGGCGTCGGCCTTGTCGACGCCGTCCCAGACGTTCGCGTACCAGGGGCGGTCGGCGGCTGCGAGATCCGCGCGGGACTTCTCCGCCGTGCCCGGGTCGATGACGATGTAACCGGTCTCGCCCGGCATGACGTAGTGCAGCCGCCGGCGGATCTCCTGCTCGGCGTACGCGTCGTCCTGCCAGCGCGCCTTCATGTCGCGCAGCCGTTCGACCCGCTGGCGGGCCTCGTCCTGCTCCTGCTGGAGGTCGGCGATCTCCGCCCGCTGGGAGACGTACTGCCGCATGGGGTAGGCGAGGGCCACGATCAGGGAGCAGACCACCAGGGCGAGCAGCGCGGCCCGTCCGGTCAGCCGGGAGCGGCGGGCCTGGCGTTTGGTCTGCGAGCGGTAGACCCGGGCCGCGGTCTGCTCACCGATCAGCCGGATCCTGGTCGCGGTGGAGAAACGGTCCCGGTCCTTGACCGCCATGTTCCGCCTCCGGTTCGCCTTCATACGTGCGTACGTCCCCGCACACGGTACGGGACCGGGTACGGGGACGTACGTACGACGCTGCCTGCGAAAGGGCGTCAGCCCTCGGAGCGGAACCGCGGGAAGGCGCTGCGGCCGGCGTAGACCGCGGCGTCGTCGAGGATCTCCTCGATGCGCAGCAGCTGGTTGTACTTGGCGACGCGCTCGGAGCGGGCCGGGGCGCCGGTCTTGATCTGGCCGCAGTTGGTGGCGACGGCCAGGTCGGCGATGGTGACGTCCTCGGTCTCGCCGGAGCGGTGGGACATCATGCACTTGAAGCCGTTGCGCTGGGCCAGCTCGACGGCGTCGAGGGTCTCGGTCAGCGAGCCGATCTGGTTGACCTTGACCAGCAGGGCGTTGGCGGCGTTCTCCTCGATGCCGCGGGCCAGGCGCTCGGGGTTGGTGACGAACAGGTCGTCGCCGACGAGCTGGACCTTGTCACCGAGCTTGGCGGTGATGGTCTTCCAGCCCTCCCAGTCGTCCTCGAACAGCGGGTCCTCGATGGAGACCAGCGGGTACGCCTCGACGAGCTCGGCGTAGTACTCGGTCATCTCGGCCGCCGAGCGCTCCTTGCCCTCGAAGGTGTAGACGCCGTCCTTGTAGAACTCGGACGCGGCGACGTCGAGCGCCAGGGCGATCTGCTCGCCGGGGGTGTAGCCGGCCTCCTTGATGGCCTCGAGGATGAGGTCGAGGGCCTCGCGGTTGGAGCCGAGGTTCGGGGCGAAGCCGCCCTCGTCGCCGAGGCCGGTGGCCAGGCCCTTGCTCTTCAGGACCTTCTTGAGGGTGTGGTAGACCTCGGTGCCCCAGCGCAGGGCCTCGGAGAAGGACTCCGCGCCGATCGGGGCGATCATGAACTCCTGGATGTCCACGTTGGAGTCGGCGTGCGAGCCGCCGTTCAGGATGTTCATCATCGGCACCGGCAGCAGGTGCGCGTTGGGGCCGCCCAGGTAGCGGAAGAGCGGCAGGTCGGACGCCTCGGAGGCGGCGTGGGCGACGGCGAGCGAGACGCCGAGGATGGCGTTGGCGCCGAGGGAGCCCTTGTTGTCGGTGGCGTCCAGGTCGAACATGGCCTGGTCGATCAGACGCTGCTCGGTGGCGTCGTACCCGACGAGCTCCGGGCCGATCTGCTCGATGACGGCCAGGACGGCCTTCTCCACGCCCTTGCCCAGGTAACGGCCGGCATCGCCGTCACGGAGTTCGATGGCCTCGAAGGCGCCGGTGGAGGCGCCGGACGGGACGGCGGCACGACCCGTGCTGCCGTCGTCGAGGCCGACCTCGACCTCGACCGTGGGGTTGCCTCGGGAGTCCAGGATTTCCCGGGCTACGACGACGTCGATGGACGGCACGAGCATCTCCTTCTTGGATGTGACGCGAGTGAGCAGGGCCACGGCGGGTCCTGCGGGACCGAGCCTAACCGGCCCGGGGCGATCGGCAGGCGGCCGACCGTCCCGTGGACAGAACCGAGCGTAGATTGTTTCCGGACGGAACAAAAACGGTTCCGGGGACGGTGACCGGAAAGAGCCCGTACAGGCGCCCGCACAGGCGCCCGGGCGGATGGCCGCGGGGGCGTGCGGGCGGGCACCGCGGGGCGCGCGTGAAAATGCCCCGCCCCGGTGCGTACGGGGGACAACGCACCGGGGCGGGGAGCCCGTGGGGACGGGGAGGGACCTGCCGCTGCTTACTTCAGGTGCAGCTGCTGGCCCGGGTAGATGAGGTCGGCGTCCTCGACGATGTCGTCGTTGAGCTCGAAGAGCTCGGCCCAGCCGCCCTTGACGTCGTGCTCGGCGGCAATGGAGCTGAGCGTGTCGCCCTTGACGACCTCGTACTCGCCGTCGCCCTTCTCGACCTTCTTGCCGGTCGGGGTGGTGACGGTCTTCTTCTCGGCCTTCTTCTCCGCCTTCGGCTCGGCCTGCTTCTGGGCGGCCGGGCGCTCGGCGGAACGGGAGGCCTTCTGCTCGCTGTCCCGGGTCTCGGTGGAGCCGGTGCCCTGCGAGGAGCCCGAGCCGTTCGAGGAGGAGCCGGTGTAGGCGGCGTTGGACAGGCCCTTGCCGCAGACCGGCCAGGCACCCTTGCCCTGGCCCGCCAGGACCTTCTCGGCGATCTCGATCTGCTGGGCCTTGGTGGCCCGGTCGGCGGTGGCGGCGTACTTGGTGCCGCCGAAGCCGGCCCAGGTGGAGGCGGAGAACTGCAGACCGCCGTAGTAACCGTTGCCGGTGTTGATGGACCAGTTGCCGCCCGACTCGCACTGGGCGACGGCGTCCCACTCGGAGGCGGTGGCGGCGGAGGCGTTGCCGGCCGCCATCAGCGGGGCGGCGACGGCGGCGGACGCGACACCGGCGACGGCGATGGCGCGGGTGGCCTTGGACGGACGACGGTGCTTGCCCTTGCCGGAAAACAGCATGGAGGATCCCCTCACCGACGCCTGCGAGGTGAGCTGTCGGGTTCGGGCCGGTTGAGTTGCCCGGCCGCGTCCCTCACGGGAGGCGGCTTCACCCCAAGCCGGATCCGGCGTCAACTGCCCGGACACGGCACTTACCTTGGGTCCCCCGCTCCTGCCTACGGCGCATGACGCGACGACTGTTCCCGTGCTGCCACTGGCAGGATTCGGCGTGGCGGCAGCCGGGGCCCGCGGTGGCGAGCGGTCACGACCGTAGACACGTGATCCGCGGAATATCAAAGACGATCACGGCTTATGAGACCTATATCTCATGGTCTTTAAATCGGACATTCAGCGCGAATCATGACGCCAACTGCCGCCACGTTCAGGCGTTTTCGGGCGTTACTTCCGGTCCGTTCCGCCTTCGACCTCGAGCTCCTGCCCCGGCAGGATGAAGTCCGGGTCGGCGCCGATGAGCTGCTCGTTCACCGTGTACAGCGCACGCCATCCGCCGTCGTACGCAAGGGAGTCGGCGATGGACGAGAGGTTGTCCCCCTCGCGCACGGTGTAGGAGTCGCCGGACGACCCGCCGCCCCAGGCGTCGAGGCCGCGCGAGGCGTGCCGGCCGGACGCGTCGGACTCCCGGTCCTTCTCCTTGCCCTCCTCGGCGCTGGCGCCGCGGTGACGGCCGGTCCCGGCGCCCTCCGTGGCGGCGCCCGCCGAAGAGCCGCCGTTCCGCCCCGCCTTGTCCGTCTCGTCACTCTTGGGGTCGGCCGAGGCCGACGCCGAGGCGGAGGGGGAAGGGGAGGCGCCGGGGCCGGTGTCCGCGCCGTCGCCCGAGCCGGCGTCCGGCCCGGCGGTCCTGCCGGATCCGGCCGTCGGTCCGTCCGTGGCCTCGGGGGACTTCGTCTCGCCGCCCGCGCCGGACGACGGACCGGCCGTCGCCGACGGGGAGGAGGTGAGCGGACCACCGGATTCCGGTGCATCGCCGGGCGTTTCGGACGAGCCGGGCGTACCCGCGCCGGCGTCCGCCGCGGGCGCGTTCCCGCCCAGTCCCGCGAGCAGTCCGCAGGTCCGCCAGGCACCGACCCCCTGGTCGGCGAGGATCTTCTCGGCCACGGCTATCTGCTGGCCGCGACTGGCCTGGTCGGCGCTCGGCGCGTAGTCCAGACCGCCGTAGCTCTCCCAGTCGTCCTGGGTCAGCTGAAGACCGCCGTAGTAGCCGTTGCCGGTGTTCTGGCTCCAGGACCCGCCGCTCTCGCACTCGGCGACCCGGTCCCAGGCCGTGCCGTCGGCCGCGCTGGCGCTGCCGGCCCCGAGGAGCGGGATGGCGATGGCGGAGCCGGTCACTCCGGCCGCAACGAGGAGAGCCGGAGCCTGGCGGGGGCGACGGTGCCGACCGTTCCCGGAGAGCATGCGGAGACCTTTCGCAGAACAGCAATGACGGGCGCGGTGAGTGAAGCCTTGGGCACCGCACTTGATGGGTGAACGTAGCCGCAGTCGATCACTTGTCACAAGTTCATGCCGCGCAGATCACGTGAAGATCACAGAGTTGAGCGCGTGTCATGTTTGCGTTCGCCCGCTCGGGGGCATCGGAGGCGCCGCCGGTCCGTCACCTTTGGGGAGGTGTGAACTCCACCGGCAGGGTGCGCAGTCCCCGCATGATGAGCCCGCCGCGCCACCGGAGTTCGGCCGGGTCCACCGCGAGCCGCAGGTCCGGAAGGCGGGTCAGCAGGGTGGCGAGCGCGGTCCGGCCCTCCAGCCGCGCCAGCGGGGCGCCCAGGCAGTAGTGGATGCCGTGGCCGTACCCCAGATGCTGGTTGTCCCGCCGGCCCAGATCGAGCACGTCCGGGTCGTCGAATCGGTCCGGGTCCCGGTCCGCGGCGGCCAGTACGACGAGAACCGGGTCGCCCGCGGCGATGCGCTGCCCGCCGATGGTGACCGGCTCGGTGGCGAACCGCCAGGTGGCGAGCTCCACGGGTCCGTCGTAGCGCAGCAGTTCCTCCACGCCCGTCGCCAGCAGTCCGTGGTCCCCGGCGGCCAGGGCCCGCTGCAGCCGCTCGCGCTGCCCGGGGTGGGTGAGCAGGGCGTAGGTGCCGTTGCCGATCAGGTTCACGGTGGTCTCGAAACCGGCGAACAGCAGGATGAACGCCATGGCGGCGGCCTCGTTCTCGGTGAGGTGCTCGCCGTGGTCGGAGGCCCGGATGAGACCGGAGATGAGGTCCTCGCCGGGCGCGGGCTCGGCGGGCAGCGCCTCGCGCTTGCGGTGGATCAGCTCGGCGAGATAGCTCCGCATCTTCTTGACGGACCGGGCGACACCGCCGCGCGGGCCGCCGCCGTGACGGATCATCATGCCCGCCCAGTCCCGGAAGTCGTCCTGGTCCTCGCGCGGCACGCCGAGCAGGTCGCAGATCGCGTAGATGGGGAGGGGGAAGGCGAACTCGTGGATGAGGTCGGCGGAGCCGCTGTCCGCGAATTTGTCGATGAGCCCGTCGGTGAGCTCCTGCACCCGGGGCGCGAACTCGGCGACCCGGCGCGGGGTGAACGCCTTGCTGACCAGCCGCCGCAGCCGGGTGTGGTCCGGCGGGTCGATGTTCAGCAGATGCGTCATCAGGTCCGCCTGCCGCTCGCCGGGGATGCCGGTCTTGCCCTTGGCGTGCGCGGGTTCGTCGTGATGCGCGGGGTTCTTGGACAGCCGGTTGTCGGCGAGGGTCTGCCGGGCGTCGGCGTACCGCGTGACCAGCCACGCCTCCACTCCGCTGGGCAGCCGGGTCCTGCGCACGGGCTCGTGCTCACGCAGCCAGGCGTAGGCGGGGTACGGATCGGCGGCGAACTCCCAGCCGAACAACTCGGGAAGGGGTCCCTGCGGGGCGGGGGCGGGGGGCTGATCGTGCATGCGGTGACCCTAACGGGGGGTGGCTGGGGCACCGGGCGGGTGCGGGTACGTCGTGGCTTGTCGCGCAGTTCCCCGCGCCCCTTGGGGTGGCTGGAGGCATCGGGCACGTGCCGGTGCGTCGTGGCTCGTCGCGCAGTTCCCCGCGCCCCTTCGAGGGGCGCGGGGAACTGCGCAAAGGGGGTCCGGGGGCGGAGCCCCCGGGGCGGCGGGGGCGAGACCCCCTGCGGCCTCCGCCCCTCAGCCCTCACCCTCCTCCGCGGAGCGGATCGCCTCGCGGTACACCCGCGCCGCCGCGCGCAGCGCCGCCTCCGGGTCCACGCCCGCCGCCTCCGCCCGCGCCGCCAGCGCCAGCAGCTCGTAGCCGACCCCCTCCCCCGCCGGCAACGGCACGTCCAGCCCCGCCACCCGCGCCCGCGACGCCAGCTTCGCCGCCAGCGCCAGCCCCGGCTGGCCCAGCGGCACCCCCTCCGTCACCGAACTGCGGCGCTTCTCCTCCGCCTTCGTCCGCAGCCAGTGCGCCTTGACGTCCTCCGGCGTGTCCGCGGTCTCCTCACCGAAGACATGCGGGTGCCGGTGGATCAGCTTGGCCACGATGCCGCCCGCCACGTCGTCGACGGAGAACGGCTCCTCGGGGTGCTCCTCGGCGATCCGGGCGTGGAAGACGACCTGGAGCAGCACGTCCCCCAGCTCCTCGCGCAGCTCCGCCCGGTCCCCCTCCTCGATGGCCTCGACGAGCTCGTACGCCTCCTCGATGCCGTACTTCGCCAGGCCCTCGTGGGTCTGCTGGGAGGACCACGGGCACTGGGCCCTGATGCGGTCCATCACCTGCACCAGGTCGAGCAGCCGGGCGCCCGGGAGGTCGTAGGAGGCAGGCAGCAGCTCCAGCTCGGGCATCCGCACCCTGCCGGTCCCGGCCAGCCGTGCCAGCCCGTCGGTCAGCGCGGGCTCGCCCTCCCCCGTCGCCACGACGACCACCGACCGCCCGCCGGCGCAGGCGTCGACCACCTCCTGCGCCGTCGGCGAGGCCTCCTCGACGGATATGCCCGCCTCCCGCAGATACGGCAGCTGCGGATGGGCGCCGTCCGCGCACAGCACCCTGTCGGCAGCGTGCAGGAGCTGCCAGGCCGGCCAGGACAGCAGGCCGGGCGCGACGCGGTGGCTGGTGGTGAGCAGGACGACACGGCCGGGGTCGTCGGCGGGGGTCGGTGCGGGGCTGGTTGCGTTCACGATCCGAAACTAACCCAGGCAACACACCCTCGTCAGAGGGCCCGCGGAGCCCCCGACGCCGCCGTCACGTCCCGCACCCACGGAGTCTTCGCGTCCACCCGGCTGCTCTTGCGCACGTCCCAGTCGCCGTAGCGCGGGTTGAGGTCGACGTCGAGCTTCTCGCCCGCCTCGGACAGCGCCTGCCAGAACTCCGGCCGGCTGGTGTCGGTACCGAGCCGCTCGGCGAGCTTCTGGGCCTGGAGCTGGAGGCGGAGGTTCTCCTGGAGGCGCTGCGGCGGGATGCCGTACTGCTGGAGCCAGGCGGCCTCCAGCGCCTCCGCGCCGCCCGCCTGCTGCTCCAGACCGGACCGCATCTGCTGGATCTCCCGGTCGGAGACCGTCACCCCGGCGTCCTGCGCGGCACGCTCCAGCACCCGGTCCAGGACCATGCCGTGCAAGGTGTCGCGGGTCAGGCTCCCGGTGCGCGCGATGGCCTGCTGGTACTGCGCCTCGTCCGGTACGGCCGCCCGCTGGGCCGCGCGGACCTCGCCGACCCTGTTCTCCAGCTGCGACACGGTGATCCGCTCCCCGCCGACCACGGCCGCGGCACCGGGGTGCGCGTCGTTCCCGCAGGCGGTGAGCAGGGGTGCCGCCGCGGCGATCGCGGCGGTGAGGAGGAGCGCGGTGCGACGGCGGCGGTGCAAGGAGACCTCCTGAGGAGAGCTTGTGCGGCGGTGCACAAAGTCTTGCGATGATCGATGGTAGGCATCGGCCAAGCTCTGGCCAACCCATTCGACCAACGATTCACGGCGACTTCGGGCACCGCCACGGGCATCGGCGCCCCGGCTTCGCCGTCGTCCCGGGCAAGGCCGGGCGCTCCGGCGGCGCTGTTGGGAAGGAGACCACGGGGATCCCCGGGGCAAAGGGCGACGGACGCGCCGAGGAACGTGCGGCTGACTTCCCGGCCGGACCGCTTGTGCCGCCCGATGGCTTGGCCTTGTCCCCTTGCGGCGCCTTGGGGGTGAGGATGGCATGGGGCACTCGACTGCCCGCACAGAAATAACTCATTTGTTATCGTGACGGTGCACAGAACCGCATCGGGAGGACTCCATGGCCACAATCACCGTCGAGATCGACGACGACCGTCTCATCGAGATGAAGCGGCTCCTGGACACCGAGGACGACAGCGAGACCCTTGCCCGGGCCGTCGAGATCGCGGCCGGGGCCATCTACCAACGCCGGGCCGCCCGGCGTCGGCTCAGCGAACTCGCCCACGAAGGCGGAGCGTTCGGTGAGGCGCCGTCAGCGTGAGCGAGGCCTTTCTCATCGACACGAGTGCCTGCAATCGCCTGTTCCGCCTGCCGAGCGTGGAGCGGGAATGGGCCCAGGTGCTCGACGCCGGACGCGTCAACGTATGCGAGGTGACCGAACTTGAGCTGGTGCGGGCTGCCGGAGGTCGCGAAGAGCGTGCTCTCCTCGATCGCTATCTCCACGATGCCTTCGGCTGGACCACCGCTCCGGAACGCACCCTCCTGCGCGCCCGCCAGGTCCAAGAACTCCTGGTCACCTCGGGACAACACCATGGCCCGGGAGCAGTGGATCTGATGGTCGCAGCAACTGCGGAACTCTCCGGCCTGGTCCTCCTCCACTACGACGCGGACTTCGAAGCGATCACCAAGGTCACCGGACAGCCGCACTGTTGGATCGCTCCCCGCGGTTCGGTGGACTGAGGCCCCGGAGAGGCACTCTCATGCATGCCAAGACCCAACTGCGTACCGGCCCCGAAGACGTCGCCCGTTTCCTCCGGCAGCTCCGCGAAGCCCACGGCCTGAGCCAACGCGCCCTGGCCACCCGCCTCGGAGTCAGCCAGGCCCGCGTGGCTCGCCTCGAAAGCGGCGCCAACAACCCCCAGCTGGACACCCTCGCTGCCTATGTCGCCGCCCTCGGCGGAACTCTCTCGCTGCGTGCAGACTTCGACACCTGATATCCGGCGTACTCGTGCACCGGGACCGGGGCTTCCCTCCGGTTCGTTCAGGTCATCCGCGCATCCGTCCCAACCGGCCCAGCCTCCGGCGCTGCCTCCTGCCGGGCCGCGCGACTCTCTCCGGCCCGGCTCTCCCTCTGCGACACCGTGGGCGCTCCGATCCGCAACACCCCCGCCGCCCACCGCACCCGCAGCGCGGCGGATCCCTTGGTGTGCTGTACGGCGTTGGCGACCAACTCGGTCGCGAGTAGTTCGGCGGTATCGACGAGACGGATCAGGCCGTGCATGGTGAGGATCAGGCGGAGGGTCCGGCGGCTGATCGTGACGGCGCGGGGGTCGTTGGGGATGTAGAGGCAGTACTCCCAGGGGTCGGCTGTGGTGCCGGTTTCGGACGGGTCAGCTCCTGTCGTCGGGTCAGGGGTTGGGCTCTGCAGCGGTGTGCGGGCGGTGGCATCGCCGCAACCGTCATGGCAGGACGGAGCGGTGCACTTCCGGAACCCCGGGATGCCGCAACGTGTGCGTCGCGTCACCGACGGTAGATCTAAATCTAGGGACGCGGCAAGCCGGTCGCGTAATCTGACGCCGAACGAGTCGCGTCTACAAGCACGTCAGGGAGCCGGGCAATGGTGAAGAGGCGCGAACCAACGGCACGCCAGGTGCGGCTGGCAACCGAATTGCGCAGACTCCGTGAGACCGCGGGCCTCAACTCCCTCCAGGCAGCCGGACTGCTCGGTGTGAGCCCCGCCCAGATCACCCATATCGAGTCCGCACTCGCAGGCGTGAGCGAGCAGCGAATCCGCCGCCTCGCCTCCCACTACGCCTGCACCGACGAGAAGTTCATCGGCGCCCTGGCGGCGATGGCCACCGATCGGACGCGCGGCTGGTGGGAGGAGTACCGGGGCCTCCTCCCTACGTCTTTCCTGGACTTGTCCGAGTTGGAGCACCACGCCCGGTTCCTGCGTCACGTGGCGGTTCTGTACGTGCCAGGCCTGCTGCAGACGGAGCACTACGCGCGTGCCGTCTTCTCATCCAGGCTGCCGGAACTGACCGCTGAGGAAATCGAGTTGCGCATCCAGCACCGAAGGGCACGCCAGGAGTTCACCATCCCGTACGAAGCGGTGATCCATGAGGCGGCTCTCCGGATCAGAGTCAGCGACCGTGCCACCTCAAGGGCCCAGCTCACCCGACTCCTCGAACTATCCGAAGCGGACCACATCACCGTGCGCGTCATCCCCTTCGATCTGGACGACTTCGCCAGCGCCTCAGGCACGATGACGTACGTGGGCGGCTCCCTGCCCAGGCTTGACACCGTGGTCCGCGACGCGCTGCACGGCTCGGCCTTCATCGACTCCGAGGCTCAGCTCAACACCTACCGAACGAGTTTCCGTAAGGTGGAGGCCGCGTCACTTGAACCCGAACAGTCGCGTGAATTCGTCCACAGGCTGGCGAAGGAGTTGTGAGGAACCCCATGGACACCTGGCGGAAGTCGTCCTACTCGGGCCCGGGCGACGGCAACGAGTGCGTCGAGATCGCGAACTCCCCCACCCACATAGCCATCCGCGACTCAAAGGCCCCGTCCAGGGCCACCCTCACCTTCCCGGCCCGCGCCTTCAGCGGCTTCGTCCAAGCCCTCAAGGGCGAGGACCACTCGACGGGGCCCGACCTCCCTGAATTCCACGACTGATCAGTCCGACTCTGATCGCCATCGCACGCCAACGGAAGGGCATCCGCGAGACAGAAGATGCTCCCGGGCATGCCTGAGTGTCACGTCCACGGCCACCTCAAGGTCCCGGCAAAGTCGTTCTGCAGCCCTGTGACGTGGGAATTTGCGGGGCGGAAGAGGTACGCGGGCATGGTCCGGTCCGGTTGGATGGAGGTTCCTACGCCTTACCGTCCGACCAGGGGATCACCCGCGCCATGCCGTCGTCCCTCATCCCTGCGCCTGTTCGCACGCCTGCCCCGGATCATGAGCTTCTCGTCCAACTGCTTGCCGGGATACCTGATCCGCGCCGTCGGCGTGGTGTCCGGCGCCCGGTGGGTGCTCTGACCGCGGTGGCGGTGGTGCCCGGAGCCCGGGGGTTCACCGCGATCGGGGAGTGGGCCCGGGACGCGGGACGTGTCGCGCTGGAATGGCTGGGCCTGGAGCGGGACGGGGTGGACTAATCAACGCTGCGGCGCCTGTTCGCCCGCCTCGACGTGGACCGTCTCGATGCGGTGCTGGGAGCCTGGGCCCTGACCAGGACCGCACGTGTCGCGGGCCGCAGGGTGATCGCCATTGACGGCAAGACGGTCCGGGGCGCACGCGGCGGCAGCTCCGCGGCCCCGCACCTGGTCGCCGCCCTCGCGCACGGTTCCGGGGCGGTGCTCGGCCAGGTCGCGGCGGGCGAGAAGAGTCGAGTAGCCGGAGGGAATTTCACCCCCCGGCTCTCACGGAACCGTGCGTAAAGATCTCCCTTCACACGGCTCTTGCCATCCTGATCACCAGCCCAAGGACGCTGCGGTAGTCAACTGCCACTGGGCGAACATGCGGGGATACCGCTTCGCGATCCCCCTCAGCTTCCCAAGTCTTCCTGGTGTACGGGGGTTGCCGCGCCCACGCGGCGTCAAAGCTGTCGGACATGCCGCGGACGGCTGCATCGGCCGGCCAGGCTCAGCAGCCCCGGCCGCCGAGGGACGGCCGCGCGTCAGCGGTACTTCTGTACCGTCCCCACCATCGCCTCGGCTTCCCCGCGGCAGCCCGCCAGGTTCCCGGCACTGCGGATCTCCTGGTCGCTCATGCCGCACGCTACGGTGATTGCCTCGTGCAGCCCGTCGGCATTTCCAGCTTTGATCACCTTGAAAAACCACTTCAAGGCCTCGACCTTGTCCGGGCGTCCGGCAGTGCCGTCCCGGTACCAGCAGGCAGCAACATACATCGCCCCGTCATGGCCGGACTCAGCGGCCTTCAGATAACAGCGCAGCGCCTCGGCATCCTGGTCCATGGCCGCAAGCAAGTCGCCAAGGACGACATAGGCGTCGTCGACGCTTCCCTCCCCCGCCGACCGCAGCAGCTCGGCGACCATATGAGGGTCACGCTTCCCCCACCACAGCTGCGCCAGATTGAACTGCGCGTAGGCGTCCCCCTGGTCGGCAGCTTCTTTGAACAACCGTTCAGCCTCCGCGAGATCCTGCGGGACTCCCAGCCCGTTTGCATAGAGGTGCCCCAGGCTTCGCTTTCCCGTGGCACTGCCTCGGTCAGCGGCCTCCTTAAACCAGAAAGCAGCATCGGAGGGGTTCTCCTCGAATTCAAGGAGAACCCCTCCGAGTACATCCTGCGCATCCACTTCGCCCAACCCTGCCGCCGCCCTGAGCTGCGGAAGAATCTCGGCGAGCCGATCAGCAGCAGTTGGATTTCCATCCTGCGCAGAGTCCAGAAGATCCAGCGCGATTGCCGCGATACCAGAGAGTTCGTCTGCCACTCAAGCATGGTACCGCCTGCCACCCCTGCCGCAAGAGGCTGTCAGTCACCCCCGTACGGCAACACCTCTCTTCGCCCATCAAGATTATTGAGGCCATTCGGATCGGCCACCCGTTTCACTTGCTTGTCATGGTTCGCAATCCTGGAGAAGAAGTCGACGCAGTCATCACACATCTCCCGGGACACCTTATGGAGTCCGCCGGGATTCACGATCTCCGCCTGCTTCTCTGCATGAGAATTGAAATATCGACCCGGTTCCCCGAGGTCCATATTATGCTTCCGGATGGGCATTCCCATTTCCGTCCGCTTGGCCGCGACATCGGCCACGTTGACCTTCTCGAATGCCTTGGTCTTGCGCATGGACCAACCGGATAGGATGAACTTACCGCCTGAAGTGACCCCTTGAGTGCCGACACTTCCGTTTTATGCCGCGAGGCCGAGCCGCTGCCGGTAGCGGGTTCTCGCCTCATACGGCGTGATGTAGCCGATGGTCGAGTGGAGCCGCTCCCGGTTGCAATGTTCCGCGATCCATCGGAAAACGTCCTGCCGGGCCAGGGTCCTTGTCTCCCAGACCGTCGTTCCGATCTCGGCCTTGAGGATGGCGAAGAAACTCTCCGCTGCGGCATTGTCGAAACACGACCCTGTTCGGCCGACCTCTGCCTGATGTCCAACTCCGCAAGTGCGGCCCGGAATTGACGGGATGTATACCGCGACCCGCGGTCCGAATGAAAGATCGCGTTGCCGGCCGTGTGCCCGCCGACGTGGGCCATTCGGATGGCATCCTCCACGAGCTGAGCCCTCATGTGGTCAGCCATCGACCAGCCCACGACCTCACGCGTGCACAGGTCGATCACCGTCGCCGGATAGAGCCATCCCTCGGCGGTCGGCATGCAGGTGATGTCCCCGACAAGTTTCAGTCCCGGCATCGGCGCCGTGAAGTCACGCAGGACGAGATCCGGCGCGGGTGCAGCCGAGCGGTCCTGTCTCGTCAGGGACCGCGACTTTCGTCGTGTGATCCCTGCGATCTGTCTTTCCCGCATGATCCGCGCGACCCGTTTGCGGTTCACGACGTGCCCGCGACGGCGCAGTTCGCGGGTGATCCGCAGAGCACCGTAGGCGCCCCTGGAATCGGTATGGATCTCGCGGATGCGGTGCGCCAGCTCCTCTCCGGCGTCGGCTTTCTCCTCTCGGGTCTCCTTGTTCTGGTGCCAGGTGCAGTAGCCGGACCGGTCCCAGCCCAGGACGTCGCACATCCGCTTCACGCCGTGGGCGTTCCGGTGTTCGTCGACGAAACGGAAGCGGATCACCGTGTCGTCTCCCGCGCGAAGTAGGCGGCGGCCTTCCGGAGGATCTCGTTGTCCTCCTTGAGCCGGGTATTCTCCCGCCGCAGACGCCTGAGCTCTTCTTTCTCATCGGGAGTCATACCGGCATCACCCCCGCCGTCCGCGTCCTGGGTGCGGGCCCTGTCCTCGCGGACCCAGTTCCGCAGCGTCTCCAGATGGATGCCCAGGCTTCGTGCGATGTCGGTGAGCGTGCGGTCCTTCGAGGAACGCACCAGATCCACTGCATCCCGCTTGAACTCTTGGGGGTAGTTCTTCCGCTTTGCCACCATGGATCACTTCCCCTGGATGACGAAACATCCAGCGTCCAGGTGTCGGAATCTCGGGGGTCACTCCAGCCCGTCAGCAGACCCGACAGGTCTTCAGCGGCACGGTGAGCGCCAACCGGTGCGCGTGGGCGGAGCAGAACGCACTGCCTGGCATAGCCGTCAAGAGCGCGGCGAAGAGGTTCGGCTGGGTGGTGAGTCTCGAAGCACCGGGGAAGGGCCCGCACTGCCGGAAGGCACGTGGCCGTCGGGGCCTTGCGGGGTGGCCGGCCATTGACCGGTCGGTGGCCGGTGCGGTCATCCGCGTACCTGGCCGAGCCACTGCAGTGTCCGGCGGATGTCGGCGGCGAGCGGGTGGGCCGGTCCCTGGGAGCGCTCCACGTCGTGCAGCAGCCGGACCAGAACCTCGTGCGCGGCGACGCGGTCGCCGAGAGCGAGCAGGAGGTGACCGATACGGCGGCGGACGTCATGGGCGAGTTGCGTGTTGCCGCCGGCCACGTAGTGGTTCTCGTAGTACGGCAGCAGTGTCCGGTACTCGGCGAGCGCCGCCGCCGGTTCGCCGAGCTGCTCCAGGCACTGGGCGGCCTCGTAGCGGTAGCGCAGGGACTGCGGGTCGGCCTGGCCGGCCTCGGCGGCGCGTTCGTCGGCGAGGCGGCGCAGTTCGGGCAGGGCGCGCCGGTACTGGCCGTCGTCCAGGAGGGTGGCCGCGTACTGCTTGCGCAGGGTGCGTACGACCGGGGAGTGCTCGCCGTGCTGGTCGGCGGCGACGGGCAGGATCGAGCCGAGGATGTCGACGGCCTGGGTGATGCGGCCCTCGCCGAGCAGCCGCTTCACCTCGTCCACGGCGGCGGCGACGTCGGCCTTCTCGCCCGTGGGCGCGGACGGGGTGGCGGGGGCCGGCTGGGGTGCGGGGGTGCGGGCGCGGTCCGGCCAGGGGGCGTGCGGGCGCAGGAAGGGGCGGGTGGGGTCCAGGGGCGCACCGGTGGGCGTGCCCCGCGCGGGGAGCAGCAGCGCCAGGTGCTCGTAGACCTCCTGCGCGGAGTCCGGGCGGTGCTGCGGGTCCTTGGCGAGCAGCCGCAGCACCAGCGTCTCCAGGCCTTCGGGGACCTCCGGCCGTATCCGGCGCACGGGCACCGGCGGTTCGTACAGGTGCCGGTGGAGCACGCCGAGCGCCGTCGAGCCGGAGAACGGCACGTCGCCGCTGAGCAGTTCGTGCATGAGCACACCGAGCGCGTACAGGTCGGTGTACGGGCCGACCGCGCCGCCCATCGCCTGCTCGGGGGCCATGTAGGCGGGCGAGCCGATGGGGGTGCCGGTGTGGGTGAGGCGGGTGGTGTCGGCGTCCATCACGGAGGCGACACCGAGGTCGAGCACGGTGACGGTGCCGTCCTGCTTCACCATCACGTTGCGCGGCTTGAGGTCGCGGTGGACGATCGGCACGGCGTGCACGGCGCTCAGGACGGCGCACAGCTGCGCGGCCACCGCGACCGTCCACTGCCACGGGTAGGGGTCGTGTTCGGCGAGGTGGTCGCCGAGGTCGGCGCCGTCGACGTACTGCATGACGAGGAACAGTTCCTCGCCCTCGCTGCCCGCGTCGTGCACGGTGACCAGGCCGGGGTGGTCGACCTGGGCGGTCACCCGGCACTCGCGCACGAAGCGGCGGCGCAGTTCGTCGGCCTCCTGGCCGGCCACCTTGTCCGGGCGCAGCAGCTTCACCGCGACACGCCGGTCCAGCCGTTTGTCGTAGGCCGTCCAGACCTGTCCCATGCCGCCCTGTCCGATGAGCGTGGACAGTTCGTAGCGGCCGGCGACGACACGTCCCGTCGTCACGCTCACCTTCCGCCTTCGCTGGTGTCCTGCTGCCCGTCCTGCCGGCGCAGGTAGTCACTGAGTTCGTCGAGCTCGGCACGCACCTGGTCGATCCGGGCCGGCGCGGGGCGCTGCGGCGGCTGCGACTGCGCCTGCGGCGGTACGGGGGTGGGTGGCACCGGCGTGTGCGGGGGCTGCGGCTGCGGTACGGGGGTGGGCGCGTAGGGCGAGGCCTGCTGCGGGAAGGCGTAGGGGGCGTGGGGGCCCGGGGCGTGCATCGTGGTCGCGTGCGGCGACGGCTGGGCCGGGTGGGCGCCGCCGTGGCGCGGGTGGTGGAGGCGGATGTCCACGATCAGGTAGTACGCGGTGGCGGCCGCGCCGAGCAGCAGCATCGCGAACACGGCGACGTCGGCGCGGGAGTCCGACTCCGGCAGCGCACCGGCCACCGCCGCGCAGGCGATGGACAGCGGGATGCTCACCCAGGCCACCGCCCAGTCGAGCGTGCGTCTCCGCAGGAAGGCGACACGGAACAGCGGTACGCAGGCCAGCAGGCCGCAGCAGAGGATGCCGGCGGCGGCGTACAGCACGCGCTGCGTGATGACCGATGCGCCGCTGGGTGGGGGCGGCGCCGCGCCGTGGCCGTACATGACTGCTCCTGCACAGGTGTAGCCGATGGGGACTCGAAGTCCGAGCGTATAGGTCCGCGGCGACAACCGGTCCGGGATGTACCGAACCGTTGCCGTCCCGGAGCCTTCAGTCGGGGACGATCGTCCCGTCGGTCAGGCCGTCGTACATCCCGCGCACGAGCTGTTCGCCGAGCCGGCCGGCCTGTCTGAGCGCCCGTTCGAACGCGTCGAGGTCGCGGAACCGGGCGCCGTAGCGCCGCTGTTCGGCCGGTGGCAGCCGGGGCAGTTGCAGCCGGCGCACGTCGAGCCGGGTGGCGGTGGACGCGTAGCTGCTGGCCTGGCGGTTGTTGGCGGTGCCGCGCAGGAACCCGGCGAGGAACCACGGGTCGAGCGCGGCGGGATCGGGGCGCAGCAGCACGAGGTTGCGGCCGAGGGCGGCCCCTGCGGTCGCCTCGTCGACGACCCGTGCGACGGCCCCTCCGCCGAGCACGGGGACGACGACGTCGCCCGGGGCGGTGAGCACCGCTTCCTCCTCGCTCTCCGGGAGGGTGCCGGAGGGGGCGGTCCCGGCGAGGACGTCGTGGTCGGTGAGCACGGGCAGGCGCGCGTGGCCGCCGTGTCCGCCGGTGCGCAGCTCCAGGGCGCCGCCGCGGGCCAGTTCGCCGACGGTGGTCAGCGGCAGGCGGCCGGACGCGGCGGGGGGCGCGGGGTCCACGGGCGGCGGGGTCAGGTCGGCGGTCAGCCGCAGCGTCTCGCCGAGCCGGTCGCGTACGCCGGTGAGCCGGCCGGCGCCGTCCGCGGCGGCCGGGGGCGGCAGATGGCGGGCCGGGGCGAGGTCGACGTCGTCGTCGAGGAGTTCGATGACCGGTACGGAGCGGGCCAGTCCGGGCCGTTCGTCGAGTCGGCCGGCCCGGTCGAAGGCGCGCCAGGCGTCCAGGACCGTCTCCCGCACGCCCGGCCAGTCCGGTCCGCCGCGGCCCTCGGCGGCGAACCGTCCGGCGTCGGCGAGCAGGACCTCCGGCTGTGCGGGCGCCTGTTCGGGCCGGCGCAGCACCCACAGGTGGAGCGGGATGTTGTACGGGGGTGCCGCGCCGGTCGGCAGGGCGACGACGGCGCGCAGCGCGCCCCGGCGCAGCAGGTCGGCCCTGATCCGGCGTCCGGAGCGGCGGGACGCGGCGGCGGGCGGCATCAGCAGCACGGCGGTGCCGCCGTCGCGGAGCCGGGCGAGCGCGTGCTGCACCCAGGCGAGTTCGGACTCGGTGCGGGCCGGGAAGCCGTACTCCCAGCGCGGGTCGTAGGCGAGTTCGTCGTGGCCCCAGTTGCGTTCGTTGAACGGCGGGTGGCACAGGACGGCGTCGGCCCGCAGGTCCGGGTGGGCGTCGGCGCGCAGGGCGTCGCCGGCGGCGGTGTGCACACGGGCGCGGGTGTGCAGGGCGAGGCGGAGCGCGGTGAGGGCGGCGAGTTCGGGGCTGCTGTCCTGGGCGTGGAGCCGCTGGTCGGGGCGGGGGGTGACGGCGCGGAGCAGGGCGCCGGTGCCGCAGGCGGGGTCGAGGACGGTGCGGGGGGTGCCGGCGAGGGCCGCCATGAGGCGGGCGAGGTCGGCGGGGGTGAGCGTGTACTGGCGCGGGTTGGCGTCGAGGTGCCGGCCGAGCAGGAATTCGAAGGTCTGCCGGGCGCCGAGTTCGGCGGCGAGTTCGGCGGCGCCGCGCAGGAGGGGGACGGAGGGGAGCAGCTGAGGGCCGGTCGGGGGTTCGACGAGGGTGTGCACGGGGGCCGGGGGGGTTCACAGCGCCCGGGGAGTTCACACGTGAGCCGTCCGGTTCGCCGGGAGCGGGCCCGGTGGTGAGCACCTGTTCCAGTGCTGTGGGCAGCAGGGCGGCGAGCCGCTCGTCGGAGCCGGAGCTCACGTCCAGCCAGACCGGGGAGCGCTCGTGGATCAGCAGCAGCCCGCAGCCGGCGTGAATGAGGGCGGTGACCGGTCCCGCGGGGTGGCCGGCGAGTTGCTGCCAGACCCGCTCCCTGAGCGGGACCTCGGCGAGTTTGCGGTGCCTGCGCAGCCAGTCCTCGACCTCGGCGAGGGCGAAGGAGGGGCTGGTCTCGGTGCCGCCGACCGGTTTGGGGAAGTCGGCGTGGCGCCGGCGCCAGTTGCTGACGGCCGCGCGCCCCACGCCGGCCAGCCGTGCGATTCCGGCGGCGGTCACTTCTGTCGCGTTGTCCTGCATCCCCGGCATCCGCCCCCGCTTCCCTCTGTTCGTATGTGATGAAGATCCTACCGGCATGCGTCGGCGCGAACGCTTCACGGCCGTGCACTACCCACTTCAAGTGAACCGCGTTGACTCGGTTCACAGTATCTGCTGTCATTGACCCCGCGAACAGAGCGACCGCCGAAAGGTGGCGGGCGCCGCCGTTGGGAGGGGACACAGTCATGGGCATGAAGACGAAGATCGTGCTGGGTGCCGTCGTGGGCATCGTCGTCATCGGCGCCGTCTCGGCGAACTCGGGCGACTCGGAGGACGGATCCACCGGCACCGGATCGTCCGCGTCGGCGCAGCAGCAGTCGGGCGGGGAGAAGTCGGACGGCAAGGGCGACGCGAAGTCCGCCGACGACAAGGGCGCCGAGAAGGCCTCCCAGGCCGAGCAGTTCAAGGCGTTCGTGGAGAAGAACGGCACGCCGCAGGAGAAGGAAGCCGTCTCCCACGTCACCAAGGTGCAGGGCGCCGAAGAGCAGAACGACATCCTCGACGCCGCCGACGTCTACACCGACTTCACCGGCGGCATCATGGGCGAGGGCACGGGCCCCGCCAAGCTCATCGCCTCCGCGTTCGCCGACTGGAAGCAGAGCGACAACGGCCTCGTCACCGTCTACGACGCCGAGGGCGAGCTGCTCGGCAACGGCAAGTTCTGACCGGCGCCCAGCGCCCGCTCACAGCGCGTGCCGCATCCAGACGTTCGGCTCGACGTACACCGCGTACCCGTGCCGCGCCTCGCAGTGCACCGGCACCAGGGCGCCGGGCACCTCGACGGCGCCCTCGGTGTCGAAGGGCAGGCCCGTCCAGCGGCGCCAGTCCTCCAGCGCGGCGGACACGGTCATGGAGGCCGGTGCCACGGACGCGATCGTGGCGCCGGCCCGGGCGTGGACGCGCAGCCACGGGTCCCGCGGCAGGCCGTCGGGGCGCACCCGGCGGACGTACTCCTCGATGGGGGTGCGCGGTTCCAGGTGCTTGGCGCTGGGGCGGACGGGGGCCACGACCTCGCAAAAGCCCCGGTGGCGGGCGTTGTCCCGCATCGCGGAGATCATCAGCGCGGACAGTCCGCGGCCCTGGGCGTGCGGGGCGACGGAGACCGAGATCGCGCTGACGGTGTCGGGACGCACTCCGCGCCGCAGGTCCGCGAACGCCCACCTGAGGACCTCGTCCCAGCCACGCGCGGGCAGTTCGCCCCGGCCGGGGGCGCCGAGGGCGAACGGCACGCTGTGGGCGGTGGCGACGACCTCGCCCCGGTCGTCCTCGGCGAACAGCACGTACTCCGGCAGCTCCGCGGCGATGCGCGGGAAATACACGGTGCCCATGAGGTCCTCGATCACGAACCGCGGCCACGAGTCCGCCATGTCGCCCACGGGCCGGGCCATGGCGGGGCGGTCGGCGAGGTTCGAGATCTTGACGTCCATGGCGCCACCCTAGACAGGCGCCCGCGCACGGGAAACCGGGTTTCCGCGGGCCGGCGCCCGTGCCGGTCAGCCGCCGCACTGCTTCAGCATCGTCGCCTTGTCGGCCGCCGTCACCGGCATCTCGTACCTGAGGGCGACCTGCGCGAACCGCACCGCGTATGCGCAGCGGACCTCCTTGTGCGGCGGCAGCCAGGACGCGGGGCCGGAGTCGGACTTGGCCGAGTTGGCCCGGCCCTCCACCGGAAGCAGGTTGAGCGTGTCGTTCGCGAGCTGCTCGCGCTTGCTCTCCGTCCACCGGGCGGCGCCCATCTGCCAGCCGTAGGACAGCGGGACCACATGGTCGATCTGCACCTCGGCCGCCTCCGCCTTCTTCCAGGCGATGTCCTTGCCGGTGTACGGGTCGTACAGGTTCATCGAGACGACCACGCAGTCCGAGCCGGACCGGAACCGGACGTCCCGGCCGTGGAGCTTCAGCAGATCGTTGCGCGTGTCGCAGCCGTTCCTCGCGAACGGCACCCCGTCGGCCGTGTCCATCCAGGCGTAGCCGAACTCCTCGCGGTCGTACCCCGTCTTGGGGCCGCGGCCCTTCGTGGTCACCTTCTCGATGAGGGAGACGGCCTCGGCGCGGTCCTCGTCGCCGGTCACGGGCGCGAGGCCCGGTTCGGTGCCGTCCGGGTTGTCCAGCGGGCTGACGCCGTGCCCGCCGGACGCGGGCTCACCGCTCCCCCCGCCGGCCGGGGAATCCTCGCCCCCCGGTCCGCCGCAGCCGGCCAGGAGCGCCACCGAGGCGATCACCGCCGGTCCCGCGTGCCGGATTCTCCTGCCCCACCCCTTGTGTTGCGTCACCGCGGCCCTCCCTCGCTCTCCTGATCCCTGCCCCGGCACGGGCGACCGACGCCGGATGTCACCGTAACGAGCGAGAGGTCCAGACCAAACCCGGCTCTTCGGGCATTCCTCGCACGGCGCGCGTATCGTCGGTACGGAGTCACTCTCCGGAAGGAGCCTCGCATGGGCATCCTCGACAAGTTCAAGAGCAACAAGGCCGCGCGCGAGAAGGCCCACAAGGCCTCGGACGCCGCGGAGAAGAAGCTGAACGAGAGGACCGGCGGCAAGTACGAACAGCAGATCGACACCGGACAGCAGCAGGCCGAACGCCGGTTCGGCATGGACCGCGACCGTCCCGACCGGCCGTAGGGCCTCGCGCACCCGTCAGGGCCGTCCACGGCGATCCGCGCCGTGGACGGCCGGCTGCCGTGCCCGCCGTCCCTCGGGGCCCGGAGGTCAGGAGCCCAGCACCGACGTCAGGAACTCCCCGACCCAGCCCAGCAGCTCCCGCCCGACCAGCGGCTTCCCACCCACCTTCGCGGTCTTCGGGCGGGGCACCAGGACCTGGTGGGCCGCCGCCTTGATGACCGTGCCCGGGTACAGCCGCTTCAGCCGCAGCTCCTGCGACTCGCGCAACTCCACCGGCGCGAAGCGGACGTTGTTGCCCTGGAGCACGACCTCGCCGACTCCGCAGGCGCGCGCGAGCATCCGCAGGCCCGCCACCAGCAGCAGGTTCTCCACCGGCTCCGGCAGCTTGCCGTAGCGGTCGACGAGTTCCTCGCGTACGGCCTTGACGTCCTCCTCGCTGTTGGCGGAGGCGATCGCCCGGTACGCCTGGAGGCGCAGCCGCTCACCCGGCGCGTAGTCGTGCGGGACGTGCGCGTCGACGGGCAGCTCGATCTTCACCTCGAGCGGCGGCTCCTCCTCGATCTCACCGGTCTCCAGCTGACGCCGGTAGTCCGCGACCGCCTCGCCGACCATCCGCACGTACAGGTCGAAGCCGACGCCCGCGATGTGCCCGGACTGCTCACCGCCGAGGAGGTTTCCGGCGCCGCGGATCTCCAGGTCCTTCATCGCCACGTACATGCCCGCGCCCATCTCCGTGTGCTGGGCGATGGTGGCGAGGCGCTCGTGCGCGGTCTCGGTCAGGGGCTTCTCCGGCGGGTACAGGAAGTAGGCGTACCCGCGCTCCCGTCCTCGTCCCACCCGGCCGCGCAGCTGGTGCAGCTGGCTGAGGCCGAAGTTGTCGCCGCGCTCCACGATCAGGGTGTTGGCGTTGGAGATGTCGATACCGGACTCGACGATCGTCGTCGACACCAGCACGTCGAACTTCTTCTCCCAGAAGTCGACCACGACCTGCTCCAGCGCCGACTCCGACATCTGGCCGTGCGCGGTGGCGATCCGCGCCTCGGGCACGATCTCGCGCAGCCGGGCCGCCGCGCGGTCGATGGACTCGACCCGGTTGTGGATGTAGAAGACCTGGCCCTCGCGCAGCAGTTCACGGCGGATGGCGGCGCCGATCTGCTTCTGCTCGTACGGGCCGACGAAGGTGAGCACCGGGTGGCGCTCCTCCGGCGGGGTGGTGATCGTCGACATCTCGCGGATGCCGGTGACCGCCATCTCCAGGGTGCGCGGGATCGGCGTGGCGGACATGGTCAGCACGTCGACGTTGGCGCGCAGCTTCTTCAGCTGCTCCTTGTGCTCGACGCCGAAGCGCTGCTCCTCGTCGACGATGACCAGGCCCAGGTCCTTGAACTTCGTCTCCGAGGAGAACAGGCGGTGGGTGCCGATGACGACGTCCACCGAGCCCTCGCGCAGGCCCTCCAGGACCGCCTTGGCCTCGGTGTCGGTCTGGAAGCGGGACAGCGCCTTCACCACGACCGGGAACTGCGCGTACCGCTCGCTGAACGTCCCGAAGTGCTGCTGCACCAGCAGCGTGGTGGGGACCAGGACGGCGACCTGCTTGCCGTCCTGTACGGCCTTGAACGCGGCGCGCACCGCGATCTCGGTCTTGCCGTAGCCGACGTCGCCGCAGATCAGGCGGTCCATGGGGACCGTCTTCTCCATGTCCTCCTTCACCTCGGCGATGGTGGTGAGCTGGTCGGGCGTCTCCGCGTACGGGAACGCGTCCTCCAGCTCGCGCTGCCAGGGCGTGTCGGCGCCGAAGGGGTGCCCGGGGGCGGCCATCCGGGCGCTGTACAGCTTGATCAGGTCGGCGGCGATCTCCTTGACGGCCTTCTTGGCGCGCGCCTTGGTCTTGGTCCAGTCGGCGCCGCCGAGCCGGTGCAGGGTGGGGGCCTCCCCGCCGACGTACTTGGTGATCTGCTCCAGCTGGTCGGTGGGGATGTAGAGCCGGTCGCCGGGCTGGCCGCGCTTGGCGGGGGCGTACTCCACGACCAGGTACTCGCGGGTGGCGCCCTGGACGGTGCGCTGGACCATCTCGATGTAGCGGCCGACGCCGTGCTGCTCGTGGACGATGTAGTCGTCCGCCTCCAGGGTGAGCGGGTCGATGGTCTTGCGGCGCCGGGCCGGCATCCGCGCGCCCTCGCGGCCGGAGGCCTTCTGGCCGGTCAGGTCGGTCTCGGTGAGGACGGCGAGCCGGAGGGCGGGGTCGACGAAGCCGTGGTCGATGCAGCCGCAGGAGACGTGCACCACGGACGGGGCGATCTCGCCGAGGTCGGCCTCGAGGCGGGCCGCGATGCCCTCGCCGCCGAGCACCTCGACCGTGCGGGCGGCCGGGCCGTGGCCCTCGGTGACGAACACCGTGCGCCAGCCGTCGGCGAGCCAGCCCTTGGTGTCGGCGAGCGCCCGCGCGGTGTCGCCGCGGTAGGTCTCGGGGGCGTGCATGCCGAGCTTGAGGGTGTCCCCGTCGAGCTCCTCGTCCGCCGCGAACGGCGAGACGGACCACCACATCATGTCCAGCTCACGCGCCCGCTCGCGGACGTCCGCGATGGACCACAGGGAGGCCGCGCCGACGTCGATGGGCGCCTCGCCCCCGCCGGCGGTCGCCGCCCACGAGGCCTGCAGGAACTCCTGCGAGGTGGCCACCAGGTCCGAGGCGCGCGTGCGCACCCGCTCCGGGTCGCACACAAGGGCCATGGCGCCCTTGGGCAGCACGTCCAGCAGCAGCTCCATGTCGTCGACGAGGACGGGCGCCAGGGACTCCATGCCCTCCACGGCGATGCCCTCGGCGATCTTGCCGAGCAGCTCGCCCAGCTCCGGGTGCGCTTCGGCGAGGACCCGCGCGCGTTCCCGTACGTCGTCCGTGAGCAGCAGTTCGCGGCAGGGCGGGGCCCACAGGCCGTGCTCGGCGACCTCAAGGGAGCGCTGGTCGGCGACCTTGAAGTAGCGGATCTCCTCGACGTCGTCGCCCCAGAACTCCACCCGGAGGGGGTGTTCCTCGGTGGGCGGGAACACGTCGAGGATGCCGCCCCGTACGGCGAACTCGCCGCGCTTCTCCACGAGCTCCACGCGTGCGTACGCGGCGGCGGCGAGGGCCTCGACGATCTCGTTCAGGTCGGCGCTCTGCCCGGTGCGCAGCGCGACCGGCTCCAGGTCACCCAGGCCCTTGACCTGCGGCTGGAGCACGGACCGTACGGGCGCGACGACGACGGAGACCGGGCCGGTCTCCGGGTCGTCGGGGCGGGGGTGGGCGAGGCGGCGCAGGACGGCGAGGCGGCGGCCGACGGTGTCGCTGCGGGGGCTGAGGCGCTCGTGCGGGAGGGTCTCCCAGGACGGGTACTCCACGACGCCCTCGGGCGGGAGCAGGGAGCGCAGGGCCGCGGCCAGGTCCTCGGCCTCGCGGCCGGTCGCCGTCACCGCGAGTACGGGGCGGCCGGTGTCGCGGGCGAGGGCGGCGACGGTGAAGGGGCGGGCCGCGGGCGGGCCGACGAGGTCGACGTGCATGCGGTTGCCGTCCGCGGCGGCCGCGATCGCTTCCGCGAGGGCGGGGTCCTTGACTACGGCGTCGAGCAGACCGTGCAGGCTCATGCGGGGCGGATTCCCTCCGGGGGTGTGCAACACGACGGGCCCGACGCGCGCTGCGGGCCGGGGGTGTCAAGGGTACGTCGCCGCGTCCGCGGGTGCGGGGGCTGTGGACGACGTCCGGCCGGCCGGTGAGCGGACTCGCGGCCCGACCACCAGGGGGCTCCGCCCCCCTGGACCCCCGTTCGGCCCTGGACGGGCCTCGTCCTGGATCGCCGGACGGACCGACCGACGGAACGAACCGGCGCCGGACAGTCCCCCAAGGACTCCCCGGCGCCGGTCTCCCCCCGCAACCCCCGTGTGCGGTGGTCAGTCGGTGGCGATGGCGTTCAGGACGTTCATGCGGCCGGCGCGGAAAGCCGGGACCAAGGCCGCGAAGAGGCCCACGAAGGCCGAGCCGATGAAGACGCCGATGATCGTCGGCCACGGGATGTCGAGGACCTTCAGGCCCTCCAGGGCGAGGAGCTGCTGGGCGGTGGCGCCCCAGCCCATGCCCAGGCCGAGGCCCAGCAGGGCACCGAAGAGGGCGATCACGACCGACTCCATGCGGATCATGCGGCGCAGCTGCCGGCGCGAGAGGCCGATGGCCCGCATCAGGCCGATCTCCCGCGTGCGCTCCACCACCGACAGGGCCAGCGTGTTCACCACACCGAGGATCGCGACGACGATCGCCAGGGCCAGCAGACCGTAGATCATGTTCAGCAGCTGGCCGATCTGGTCCTGCAGCGCCTCCTTGTAGTCGGTCTGGTCGCGGACCTCGTACTGCGGGAAGCCGTGCAGCGCGTCCTTGAGCGCCGTGTACGCGGCGTCCTTCTGCCCGTCCTCGGCCGAGGCGAAGAGCAGCTGGTCCAGCGGCATCTTCTCGGCCGGGACGTACCGGGCGAGGGTGTCGATGGACGTGTACATCGCGCCCGCGTCGACCACGCCGTCGCTGCTGGTGATGGCGCGGACCGTGAGGGAGCCGGTGCTGCCGTCCTTGAAGGCGACCTCGATCTTCGACCCGATGCGGACGTCGTGGTCCTCGGCGAAGTCCTGGTGCACGGACATCGAGTCCGGCCGGTAGGCGTCGGCGAGCTTGCCGGCGACGGTCTCGACCCGCAGGTCGGTCGCGTACGTCGGGTCGGCGGCGGTGATCGCGGTGTCGTCGGTGGTCTTCCCGTCGGGCGTGGTGAAGTCCGCCTCGGTCCACTTGTACTCGGTGATCCGGTCCAGGCCGGGGGTCGACTTGACGGCCTCGACGGCCTCGGGGACCAGCGGCTGGCCCATGTCGTTCTGGATGATGAAGTCCGTACCGACGGTCTTGTCGAGTTCCTCGCCGGCCGAGGCGACCATGGAGGACCCGACCACCGACAGGCACGCCACCAGCGCCAGGCCGATCATCAGCGCGGCGCCGGTCGCGCCGGTGCGGCGCGGGTTGCGCAGCGCGTTGCGCTCGGCCATGCGGCCCACGGGGCCGAAGGCGCGCAGCAGGACCGCGCCGAGGACCCGGACCACGCCGCTCGCCAGCACGGGCCCGACGACGACGAAGCCGATCAGGGACAGCACCACGCCCAGGCCCAGCCACAGGGAGCCCTCGGTGGCCTTGTCGGCGGTTCCGGCCAGGTAGAGGAAGGCTGCGCCGGCGCCGGTGAGGGCCAGGCCGATCCCGCCGCGTATCCAGCCGGCCTTGGCGTCCGCCGGGGTGCCGGCGTCGCGCAGGGCGGCCATCGGGGAGATCTTCCCGGCGCGCCGCGCGGGCAGGTAGGCGGCCAGGACGGTGACGACGACGCCCAGGACCAGGCCGGCCACCGGGGTCGTCCAGGCGATCGTGAGGTCGTTCGTGGACAGCTCCATGCCCATCATGCCCATGAGCTTCATCAGGCCGACGGCGAGGCCGATGCCCGCGCCGACGCCGAGGACCGAGCCGATCACGCCGAGCAGCAGCGCCTCGACCAGCACCGAGCGGTTGACCTGCGTGCGGGAGGAGCCGATCGCCCGCATCAGGCCGATCTCGCGGGTGCGCTGGGCGACCAGCATGGAGAAGGTGTTGATGATGAGGAAGATGCCGACGAGGAAGGCGATCCCGGCGAAGCCGAGCATGGCGTACTTCATGACGTTCATGAACTCGCCGACGCTCTCCTTGTTGGCGTCCGCGGTCTCCTTGGCGGTCTGCACCTTGTAGTCGGCGCCGAGCGCCGCCACGACGTTCTGCTTCAGCTGCGTGTCGCTGACGCCGGCCGCGGCGGTGACGTTGACGTTGGTGTAGACGCCGCTCTCGCCGACCAGGGTCCGCTGGGCGGTGTCCGCGTCCATGAAGAACATCGCGGCGCCGGGGTTGGTGACGGTGAAGTCGGCGATGCCGGAGATCTTCGCGGTGTGCGTGCCGACGGCGCTGATGACGCCGATCTCGTCACCGAGGGTCAGGCCGTGCTTGTCGGCGGTGTCGGCGTCGACCATGATCTGGCCGGCGTTCCCGGGTGCCGCGCCGGAGGTGATCTCCATGGTGCGGGCGTCGTTGTCGTTCCAGCTGCCGACGATGGTCGGGCCGCCGCTGGTGGGCGAGAGGTTGTCCTTGTCGCCGTCGACGACGGTCACGGAGGTGGAGAACACCGTGCCCTCGGCCGACTTCACGCCGTCCGCGCCGCGCACCTCGTCGAGCACGGAGGCCGGTATGACGGGCGGCTTGCCGTTGCCGGAGGTCGTCTCACCGCCGTCGGAGGCGTCCTTGGAGCTGACGGTGACGTCCGCGGAGGTCGCCGCGAACAGCTTGTCGAACGTGGTGTTCATGGTGTCCGTGAACACCAGGGTTCCGCAGACGAACGCCACCGACAGCAGCACCGCCACCGCGGAGAGCGCCATGCGTCCCTTGTGCGCGAAGAAGTTGCGCATCGAGGTCTTGAGCACGGTCATGACGTGCGCCCCCGGGCGTCGAAGTCGGGGGTCTGGGGGTCTCCCCCAGAAAAGCACAGCATGCGGTCGAGAACCTGCTCGGCGGTGGGCTGGTGCATCTCGTCGACGATGCGGCCGTCGGCGAGGTACAGCACCCGGTCCGCGTAGGAGGCGGCGACGGGGTCGTGGGTGACCATCACGATGGTCTGGCCCAGCTCGTCGACCGAGCGGCGCAGGAAGCCGAGCACCTCGGCGCCGGCGCGCGAGTCGAGGTTCCCGGTCGGCTCGTCACCGAAGATGATCTCCGGCCGGGCGGCCAGCGCCCGCGCCACGGCGACCCGCTGCTGCTGACCGCCGGAGAGCTGCGTCGGCCGGTGCTTGAGGCGCTCCGCGAGCCCGACGGTCTCCACGACCCGGTCCAGCCACGCCTTGTCGGGCTTGCGGCCGGCGATGTCCATGGGCAGCGTGATGTTCTCGATGGCGTTGAGCGTCGGCAGCAGGTTGAACGCCTGGAAGATGAACCCGATCCGGTCCCGGCGCAGCCGCGTGAGCTTCTTGTCCTTCAGGCCGGTGATCTCGGTCTCGTCCAGGAAGATCTGGCCGGAGGTCACGGTGTCGAGGCCGGCGAGGCAGTGCATCAGGGTGGACTTGCCGGACCCCGAGGGGCCCATGATCGCGGTGAACCGTCCGCGGGCGATGTCCACGTCGACGTGGTCGAGGGCGACGACCCGGGTCTCGCCGGACCCGTACGCCTTGACGACCTGCCGCGCCCGCGCGGCGACGGCCGTGGTCCCTCCGGTGCCCCCGTGCCTGGGAATGGTCACAGCCGATGTCACGGTATGTCTCCTATGTCGGTCAGCAAGTGCGTACGGTGCCCCTGCGGCCGCCCGCCTGCCCGGCGGCCGTTCGGCGCGTGTTCGTGCGATGTGCTTCAGTCTCGCGGCGGGAGGGGGTCGGGCGCCCTGGTGTTCAGCGCAGTCTTTTCCTGAGGAAAACCCCACCCCTGTTGCTGTGCTCCGCCACCCCCCGGCGGCGTAAAGCCAGACTAAGGACGGCCCCCGCCGCCTCTCGTCCTCCGCCGGTACGAACCCTCCCCGAGCCGTAGTACGGAGATACCCCTAGGGGCTCTCCGCCGACGGGGGGAGTCCGTCTCGGGGTCGGCTCCTCCTGTCGGCCCCCCGAGACTCCTCCCTCCCCCCACGTCAGGGTCAAGTCGCCGCCCCACGAGGGGACTTCAGGGCTCAAAAGTCTGAGTTAATCCGGGTAACACCCCAGGTCAGCCCCCGGAAGGTGGCGATCGGCCCATACCGACCGCTCAGTTCGGCCAAAACGCAGCGCACCCCGGAGCGCGCGAGTAGCGTGCGGTCTCCGCTCCCCACCCCCCTCCCTGCCGTCCCCGCACGGACCCGAGCCACGCAAGGAGCACGGGATGTCCACCGACCCGTACCCACACCCCCACCACCCCCGCCCCCACCGGGCCCCCCACCCGCAGCCCCCGGCCCCGCCCGCCCACCAGCCGCGGCGGGCCCCCCAGCAGGCCCCGCTCGGGCACCACTCCGACCTGCGCCGGCTGCGCAGCGCCTACCGCTGGCAGCGCCGCACCGCCACCCTCACCGCGCTCGGCTACTTCGTCCTCTTCCTCGTCCTGTCGGCGTTCGCCCCGTCCTTCATGACCGGCACCGTCACCGACGGCATCCCCACCGGACTGCTCCTCGCCGTCCTCCAGGTCCCCGTGACCTGGCTCGCCATCGCCCTGTACGAGCACACCGCCCGCCGCCACGTCGACCCCCTCGCGGACCTGATCCGCCGCCAGTCCGCGCTGGACGCCAAGCGGGAGGCGGCACGATGAACCCCGAATTCGGCGGCGACACCCAGGCCATGGCCCTCGTCGGCTTCTCCGCCGTCGCCACGGTCACCCTGCTGCTGTGCGTGATGACCGGCCCCGACCGCGACGACCTCGACGAGTTCTACACCGGCTACGGCTCCCTCTCCCCCCTGCGCAACGGCCTCGCCATCGCCGGCGACTACATCTCCGCCGCGACCGTCCTCGGCACCGGCGGCGTCATCGCCCTGTTCGGGTACGACGGGATCGTGCTCGCCCTGAGCACCGCCCTGTCCCTGATGCTGCTGATGTTCCTGCTGGCCGAACCCCTGCGCAACGCGGGCCGGTTCACCATGGGCGACTCGCTGACCCGCCGCATGCCGGGCGGACGCGGCACACGGATCGCCGCCAGCGCCGTCACCCTCGCCGCGCTGCTGCCCATGATGCTCGTACAACTCGCCGGCACCGGACAGCTCATGGGGTTCGTCCTCGGCTTCTCCGGCGAGTCGATGCAGACCGGCTGCATCATCGGCGTCGGCGCCCTGATGATCAGCTACGCGGCGATCGGCGGCATGAAGGGCACCGCCCTCATCCAGATCCTCAAGATGGTGCTGCTGCTCGGCTCCGGCCTCGTCGTCGCCGCCCTCGTCCTGAACCGCTTCGACTGGAACCCGGGCACCCTCTTCGACGCGGCCGCCGAGGGCAGCGGCGTCGGCGACGCCTTCCTCGCCTCCGGCCTGCAGTTCGCCGGCGGCTCCCACCCCGGCCTGGACATGATCAGCTCGCAGCTCACCGTCGTCCTCGGCGGCGCCTGCCTCCCCCACGTCACCATGCGCATGTACACCGCCTCCAGCGCCCGCGAGATCCGCCGCTCGATGTCCTGGGCGGTCTCCGGCGTCGCCCTGTTCGTCCTCGTCATCACCGTCATCGGCTTCGGCGCGACCGCGCTCGCCGGACGGGCCGCCGTCGCCCAGGCCGACCCGCGCGGCAACACCGCCTACCTGCTCGGCACACAGGCCGCCTTCGGCCCCGAGGTGTCCACGGCGGAGACCCTCCTCTTCACCACCGTCACCACCGCGATCTTCCTCACCGTCCTCGCCTCCGTCGCCGGCATGATCCTCGCCTGCGCCAACTCCCTCGCCCACGACGTCTTCGCCGCCCGCGTCCAGGAGATGTCACCGCGCCGCGAGATGTTCCTCGCCCGCCTCTCCGCCCTCGCGGTGGGCGTCCCCGCGATCCTGCTCGCCACCCTGGTCCAGCACCACAGCCTCCAGCCCCTGGTCACCCTGTCCTTCTGCCTCGGCGCCTCCGCCATCGCACCGGCCCTCGTCTACAGCCTCTTCTGGCGCCGCTACACCCGCACCGGCCTGCTCGCCACCCTCATCGGCGGCTCCCTGTCCGTGCTCCTGCTCATGCCGGGCACCAACCTCGTCTCCGGCTCCCCGGTCGCCGCCTTCCCCGACGCCGACTTCAACTGGTTCCCCTTCACCACCACCGGACTGCTCTCCATCCCCCTCGGCTTCCTCTGCGGCTGGCTCGGCACGGTGGCCTCCGGCCGGGGCCGGGCGGAGGAACAGCGGCGCCAGTACGAGGCCGTCGAGGGCTGGATCCTCGCCGGCGCGGCGCGCAGGAGAGGGTGAAGCGCCCCGCTCACTCCACCACCCGCCCCGTCAGCGCGCTGAGGCTGGCACACACGTGGTCCATGTGGGTCTGCACCTCCTCCCGCCGGCCGGCGTGGTCACGCAGCACCCGCTCGGTCTCCCGCCCGATGCCCTCCGCGCGCACCCGCGCCTCGTCGAGCACCTCCGCCGCGCGCTCCCGCGCCTCCTCCGCGCGGCGGAGCACCGACTCCTCCGCCTCCGCGAACACCTGCCGCGCCTCGGCCAGCGCACACTCCGCGCGCGCCTCCGCCTCCGCCTGCCGGGCCACCAGCTCGGCCACCCGCGCGGCCTCCTCGCGCTCCACCGCGTCCAGCCGCTCCGCCTGCTCACCCGCCACCTCGGCGAGCGTCTCCGAGGTACGCTCCCGCATCCGCCGCAGCTCCGCCAGCGTCCGCCCGCGCTGCTCCTTCACCTCCAGCCGGGCCTCGATCCGGATCTCGTCGGCCTCCGCGCGGGCCGCGGCCAGCCGCTCACCGGCCCGCCCGTCGGCACCGGCACGCACCGCGTCCGCGGACGCGCGCGCGGCCTCCTCCACACCGGCCGCCTCCTCGCGCGCCAGGTCCACGAGGTCCCGCGCCTGCTGGCGGGCCCCCTCCCGCACGGCCGTCGCCTCCTCCCCCGCCAGCTCGAACAGCCGCCTCGCGCCCTCCCCCAGCGACTCGTACGTCTGCACAGGCAGCGCCGCCACCCGCATCCGCAGCAGCTCCAGCTCCTCCTCCATCTCCCTGGCCAGCACGGTCAGCCGCGCCGCCCGCTCCCAGGCCGCGTCGCGTTCCTTCGAGAGGGCCTCGACGTACGCGATGACCTGCAAAGGACGGTAGCCACGCCCCCGTACGACCTCGAAGCCCTGCGACGACACCGATGCGCTGCTCACCCTGCGACCCCTCTTCCACGCGACGGACTCTCGAAGCCCAGCACGACAACCGAGAACGAAATGGGATGAATCGCGCACATCTTGATGGATCACACGGAAGTGTCCCTAACGCGACACTCCGCTTGGCGGGCACGCAAAAGCCGGGCCCGGTCGTCCTCCCGACCGGGCCCGGCCCCTCACCTCACACCGGATTCAGCGGCGACGGCTCACAGCAACCCGTCCCACATCTGCTCCAGCAGCACCGACCACCAGCTCTCCGGCGAACCCAGCGCCGCCGGGTCCAGCGCCGCCAACTGCGCCTGGAAATCGACCGTCCAGCGGCCCGCCTGCTCCTGGTTCAACCCGAACCGCAGCCGCCACATCCGCCCCAGCAGCGCCAGACACCGCGCGAACTCCGGCAGACCGGTGTTCACGAACTGCGGCGGCACGGACACACCGCCCGGCCCGGCCTCCACCGGCACCGCGACGATGTTCGCCGTGCCGTACTGCACACAGACCGCCTTGCCGAAGTCACTGCCCATCACCAGGTACGAGCCCGCGTCCGGAGCCGCCTGCACACCCCGCTCCACGGCCAGCTCCGCCAGCGTCGGCACCGGACGGCCCGGCTGCGCCTGCGCCCAGAAGAACGGGCCCATGTCCATCGGCAGCCCCGCCGCCACCAGCGTGTGCGCCACGACTGGCGGCACACCCTGCCGGGACACCGCCGCCTGCTCGAACCGGAACACCCCCGGCCCGAACGCCCCCGCCAGCTCCTGCGCGATCGCCTCCGGCGGAACCGGCGGCACCGGCTGCACCGGCGGAATCGGCGCACGCACCGGCGCCGGACGCGCCGGACCGTCCGCCACCTGATGCAACTCGCCCTGGTGCGCGAGAAGTTGCGCCATGCCCTGCTGACGGCTCGCATGATCCGTGCCGTACGGCGCGATGGACGTGATCCGCGCCTGCGGCCACTGCTCCCGGATCATCCGCGCACAGTACGCACCCGGCAGCTCGCACGACTCCAGCTCGGTGTGCAGCTCCAGCACCTGGTCCGGCGGCACGTTCATCGCACGCAGCTCGTGGAAGATCTGCCACTCCGGATGCGGCGTACCCGGCGCCGAACGCCGGATCAGCTGCTGCTCGCTGCCGTCCTGCGCGCGGTAGCGCAGCACGGCCTGGTAGCCGGGACCGACGGTCGGCTGACCGGTCGGCCGCGGCGGATAGCCGTACGCCGGCGGCTGCCCCGGACCACCCGGAACCCCGGGCGGCGTACCGGGCGGCGGCACCGCCCCCGGCGGCACCGCTCCCGGCGGCATCGGCGGAGCGCCGGCGGGCGCACCGGGGGGACCGGGCGGCGGAGGCATACCCGGGCCGGCCACCGGAGGGGCGGCCAGCACCGTCTCCGCGTGATGCACGGGAGGGCGTCCCCCTCCGGCGGCACCCGGAGCACCCGGTGCGCCGGGCGCGGCGGGAACACCGGGCGCGCCGGGAGCACCCGGAGACGCCGGCGCTCCGGGACCGCCCGGGCCCGGAACGCCCGGAACACCCGGGTCGGCGAACACCGTCGCGGCATGGTGCACCCCGCCGGGCGGCGTACCGGGCGCGCTCGGCGCACCGGGCGGAGGCGGCACGGGCGCACCGGGCGGAGGCGGCGTCGGCGCACCGGACCCCTCCGGGCCCAGCGACGACCCCAACTGCGTCTGTACGTACCCGCCCGCCGGACCGGGCGGCGGGGGCGTACCCCCCGGCCGCGCACCCGGGGTGCCCGGCGCACCCGGAGGGGGCGGCGTCGTCGGGCCCCCCGAACCGCGGCGCGGCGGCGGAGCCGCCTTGCTCGTCGCGGCGTCCGCGATGTCACCCGCGTTCGGCGCGAGCGGCCGCTCCGGCACACCCGGACCGGCCGGCGGCGGTGTCGCCCGCCCCGCGGCGGAATCCGGCACCGCGGGCGCGACAGCCGTCGGCGGAAGTTGACTGCCGCCCGACATCAACGCCGTCCGCGCCTCCGCGACCGCGGGGGGCGGCGGCGGGGCGTCCTCGCCCGACTCGCTCAACTGCTGCGCGAACACCGTCTCCGGCAACGGCACGGAACGGTCCTCACCCGCATCGGCGTTGGTGTCCGTACCGGCCCACGGAGTCGCCTCCGCGTCCCCACCGTCACCGGCCCGCTCACCGCCCCCGCCGGCCACGGGCCACGCGGACCCGCTGTCGGCCCCGGCAGCCCCCGGCACCGGAGCCCCCGAACCCGGAACCGCACCCTGCGCCGGAACCACCCCGGCACCCGCCGTACCGGCGACACCCGAACCCGCGGCACCCCCCGAGCCCTCACCCCGCCGATCCGGAATCCCCAGCCGGTCCGCGGCCTCCTGCAACCACTCCGGCGGACTCAGCAGGAACGACGTCTGATTCAGATCCACCCGCGCCGCCGGCGCCGGCGCCGGCTCGGGCGCCGCCGCATCACGGCCGTACTCCTCCTCGTACCGGCGGATCACCTCACCCACCGCCAGCCCCGGCCACAACGTCGCCTCACCACTGTCCCGGGCGATCACCAGCCGCTGCGCGCCACCGTCCGAACGCGGCCCGTCCGCACGATCCTCCGCCCACACCACGAACCCGAGACCGAACTCCCGCACCCGCACCTCACGGTGCTGATACGCCGGCACATCCCCGTTCACCCACTCCTCGGCGCGCTCCTGCGCCTGCGCGAACGTCACCATCGCCGAGCCTCACTCCCCAGCCGCAACCGGAACGACACGCGCGAACCCGCCGTCCACCATCAGATTCGCCACCGTCTCCAACTCCGGCGGAGACCCCGCGAGCCGCGACAGGAACACGTCGAAGTCCTCACCGCACGACAACAGCAGCCGCTCCACCCGCTCGGCCGGCGCCCACGACGGATCCACGTCCCGCACATCGTCGTACGCGCAGAACCACACCGAACCCTGCCGCTCGCCCCGCACCTTCACCGCCAGCAGACCACCCTGCACGAACGCCACGCACAGATAGTCCTTCGTCAGATGATCACGCAAGCACTTGTTGACGTACACCAGATCATTGACCGCCGCCTCGTCCCGCACCGTGAAGAACGGCTGATCCACCAACAAACCCAGCTCCGCGTCCAACGCCGTCCCCACCGGCGCACAACCACCCGCCGCCTTCAGAAACGACCGATACGCACCCGGCAACCGGTACCCCAGATCCTCCTCGACCCCCAGCACCTGCGCCTCCGTCACCGCCACACCCGACTTCGGCAACCCGAAATGCGCCGGACGCGTCTCCTGCAACGGCCGCGTCCCCCGCTTACCGTGATCCACCGCCGACGTCGCCACCCCACCGTGATGCCGCAACAACGCCTTCACCTCGACCGGCACCAACTCCAGCCGCCGCGACCCCACCACGTGATGCCACGTCCAGCCATGCGGCGTCGCCACCGCCGGCACCGTGTCCCACAACTCATGACCACTCGCCGCCAACGCCGCGTTCGCCGACACGAAATCCGTCAGACGCAACTCATCGACACCGAAACCCTCCGGCGGATCCGCGATCTCCACCGCCGCACGCGCATAAGGAGAGAAAACGGGATACCCATGCTCATCCACCCGCACCCCCCGCGGATGACGCGCCGCCCGCACCGGATCCGGAAAATGCACGACCTGCCCCGCATAGGCCGCGTTCGGCGGCGCGGCACCTCCCCCTGCCTGGCGGCCGGAAGCAACCCCCAGCCCGAGCCGACCTGTCGTCATGGCGGTTGCCCCCTGCGGCACTCTGTACGACCCACACCGCCCCCTACGGACGGTTACGGAACGTATTCGACTCTCACGTCTGTCTCGACACACTTACCGCCCCGACCCCACAGCGCCCGCACACACAACCGCACGGATCACCGCATGGATCGCGGCGCCGACAGCCTATGCGGTACACCCCCACCGGTCACCGGCACCGGCCACCCACCCCCTCCACTTCCGTGACCAACCGTCACCCTCCCGTGACAGCCCGCCCAAACCCGGGCGTGTCGCCACGCCCCCGCTTCCGCATCAGCCACCCGATTTGGCACTCTGTGACCTCCGGGGAGATGCTCGGGAGGGGATGACGATCATGAACGCAACACAAACGGGGACCCACACCGGCCCATCCGGCGACCCCCGAACCGGCGACCCCCGCGTCGACTGGAGCACCACCGACACCACCCCCGCCCCCACCCTCCACCACCGCCGTGACGGCATCCTCCCCACCATCGCCGCCGCCCTCACCCTCCGCGGCACCACCCTCACCGCCACCCCCGCACGCGGCGACACACCCCCCGCCCTCCACCCCCTCGTCCAGGACTTCCTCGACACCCTCACCAGCGACCAACGCGACCGCTTCACCGGCCGCTGCGCCGAAACCATCCTCATCTCCCGGCACATCACCACCCTCGACGCCGCCCGCAGCAAACGCGCCGCACGCAAACCCATGACCAACGGCGAAGCACGCAAAGCCCTCAAACAAGCCAAACTCACCACCCGCCGCATCCGCGAGGACGGCGACCCCCTCCACGACAGCTACGCACCCCCCTGCCGCGCCTGCACCGCCCTCACCGCCCACTTCGGCGTCCGCACGGTCGACCCCGCCGCCACCACCACCGACGGCTGAACCCACACCCCACGACCACGACGAACGAAGAGCAGATGCACACCGACCGCACCTCCACCACCCGCTTCGCCGTACCCGTCGACGCCGCCCTCCGCACCGCCGGCTGGCAACCCGGACGCTGGGACATCAAGCAAGCCGAAATCTGGGCCGACACCCTCCGCGACCACACCTCACCCGCCGGACACCGCCACACCGTCTTCCCCGCCGCCGTCGAAGCCTGGGCCGAATTCGGCGGACTCCACATCACCCCCACCGGACCCGGCCGCCACATCGCCCCCGCAACCCTCCACCTCGACCCCCTCCACGGCCTCCACACCGCCCGCACCCTCGCCGACCTCGGCCGCGCCCTCGACACCCGGATCTGCCCCCTCGGCGCCGAAACCGACACCCAGGCACTCCTCGCCATCGACACCCAAGGCCGCGTCTACGCCCTCGACCACACCGGCGACTGGTACCTCGGCCCCACCATCGACCAAGGCATCACCACCCTCATCACCGGCATCCACCCCACACGCCTCACCGCCGGCTGACCCAAAGCCACCCCTACGGCGCCGGAATCACCGCCGACACCCGAAAACCCCCCGCATCCGTCGGCCCCGACACGAACACCCCACCCAAAGCCGACACCCGCTCCCGCATCCCCACCAAACCGTTCCCCCCCGACGGCAACCCCGCCGACACCTCCCCCGCCACCGGCGGCGGCTCGTTCTCCACCTGCATCGCGATCTCCGACACCCGGTACGCCAGACGCACATACGTCTTCGCACCCACCGCATGCTTGTGGACGTTCGTCAACGCCTCCTGCACCACCCGATACGCCGTCGACTCCACCTCCGGCGCACACGCACGACTCTCCCCCACCACCGACAGATCCACGACCATCCCCGCAGCCGCCGACTGCCCCACCAACTCCTCGATCTCCGACAGACACGGCCCCTCACCCGCACCCGCGCCCGCACCCTCACCCACCGCCCGCGACGCCGCAGCCGCAGCAGCGGCCCCCACCGCCGCCAACGGCACCGACACCCGCTCCGGCCGCCGCCCCGCACCCCCACCGGACCGCAACACCCCGAGCATCTCCCGCAACTCCGTCAACGCCTGCCGGCCCATGTCCCCCACCAGCGCCGCGTTCCTCACCGCCTTCTCCGGATCCTTCCGCGCCACCGCCTGCAACGCCGCAGCATGCACCACCATCAGACTCACCCGATGCGCCACCACGTCATGCATCTCACGCGCGATCCGCGTCCGCTCCTCACCCCGCGCCCACTCCGCCCGCTCCTCGGCCCGCTCCGCCAGCAACTGAAGCTCCCGCTCCAGACTGTCCGCCCGCTCCCGCAGACTCTCCATCAACCGCCGCCGCGCCCCCACATACAGCCCCAGCAACAACGGCGGAACCGTCGCCACCAACGCCGTCGTGATCGACGCGAACGGCACGATCCAGTCCCCGACGTCCACGCCCTCCCGCGCGATGTCCTGCCGCAACCGCACGAACATCACGACGAGCACCCCCACCAACTGCATCCCGGCCAGCGAACCGATGATCCGCCGCGGCAGATCCGACGCCGCCAGCGAATACAGCCCCACGGTCCCCAGCACGAAACCCATCGACGCCGGCGTCACCGCGATCGCCACCAGCACCACCGCGATCGGCCACCTCCGCCGCACCAGCAGCACCGACCCCGCCAGCAGCCCGAACACGACCCCCACGGCCACCGGAATCCCGGCCGCCCACGCGAACGGGATCCCCTCGATCCCGCACTCCAGCGCGGACACCACCGCCAGGCCCACATCCAGCACGGCACCGCGCCGCCGGTCCCACCACCACGGCCCTCCCCGGGCCGTCACACGCTCTTCCCCCGTCGTGGTCATACACCCACCCTACGGGCGCCCCTCGCCCGACATCCGCAGAGTTTCCACCCCGAACCCCCACCACACGGGGTCACCGACCGGACACGGTACGACCCGAAATCCCTCGAACTGCTGAATCGGTCACTGTTCGACAACGGAAGGGGCCATTCCGGCCGGACGGTACGCATGTGACACATGCACCAGGCAAATACACCGACTTCGAAAGCCTCCGGGAACAGGCGGTGGCGCTGCGGCGGGCAGGACTGAGCCGACGCCAGATCCGCGACCGGCTCCACGTCGACAACAACGACATCCTCAACCGCCTCCTCCAGGGCGAGCCGCCTCCGGAATGGACCAAACGCCCCAACGCCAAGGACGACCTGCGGGAGAAGGCGAGGGAGCTCCGGCTCCAGGGCTGGACGTACGACCGGATCCAGGTGGAGCTGGGGTGCTCGAAGGGCTCGATCTCGCTGTGGGTACGGGACCTGCCCAAGCCGGAGCGCAAGCGCACTCGCGAGGAAGCCTCGGCGATCGCGAAGCGCGGCTGGGAAGCCACGCTGCGGCGGCGCGAGGAGGAACGGCAGCAGACAAAGGCGGCCGCCGCGAGTGAGATCGGCACAATGACCGACCGCGAACTCTTCATGGTCGGCGTGGCTCTCTACTGGGCCGAGGGCACGAAGGACAAGCCATACGCCAGGCGCGAGAACGTGCAGTTCGTCAATAGCGACCCCAACATGATCCAGCTCTACCTGGCTTGGCTTGACATGCTCGGCGTGGAACGGGAGCGCTTGAGGTGCCGCGTCATGATCCACACGACAGCTGATGTCGCGGACGCCGAGAGGTACTGGGCCGACTTGGTGGGCATCGACGTCGCCCAGTTCCAGCGGACCACGCTCAAGAAGCACAACCCCAAAACTGTCCGCCAAAACGTGGGCGAGAGCTACCGGGGTTGCCTGGTACTCACCGTCCTGCGCGGCGCCGAACTGTACCGCCGTATCGAAGGATGGTGGTCCGGGATGGTGGTGGCAGCCAAACAACGAACCCCGTAGGCTGAGCCCCGGCATTCCCGGGTTGCTCTGTCGGTAGGGGCGACTGGACTTTGAATCCAGGTAAGACGCAGGTTCGACTCCTGCCCCGGGAGCGCAGGTGCGGGCCCTGACTTCGAGGTCAGGGCCCGCACTCATGTCCCCCCACACCCGCCCCGGTATCCTGCGGATGTCCACCCCCTCCCCGAACAGCCGAAGGGCATCCCGTGAGCGCCAACCGCCCGGCAGCCGTCGTCGTCCTCGCAGCGGGTGAGGGCACCCGTATGAAGTCGGCCACACCGAAGGTTCTGCACGACATCTGTGGCCGTTCCCTGGTGGGCCACGTTCTCACCGCCGCCGGCGAGCTCGAGCCGGAGCAGCTGGTCGTCGTCGTGGGTCACGCCCGCGAGAAGGTGACCGCGCATCTCGCCGAGGTCGCCCCGGACGTGCGTACGGCCGTGCAGGCGGAGCAGAACGGCACGGGGCATGCGGTGCGGATGGGGCTGGAGGAGCTGGGCGGTTCCGTGGACGGGACCGTGGTCGTGGTGTGCGGTGACACCCCGCTGCTGACGGGGGAGACGTTGCGGCGGTTGTCCGCGACGCATTCGGCCGACGGCAACGCGGTGACGGTGCTGACGGCGGAGGTGCCGGACGCGACGGGGTACGGGCGGATCGTCCGGGACGGCTCCGGTGCCGTGACGGCGATCGTGGAGCACAAGGACGCGTCGGAGGAGGTGCGGGCGGTCCGGGAGATCAACTCGGGTGTGTTCGCGTTCGACGGTGCGTTGTTGGCGGACGCGTTGAAGAAGGTGCGTACGGACAACAGTCAGAGTGAGGAGTACCTGACGGATGTGCTGGGGATTCTGCGTGAGGCGGGGCACCGGGTGGGTGCGTCGGTGGCGGGGGATCACCGGGAGATCGCGGGGATCAACAACCGGGTGCAGTTGTCGGAGGCGCGGCGGATTCTGAACGACCGGTTGTTGACGGCGGCGATGTTGTCGGGCGTGACGGTCGTGGATCCGGCGTCGACGTGGGTGGATGCGACGGTGACGTTCGAGCGGGACGCGGTCGTGCATCCGGGGACGCAGTTGCATGGTGTGACGCATCTCGCGGAGGGGGCTGAGGTGGGTCCGAACACGCGGTTGACGGATACGCGTGTGGGTGCGGGTGCGCGGGTGGACAACACGGTGGCGGTGGGTGCCGAGGTGGGTCCTGAGGCGTCGGTGGGTCCGTTCGCGTATTTGCGTCCGGGGACGCGGTTGGCGCGTAGGGGCAAGATCGGTACGTATGTGGAGACGAAGAACGCGTCGATCGGTGAGGGGACGAAGGTTCCGCATCTGTCGTATGTGGGTGATGCGACGATCGGCGAGTTTTCGAACATCGGTGCGGCGAGTGTGTTCGTCAACTATGACGGGGAGCACAAGCACCACACGACGGTCGGCTCGCATTGCAAGACGGGTTCGGACAACATGTTTGTGGCACCTGTCACGATCGGGGACGGCGCTTACACGGCTGCCGGCTCGGTGATCACGAAGGATGTGCCGCCCGGTTCGTTGGCTGTGGCCCGTGGTCAGCAGCGGAATATCGAGGGCTGGGTGGCTCGTAAGCGTCCGGGGAGTGCTGCGGCGCGGGCCGCGGAGGAGGCTTCCCGGGAGTCGGCCGAGGAGGGCTGACCGGATTTCGCCGGTCCGGAGACGGCGTACCGTGATAAGTGCACATCTGCACCCCCACCTGCTGCGACACCTCTGAGGAGAACGTGCTGTGACCGGGATCAAGACGACCGGCGAGAAGAAGATGATGCTCTTCTCCGGCCGCGCCCACCCCGAGCTTGCCGAGGAGGTCGCCCGTCAGTTGGGGGTCGAAGTCGTCCCGACGAAGGCGTTCGACTTCGCCAATGGTGAGATCTATGTGCGGTATCAGGAGTCGGCTCGTGGTGCCGACTGTTTCCTGATCCAGAGCCACACTGCTCCGATCAACAAGTGGATCATGGAGCAGTTGATCATGATCGATGCGCTGAAGCGTGCGTCGGCGCGGTCGATCACGGTGATCGTGCCGTTCTACGGTTATGCGCGGCAGGACAAGAAGCACCGGGGCCGTGAGCCGATCTCGGCGCGGCTGATCGCGGATCTGATGAAGACGGCGGGCGCGACGCGGCTGCTGGCGGTGGATCTGCACACGGATCAGATCCAGGGTTTCTTCGACGGTCCGGTGGATCACCTGTTCGCGTTGCCGCTGCTGGCGGACTACGTGGGCGCGAAGGTGGACCGTTCGAAGCTGACGGTGGTGTCTCCGGACGCGGGTCGTGTGCGGGTGGCGGACCGCTGGTGCGACCGGCTGGGTGCTCCGCTGGCGATCGTGCACAAGCGGCGTGACAAGGACGTGGCGAACCAGGTCACCGTGCACGAGGTGGTCGGTGAGGTGAAGGGCCGCGTGTGTGTGCTGGTGGACGACATGATCGACACGGGTGGCACGATCTGTGCGGCGGCGGACGCGTTGTACGCGCATGGTGCGGAGGACGTCATCGTGACGGCGACGCACGGTGTGCTGTCGGGTCCGGCGGCGGACCGGTTGAAGAATTCGCGGGTGAGTGAGTTCGTGTTCACGGACACGCTGCCGACGCCGGCGGAGCTGAGTGAGTCGCTGGACAAGATCACGGTGCTGTCGATCGCGCCGACGATCGCGCGTGCGGCGCGTGAGGTGTTCCAGGACGGTTCGGTGACCAGCCTGTTCGACGAGCAGTAAGGGTTCTGCGGTCGGGCGTCCGTACGGGTGTCGTTGATCGTTTTGGGTGCGGCCTCCTGGTCCGAGTAGACTGCTCGAGTTGCTCGGCGAGGGAGGCCGCACCGCTTCGTTTGGAAGCTCGTACGGTGCTCCGTTATCGACGCGCTCTTCGTAGCAGGCCGTTCGTGGCCGGGTGACCACGTCCGTTTCTGACTTCGAGGAGTGAGCATGTCCGAGGTGAAGATCTCCGCCGCGACGCGCACCGAGTTCGGCAAGGGTGCCGCGCGCCGTATCCGTCGTGAGAACAACGTTCCGGGTGTCGTGTACGAGCACGGTCTCGAGCCGCTGCACGTGACGCTGCCGGGTCACGAGCTGCTGCTGGCGCTGCGTACGCCGAACGTGCTGATCGAGCTGGTCATCGACGGCAAGGAGACGCAGCTGGCGATTCCGAAGGCCGTGCAGCGTGACCCGCTGAAGGGTTTCCTGGAGCACGTGGACCTGCTGAAGGTGAAGCGTGGCGAGCGCGTCCAGGTGGAGATCCCGGTGAACGCCGAGGGTGAGCTGGCTCCGGGCGGCAACCTGCTGGAGCACGTGCTCCCGGCGCTGCCGGTGGAGGCCGAGGCGACGAACATCCCCGAGGGTGTGACCGTTTCCATCCAGGGTCTGGAGGCCGGTGCGGCCATCCTGGCCAAGGACATCGAGCTGCCCGCGGGTGCGAAGCTGGCCGTCGAGGAGGACACGGTCGTTCTCCAGGTGCTGGCCGCGCAGGCGGAGGAGACCACTGAGGACGAGGACGAGGCCGCGCAGGCCTGATCGTTCTCCGGAGTCGTCGTTTCGTCGGCCGCTGTTCCCTTGTGGGGCAGCGGCCGACGTGTATGGAGTCGCGTGTGCGTGGATGCGGGCGGCGCGGGTGAAGGAGGCGTGGGTGTGACGACGGATGCGGCGGGTGCGGCGGGGCCGTGGCTGGTGGTGGGGCTGGGCAATCCCGGGCCGGGGTATGCGATGAACCGGCACAATGTGGGGTTCATGGTGGCGGATCTGCTGGCGGAGCGGATGGGCGGCCGGTTCAAGCGGGCGGGTAAGGCGCAGGCTCAGGTGGTGGAGGGTCGTGTCGGTCCTCCGGGTCCGGTGGGCCGGCGGGTGGTGCTGGTGAAGCCGATGTCGTACATGAATCTGTCGGGCGGTCCGGTGAACGCGTTGCGGGACTTCTACAAGGTGCCGGCGGAGCGGGTGGTGGCGGTCCATGACGAGTTGGACATCGACTTCGGGACGCTGCGGCTGAAGCTGGGGGGCGGGGACAACGGTCACAACGGGCTGAAGTCGCTGACGGGTGCGTTCGGGCGGGACTATCACCGGGTGCGGTTCGGGATCGGGCGGCCGCCGGGGCGGATGCCGGTGGCGGATTTCGTGCTGAGGGATTTCTCCTCGGTGGAGCGCAAGGAGCTGGATTACTTCGTGGACCGTGCGGCGGACGCGGTGGAGTGTCTGGTGCTGGAGGGTCTGGAGCGGGCGCAGGGGACGTACAACTCGTGAGGGGTTGAGGGGGCTTCGGGTCGGGTTGTGGGGGTTGCCCGCCCACCCGGAGTTGACCGACTGCGATGTCATGGCCAAGGATCTCGGCCATGCCTTCTGCGGCCCGCTCTCCCCGTCGCGCCTCCCCCCGTCGCGTCTCCTCCGGTGGTTCCGCCGCCGTGCTGCGTTTCGGCCGGTTCGCGGCGATGGGCACGGTCACGGCGCTGATCCTGATCGCGGGGGTGTGGGCGTCGTGGGGTACGGCGCAGCACGCGATGCTGACGGCGGGGCGTGAGCGGGGCACGGTCGTGGTGACCGGGTGCGCGCGGGACGCGTGCACGGGGCCGTACACGCCGTTGTCGCCGGGTTCGCAGCCGCGTGCGGAGGTCGTGCTGGAGGACTCGGTGGCCGTGGAGAAGGGCCGCACGTACACGGTGGTGCTGAAGCCGGGCGGTGCGGAGGGGGTCCGTTCGGGGCCGGCCGGGATTCTCTACGCGTGGGTGCCGCTGGGTGGTGCGCTGCTGCTCGCGTCGGTGGTCGTGGCGGGGGGTCTGCTGCGGACGCGGGTGGCCTGGGTGATGGCGCTGTCGGGGGCGGCGCTGCTCACGGCGGCTTTCCTGGTGGTGTGAGGCCGAAAGGGGGCGCCCGGCTCGTACGAGTCGGGCGCCCCCTTTCGGCTGTTCGGGTCAGCCGGTGTTGCGCAGGCCGGCCGCGACTCCGTTGACGGTGAGCAGCAGGGCGCGGGAGAGCAGCGGGTCGGGCTGTTCGTCGGCGGTGGTGGTGTCGCGCTGGCGCTTGAGGAGGGCCACCTGGAGGTAGGAGATGGGGTCCAGGTAGGCGTCGCGGATGGTGAAGGTCTGCTTGAGGACCGGGTCGGCGTCGAGGAGTTCCGTCTCGCCGGTGACGCGCAGGACCTCGGCGACGGTCAGTTCGTGTTCGGCCTTGATGGTGTCGAAGACGTGCTTGAGTTCGTCGGGGACGAGGGTGTCGACGTAGTGCTGGGCGATGCGCAGGTCGGTCTTGGCGAGGGTCATCTCGACGTTGGAGATGAAGTTGCGGAAGAAGTGCCACTGCTGGTGCATCTCGTCGAGGACGGTGTCGAGTCCGGCGTCGCGCAGTGCCTTGAGGCCGGAGCCGACGCCGAACCAGCCGGGGACGATCTGCCGGGACTGGGTCCAGCCGAACACCCAGGGGATGGCGCGCAGTCCGTCGAGGGAGACGCCGGAGCCGGGGCGGCGGGAGGGCCGTGAGCCGAGGTGGAGGTCGGCGAGCTGGTCGACGGGGGTGGAGGCGAGGAAGTACGTCGGCAGGTCGGGGTCCTCGACGAGCCTGCGGTAGGCGGTGTGGGCGGCGTCGGAGACCAGGTCCATGGCGGCGTCCCAGCGGGCGAGGGCCTCGTCGGACTGGCGGGGTGCGGTGTGCAGGGCGGACGCCTGGAGGGTGGCGGCGACGGTCAGTTCCAGGTTTTCCCTGGCCAGTGACGGGATGAGGTACTTGTCGGAGATGACCTCGCCCTGTTCGGTGACCTTGATCTCGCCTTCGAGGGTGCCCCAGGGCTGGGCGAGGATGGCGTCGTGGGTGGGGCCGCCGCCGCGGCCGACGGTGCCGCCGCGGCCGTGGAAGAGGCGCAGCCGTACGCCGTAGCGGTGGGCGACGTCGCGCAGGCGGCGCTGGGCGCGGTGGATCTCCCACTGGCTGGTGGTGATGCCGCCGAACTTGGAGGAGTCGGAGTAGCCGAGCATGACCTCCTGGACGTCGCCGCGCAGGGCGACGAGGCGCCGGTAGGAGGGGTCGGCGAGCATGTCCTCGAGGATGGTGTCGGCGGCCTTGAGTTCCTCCGTCGTCTCCAGCAGCGGGACGATGCCGATCTTCGCCCAGCCGGCGTGGAGGTCGATGAGTCCGGCTTCCCTGGCCAGTACGGCGGCGGCGAAGACGTCGTCGGCGCCCTGGCACATGGAGATGATGTACGACTCGACGACTTCGGGTCCGAAGACGGCGAGGGCGCGCTTGACGGTCTGGAAGACGCCGAGGGTCTTCTCGCCGGCGTCGTCGACGGGTGCGGGGGTGGGGGCGAGCGGGCGCCTGCTGCGGAGTTCCTTGGCGAGGAGCTTGGAGCGGTAGTCGCGGGGCATGTCGGCGTAGCGCCAGGATTCCTCGCCGAGGCGGTCGAACAGCTGGCCGAGGGCGTGGTGGTGGGCGTCGGCGTGTTCGCGGACGTCCATGGTGGCGAGCTGGAGGCCGAAGGCGGCGAGGGTGCGGATGGTGCGGGCGAGGCGTCCGTCGGCGAAGAGGCCGCCGCGGTGTTCGCGCAGGGAGGCCTGGATGATGCGCAGGTCGGTGAGGAGTTCGCCGGTGCCGAGGTAGTCGCGGCCGGGCTCGTGGGGGGTGCCCTTGGCGAGGCGGAGCTTGGTGTTCTCCAGCTTCTGGCGGATGCAGGTGGCCTTGAGCCGGTAGGGCTCCTCGGCGTTGAGGCGCTTGTAGCGGGGGCTGATCTCGGGGAGGGCGTCGAGGTCGGCCTGGAGGGAGGTGAGGAGTTCCTCCGTCGCGCCGGCGTAGCGGATGGAGTTGGAGAGGAAGCCGCGCAGTTCGTCGATCATCTCCAGGGCGTCGTTGATGCCGTGTTCGTGCTGGAGGATGAGGACGTCCCAGGTGACCTGGGGGGTGACGTTGGGGTTGCCGTCGCGGTCGCCGCCGATCCAGGTGCCGAAGGTGAGGGGGCGGGTGTCGTCGGGGAGGTGGACGCCGACGCGCTCCAGTTCGGCGGTGAGGTCCTCGAGGACGTCGCCGACGGCGCCGGCGTGGAGTTCGTCGAGGTAGTAGATGGCGTTGCGGGCCTCGTCGGCGGGTTCGGGGCGGACGACGCGGAGTTCGTCGGTCTGCCAGACGAGGTCGATGTTCTCGGCGAGGCGGGTGTCGAGGCGGCGCCGGTCGGAGGCGATGACGGGGGTGTCGAGGAGGGCGGCGATCCGGCGGAGCTTGTTGAGGACGGAGCGGCGGGCGGCCTCGGTGGGGTGGGCGGTGAAGACGGGGCGCACGTTGAGGTGGCGCACGGTCTCGCGCAGGTGTTCGGGGTCGGCGTCCTTGAGGCGGTCGGCGGTGCGGGAGAGCAGTCCGCCCTCGGCGGCGCGGCGGGCGCGCAGTTCGCGGCCGCGGTGCACCTGTTCGGTGACGTTGGCGAGGTGGAAGTAGGTGGAGAAGGCGCGGACCAGCTTGGCGGCGGTCTGGAGTTCGGTGCCGCGCAGCAGCTCGGCCGCGGCCTCGCCGTCCTCACGGGTGAGTCGGCGTACCTTCTCGACGAGGTCGAGCAGTTCCGGGCCTTCCTGGCGGACGAGGGTCTCTCCCAGGAGATCGCCCAGTCGGCGGATGTCGGCACGCAGCTCGCTGCTCGTGGTCGCCGTGGATACGGTCTGGTCGTCGGCACTGCTCACAGGTGCGGCTCCTTGCAGTGTTGAAGCTGGTCTGGAGGGAACCCTGACGTGGCGCCGTGCGGCGTGCGCCGCTTACGGGCCGGGCGTCCGGGAAGTAATCAGAGCGGACCGCGCTGTCCGACCGGGTTCCAGGATAGGTGTCGACCCGGACGCGCAGGGCCACGGGCTCTTGCCGCCGGGCGACGCACTGCCATACTTACGTTGCCGTAGGTTACGGAACCGTAGGGAAGGCTGTGTTTCCGGCGGCCGCGGCACCACCCTCCCGTCCACATACCCCACAGGGGACACGCATGACCTCACGCTCCGATGTGCTCGACGACGCCCCGAAGCAACCCCGGTCCGACGACGCAGTGCCCTCCGCCACGCTCGGCGGGGAGCGCAAGCGGTCCATCGAGCAGATCACGCTGCTGCTCTTCATCACGGTCCCGTTCCTGGCGCTGGTGGCGGCGGTGCCGCTGGCGTGGGGGTGGGGGGTGAGCTGGCTGGACCTGGGTCTGCTGGTCTTCTTCTACTTCCTCGGGTGCCATGGCATCACGATCGGTTTCCACCGTCATTTCACGCACGGTTCGTTCAAGGCGAAGCGGCCGCTGAAGATCGCGCTGGCGATCGCCGGGTCCATGGCGGTGGAGGGCCCGCTGGTGCGGTGGGTGGCCGATCACCGCAAGCATCACAAGTTCTCCGACGCGGAGGGCGACCCGCATTCGCCGTGGCGGTACGGGGAGACGGTTCCGGCGCTGATGAAGGGCCTGTGGTGGGCGCACATCGGCTGGATGTTCGACGAGGAGCAGACCCCGCAGGACAAGTACGCGCCGGACCTGATCAAGGACAGGACGCTGCGCGCGATCTCCCGGCAGTTCATCCTGTGGACGGCGCTGTCGCTGGCGCTGCCGGCGCTGATCGGCGGCCTGGTCACCCTGTCCTGGTGGGGTGCGTTCACGGGCTTCTTCTGGGGTTCGCTCGTCCGGGTGGCGCTGCTGCACCACGTGACGTGGTCGATCAACTCGATCTGCCACGCGGTCGGCAAGCGCCCGTTCAAGTCGCGGGACCGTTCGGGCAACGTGTGGTGGCTGGCGGTCCTGTCGTGCGGTGAGTCCTGGCACAACCTGCACCACGCCGACCCGACGTCGGCGCGGCACGGTGTGGAGCGGGGGCAGCTGGATTCCTCGGCCCGGCTGATCCGCTGGTTCGAGCAGCTGGGCTGGGCGTACGACGTGCGGTGGCCGTCACGCTCGCGTATCGATTCGCGCCGCAACATCGCGGAAGACGACGCCCGGCGCGGGAAGGAACCCGTCGAGGCGGCATGATGGTCGCCGTGGCGACCGACTCCAGCAGCACTCCCAGCAACGACAAGCCGCGGCGTGCGCGCCGCACCCGGATGACCGGTGCGGAGCGCCGCCAGCAACTGCTGGAGATCGGCCGCACCCTGTTCGCGGCGAAGGGCTTCGAGGGCACGTCGGTGGAGGAGATCGCGGCGAAGGCCGGGGTCTCCAAGCCGGTGGTGTACGAGCACTTCGGCGGCAAGGAGGGCCTGTACGCGGTGGTGGTGGACCGCGAGATGCGGCGCCTGCTGGACATGGTGACCGGTTCGCTGACGGCCGGTCACCCCCGTGAGCTGTGCGAGCAGGCGGCGTTCGCGCTCCTTGACTACATCGAGGAGTACACGGACGGTTTCCGCATCCTGGTCCGGGACTCCCCCATCCCCCAGTCGACGGGTTCCTTCGCCTCCCTGATCTCGGACATCGCCACCCAGGTGGAGGACATCCTGGGCCGCGAGTTCAAGTCCCGCGGCTTCGACCCGAAGCTTGCCCCGCTGTACGCGCAGGCCCTGGTCGGGATGGTCGCCCTGACGGGCCAGTGGTGGCTGGACGTGCGCCGCCCGAAGAAGGCGGAGGTGGCCGCGCACCTGGTCAACCTGGCCTGGCACGGCCTGGACGGCCTGGAACCGAAGCCTCGGTTGATAGGTCACCGGAAGAGTTAGCCGGCAGCACACAAGGTTCATCTTGTGTAATCTTTCGCCCATGACTGAGATCACGATCAGCGCAGCCCGTGCCCAGCTCGGCGACCTCGTCCGTCGCGCCTCCCATGGCCGCGAGACCATCGCGCTCACGGACCACGGGCACGTGGCCGCACTGCTCGTATCTCCGCAGGTGATAGAGGATCTGGAAGACGCCTTGGCGCTCGCCGACCATGAGCGCCGTAAGGCTGCGGGCACCCTTGGTGAAGGTGTCTCGCACGAAGAGGTCGGACGCATGCTGGGGCTGCGTCCGTGAGTTACCGCATCTTCTGGGAGCCCAACGCCACCGACGCTGCCGTACGGTTTCTTCGCGACGACCCGTCCGGGCTGGCCGCTGTGTACGAGGCCGTCGACACCCTTGCGAAGGATCCCCGCCCTGCCAACTCCGTCGCCTACGGACCGACGGCCCGCCGTTTGCGCGTTGACGACTACCGCGTGCTCTACGTCATCGACGACGACGTAATCCACATCCTCGTCACCCATCTGGGGCGCACCCCCTGAGTCACTCCGCTTTGACGGCGACCGCGAAGACGCGGCGGAAGGGGAACGGGGTGCCGTGGGGGCCGGGCGGGTAGGCGGCGCGCAGGGCCGTCCGGTATTCGGCGACGAAGGCGTCCCGGGCCTCCGGGTCGTCCGCGAGGGCGGTGAGGACGGGACGCAGACCCGTGCCCTTGACCCAGTCGAGGACGGGATCGTCCCCCGTCAGCAGGTGCACGTACGTCGTCTCCCAGACGTCGGTCGTGCAGCCGAGGGCGGTCAGGTGCTCCAGGTAGGCCTCCGGCCGGAGTACGGCGTCTTCGTGGCGCAGGACGCCGGACAGGCGGGCGCGCCGGCGCGGGGTGGCGGCCAGTTCGCGCATCAGCAGGTGGCTGGGGGCGTCGAAGTTGCCGGGGACCTGGAAGGCGAGGGTGCCGCCGGGGGCGAGCCCTTCGACCCAGTCGCGGAACCGGTCGGCGTGCCCCGGCACCCACTGCAGGGTGGCGTTGCTGACGATCAGGTCGTACGTCCCGTCCGGCGTCCAGGTGCGGACGTCGGCGTGGGCGAAGTCGAGTCCGCCGCCCTGGTGGTCGGCGCGGGCCCGCTCGAGCATCTCGGGCGAGTTGTCGTAGCCGGTGATGCGGGCGGTGGGCCAGCGGTGTGCGAGCAGGGCCGTGGCGTTGCCGGCGCCGCAGCCGAGGTCGGCGATGCGGGGCGGGTCCCCCGGCAGTTCCGGGACGCGGGCGAGCAGGTCGGTGAAGGGCCGGGTGCGGTGGCCGGCGTGGCGCAGGTACTGGGCGGGGTCCCAGGCAGGGGTCGCCGCGGACATGGGGCCTCCCGGTGACTGAACGGACGGGTACCCAGCGTCACCCACCACCCCTCTCGACGTCAAGAAACTCGACATCAAGAGACTTCACATCGACACAACCACTACACTGATCGTCATGGAGGACGAGGTCGATCGGCTGGTCGCAGCGTGGCGCCGGGAGCGCCCGGACCTCGACGTGGAACCGCTCGAGGTGCTCAGCCGGGTGAGCCGGCTGGCCCGGCACCTGGACCGGGCGCGCCGCCTCGCGTTCGCCGAGCACGGCCTGGAGTCCTGGGAGTTCGACGTCCTGACCGCGCTGCGCCGCGCGGGCACCCCGTACCAGCTCTCGCCGGGGCAGCTGCTGACCCAGACCCTGGTCACCTCGGGCACGATGACCAACCGTATCGACCGCCTCGCGAAGAAGGGCCTGGTCGAGCGGCTGCCCGATCCGAGCGACCGGCGCGGTGTCCTGGTCCGGCTCACGGACGAGGGGCGTGACCGCGCCGACCAGGCGCTGGCCGGGCTGCTGGCGCAGGAGCGGGCGATCCTCTCGGAGCTCACCCACGCCCAGCGCGCCGAACTGGCCGGTCTGCTACGCCAGTTGACCGCCCCGTTCGACAACATCCCCGGTTAGGTCGACGGGCCCGACACCCGCCCGCCGGGCGAGGGCCACCGCGGCCAGCGTGGAGTGCACGCCCAGCTTGCCGAGGACGTTCTGCATGTGGGTGCGCACGGTGTGCGGGGACAGATACAGGCGCTCGGCGACGGCCTTGCGCCCCAGCCCCGCGACCATGCACCGCAGCACCTCCCGCTCGCGCGGGGTCAGGGACTCCACGAGCTGTTCGCTCTCGGTGCGGTGCCGCCGGGCCGCGGTCAGCTCCCGCAGCACACCCGTGAGCAGCGCGGGCGGCAGATGCGTCTCGTCGCGCAGCACGCCCCGTATGACGGTGAGCAGCCGGTTCAGCGAGCAGTCCTTGGCGACCCAGCCGGAGGCGCCCGCCTGCAGGGCGAGCGCGGCCCGGGCCGGGTCGTCCTTCTCGGCGAGGACGACGGTCCGTACCTGCGGCTGCGCCGCGCGCACGCCCGTGACCAGCGCCATCCCGTCGACGAGCCCGTCCTCGTCACCGGCCTGCACGGGGACGGCCGGCCGGCCGCCGGGCACCTTGCCGCCCAGGTCGGCGTCGACGAGCAGGACGTCGTACCGCCGTCCCTCCATGGCCGCCCGCTCCAGGCAGCGCAGCGCGGCCGGGCCGCTGCCCGCCGCGGACACGTCGACGTCGGGCTCTGCGGCCAGCGCCGCGGCCAGTGACTCGGCGAAGATGCGATGGTCGTCGACGACCAGGACTCGAATGCGAACCACGAAACCCCCTTCCCCACGCTCTTCCCAGAGCAGGGGACTACCCCATCGTCACGGGACGACACCGGCGCGGTGACAGGCATCGAGATCCTGTTGCCCCGCCCGCTGCACGCGGGACGCGGCCGCCCCGCCCCCCGAACGGCACCGGCCCCCACCGGCGCTGCTCATCAGAGTACGGGCGAGGGCCGGGAGCGGAAGGAAATTTGCAGAACTGGCGGGCTCACGCGTTTATGGTGAGCCGCATGTTTCGTCTTGAGACAGAAGTCGACAAGGCCCGACGCGATCTGCTCCACCGACGGCTGAAGGCCACCAACACGGCGGCCTCACCGGTCCTGCGCGCCCTGCGCGGAACCCCGGACGAACGCGAAACCCCTTTGCACGTGTGGATGCTGACCGCGAACGGCGCACTGGCCGGCGGCCTGGTCGGCCACACCTGGACGGCCTGGCTGCACGTCACCTACCTCTGGGTCGACGCCCGCCACCGCGGCGCGGGCCTCGGCTCCCGCCTCCTCACGGAGGCGGAACGCCTCGCCACCACCCGCGGCTGCACGTCCTCCCGCGTGGAGACCTGGGACTTCCAGGCCCCGGACTTCTACCGCCGCCACGGCTACGAGATCGTCTGCGTCATCCCCGACTACCCGCCGGGCATCACGGAGTACACCCTGACGAAGCGGCTGGCCTGAGACTCAGCGCAGCCGCCGGGCCCCCGCCGAAGGCACCGCCTCGAACACCCGGGGCGAGGTGAAGCCGGCCGCCGCGAAGGCCTCCTCGACCGCCTTCGTGACGGCGGGGACGTCGGCCTCCTCCGTCAGGACGATCGCCGAGCCGCCGAAGCCGCCGCCGGTCATCCGGGCGCCGAGGGCGCCCGCGGCCACCGCCGTCTCCACCACCAGGTCCAGCTCCGGGCAGGAGACGCGGAAGTCGTCGCGCAGGGAGGCGTGGCCCTCGACCAGGACCGGGCCGATGGCGCGGGTGTCGCCCGACTCCAGGAGGGCGACGACCCGTTCGACCCGGGCGTCCTCCGTCACCACGTGACGGACCAGCCGGCGGACCTCCTCCTCGTCGCCGAGCCGCTCCAGCGCCGCGTCCAGTCCGCCGTACGGTACGTCCCTGAGCGCGTCCACGCCGAGCAGGGCCGCGCCCTTCTCGCAGCCCGCGCGGCGCTTGCCGTACTCGCCCTCGCTGTGGCTGTGCTCGACCCGGGTGTCGACGACGAGCAGGCGCATGCCCTCGGCGGCCAGGTCGAAGGGGATCTGCCGCCGGGAGAGGTCGCGGGTGTCGAGAAAGAGGGCGTGGCCGTTCTCGCAGCAGGCCGAGGCGGTCTGGTCCATGATGCCGACCGGGGCGCCGACGTAGACGTTCTCCGCGCGCTGGCACAGCCGGGCCAACTGCCCGCCGGACAGGCCCAGTCCGTACAGGTCGTTCAGGGCCAGCGCGACCACGACCTCCAGGGCGGCCGACGAGGACAGGCCCGCGCCCGCCGGGACGGTCGAGGCGAGGTGGATGTCGGCGCCGGTGACCGGGTGCCCGGCCTCCCGCAGTGCCCAGACCACGCCCGCCGGGTAGGCGGTCCACCGCTTGTCGGTGCCGGGGGCGAGGGCGTCCACCGTCAGTTCGGCGACGGGGGTGTCCACGTCGTCGGAGTGCAGCCGCAGTACACCGTCCTCGCGCCGGGACACGGCCGCGACGGCGGTGTGCGGGAGGGCGAACGGCATGACGAAGCCGTCGTTGTAGTCGGTGTGCTCGCCGATGAGGTTGACCCGGCCCGGCGCCGCCCACACCCCTTCCGGCGCGGTCCCGTAGAGCCGCTCGAACCGCTCGGCGACGGACCCGCTGGTCTCGCTCATGCCCTGCTCCCTGCCCCTTCGCTGCCTGCTACTCGGCGTACTGCTGTGCGAACCGCCACGCGTCCGCGACGATCTCGGCGAGGTCCGCGCGCGTCGGCTTCCAGCCGAGCTTCTCGCGGGCCGTGTCGGCCGACGCCACCAGGACCGCCGGGTCGCCGCCCCGGCGCGCCGCCACGATCTCGGGGACCGGGTGCCCGGTGACCCGGCGGACCGTCTCGACGACCTCGCGGACGGAGAAGCCGTTGCCGTTGCCGAGGTTGCAGATCAGGTGCTCGCCGGGCACGGCGGCCTTCAGGGCGAGCAGATGGGCCTCGGCGAGGTCGGCGACGTGGATGTAGTCGCGTACGCAGGTGCCGTCGGGCGTCGGGTAGTCGTCGCCGTAGACGGAGATCGCCTCGCGCCGCCCCCGGGCCACCTGGAGCACGAGCGGGATGAGGTGCGACTCGGGGTCGTGGCGCTCGCCGTACCGCCCGTACGCGCCGGCCACGTTGAAGTAGCGCAGGGAGACGGCGCCCAGGCCGTGGGCCTTCGCCTCGCCGGTGATCATGTGGTCGACGGCGAGTTTCGAGGCGCCGTACGGGCTGGTGGGGCTGGTCGGGGCGGACTCGGGGATCGGCACCTGCTCGGGTTCGCCGTACGTCGCGGCGGTGGAGGAGAACACCAGCCGGCGCACACCGGCCCGCCGCATCGCGGCGAGCAGGGCCATGGTGCCGCCGACGTTGTTGTCCCAGTACTTCTCGGGCTTCACCACCGACTCGCCGACCTGGGAGAAGGCGGCGAAGTGCAGCACGCCGTCGAACGAGGAATCCAGCCATTCGGCGGCATCACGGATGTCGCCCTCGATGAACGACGCGCCGGCCGGAACCCCTTCCCGGAACCCGGTGGAGAGGTCGTCGAGCACGACGACCTCGTGTCCGGCCTCGATCAGGTGCTGGGCGACCACACTGCCGACATATCCCGCACCCCCGGTGACCAGGTACTTCCCGCTCATGAACTCGCTACCTCCCGCAGTCGCTCGGCCGCGCGCTCCGGCGGCACGTCGTTGATGAACACGTTCATGCCGGACTCGGAACCCGCGAGGAACTTCAGCTTGCCGGAGGTGCGGCGGATGGTGAAAAGCTCCAGATGGAGCGCGAAGTCGTCCCGCGTGACGCCGTCGGACTCCGCAGGCGCGCCGAACGGCGCCTGGTGCCAGGCCGCGATGTACGGCGTGGGGGGCTCACCTTCGCCGAAGATCCGGTCGAAGCGCCTCAAGAGTTCCAGATACACCTGTGGGAACTCCGTGCGCGCCGCCTCGTCCAGTCCGAGCAGGTCGGGCACCCGGCGCCGTGGATACAGGTGGACCTCGTAGGGCCAGTGCGCTGCGTACGGCACGAAGGCCACCCAGTGTTCACCCTCGAGGACGATCCGCCGGTCCGCCAGTTCACGCTCCAGCACGGCGTCGAACAGGTTCTCCCCGCCCGTGGCCTCCTTGTGTGCGGCCACTTGGCGCAGCGTCAGGGCGGTGCGTGGGGTGGTGAAGGGGTAGGCGTAGATCTGCCCGTGCGGGTGCTGGAGGGTGACGCCGATCTCCGCCCCCCGGTTCTCGAAGCAGAAGACCTGTTCGACGGAGGGCAGATGCGACAGCTCGGACGTGCGGTCGGTCCAGGCGTCCAGCACCAGCCGCGCCTGCCGTTCGCTCAGATCCGCGAAGGAGGCGTCGTGGTCGGAGGTGAAGCAGACGACTTCGCACCTGCCCGCATCGCCCGCCAGCGAGGGGAAGCGGTTCTCGAAGACCACCACGTCGTACGACGTGTCGGGGACCTCGCTGAGCCGCTCGCCCTCCGAGGGGCACAGCGGGCACTCGTCGGCCGGCGGATGGTACGTCCGCCCCTGGCGGTGGGAGGCGATGGCGACGGAGTCGCCCAGCAGCGGGTCGCGGCGGATCTCGGAGGTGGTGACGGTGGGGTCCAGCGGACGGCGGTCCACGGCGTCCCGCACGGTGTCGTCGGCGAGGTCGTAGTAGATGAGCTCGCGGCCGTCGGCCAGCCGGGTCGACGTCTTCTTCACAGCCGTACTCCTCCGCACCCACCCATCACCCAACACAACCGAACATAACACATCACAACTCACCAGAGAGCGGCCCTCATCACCACCGAACAAAGAACATCACCGAAAGTGTTCAGTCACTGAACACGGAGGCGTAGGTTCCGCACTGGATCAGTTCGCGAACGAAGCGAGTGTGTATGCAAACCCCCACATACCTGTCCGCCGAGCTTCGACTCCCCACCAACTGGCTGGACTACACGATCCTCGGGATCTACTTCGTCGTCGTGCTGGGCATCGGCTTCGCCGCCCGCCGCTCCGTCAGAACCAGCCTCGACTTCTTCCTCTCGGGCCGCTCCCTGCCCGCCTGGGTCACCGGTCTGGCCTTCATCGCGGCCAACCTCGGCGCCACCGAGATCCTCGGCATGGCCGCCAACAGCGCCCAGTACGGCGTCTACACGACCCACTGGTACTGGATCGGCGCCATCCCCGCGATGGTGTTCCTGGGCCTGGTGATGATGCCGTTCTACTACGGCAGCAAGGTCCGCTCCGTCCCCGAGTTCCTGCTGCTGCGCTTCGACAAGGCGGCCCACCTGCTCAGCGCGGTCCTCTTCGCGGCCGCCGCCATCCTGATCGCCGGCGTCAACCTCTACGCCCTCGCGATCGTCGTGGAGGCCCTCCTCGGCTGGCCGCAGTGGGTGGCGATCGTCGTCGCCGGCTTCTTCGTCCTGGCCTACATCACCCTGGGCGGCCTGTCCTCGGCGATCTACAACGAGGTCCTGCAGTTCTTCGTCATCCTGGCCGCGCTCATCCCCATCACCGTGCTCGGCCTGAAGAGCGTCGGCGGCTGGGACGGCCTGTCCGACTCCCTCACCGAGTCACGCGGCGGCGACTTCATGACCGCCTGGGGCGGCACCGGCATCGGCAGCGACAACCCGCTCGGCGCGAACTGGCTGACCATCGTCCTCGGCCTCGGCTTCGTCCTCTCCTTCGGCTACTGGACGACCAACTTCGCCGAGGTGCAGCGCGCCCTGTCCGCGAAGAACCTCTCCGCGGCCCAGCGCACCCCGCTCATCGCGGCCTTCCCGAAGATCTTCATCGTGTTCCTCGTGATGATCCCGGGCCTGGTGGCGGCCGTCCTGGTCCCGCAGATCGGCACCGGCGACTCCGACCTCCAGTACAACGACGCCATCCCCTACCTGATGCAGCAGCTCCTGCCCAACGGCGTCCTGGGCATCGCCGTCACCGGCCTGCTCGCCGCGTTCATGGCGGGCATGGCGGCGAACGTCTCGTCCTTCAACACCGTCTTCACCGCCGACATCTGGCAGAAGTACGTCGTCAGGCACCGCGAGGACGAGTACTACGTCCGCTTCGGCCGCCTGATCACCGCGATCGGCGTGCTCGCCTCCATCGGCACGGCGTTCCTGGCCAGCTCCTTCTCCAACATCATGGCCTACCTCCAGACGCTGTTCTCCTTCTTCAACGTGCCGATGTTCGTCGTCTTCATCATCGGCATGTTCTGGAAGCGGGCGTCGATGAAGTCCGGCTTCTGGGGGCTGATCGCCGGCACCACCGCCGCGATGGTCAACTACTTCGTCATCTACAAGCAGGGCATCATCGACATCCCCACCGACCAGGGAGCCAACTTCGTCTCCGCGATCGCGGGGTTCGTCGCGGGAGCGGTGGTCATGGTCGCCGTATCCCTCTTCACCGCGCCCAAGCCCGCCGGGGAACTCCAGGGGCTGGTCTACGGCACGCGCTCCCCCGGTATGGCGGAGCCGCCCGCGGAGGGCGACGACGCGTGGTACCGCAAGCCGGCGCTGCTCGGCTGGGGTGCGGTGATTCTGGCTGCCGCCTGCTACATCCCGTTCTCGTTCTGAACGCGGGAGGATTGAGGGACCATGTCCGAGCACCACTCCGAGCGTGATCTTCAGCAGGAGATCACCGAGCTGGAGACCAAGTCCGTCACGGCCGCCCGGTTGTTCGACATCCGTCGGATCATCGGGGGGTTGTTCGTGGTGTACGGGGTGATCGTCATGATCGCCGGGTTCACCGCGTCCGATGCGGACATCGACAAGGCGGAGGGGGTCAACATCAACCTGTGGACGGGGTTGGGGATGCTGATCCTCGGGCTGCTGTTCCTGCTGTGGCTGCACCTCCGCCCGGTGGCTCCGCCGGTGCCGCGGGGTGACGGGGAGTCGCCTGAGCGGGGGTGAGGGCGGGGGCTGTGCAGCCCGGTGCGGGGTGGGTGCCCCGGCGTCGGTGGGCTGTGCAGCCCGGCGCTTCATCGGGTGCCCGGCGTCGATGCTGGGCGGGGGGTGGCGGCGCAGCCCGGCGCCCACGGGGTGCCGTCGCGCCCACCCGTGCCGCCCCAGCGGCACGACTGCCCGCGGAGCGCGGAGGAGTGGCACGACTGCCCGCGGATCGCGCGGGGGAGCGGCAGACTGCCCTCGGAGAGCGGCGGGCGGAGAAGTGGCCGTGGGCTGCCTGCGGGCGCGTACGGCGGCCGGGGTGGACGGCGTGGTGCGGCAGTGGTCGCGCGCGGCGGGAAGGGGACGGGGCGGGGGTGGTCGCCCGCAGCGACTGGCGCGTCCGCGCCCCGAACCCCTACCAGCCGGCCTATTCCGCGCCAGTCCGAGGACGGCCACCCCCGACCCGGCACCGACCCACCCACCCACCGCAGGCGCTACCCGCACCCCCACCGAAGGGACAGTGGCGCCGCAGGCATGCAACCCGTACCCCCACCGGAGGGACAGTGGCGCTGCAGGCACGAGACCCGGACCCCCACCGGAGGGACAGTGGTCCCTCAGTCGGCCCGGCCGCCCGCCCGGTCCAGCAGCCCCGTCCGCGCGGCCAGCGCCGCCGCCTCCAGGCGGGACCCCACGCCCAGTTTCATCAGCACCCGCTGCACATGCGTGCGCGCCGTGGACGGTGCGATGCCCATCCCCGCCGCAATCAGCCGGGTGTCCTCCCCGTCCGCCACCCGCACCAGCACCTCCACCTCCCGAGGCGTCAGCATCTGCAGCAGCCGCGCACCCTCGTCGTCCGGCTGTGCCACGGGATTCAGCAGCTCACCGAACGCCCCCTGCAACAACTGCGGCGCCACCGCGGCCTCCCCCGCCCGCGCCTTCATGATCGCCCGCTCGACACCCTCGATCCGCTCGTCGTGCCGCACGTACCCCGACGCCCCCGCCGCGAACGCCGCCGCGATGCCCCGGGGCGACGGCACCGGCCCCAGCACGACCACCGCCACCGCCGGCCGCTCCCGCTTGATCTTCACCACCGGATCGAACGTCCCCGGCTCCGCCGGCGCCGCCGTCCCCAGCAGACACACCTCCGGCGCCCGGCTGATCACCAGATCCGCTGCCCCCACCGCCGGCGCCGCCGCGGCCAGCACCCGGTGCCCCCGCAGCTTCAGCGCCGAGGCCAACGCCTCGGCGAGCAGCCGGTGGTCGTCGACCACCATCAACCGCACACCCATCGAACAACCAACCCCCCATAACAACGCCCCCCGGACCCCCGGATGCCCCCGGAAGCTACACGCTTGTTCGACGTCGCGCTCCCCCTACCGACGAGAATCGCCCCGGATCACCGAAAATCTCGTATTCACCGGCGACGGACACCCGATGAGCGGTACGCGCACGGCCCCGTTCCTGAGCAGGAACGGGGCCGTGGAAGCGATCATCGTCAACCGGACAGGCGATCAGCCCGTTCCGAAGGCGACGACCAGGTACTCCTTGTCCTTCGTCGTGAAGTCACTGGCGTACACCTTGGACATGTACAGACCGCCCTGCGAGTAGAGGATCTCCGCCGACGTCGGCAGCATCCGCGTCTCGGCGTCGCGCACGGCCTCCGTCGCGGGGTTCTCCAGCAGCACCGTCTGCTTGAAGGTGCCCCCGTCGATGCTCACGATCTGCCCGCCCTTGTCGTACGGCGGACGCTTGTAGGCGATCACGTTGCCGCCGTCCATCCGCAGCGGGACGAGGTCGTACCCGTCACCCGCGTCGGCCCGCTGACCGGTCTGCTTGCCGGTCGCCAGGTCGAAGGCCACGATCTCGTTGGTCTGGCTGAACGACTCGCCGCTGCCCTCGTGCTCCTCGGTCGAGATGTACAGCCTGTCGTTGCCGACGGCGAGCGCGCTGCAGTCCTCCAGCTTGTAGATGGCGTCGCAGCGGGCCGCGAAGTCCTCACCGGGGGCGGCGATCCGCGCACGGAGCTTGCCGGTCTTGTTGTCGATGGAGAAGAAGTCCGAGATGCCGCTGCCGTCACCGGCGGAGTCACCGACGTCGGCGGCCACGACCAGCGGGTCGGTGGAGACCACCGCGGCGTACTCGATGCCCTCCTCCATCTTGTACTCGGTGATGACGTTGCCGGTCTTCGGGTCGACGTTCTGGATGTGCAGCTGCCGCTGGTCGTACGGGCCGCACTTGCGGACCGCGACCAGCTTCTCGCCGCCGCCGTACCCGGAGTCGAAGCACGTGTCGGACGTCTTGGGCGCCCACAGCTCCTTGCCGGAGGCGATGTCCCAGGCGGCGCCGCCGCTGGTGCTGCCTGCGGCGACGGTGCCGCCGCCGAGGGTGACGTTGTTGAAGTTGATCGGCGTGGTGCCGGACTTGGCGGTCTTGGACCAGAGCTGCTTGCCCGCCTCCAGGTCGATCAGCGTGACCTGGGTGCAGGCCTCCGGGTTCTTCTTCGTCGGCATCTTCGCCTTGTGGACGACCGCCGTCCTGTTGTCGTCGGTGACGTGCTCGGTCGCGCTGCACACCGGCCCGGGAAGGCCGATGGTCCACTTCTCGGTGCCCTTCGCGCGGTCGTAGCCGACGATCTCGGCGATGCCGCTCTTGGCGTACACCGTGTCGGTCAGCCAGGAACCGGACGTGGCGATGGTCGAGACGCCCTCGGGCACCTTGGGCGCGGGCACCTGGAACAGCACCTTGGAGCCGGTGTCGGCCGGGGCCTTCTCCTTGGCGTCACCGCCGGAGGAGGAGCCGCCGGCGCCGCCCTTGCTCTCGCCGTTCTTCCCGTCCTCGCCCCCGCCGTCCGCGGTGGTCTGCTTGTCGTCGTCCTTGCCGGACGAGGCGTAGTAGACCCCGCCGCCGACGATCAGCGCGATGGCCACGACCGCGGAGACGATGATGGCCGCCTGCGCGTTGAACTTCCGCCCGCCGCCCGGCTGCGGCTGCGGCTGCATGGGCATGGTGGGCGGCTGCGGATACCCGTACCCCGGTTGCCCGTACGCACCCGGCTGCTGCGGCTGCCCGTACACGCCGGGCTGCTGCGGCTGCCCGTACGGCCCCGGCTGCTGCCCCGGGTATCCGTACCCGGCGGCCGGCGGCTGCTGCGGGTACCCGTAGCCGGGCCCCTGCGGGGCGGCCGGAGGCGCGGCCGGCGGAGGAGTCGCGGGGGCCTGCGGATAGCCGTACCCGGGCTGGGGCGCCTTGGCCAGGTCGGGCCCGGACGGAGCGGCGGGCGGCTGCGGAGACGGTGCAGGCTGCTGCGAGGAACCCGGCGTGGGACCGGGCGTGGGATCCGGCGAGGGGTCCTGCGGCGGCCCGAACCCGGGCTGCTGCGGAGGCTGGTTGGGCGGCGGAGGCGGCTGGGTCATGACGTGAGTACCTCGGAGAAGGGGACGACGGGCGGCGGGAAAGTGATGAGGACGGCTCTCACTTGCCGTAGGCGAGCATCAACTTCTCCTTCGATTCGTCGTTTCCGGTCAGCCGGGTGGTCGAGATGTAGAAGCGCCCGTCGACCCAGTCGATGTCCTTGCTGAAGAACCCGTTCTCGATGTCCGCGACGCCCTGCGGGTTCCGCATCAGCTCGGCCGGCTTGTGGCTGCCGCCGGTGACGGGGAGGGCGACGACCCTGCCGCCCGCGTCGTACGAGGGCTCGACGTAGGCGATGAGCTTGCCGGCCTCGACCTTCATCGGCACCATCGACTCCTCGACGGGGGAGGATTCGCGCCACAGCTCCTTGCCGTTGGCGAGGCTGATCGCGACGATCTCGTTGGCGCCGGTGGTGGCCTCGGTGGGCAGGTAGAGGGTGTCCCCGTCGACGGCGGCGCCCTGGCAGCCCTGGAGGTCACGGGCGAGGATCGCCCAGCCGCAGCCGGGGTCGAACTTCTCGTCGACCGAGACCTGTGAGCGCAGCTTGCCGGCGGCGGTGAAGGCGGCGATGTTCCAGGCCTTCTTGTCGCCGTCCTCCTCCTTGGTGGCGTAGACGACGGCGGGGTCGACGGAGAAGGCCCGCTCGACCCGCCAGCCCTTCTCGTACGCGTACGTCCACTTGACCTTGCCGGTCCTGGGGTCGAGCTCGCGGACCTCGTCGTGCGCGTTGTCGCCGCCGGCGCCGCAGGAGGCGACCTGGATCAGCCGCGTGCCGCCCGCGAAGGCGGAGGGGAAGCAGGGGGCGTCGCCGTACTTCTTGGCGTCGAAGAGCTTCTTGCCGGTGGTCACGTCGTAGGCCGTGCCGGACTGCGAGCGGCCCACCATGAGGGTGTTGCCCGCCAGGGACAGCTCGATGGAGAGGGCGGAGTCGAACAGGTCGCCGTCGGCGACCTCCGCGGTCCAGCCCTTCTCGCCGGTGTCGAGGTCGATGAGCTGGAGCTGGTTGCACTTGGCCCGGTCGCTCTTGCCGCTCTTGTAGGCAACGACGATCTTGTCATCGGCCGTCTTCTGCGAGGTGACCGAGCAGATCTCCTCCGGGAAGGCGATGGTCTCCCAGGCGGGCTTGCCGTCGGCGACGGCGTAGCCGGAGAGCTCCTTGTAGGCGGCCTTCACCACGGTCTTGCCGGTGATCCACATACCGGGTGCGTCCGCGCCGGAACCGGGGGCGTCGGGCGCCTCCTTGTACCAGAGCACCTTCGACTCACCGGCCTGGCGGCCCTCGTTGAGGTCCTCGGGCTCGTCGCCGCCGTCGCCGCTGCCGTCGCCGGGGTTGACCGGGGCGCCGCCGGAGGTGCCCGGCTTGGGGTCGTCGGTCTGCTTCGAGACGGGCTTGTCCTTCTTGCCGTCGTCACCGGAGACGGCGTACACGGTCCCGCCGATCAGGAGCAGCGCGGCCACCGCGGCGCCGGCGACGAGGGCGGGCTTGCCCTTGAAGGGGTTGCGGGAGCCGGAGCCGCCGGGCGGCGTGCCGGGCGCGCCGGGGAACTGCGGTTGCGGGTAGCCGTATCCGGGCTGACCGTACGGTCCCGGCTGCTGCGGCTGCCCGTAGGGGCCGGAGTTGTACGGGCCCGGCTGCTGCGGGTAGCCGTACCCGGGCTGTGGCGCACCGGCCGGGGGCGGCGGCGTCTGCGGAGCCCCGAACCCACCACTGGACGGCGGCGTCTCCGGCGCACCGAACCCACCACTCGGCGGCGGCGTCTCCGGCGCACCGAACCCGCCACTCGGCGGCGGTGTCTGCGGAGCCCCGAACCCGCCACCGGGCGGCGGATCCTGCGGCGGTCCGAAGCCGCCCTGGGGCGACTGGTCGGGCGGCTGAGACATCAGCGCGTTCCCCCTTACTCACTGATTTTTAGCCACGCCCTGAGGTGTGTGGCGAACCCGGAGCCGTTTTCGGACGTTTCCCGGACTGGCCCTTTGTATCACCCGGCACCGACACACCACCGGGCCGTATCCGCCCCTGTTCCCAAGGGAGGACCGGCCCGTGATGCCTCCGTTACGCGCCTGCACGCTCTCTTCACGTCACGCGCGCCCCGGCCCCGTATGTCCGGTTCAGGCGTCCTCCGCCAATTCCAGCCAGCGCAGCTCGAGTTCCTCCCGCTGACCGGACAGCTCCCGCAGTTCGGCGTCCAGTTCGCCCACCTTCGCGAAGTCGGTGGCGTTCTCGGCGATGGCGGCGTGCAGCTTGGTCTCCTTCTCGGAGATCTTGTCGAGCTGCCGCTCGATCTTCTGCAGTTCCTTCTTGGCGGCGCGCTGGTCGGCGGCGCTCTTCTCCGGCGCGGAGCCCTGGGTCGCCGCGGCCGGGACGGCGGCCACCGAGGCGGCGGCGGCCTCCTCCATCCGCTTGCGGCGCTCCAGGTACTCGTCGATGCCGCGCGGCAGCATCCGCAGGGTGCCGTCGCCGAGGAGTGCGAACACGCGGTCGGTGGTGCGCTCGACGAAGAACCGGTCGTGGGAGATGACGATCATCGATCCGGGCCAGCCGTCGAGGACGTCCTCGAGCTGGGTGAGGGTCTCGATGTCGAGGTCGTTGGTGGGTTCGTCGAGGAAGAGGACGTTGGGCTCGTCCATCAGCAGCCGCAGCAGTTGCAGCCGCCGCCGCTCACCGCCGGACAGGTCCCCGACCGGTGTCCACTGCTTCTCCTTGCCGAACCCGAAGGTCTCGCAGAGCTGCCCGGCGGTCATCTCGCGCCCCTTGCCGAGGTCGACGCGCTCGCGCACCGCCTGCACGGCCTGGAGCACCCGCCAGGTGGGGTCGAGTTCGGCGACCTCCTGGGACAGGTACGCCAGCTTGACCGTCTTGCCGACGCGGATGCTGCCGCCCGCGGGCTGCTTCTCGCCCTCGCTGCGCGCGGCCTCCGCCAGCGCCCGCAGCAGGGACGTCTTCCCGGCGCCGTTGACGCCGACCAGGCCGATGCGGTCTCCGGGGCCGAGCTGCCAGGTGACGTGCTTGAGCAGCACCTTGGGCCCCGCCTGGACGGTCACGTCCTCCAGGTCGAACACCGTCCTGCCGAGCCGCGAGGAGGCGAACTTCATCAGCTCGCTGCTGTCGCGGGGCGGCGGTACGTCCTTGATGAGCTCGTTCGCGGCCTCCACCCGGAACCGCGGCTTCGACGTCCGCGCGGGAGCGCCGCGCCGCAGCCAGGCCAGCTCCTTGCGGACCAGGTTCTGCCGCTTGGCCTCCTCGGTGGCGGCGATGCGCTCGCGTTCCGCGCGGGCGAAGACGTAGTCGGAGTAGCCGCCCTCGTACTCGTACACGTCGCCGCGCTGCACGTCCCACATGCGGGTGCAGACCTGGTCGAGGAACCAGCGGTCGTGGGTGACGCAGACCAGCGCGGACCGGCGCTCCCGCAGGTGCTGGGCGAGCCAGGCGATGCCTTCGACGTCGAGGTGGTTGGTCGGTTCGTCGAGGACGATCAGGTCCTGCTCCTCGATGAGCAGCTTGGCGAGCGCGATCCGCCGTCGCTCACCGCCGGACAGCGGACCGATGACGGTGTCCAGGCCCTTGGGGAACCCGGGCAGGTCCAGCCCGCCGAACAGCCCGGTCAGTACGTCCCTGACCTTGGCGTTCCCGGCCCACTCGTGGTCGGCCATGTCGCCGATGACCTCGTGCCGGACGGTGGCGGCCGGGTCGAGGGAGTCGTGCTGGGTGAGCACCCCGAGCCGCAGCCCGCCGGAGTGGGTCACCCGCCCGGTGTCGGCGTCCTCCAGCTTGGCGAGCATCCGGATGAGGGTGGTCTTGCCGTCGCCGTTGCGCCCCACGACCCCGATCCGGTCCCCCTCGGAGACGCCGAGGGAGATCCCGTCGAGCAGCGCACGTGTGCCGTACACCTTGCTGACGTTCTCGACATTGACCAGATTGACGGCCATTTCTCTCCTGCCCGGTGGATCGATCAGCTTTCCAGCGTAGGGCCTCGCGGAACGGGCCCGGGACGCGAGGAGACAGTCACTCTTCGTGAGGACGTGATCGGAAACGGACGGCTGCACCGTGGACGACCTGAGCGGGAGATGACCGTCGTCCTCGACGAGCCCAACGGCCCCGGACCGGCTGTCACGGGGGTGCGGGCCGACGCCGTCACCGGGCTTGCCCGGAAACCGGTCCGGTCCAGCCCGGTGACGGCGTCGACCTGGGCCCGGTCGAAACGCGGCCCCGAGCGTTTCAGACGACCGTCGCCCCCGGCACCGGCCCCGCCGCCGTACGCACCGTGAGGCAGGTGCCCGAAGAGATCAGCGCACCCGCGATCCCCTCCGCCCCCTCCGCGTCCCGCGCCAGGAACGCCGTGGTCGGCCCCGACCCGGACACCAGCGAGGCCAGTGCCCCCGCCGCACGCCCCGCCGCGAGCGTGTCCGCCAGTTCCGGGAACAGCGACAGCGCCGCCGGCTGAAGGTCGTTGGAGCCGGAGACGACGGCGGCGAGCGCGTCGACGTCCCCCTTGGCCAGGGCGTCGAGCAGTTCCTGGGAGGCCACGGGCCGGGGAATCTCCCGCCCCTCCCCCAGCCGGTCGAACTCCCGGAACACCGCCGGTGTGGACAGCCCCCGCGAGGCCATCGCGAACACCCAGTGGAAGGCCCCCCCGACCTCCAGCTCCGTCAGCCGCTCGCCCCGTCCGGTGCCCAGCGCCGCCCCTCCCACCAGGCTGAACGGCACGTCGCTGCCCAGCTCGGCGCAGATGTCGAGGAGCTCCTCGCGCGAGGCGCCCGTCCCCCACAGCGCGTCGCACGCCAGCAGGGCACCGGCGCCGTCCGCGCTGCCGCCCGCCATCCCGCCGGCGACGGGGATGTCCTTGGCGATGTGGAGGTGGACGTCGGCGTCGCGTCCGTACCGCTCGGCGAGTGCCAGGGCGGCGCGGGCGGCGAGGTTCGTACGGTCCAGGGGGACCTGGCCGGCGTCGCCGCCGGAGCAGGTGACCCGCAGCTCGTCGGCCGCCGTGACGGTGACCTCGTCGTAGAGGCCCACCGCGAGGAAGACGTTGGCCAGGTCGTGGAAGCCGTCGGCGCGGGCCGCGCCGACCGCGAGCTGGACGTTGACCTTGGCGGGGACGCGGACGGTGACGCTCACTGCTGACCCGGCTCCTTGCTCGTGGCGTGTTCGGCGATGCGGGCGAACTCCTCGACGGTCAGGGACTCCCCGCGCGCCTGCGGCGAGACCCCCGCCGCGACGAGGGCGGCCTCCGCCGCTGCCGCCGAACCGGCCCATCCGGCGAGCGCGGCCCGCAGCGTCTTGCGGCGCTGGGCGAAGGCCGCGTCGACGACGGCGAACACCTCGCGCCGGGAGGCGGTGGTCCTCGGCGGCTCCGCGCGGCGCGCCAGCGACACCAGGCCGCTGTCGACGTTCGGGGCGGGCCAGAAGACGTTCCGCCCGATGGCACCCGCCCGCTTGACCTCCGCGTACCAGTTGGCCTTGACCGAGGGCACGCCGTACACCTTCGAGCCGGGTGCGGCGGCGAGCCGGTCGGCGACCTCCGACTGGACCATGACCAGGGTGCGTTCGATGCTCGGGAAGGTCTCCAGCATGTGCAGCAGCACGGGGACGGCCACGTTGTAGGGGAGGTTCGCGACGAGCGCGGTGGGGGCGGGGCCGGGCAGTTCGGTGACGTGCATCGCGTCGGAGTGGACCAGCGCGAACCGGTCGGCGCGCCCGGGCATGCGGGCGGCGACGGTGGCGGGCAGCGCGGCGGCGAGGACGTCGTCGATCTCGACGGCGGTGACCCGGTCGGCGGCCTCCAGCAGCGCCAGCGTCAGCGAGCCGAGCCCGGGGCCGACCTCGAGGACCACGTCGTCGGGGCGGACCTCGGCGGTGCGGACGATACGGCGCACCGTGTTGGCGTCGATGACGAAGTTCTGGCCGCGCTGCTTGGTGGGCCGTACGCCGAGGGCGGCCGCCAGTTCACGGATGTCGGCGGGGCCCAGGAGGGCGTCGGGGGTGGGGCTGGTCACGGGACAAGGGTACGGGGCCGACGGAGCGGCCCAGGTCACGCCCGCAGCCGCTGCCCGCAGTGCGGCCAGGCGCCCGCGCCGCTGCGGACGTAGAGCTTCTTGGCGCGGTACGTCTGTTCCGCCGGCGGCGCGTCCTGGGGCCGTCCGCTGCCGCCGAGGCTCCGCCAGGTCGCGGTGTCGAACTGGTACAGCCCGCCGTACGTCCCCGAGGCGTCCACGGCGTCGGCCCGGCCCCCGGACTCGCACTGCGCCAGCGCCGCCCAGTTCAGCCCGTCCGCTCCCCGCACCGACGCCGGGGGCGTGCTCGTGCCGACCCGCACCCGCTGCGGGGCCGGCTCGCGCACCACCTCGGAGCGCAGCAGGCGTGGCTTCTGCCGGACGCCGTTGACGGTGCGCCGGGCGTAGGTGAGGCGGCGCAGCCCCGGCCGTCCCTGCCGGTCGACGACCTGGGTGCCCCGGGTCAGCGCGGGGTCCTCGATCCGCACCTCGGTGTAGGGGATCGCCTCGTCGCGGGTCTGTCTGCCGTCGGTGATCCGCAGCACGGTGACGGTCTGGCCGTCGCGCGGGAAGCTGCCGGGGGCGACGGAGGTGGTGTCCCGGCCGCGCAGGGTGACACCGGCCTGCCGTACGGCCTCGGCCACGGTCGCGGCGTTGGTGCGCAGGGCGCGGGCCCGCCCGTCCGCCATGACGGTCACCGAGCGTTCGGTGCGGACGTCCAGCGCGAGCCCCTCGCGGCCGATGCGCCGGGAGCGCGCGGTGGACAGGTACGCGCCCTCCACGCGCACCCCCAGCTCCCGGAGCGCCCCTTCCACCGTGTGCGCCGTCGTCCACACCTCGCGCCGCCGGCCGTCGAGGGTCAGCAGCAGGGGGCGCCCGTGGCGCACCTCGATCTCGTCGCCGTGGCCGAGCGCCGTTCCGGGGGCGGGCGTGATCACGTCGTGCGGACCGGTCCGTACGCCTTCCTCGGTGAGCAGTTCGGTGACGTCGTCGGCGAAGGTGTGCAGGGTGCGGGTGCGGCCGTCGACGTTCAGCTCGACGGCCTTGTCATCGGCGACGAAGGCGCTGGTGCCGCCGGCGAGGAACGCCACGACCAGCGCCTGCGGCAGCAGCCGGCGCACTCCGTCCGCCCGCTCGGCGTACCGTCCGCGGCGGCGGTGCGCGGGCCGCCGGGCCGGTGCGGGGCGGGGCGTGCGGCGGGGGAGGGCGGGAAGGGTCTCCGTCTCGTGCAGATCACCGCAGACCGCGTGGGCCGGGCACGTCTTCTCGTACGTCTCGAACCGCAGGGTGGTGCTCACGCCGACACGCTCCAGTGCTGGCCAGGGGGTACGGGGCCCCATCGGGCTCCCAGAACCTAGCCGAGCGCCGATCACTCACCCAAGCGACACGACTACGGACCGTGCGCGAGCGTGGGCTGCGTCAGTAGCCGAAGGCGCGCGCCGTGTTCGCCCCGAGGGCCGTGGCCAGGGTGTCCTCGTCGATGCCCCGCACGGCCGCCATGGCACGCACGGTGACCGGCACCAGGTAGGGGGCGTTCGGCCGGCCGCGGTGGGGCACCGGGGTGAGGAACGGCGCGTCGGTCTCCACCAGGACCAGCTCCAGCGGGGCCACGGCGAGCGCGTCCCGCAGGTTCTGTGCGTTCTTGAAGGTGACGTTCCCGGCGAACGACATGTAGTACCCGGCGCTCGCGCAGGTCCGCGCCATCTCGGCGTCCCCCGAGTAGCAGTGGAAGACGGTGCGCTCGGGTGCGCCCTCCTCCTTCAGCACGCGCAGGACGTCGGCGTGGGCGTCGCGGTCGTGGATGACCAGCGTCTTGCCGTGCCGCTTGGCGATCTCGATGTGGGCGCGGAAGGACCGCTCCTGCGCCTCCTTGCCCTCGGGCCCGGTGCGGAAGTAGTCGAGGCCCGTCTCGCCGACGCCCTTGACCTGCGGCAGCGCGGCGAGCCGGTCGATCTCGGCGAGCGCCTCGTCGAGACCCGCGTCCCCGCCCGGCTCGCGGGCGCCCTGCCGGGACCAGCCGTCGGGGTCCCCGTGGACGATCCGCGGGGCCTCGTTGGGATGCAGGGCGACCGTGGCGTGCACCGCGTCGTAGGCCGCCGCCGTCTGCGCCGCCCACCGGGACCCCTTGAGGTCGCAGCCGACCTGCACCACCGTCGTCACGCCCACCGACGCGGCCTTGGCGAGGGCCTCCTCGACCGTGCCGGACTGCATGTCGAGATGGGTGTGCGAGTCCGCGACCGGCACCCGCAGGGGCTCCGGGGGCGGCGGCGCGGCGTTCTTGTCGGGGGCGTTCGCAGACATGCCCCCGATCCTACGGAAGGGCCGCCGGCCTCTCGTCGGGCTCCCACGGCACCTCGACCGGCCCGGCGGCGGGCACCAGGCGCTCGCGGTGGGCGGCGTCCCGGGCGGAGGCGACCCGCCCCGGGCGCAGGATCCGCACGAGGTGGCCGTCGCAGTTGCGGCACGTCGGCCGGTTCAGCGGGGAGGGCACGATCCGCCCGTCCGCCACGTACAGCACGAACTGGTGGCCGTCGGCATCGGTGTGGTGCTCTATCTCGTACGCCTGCTCCCAGCCGTAACCGCAGCGCATGCAGGCGAAGGCGTACGCCTCGTCGACCACGGCGGTGGCGCCCGCCCGCAGCCCGCTGAGCCCCGAGATCTCCGTCATACCGGCTCCTGTCGCTCCACTGGCCGGGCGGATCCGAACCCGGATCCGTCCTCATCTCCAGTGGACTCCCCGGCCACCGCGAAGGCACGAGGGGTAACCGACTATTGGGACCGATTTGGCCGTGGCTTGCCAAAGTGCCCCGAATCCTTTACCCGCCCCGCGGACCGCCGGCGGCGTTCTTGGACGCGACCACCGCGTCGAAGACCTGCCGCTTGGGCAGCCCCGCCTCCACGGCCACCGCGGCGATGGCCTCCTTGCGCCGCTCCCCCGCCTCCTCCCGCACCCGCACCCTGCGCACCAGCTCGGCCGCGTCGACCTCCTCGGCCCCCTTCTCCGGCGCGCCCTCGACGACCACGGTGATCTCCCCGCGCACGCCCTCGGCCGCCCACGCGGCCAGCTCGGCGAGCGGGCCGCGCCGGACCTCCTCGTACGTCTTGGTCAGCTCCCGGCAGACGGCGGCCCGCCGCTGCGCGCCGAACACCTCGGCCATCGCGGCGAGGGTGTCGTCGAGGCGGTGCGGGGCCTCGAAGTAGACGAGGGTGCGCCGCTCGCCGGCGACCTCGCGCAGCCGCGCCAGCCGCTCTCCGGCCTTCCGCGGCAGGAACCCCTCGAAGCAGAACCGGTCGACGGGCAGCCCGGACAGGGCGAGCGCGGTGAGCACGGCGGACGGCCCGGGCACCGCGGTGACCTCGACGTCCCGCTCGACGGCGGCGGCGACGAGCCGGTAGCCGGGGTCGGACACGGACGGCATCCCGGCGTCCGTCACCAGCAGCACGCGCGCGCCGCCGGTCAGCTCCTCGACGAGTTCGGGGGTGCGGGCGGACTCGTTGCCCTCGAAGTACGACACGACCCGGCCCTTGGGCGTCACGCCGAGCCCCTGGGTCAGCCGGCGCAGCCGGCGGGTGTCCTCGGCGGCGATCACGTCGGCGCCGGCGAGTTCCTCGGCGAGCCGGGGCGGCGCGTCGGAGATGTCGCCGATGGGGGTGCCTGCGAGTACGAGGGTTCCGGTCACGGGCCCATCCTCCCAGTTGCGGACGGAGGCGGGGCATACCGCCCATGCGCGGGACTCACACAGCGCCGTTCCCTACGATGGCGCGGTGACCAGTACCGCGTCCTCCACGGACACCCGGCAGGAGCAGTCGCCGTTCGAGCAGCGGCAGACGTGGCAGCAGCGGCTGCGGCGTTTCGGCCACCGGGGGCCGGACCCGAGAGGCGACGTCCGTGACCGTCTGGTCCCGCCGTACACCCGGCCCTCGGGCCGGCTGTGGTCGACGCTCGGCGTGCCGCCGCTGCTGGCGAAGCGCCTCACGCGCTGGTCGGCGTGGGGCGGTCCGCTGCTGGTGACCCTGCTGGCGGGGGTGCTGCGGTTCTGGAACCTGGGCAGCCCGAAGGCGGTGATATTCGACGAGACGTACTACGCGAAGGACGCGTGGGCGCTGGTCCACCGCGGGTTCGAGGTCAATTGGGACAAGAACGCCAACGGTCTGATCCTGAACTCCGGCGGGGACGTCCCGATCCCCACCGACGCGGCGTACGTGGTCCATCCGCCGGTCGGGAAGTACGTCATCGGGCTGGGCGAGCTGATGTTCGGCTTCGACCCGTTCGGCTGGCGGTTCATGACCGCGCTGCTCGGCACGCTCTCGGTGCTGATGCTGTGCCGGATCGGGCGGCGGCTGCTGCGCTCCACGTTCCTCGGCTGCCTCGCGGGCGCGCTGATGGCGGTGGACGGGCTGCACTTCGTGATGAGCCGGACCGCGCTGCTGGACGGCGTGCTGATGTTCTTCGTGCTGGCGGCGTTCGGCTGCCTGCTGATCGACCGGGACCGGGCGCGGGCGAAGCTCGCCGCCGCCCTGCCGGTGGACTCCGGGGGGCGGGCCCGGCCCGACGCGCACGTCGCCGAGACGACCCGGATCGGCCTCCGTCCCTGGCGGCTGGCGGCCGGCCTGATGCTGGGCCTGGCCATCGGCACCAAGTGGAACGCGCTGTACATCATGGCCGCGTTCTGTGTGATGGCGGTGCTGTGGGACGTCGGCGCGCGCCGGGTCGCGGGCGCCCGGCGCCCCCGGATGGCGGTGCTGCGGCGCGACCTGGGCTGGGCGTTCCTGTCCACGGTGCCGGTGGCGGTGGTCACCTACTTCGCGACCTGGCTCGGCTGGATCCTCTCCCCCTCCGACGGGACCGGCGGCTACTACCGCGACTGGGCGGTCGAGGACGGCCGCGACAGCGCCTGGTCCTGGCTGTTCCCCGACTGGTGGCGCAGCCTGTGGCACTACGAGAACCAGGTCTACGACTTCCACGTCGGCCTGTCCTCGCCGCACACCTACGAGTCCAACCCGTGGAGCTGGATCGTCACCGGCCGCCCGGTGTCGTACTTCTACGAGTCCCCCGCCCCCGGCACCGACGGCTGCCCCGCCGACGCGGGCGAGAAGTGCGCCCAGGAGGTCCTGGCCATCGGCACACCCATGCTGTGGTGGGTGGGCTGCTTCGCGCTGCTGTACGTCCTGTGGCGCTGGTTCTTCCGCCGCGACTGGCGCGCCGGCGCCATCGCCTGCGGCATCGCGGCCGGCTACGCCCCCTGGTTCCTCTACCAGGAACGCACCATCTTCTTCTTCTACGCCATCGTCTTCCTCCCCTTCCTCTGCCTGGCCGTGGCGATGCTCCTGGGCGCCCTCGTCGGCCCACCCCGCTCCACCGACACCCGCCGCGTCGCGGGCGCGACGGCAGCCGGCGTCCTGACCCTGCTGATCGCCTGGAACTTCATCTACTTCTGGCCCATCTTCACCGGCACCCCGATCCCGATCGACGACTGGCGGGCGCGGATGTGGCTGGACACGTGGGTGTAGCCGCTAGCGCCGTTTACGGCCGAAGCGGCGCTTGCCCTTCTCCTGCTTCCGGCCGGTCAGTTGCTGGGCCTCGTACGTCCTCGGTGTAGTGGACGGGCAGTTGGCCGGTCCGTTCCGCGTCGACCCCTCACACGACGTCGTACACCGTCGCGTGAGGGCGTGGCGGCCGGGTCCGGCCGTGGCGGCGGTCGCGGACGGTCTCCATTGGGACAACAAACGGAAACAGACGCCCCGGTCGGCACCCGCAGCGCATAGAGTGCTCACGCGCCGGGCTTTCTGAACACGTTCAGAAGACGTGGGGGGCCGGTGGAGGAGGGGGTCGTCCGATGGGCAGGGGGGTCAAGGTCGCCGTCATCGGCGGGGTGTTCGCGGTGATGGTGGGCGGGGCGGGGTACGGGGCGTACAACATCGTGTCGGCCGTGGGCGGTGACGGGGGCGGCGGCGCCGCGGAGTCGAAGAGGTCGGGGCCGCCGGACCAGGACGAGGTCAGGAAGACGACCGAGGCGTTCTTCGGGGCGTGGGAGAAGGGGCAGGCGGAGCAGGCCGCGTCGTACACGAACAACGCGCAGGAGGCCGGCGGGCTGTTGACGGGGTTCGGCGAGGAGGCGCACATCGGGGGTGTCGAGATAACCCCCGGCACGGCCACCGGCACCACCGTGCCGTTCACCGTGAAGGGGACCGTCTCCTTCGGCGGGAAGTCGAAGCCGCTGAGCTACGGCAGTGAGCTGACCGTGGTCCGCGGGGAGAGCACCGGACGGGCGCTGGTGGACTGGAAGCCGTCCGTGGTGCATCCGGATCTGAAGGACGGCGACACCCTCGTCACCGAGGAGTCCGCGCAGCCGCCGATCGAGGCCGTGGGCCGCGACGGCAAGGTGCTGACGAAGGAGAAGTACCCCTCCCTCGGCCCGATCCTGGACACCCTGCGCCAGAAGTACGGCGCGCAGGCGGGCGGTACCCCGGGTGTCGAGCTGGTGGTCCGGCACGCGGAGGGAGCGGCCGGCGGGGCCGCCGCGGACACCCCGCTGCTGACGCTCGCCGAGGGCGAGCCGGGCAAGCTGCGCACCACCCTGAGCGCCGGGGTGCAGGCGGCGGCCGAGAAGGCGGTGAAGCAGTTCGCCGAGTCGTCGGTGGTGGCGGTGCAGCCGAGCACCGGTGAGGTGCTGGCGGTGGCCAACCACCGTGCGGACGGGTTCAACGCGGCCTTCCAGGGTCAGGTCGCCCCCGGCTCCACCATGAAGATCATCACCGCGGCGATGCTCATCGACAACGGGGTGACCTCGATGAACGGGCCGGCGCCCTGCCCGCCGAGCGCCGTGTGGCGGAGCCAGACCTTCAAGAACCTCACCGGCATGAAGCCGAACGAGGGCGCCACCCTCGCCAACAGTTTCCTGCGCTCCTGCAACACGGCCTTCATCAAGCTCATCGACGAGAAGCCGCTCGGCGAGGACTCCCTCACCCGGGAGGCGCAGGAGCGGTTCGGGCTGGGCCGGGACGACTGGAAGACCGGCATCGCCTCCTTCGACGGCAGCGTTCCCGCCGTCGGCGGCCCGGACCAGGCGGCGAACGCCATCGGCCAGGGCCAGGTGCAGATGAACCCGCTGAACATGGCCTCCGTGACGGCCACCGCCATCACCGGCACCTTCCGCCAGCCGTATCTCGTCTCCCCGGACCTCGACGACCGGCAGCTCGCACGGGCCAAGGGCCTGCCGGCGGGCACGGCCGCCCAGTTGAAGCAGATGATGCGGCTCACCGCCACGCAGGGCACCGGGCGGGAGGCCATGTCCGGGCTCCGCGGGGACATCGGCGCGAAGACGGGTTCCGCGGAGGTCGACGGCAACGCCACCGCGGACAGCTGGTTCACCGGCTTCCGGGGCGATGTCGCGGCGGCGGCCATGGCCCAGCAGGGCGGCCACGGCGGGGACGCGGCCGGTCCGATTGTCGCAGCCGTGCTACGAGCGGCCGGCTGACCGCGCCACACGGCCGGCGGGACTCTAGGGTGGTGATCGTCGCGCGCACGGAAGCGCCAGGGGGGACACGAGCGCCACGAGAGCCACGCGGGTCACGGGGGACCGGCGGGCAGCGGAGGATCGGAAACAGTGGGGAACAGAGTGCGCGCAGCCGGTGAGCGGCGGCGGACGAGGCCCGCCGTGATCGGCGCGGCGATCGCCGTGGTCGTCGGCGGCGGTGGTTTCGGCGCCTACGCGCTGCTGGCAGGCGACGGCGCCGGGGACGGCACCCGGACGGCCGCCGCGCAGCAGGACGTCAAGAGCGGACCGCTGTCCGCCGCCGAGGTCACCACCGCCGCCGAACGCTTCCTCACCGCCTGGGGCGCCGGCGAGGTCTCCGAGGCCGCCGCCGCCACGGACGACCCCGCGGCCGCCACCGCCCTGCTCACCGCCTACGCCAAGGACGCCCGGGTCGGCGACGTCACCCTCACCCCGGGCACCGCCGCCGGCGGCACGGTCCCCTTCGCCCTGAAGGGCACGGTGTCGTACGGGGACACCGCGAAGCCGCTGGCGTACGACAGCGCGCTGACCGTGGTGCGCCGGGCCGGGGACGGTGAGCCGCGGGTCGACTGGCAGCCGTCCGTGCTGCACCCCGACCTCGGGGACGGCGACAAGCTGGTCACCGGCGAGGCCGGTACCCCGCCGGTGCGGGCGCTGGACCGGGACGGCGGGGAGCTGACCACCGAGAAGTACCCGTCCCTGGGGTCGGTGCTGGACGGGCTGCGCGCCAAGTACGGCGAGAAGGCGGGCGGCACGGCCGGTATCGAGCTGCGGATCGTGCGCGGCGAGGAGTCGGAGAAGGCGAAGCTGTCCGACAAGACGCTGCTGGAGCTGAGCGAGGGCACACCCGGCACGGTGAAGACCACGCTGAGCCCGTCCCTGCAGGCCGCCGCCGAGGAGCAGGTGGGGCGGAAGAAGCGGGCGTCGGTCGTGGTGCTGCGTCCGTCGACCGGGGAGATACTCGCGGTGGCGAACTCCTCGCGCGGTTTCAACACCGCGTTCCAGGGTTCGCTCGCCCCGGGCTCCACGATGAAGGTGGTCACCGCCTCGATGCTGATCGAGAAAGGGCTCGCCTCCATGGACGAGAAGCACCCGTGCCCCAAGTACTTCAGCTACGGCGGCTGGAAGTTCCAGAACCTCGACAAGTTCGAGATCAAGGACGGCACGTTCCGGGCGAGCTTCGCCCGTTCCTGCAACACCGCCTTCATCAGCCAGGCACCCGAGCTGGAGAACGACGACCTGACCGAGCACACCCAGCAGGTGTTCGGGCTGGGGATGAACGACTGGCAGGTCGGTGTGCCGACCTTCGACGGCCGGGTGCCGGTGCAGAAGGACGCCCCGATGGGGGCCTCCCTGATCGGCCAGGGCGGGGTGCGGATGAACCCGCTGAACATGGCGTCGGTGTCGGCGACGGTCAAGGCGGGCGTCTTCCACCAGCCGTACCTGGTCTCCCCCGAGGTCGACGGGCGCAAGCTGGCGACGGCCTCGCGCACCCTGTCGCCCGGCACGCTCGCGCAGCTGCGGGAGCTGATGTCGTACACCGCCACCTCCGGCACGGCGGCGGAGGCGATGGCCGGGGTGAGCGGGGACAAGGGCGCGAAGACGGGGTCGGCCGAGGTGGACGGCCAGAAGAAGCCCAACGGCTGGTTCACCGCGTACCGGGGTGACCTGGCGGCCGCCGGTGTGGTGCAGGCGGGCGGCCACGGAGGTTCGACGGCCGGGCCGATCGTGGCGGCGCTGCTGAAGAACGGCGGCTGAGCGGCTCGGAGGGGCCGGAAGGGGCTCAGTGCGGCACCGGCTGCGCGGCGGCGGCGTAGGTGCGGCGCAGGAACCGGGTCAGGGCCTTGGTGTCGAACTCCACCACCGAGACGCCCTGCGGGGTGTGGAACTCGACCACGGCCTGCACCCGGCCGCACGGCCACACCCGTATGTCGTCGCCGGACGCGGGGGCGCGCAGGCCCCGCTCCAGCAACTCCCGCTCCACGGCCCACTCGCGGGGCACGCCGCCGGGCAGCCGCACCCGCACGCACAGGGGGTCGTCCTCGGGGTCGTACCGCAGCACCACGGGGACGGCCCCGCCGTTCTCCAGCCGGGGATCGGCATCCGTGACGATGTGGACTCGCGCGTACTGCTCGACTGCGGACATCCGTGGGCCCCTTACGCTGCGTCGATCTGCACCAAAGCCGTGCAAGCCGTATACCCACTCCCCCTTCCATCGTGCACCCGTTTCGGAACGCGCGCTTCCGGGCGGCGAGGAATCCCGGGCGGGCGGGCGCTGTTGGACCCGGTGTCACGGGCGGGTTGACGCGGACACATGGTGCGCGGGCGAGCGGAAGGACCGACAGGAACGTGGACGTCGACGTGCACGGCACAGTGGCCGAGGGTTTCGAGCCGGTCCGGGAGGCGTTCGCGCGGAACTTCGACCGGCTCGGCGAGCGGGGCGCGGCCGTCGCCGTGTACCGGGACGGACGCCGGGTCGCCGAGCTGTGGGCCGGGGTGAAGGACGTCGACGGCACCGGGCCCTGGCGGCGGGACACCGCGCAGGTGGTGCGTTCGGCGACAAAGGGCGTCGCCGCGGCCGTACTCCTGCTGCTGCAGCAGCGGGGCGAGCTGGACCTGGACGCGCCCGTCGCCGCGTACTGGCCGGAGTTCAAGGCGCACGGCAAGGAAGGGCTGCTGGTCCGGCACGTACTGAACCACCGTGCCGGGCTGCCGGTCCTCGACCGGCCGCTCACCCCGGCCGAGGCGGCCGACCCGCCGCGGGCCGCCGAGGCCGTCGCCGCCCAGGCTCCCGTGTGGGAGCCGGGCACGGACCACGGCTACCACGCCCTGACCTACGGCTGGCTCCTCGACGAGCTGGTGCGGCGCGTGACCGGCCGGGGATCCGGTGAGTGGATCGCGTCGGAGATCGCCGGCCCGCTGGGCGCGGACCTGTGGGTCGGGCTGCCGGACGCGCAGGCCCACCGCGTCGGCACGGTCGGCCGGATCGAGGGGCCGGAGCCGTCCGGGGCGCTGCGCGCCCGTCCCAAGCGCTCGGTCAGCGACGCCTACGCCGACCGGTCCTCGCTCACCCGCCGCGCCTTCGCCGCGATCAGCCCCTTCCCGGACCAGAACGATCCGGTGTTCCGCGCGGCCGCCCTGCCCGCCGCCAACGGAGTCGCGACGGCGGACGGGCTGGCCCGCTTCTACGCCTCGCTCATCGGCCCGGTCGACGGCGTCCGCCTCCTCGACGCGGCCACCGTCGAACGCGCCCGTGCGGAGGAGTCGGCGGGCCCCGACCGGGTCCTGGTCGTCTCCACCCGCTTCGGCCTCGGCTACATGCTGCACGGCAGCGCCTCCCCCTTCCTCGCCCCGGGCTCCTTCGGCCACCCCGGCCGCGGCGGCTCCCTCGGCTTCGCCGACCCGGAGTCCGGCATCGCCTTCGGCTACGTCACCAACGGCTTCCGCAGGACGGTGACGGCGGATCCCCGGGCGCAGTCCCTGATACGGGCGGTACGGCAGGCGCTGCCGGGCTGAATCCCGGCTACATGTGGATGGGGTGCGAGGTACGCCCCGACGCGTCGTCGATCTCGCCGTGCGCCTTGGTCAGCATCTGCATGGCGAGTTCGTTCAGCGCCCGCGCACCGGCGATCTCCTCCCCGACCCGTGGCTGATTCGCGTCGGTGTAGTGCCGGTTGGCGTGTCCGTTCGCCCGCACCTCGGTCCCGTCGGGCAGCCGGACCATGGCCGCCGCGCGCGTGTGCTGGTCGTCTTCCTTGAACTCCAGCTCCACATGCCATCCCACTGCGGTGTGCATCATGACGATCACCTCCGGATTGCTCTCATTCCAGGGTGCGCCTCTCCCTGGCCGGATGCACCTGCCCGCACGGCACCGAAGGAGACACGAGGACACCCGCACCCACCGGCGCGGAAACCGCCCCTTGTGCCACCTGGTGCCCCGTTTCATCCTTCATCGCTTTTCGGCCAGCGATCCGAAAGGTACTGCCGGTGGCGTCGAGCCCGATCCGGCCCCCGGCCATCAGTGCCGGGGGTCCTCGACCGACTCTTCTCCCGGAGGCCTCCATGCGCCGCTGTCCCACTGCCGCTGCCGCCGCGCTGGTGGTGTTCTTCCTGGGCGGGTGTACCGACTCCGCCGATACGGACCCTTCCGCGCGAGCGAGCCGGACGCCGTCCACCGAGCCCACCGGTGCCCCGCAGCCGCCCGACCTGGAAGTTCCGCAGACGGCGCGGGTACTCGTGCCCGAGACCTCCGGTACCGCCGATGCGGAGTTGCCCGAGTTCACGCCGTCCGAGCAGGCCTACACCGTGTACGCCGGCTGCTCCGGCAACGGTGAGGTGACCATCGTCGACCTGACGGGTGCCGGGAAACCCCATCCCGTCGCCTGCGACGGCGTGCGCACCGTCGGGGTCATCCACACCCCTGAGGAGGCCCAGCGCCTGGCGATCCGGGTGACCGGCGGGACCGCCACCTGGAAGATCTCCATCATCTCGGGCAGCCGGCACCTGTGAGGCACCGCGCGTGCTCCCTGGCGGGGGAGCAGGCGCAGTCCGAAGGCGGAAGAAGCCGGTGAGGGCTCCCCGTCCCCACGGGGCCCTCACCGGCTGGTTTCTGTGCGTACCGGGGTGTCAGGCCCGTACGAGTTCCTTGTCCCCGTCCTTCGGGGCGTCCCGCGTGCTCAGGGACTCGCCCTCGACGTCGACGTTGGGCAGGGCGCGGTCCAGCCACTTCGGCAGCCACCAGGCCCGCTTGCCGAGCAGGGCCAGTACGGCCGGCACGATCGCCATGCGGACGACGAACGCGTCGAAGAGGACGGCGACGGCGAGACCGAAGCCGATCATCTTGACCATCGAGTCGCTGGAGCCGATGAAGCCCGCGAACACCGCCATCATGATGACCGCGGCGGCGGTGACCACCCGGGCGCTGTACTTGAAGCCGGTCACGACGGCCTGGGACGGCTTCTCGCCGTGGACGTAGGCCTCCCGGATCCGGGTCACGAGGAACACCTCGTAGTCCATGGCCAGTCCGAAGACCACGCCGACCATGAAGATCGGCATCATCGACATGATCGGGCCGGTCTCCTCGACGCCCATCAGGCCGGACAGCCAGCCCCACTGGTAGACCGCGACGACCGCGCCGAGGGCCGCCAGGACGGAGAGCAGGAAGCCGAGGGCCGCCTTCAGCGGGACCAGGATCGAGCGGAACACGACGATCAGCAGCAGGAAGGCCAGGCCGACCACGAGGACCAGGTACGGCACCAGCGCGTCGTTGAGCTTCTGCGAGACGTCGATGTTCATGGCGGTGGCGCCGGTGACGAGGACGTCCGCCTGGCCGTCGGCGATGAAGTCGGTGCCGGCGGCGTCGCGGATGTCGTGCACCAGGTCCTCGGTGGTCACCGAGGAGGGCTTGGAGTCGGGGATCACCGTGATCGTCGCCGTGTCGCCGGCCTTGTTGGGCTGGGCCGGGCCGGTGTTCACCACGTTGTCGAGGGCCTTGATGTCGTCGCCGACCCCCTTGAAGACCGCCTGCGGGTCACCGGCGTCCTTGGCGTCGACGACGACCACCAGCGGACCGTTGAAGCCGGGGCCGAAGCCCTCGGAGAGCAGGTCGTAGGCGCGGCGCTGGGTCGTGGACGTCGGCTGTGAGCCGTCGTCGGGCAGGCCCAGTTCCAGCGAGGCCGCCGGGACGGCCGCGACGCCCAGTCCGACCGCGCCGAGCAGCAGCACGGCGAGCGGGCGGCGTACGACGAAACTCGCCCAGCGGGTGCCCATGTTGGGGCGTTCCGCCTTCTGCTCGCCGTTGCCGCGGCGGCCGCCGAGCAGCTTGCTCTTCTCGCCGGCGGGGCGCACCCGGCGGCCGGCGTAGCCGAGCAGGGCGGGGACCAGGGTGAGGGCGATGAGGACCGCGAGGGCGACCGTGCCGGCGGCGGCGATGCCCATCTTCGTCAGCATCGGGATGTTGACGACGGACAGGCCGACCAGGGCGATGACGACGGTCAGGCCGGCGAAGACCACCGCGGAGCCGGCGGTGCCGACGGCCCGGCCGGCCGCTTCCTCGCGTTCGCGGCCCTCGGCCAGTTCGGCCCGGTAGCGGGAGACGACGAACAGCGCGTAGTCGATGCCGACCGCGAGGCCGATCATCATGGCCAGGATGGAGGTGGTGGAGCCGAGGTCGAGTGTGCCGGCCAGGGCGGTGATGCTCGCGACGCCGATGCCGACGCCGACGAGCGCGGTGAGCAGCGGCAGTCCGGCGGCGAGCAGGGAGCCGAGGGTGATGACGAGGACGATCGCGGCGATGCCGATGCCGATGATCTCGGCGGTGCCGGTCTCCGGCATGGCCTGGAGGGCGTCACCGCCGATCTCGACGGTCAGGCCGGCGTCGCGGGCGTCCTCGGCGGCGGCTTCCAGCGCGTCGCGGGAGGTGTCCTCCAGCTCCATGCCGGAGACCTTGTAGCTCACCGAGGCGTAGGCGATGCCGCCGTCCTGGCTGACGCCGCCGGCCTGGTAGGGGTCGGTGACGGAGGCGACCTCGGCGCCGCCGGCGAGTGCGTCGACGGTGTCCTGGACGGTCGCCTTGTTGCCGGCGTCGGTCATCTTCTCGCCGTCCGGCGCCTGGAAGACGACGCGGGCGGTGGCCCCGTCGGCGCTGGAGCCGGGGAAGCGTTCCTCGAGCAGGTCGAAGGCCTGCTGGGCCTCGGTGCCGGGGATGGAGAAGGAGGAGTTGCCGGCGGCGGGGGCGCCGGCCGCGCCGACGCCCGCGAGCGCCAGCAGCGCCACCCAGAACAGGGCGGTGAAGTGCCGTCGCCGGAAGGCGAACCGGCCGAGTCGGTAGAGGAAAGTGGCCACGGGGGCGTACTCCCGGTCAGGTCGTGGTTGCTTCGGGGCAGGTGTGATCAGCCCGACGACGTGAGCGGAGACGTCAGGTGGTGGCTGACTCGTGGTGCGTGGCTGACTTGTGCGCGGCTGACCCGGGGAACGGTCAGGAGGAGGACACGCCGAGGGCGGGGAGGACCACGGCGTCGATGTACGAGAGGAGGAACTCCCGCGTGGGCGGCAGGTCGTCGATCAGTGTCCGCGTGGCGAACGCGCCGATGAGCATGTGCACCATGTAGTCCAGCGCCGGGTTGTCGGGGCGGACCTCGCCCCGGTCGACCGCGCGCCGGATCATCCGCAGGAACTCGTCCATCTCCGGTTCGACCAGGAGTTCCTTGAACGCCTGACGGAGATCGTCGTTCTGGTGCACCGCCATGGCCAGGGCCCGCATCAGCGCCGCGTGCTGCTCCATGACGCAGTCGTCCTCGCGGTCGATGACGGCGTGCAGGTCACCCCGCAGGGTTCCGGTGTCGATGCCGGCGATGCTGCCGGGCTTCTGGCTGTGCAGTGCTCTCACCACCAGCTCGGCCTTGCCGCCCCACTGGCGGTAGAGGGTGGCCTTGCTGGACCGGGTGCGGGCGGCCACGGCGTCCATGGTGAGGGCGTCGTACCCGACCTCGCGGAGCAGGTCGAGCACGGCGCCGTACAGCTCGGCCTCGCGCTCGGGGGTGATCCGGCTGCGACGTGCCGTCGCGACTTCGCTCATTCCGCTCACCCTTCCGCTCCGACTCCCGCCGTGTCAAAGAGAACGACACGGTTTCGTACAGGACGACCGTACCCCACCCGCTAACGAAACGAAACGGTTTCGTTCGTGTTCTGGGTCACGGTTGTCGGCCCGGCATAAGTTGCTGCGGTCCGTCCCCCGGAAAAGCATGGGGAGGGTGACCTATCTGCGTCTGCCGCACCTCAAGGACGACCTGCTGTGCTTCGTGGCCGAGGACGACCTCTGGCTCGCGCCGCTGGACGGACCCGGCCGCGCCTGGAGGCTCACCGTCGACCGCACCAAGCTCGGCCACCCGCGCTTCTCCCCCAACGGCCGGCACATCGCGTACACGAGCTGGCGCAGCCTCGACCCGGAGGTGCACCTCGTCCCGGTGGACGGCGGACCCGGCCGGCGCCTCACCTACTGGGGCAGCACCGACACCCGGGTCTGCGGCTGGGCTCCCCCCGACGACGAGGGCCACGCCGAGATCCTCGCCGTCGCCTCGCACGGCGAGCCCTTCTCCTACTTCACCTGGGCCTACAATCTCGACTGCGACGGCAGCCCCGGCCGCAAACTGCCCTGGGGCCCGGTCTCCGACATCCAGGTCGCCGACATCGCCGGGGAGCGCAAGTCGCTGCTGCTCACCGGCACCCCGCCGCACGAACCCGCCTCCTGGAAGCGCTACCGGGGCGGCGCGACGGGCAGGCTCTGGCTGCACGGGCACCGGCTGCTCGACGGGCTCGACGGCCATCTGCACTCGCCCATGTTCGTCGCCGGCCGGATCGCCTTCCTCTCCGACCACGAGGGCGTCGGCAACCTGTACTCCTGCGCCTACGACGGCTCCGACCTGCGCCGCCACACCGACCACGACGCCTTCTACGCCCGGCACGCCGCCAGTGACGGCACCCGGGTCGTCTACCAGTGCGCCGGCGACCTGTGGATCGTGGACGACCTGTCCCCGGGCTCGCTCCCGCGCCGGCTCGACGTGCGGCTGAACAGCCCGCGGGCCGGCCGGCGCCCCTACCAGGTCCCGGCCGCGCAGCACCTGGACGGCATCTCCGTCGACGAGACCGGCCGGGCGAGCGCCGTCGTCGTCCGCGGCAGCCTGTACTGGCTCACCCACCGCGACGGCCCGGCCCGCACCCTCACCGACACCCCGGGCGTACGGGTCCGGCTGCCGGAGATGCTCGGCGCCGGGGGCCAGGTGGCGTACGTGACGGACGCCGAGGGCGAGGACGCCGTCGAGATCGCCTCCCTGCCGCGGGCGACCGGCCAGCGCCCACCCCGGCGGCTGGCCGCGGGGAAGCTGGGCCGGGTGCTGGAGATGGTGGCCGACCCGGACGGACAGCGCCTGGCGATCGCGGCCCACGACGGACGGCTGCTACTGGTCGACACCGGCGAGGAGAGCCGAGGGGAGGTCGCTGGGGAGAGCCAGGGGGACGTCGCCGGGGAGAGCCGGGACGGGGCCGCCGGGGAGAGCCAGGGCAAGGTCCCCGGGGAGAGCCGAGGCGGGGCCACCGGGGAGAGCCAGGGCGAGGTCCCCGGGGAGAGCCGAGGCGGGGTCACCGAGCTGATCCACTCCGGCAACGGGCCGGTGCGCGACCTCGCCTTCTCCCCGGACGGCGCCTGGCTGGCCTGGTCCCACCCCGTGATCGGGCGGTCCCTGCGGCAGATCAAACTCGCCCGGATCAAGGACCGGTTGGTCCTCGACGTCACCAACGGCCGTTTCGAGGACGAGAACCCGGTCTTCACCCGGGACGGCCGCTACCTCGCCTTCCTCTCCTGGCGCGGCTTCGACCCGGTCTACGATGTGCACACCGGCGACCTGTCCTTCCCGCTGGGCTGCCGCCCCTATCTGGTGCCGCTGTCGTCGGCGACCCCTTCCCCGTTCGCCCTCAACCCGGAGGGCCGTCCGGCGGCCGGGGGCCTGGACCCGGTCGAGCGGGAGGAGGCCGAGGAGAGCGGCGAGGGCGGCACGGTGACCGTGGAGGCGGAGGGCCTGGAGAGCAGGGTCACCCCCTTCCCGGTGGCCGCCTCCAAGTACTCGGGGCTGCATCCGGTCGCGGGCTGCGGTCTGGTGTGGCTGCGCTGGCCGATCTCCGGCGCGCTCGGCGAGACCTTCGTCAACCCCAACGACACCAGCGGCCGGCCCGCCCTCGAACACTTCGACATCGGCAAGGCCAAGCGGTCCGAACTCGTCGCCGACCTGGACTTCTTCGCGGTCAGCGGCGACGGCACCCGGCTGGTCGTGGTCGACGAAGGCGAACTGCGCGCGATGCCCGCCACCGAGCCCGGCGACGGCGACTCCACGGTGTGGATCGACGCCCGCCGCATCCTGCACGAGGCCGACCCGGCGGCCGAGTGGCGCCAGGCGTACGCGGAGGCCGGGCGGCTGATCCGCGCCTACTTCTGGGAACCGGACATGTGCGGCATCGACTGGGACGCGGTCCTGGACCAGTACCGCCCGCTGGTCGAACGGGTCGCCTCCCCCGACGAGTTCGCCGACCTGCTGCGTGAGGTCCTCGGCGAGCTCGGCACCTCCCACGCCTACGTCAGCGCCGCCCGCCGCAACGAGGGCCCCCCGCACTACCAGCGCCGCCAGGGCCTGCTCGGCGCCAACCTCGTGCCCCGCGAGGAGGGCTGGACCGTCAAGCGCATCCTGCCCGGCGACTCCTCCGACTCCCGCGCCCGCTCCCCGCTGGCCGGCGCCGGCATCCGCGAGGGCGCCGTCCTCACCCACGTCGACGGCCGCCCGGTGAACCCCGTCACCGGCCCCTATCCGCTGCTGGCCGGCGCGGGCGGTACGACGGTCGAGCTGACCTTCCTGCCCGCCGGGGGCGAGGGCCCGGCCCGCAGGGTCGCCGTCGTCCCGCTGATCGACGAGACACCCCTGCGCTACCAGGACTGGGTCGCCAAACGCCGCGCCGTCGTACGGGAGTTGAGCGGCGGCCGCTGCGGCTACCTGCACATCCCCGACATGGGCGGCTCCGGCTGGGCCCAGTTCAACCGCGACGTGCGCAGGGAGATGTCCCGGCCCGCGCTGATCGTGGACGTGCGCGGCAACGCCGGCGGGCACATCAGCGAACTCGTCGTGGAGAAGCTGACCCGTACCATCATCGGCTGGGACCTCACCCGCAACGCCCAGCCCGTGTCGTACGCCTCCAACGCCCCGCGCGGACCGGTCGTGGCACTGGCGGACGAGGCGACCAGCTCCGACGGCGACATGATCACCGCCGCGTTCAAACTCCTCGGCCTGGGGCCGGTGGTGGGCCGGCGCACCTGGGGCGGCGTGGTCGGCATGACCGGCCGGCACCGGCTCGGGGACGGCACGGTGATCACGGTGCCGATGAACGCGGCCTGGTTCGACGCGTACGGCTGGTCCGTGGAGAACAAGGGCGTCGAACCCGACCTGGAGGCGCTGCGCACCCCGCTGGACTGGGCCGAGGGCCGGTACGCGGTGCTGGACGACGCGGTACGGCTCGCCCTGGAGCAGTTGGAGGCCAGGCCCCCGGCAACTCCGCCCGGCTACAAGGACGTTCCGGACCGCTCCCGGCCGAAGCTGCCGCCGAGGACGTGAGGGCCCCGGCACACGGGAAAGGGGTGCCCCCTTCGCCAGGGGCACCCCTTGCGCCTGCGCCTCAGTGCTTCCGCCCAGTGCTTGCGCTCAGTGCTTCAGTTCCTCAGCGCTGCGGGCCGCGACGTCAGACCTCGTGGTCCTGGTCGACGCGCTCCCCGGACTCGCGCTGACGGCGCTGCTCGTCCATGTCCTGGTCACGCCGGCGCCCGCGGTTCTGCAGCTGCTCCTTGCCCTGCTGGGCACGCTGCTTGGCCTGCTGCTGGAGCTGCTCGGACTTCTCCTGGAACTGGTCCTTCATACCCATGTGGGTTCACTCCCGTTGTGGGTGGGGGAACTTGCCCGACCAGATTCACACGGGCCGTGACCCTGCGCATGTCGATCACTTACGGACCGTAGCGCGGTGCTGCTCATCGGCGTTGCCACCGGCCCCGACCAGTCCCGTGCGGACACTTTCCAGCCGGTCCGCGAACCGCCGCATCTCCCGCTGTCCCACCGTGCCGATGACGGCGGGGAGATGGCCCCGCACACCCTGCATGCCGCGCAGCCACCACTGCCCGTACACATGGGCCGACCGCCGCTCGACGCCGGCCACCAGCCGGTCCACCGCGGGGCCCAGCGGGTAGGTCTTGTTGGACGGCCACGGCAGCCGCTGCCGCAACTCCCGCATGACGTCGTCCTGATCGGCGCCGCGCACCATGTCGGTGTCGGTCCACGACAGATAGCCGACGCCCACCTGCACGCCCCGGTGGCCGACTTCGGCCCGCAGGCTGTGCGCGAACGCCTCCACACCGGACTTGGAGGCGCAGTACGCCGTCATCATCGGCGCCGGCGTGATCGCGGCGAGCGAGGCTATCTGGAGCAGGTACCCGCGGCTCTCGGTGAGCAGCGGCAGGAACGCCCGCGCGGTGACGGCCGATCCGATCAGGTTCACCTCGATCACCCGCCGCCAGGACTCCGGGTCGGAGTCGGCGAACGGACCGCCCGTCGCCACACCGGCGTTGGCGACCACGATGTCGACCCGGCCGAACCGCTCCTTCACCTCCCCGGCGATCCGGGCCATCGCCTCGTGGTCGGTGACGTCCGCGTACCAGTGGTCGCTGTCGCTGTGCAGCCGCGCGGAGACGTCCTTCAGCGCGTCCGGCTCCAGCCCGACCAGCGCCACTTTCACCCCCCGGGCGGAGAGCTTGCGGGCCAGCAACTCCCCGACGCCGCGCGCCGCTCCGGTGACGACGGCGACCTTTCCTTCGAGACCGACCCTGCTCATGCGCTCTCCTCGACGACGGCGGGTGTGGAGTGGAGGTGGGCGGCGGCCAGGGCCCGGATCCTGCCGGTGACCGCGCCGGGCGCCTCGACGGGCGTCATGTGCCCGACGCCCGTCAGTTCGGTGACGCCGAGGCACTGCGGCAGCGCGGCGGCCAGCGTCCGGGCGTGCACGGGCGGGGTGAGCCGGTCGGCGCTGCCGACCACTATCTCCGCGGGCACGCGCACCTCCCGCACCCCGTGGTCGAGATCGAGCTCACCGAGCACATGGGACCAGGCGTGGCGCACCGCACGGGGGCAGGCGTGCACGATACGGGCGCAGGCCTCGACCATGTCGGGGGCCGAACCGGGGCCCATCGTCGCGTACTTGAGGATCCGGCGGCCGAGCGGGGTGACCGGCCCGAGCGGGGCGCGGGAGCCGAGGACGCGCCGGGTCAGCCGGGTCCGCGCCCGGCCGGGCCGCAGCGGCAGCACCGTCGATTCGTCGACCAGCCGCGAACTGCCCGTGCTGCACAGCAGTACGGCCGCCGCGTGGGCGGCGAAGGCGGGCCGGCCGGCCGCCGCCATGACGGTCATGCCGCCCATGGAGTGCCCGGCGATCACGGCCTTCTCACCGGGCGCGAGGGTGGCGGTGAGGACGGCCTCGAGGTCGTCGGCGAGCGTGTCGGTGGTGCAGGCCGGGCTCGCGGGTGTCCGTCCGTGACCGCGCTGGTCGTAGGCGATCACCCGGTGGTCGGCGGAGAGTTCGCGGATCTGGGCGGCCCAGAAGGCGGTCGAGCAGGTCCAGCCGTGGGCGAGCACCACCGCGGGCGCCCCCTCGGGCCCGTGCACCTCGACGTGCAGGGGCGCGCCGTCGGCGGAGCGGGCGGTCAGCTCGCGGGCGGCGACGGGCGGGGCGTACGGTCCGGAGGTGACGTGGGTGAGCCTGCTCACGCGGTCACCTCGGCGTCCCGCTGCGTGTCGCCCTCCCGGGCGGCCGGCACACTGCGCAGTACGGCGTACTCGGAGAGGTCCACGCTCCGGGTCTCCCGCCGGAACTCCCCTGTCGTGCCGGGCCAGATGGTGGTGTTGCGCCCGCTCGCGTCCAGGTACCAGCTGGTGCAGCCGCCGGTGTTCCACACCGTGCGCTTCATCCGCTCCTGCACCCGGTGGTTCCAGGCGCGTACGGCGCTGGGGCGGGCGTCGAGGGCGACCCGGCCTCCCCCAGAGCCCGAAGGGCCTGGGGGGACCCCCAGGACGTCCAACTGGCGGAGGTAGTCGGCGAGGTAGTTCAGCTGGGACTCGATCATGAGGATCATGGAGGAGTTCCCGAGGCCGGTGTTGGGCCCGATGATCGTCATCCAGTTGGGGAACCCGGCGGCGGAGGCGCCGCGCAGCGCCTGCATGCCGCCCGCCCAGGACTCGGCGAGGGTCCTGCCCTCGGCGCCGACGACCCGCTCGGCGATGGGCATGTCGGTCACGTGGAAGCCGGTGCCGAAGATGATCGCGTCGACCTCGGCCTCGGTCCCGTCGGCGCCGACGACGGTGGATCCGCGCACCTCACCGAGCCCGCTCGCGACGACGTCGACATGGGGCCGCGCGAGCGCCGGGTAGTAGGTGTTCGACAGCAGGATCCGCTTGCATCCGATGCGGTAGTCCGGGGTGAGCTTGGCGCGCAGGGCCGGGTCCTTGACGGCGCGGCCCATATTGCGCTTGGCCAGCTGCTCGACGAAGCCGAGCTCGCCCGGGTGCTTGGTGAACGCCTGGACCTGCAACTCCCGTACGCCCCAGAGGAGTCCGCGGCGCAGCTTGGTGGTGAAGGGCAGGGTGCGGTGGAGCGCGCGCTCCACGCCGCTGATGGGCCGGTCGACGCGGGGCAGGACCCAGGCCGGTGTGCGCTGGAAGAGCGTCAGCCGGGACACCAGCGGCTGGATCGCCGGCACGATCTGGATCGCGGACGCCCCCGTGCCGACCATGGCGACCCGCTTGCCGCGCAGGTCGTAGTCGTGGTCCCAGCGGGCGGAGTGGAACACCTTGCCGGGGAAGGTGTCGAGCCCGGGAATGTCGGGCAGCCTGGGCTCGGACAGCGGCCCGGTGGCGGAGACGACCACGTCCGCGCTGAGGTTTCCGCTGCTGGTCTCGATCTCCCAGCGCAGCAGTTCGCCGTCCCACGCCATCCGCTTCACCTCCGAGTCGAAGCGGATGTGCGGACGCAGACCGAAGACGTCGGTGACGTGTTCGAGGTAGGCGCGGATGTGCTCCTGTCCCGAGAAGGAGCGGGGCCAGTCGGGGTTGGGCGCGAAGGAGAAGGAGTACAGGTGCGACGGCACGTCGCAGGCGCAGCCGGGATAGCTGTTGTCGCGCCACGTGCCGCCGACACTGCCCGCCCGCTCCAGGACGACGAAGTCGGTGATCCCCTCGCGGCGCAGCCGCACGGCGGCCCCGAGCCCGCCGAACCCCGACCCGATCACCGCCACCCGTACATGCTCGTGCTCGGCCATCCCGAAGCCTCCACGCATCGCTCAGAACCCTGCCAGTGAACACTGGCGCAATGGGGAGGGTAGAGCAGCTCCGTACTCATGGGTAGGGGGCGTGCGAGGAAACTTACCGCCGGTACGCCCTACGCTTCACACGTGGCAGAAGACAGCGCAGAACCCGGTGAGCGGCGCGAGTACCGCATGGAGGAACTGGCCGAACTGGCCGGCATCACGGTGCGCACACTGCGCTTCTACCGCGAACGCAAGCTGATCCCGCCGCCCCGCCGCGAGGGCCGTATCGCCTGGTACGACGACCACCACCTGGCCCGCCTGCGCACGATCACGGCGCTGCTGGAACGCGGCCACACGCTGAACGGCATAGCGGAGCTGGCCGAGGCCTTCGACCACGGCCGCGACGTCGGCGAACTCCTCGGCATGGACGCCCCCACCGAGGAGACCCCGGTCCGCCTCACCCCCGAGGAACTCGCCGACCACTTCTCCGGCGAGGTCACCCCGGAGAACCTGGCCGCCGCCCTGGACCTCGGCTATGTGGGCGTCGACGGCGAGGAGATCGTCCACATCAGCCGCCGGCTGCTGGAGGTCTCCGCCGCCCTGGTCCGCGAGGGCATCCCGCTGGCGGACGTGCTGCGCACCGGAGCCGAGGTCCGCACCCACGCCGACACCCTGGCCGAGCTCTTCGCCACGCTGATCCTCCGCCATGCCCCGGAGGAAGCCCTGCACCGCCTGCGCCCGCTGGCCCGCAGCGTGGTCGAAGCGGAACTCTCCCTGGCCCTGGACCGGCGGCTGCGCAAGCGGGACTGAAGGCCGTCCCGGGTCCGGCCACCGGGCCCGGGACGGCGTACGGGCTCACCGGTCAGAGCTGCCGGTAGTAGACGGCGACCGGGAGCCGGGTGCAGCCGAGCCTTTCGTACAGGGCCCTGGCGGGCGCGTGGAAGGGGTCTCCCCCGGTGCCGATCTCGACCACCTCGGCGCCGAGGGCCCGCATCTCCGCGAAGGCGTGCTCGCACAGTGCGGTGCCCACGTGGTGCCCGCGGTGCCCGGCCCGGACGGCGAGGAGGGTGACGCTCGCGTTCCTGCGAACGGGATCGACGCTCCACGCGACATACCCCGCGAGGTCACCGTCGTGCTCGGCGACGGCGACGTACATGTGCCGCTCGGGGGCGTGGAGTCCGGCGACCTGCCTGCGGTAGTCGTCCCGCCAGTCGCCGTGCTGGTTGGCGAAGACGGCCTCGCCCACCAGGGGGCGGAAGGAGTCCTCGTAGAACGGCCGGAACGTCTCGATGGTCAGGTCGGTGAGGGGGATCAGATCGTGCTGGGTGAACGCGCGAATGAGCACGGGAGTGCGCCTTTCGGGCTGAGGGCTCGATACCCGGACGGAACAGGGGCATCCGTGGCCCGCTCCCGGCCGACGTGCGGCGGGGGGACGGGCCGTCCTCAGTGGCGGGTACGCCAGGCGGCAAAGCACTCCATGACCCGCATCATAGCGCCGCAGGTGACCGCCGGATCAGCCCGCGACCTGCTCGTAGACCACCGTCACCGGCGCGTGGTCCGACCACCGCTCGGCGTGCGTGGCGGCGCGCTCGACACAGGCCTTCACCGCGCGCCGCGCGAGCCCGGGAGTCGCCATCTGGTAGTCGATCCGCCATCCGGTGTCATTGTCGAAGGCCCGCCCCCGGTACGACCACCACGAGTACGGCCCGTCCACCTCAGGATGCAGCGCCCGCACGACATCGACGTACCCGCCCTCACCCGGAGCGAGCACCCGCGAGAGCCACTCCCGCTCCTCCGGCAGGAACCCGGAGTTCTTGGTGTTCCCCCGCCAGTTCTTCAGGTCGGCCTTCTCGTGGGCGATGTTCCAGTCCCCGCAGACGACGACCTCCCGCCCGTCGGCGGCGGCCCGCTCCCGCAGCCCCTTGAGATAGGGGAGGAACTCGCCCAGGAACCGCATCTTCTCCTCCTGCCGCTCGGTCCCCACCTCCCCCGAGGGCAGATACAGCGAGGCGACGGTCACACCGGGCAGGTCCGCTTCCACGTACCGCCCGCTGCCGTCGAACTCGTCCGACCCGAACCCCACCTGAACGCGCTCGGGCTCACGCCGGGAGTACAGGGACACCCCCGCACGCCCCTTGGCGGCGGCGGGCGCGTGCGTCACGTACCACCCTTCGGGCTCCCGCACCTGCTCCGGCAACTGCTTCGCCTCCGCCCGCACCTCCTGCAGGCACAGCACATCGGCGGAGGTCCCGGCCAGCCACTCCACGAAGCCCTTCTTGGCGGCGGCCCGCAGACCATTGACGTTGACGGAGGTCACAGTAAGCACCAGGGCACGATACGACACCGCACGTCCGGGCATGTTTTACGGTATTCGGCATGGAAATCCGCCCGGTCCCCTACGACCACCCCGACGCCGTGAAACTGGACGCCGAAGTCCAGGCCGAGTACCACGTCCGCTACGGCGACGGCGGCGACTCCACCCCCATGCACCCGGCGGACTTCGCACCCCCGTACGGCGCCTACCTGATCGCCTACGACGAGGCCGACGTCCCCGTGGCCTCCGGCGGCTGGCGCGCCCAGGACGCCAACGGCGAGGGCAACCGCGACGGCGACGCCGAGTTGAAGCGCATGTACGTGATCGAGCAGATGCGCGGCCGGGGCCTCGCCCGCCGCGTCCTCGCCGCCCTGGAGGAGGACGCCCGGGCGGCCGGCCGCGCCCGCATGGTCCTGGAGACCGGCACCAAGCAGCCCGAGGCCATCGCCCTGTACGCCTCCAGCGGCTACGAACCGTGCGAGAAGTTCGGCTACTACCGCTTCCACGAGAACAGCCGCTGCTACGCGAAGCCCCTCTGAGCCCGGCGCCAGGGGACGTGGCCGGCGTCGGATCCCCCGGCGTCACGGACACCGGCCGAGCTCATGAAGGCCCCGACGGCAGCCGCTCGTACACCTCCACCCGGCGGCCGCGTGACTGGGTGTCGGCCACCAGCGCGAAGTGCTCCCGCAGAGCGGAGATCTTCGTCCTGTCGCGTGCCGAGCGCGTCGGCCTCGCGATCTCCGTCGGGTCCGTGACGAGGACGACGCGCTGTTGGGCGAGGATCGACGACCGAATCCGGCGACCGTCCCTCGTGCTCGCGGACGAACCGAACGCCGGCTGACGGCTCTCTGCACACGAAGAAGCCCCCGCCGATTTCTCGGCGGGGGCTCAGCTGCGGTGGACCTGAGGGGATTTGAACCCCTGGCCCCCTCGATGCGAACGAGGTGCGCTACCGGACTGCGCCACAGGCCCTTGCAACGAGTGAAACTTTAGCATCCCGATCGGGGTGCTCGGAAATCCATTGGCCGGGGGTCACTCGTTGGCGGCCTTGGGGCGGTCGCCGTCCTCGTACTGGTCGAAGAGCGGGGTGCGGCCGCGTTCGCGGGAGCGGCGGGCGGAGGCCGCGCGGCGGGCGTCGCTGCGGTCGTCGGTGTCGGGGGCGGCCGGCCCCGGCTCGTCCGCGGGCGCCTGCGTCTCGTCGGCCGGTACCGCGCTGGAGCGGGCCGAGCTCCAGGTGTCCGGTGCGCCGAGGTCCACGTCGCCGGAGGCGCGCGGGGCGACGGGGGCCGTCACGTACGTGGGGAGCGGCACCGGGACGGGGTCCCAGCTGTCGCCGCCCTGGCCGGGCCGCCGCTGCCGTTCGCGCTGCTGGTCGACCCACTCGGCGTGGTCGGTCTGCTCGACGAGCGCACGCCGGTCCGCGGCCAGCGCGGTGAGGCCCGGGTCGGTGTCGGTGCCCGCTTCCGGCCCCTCCGGTTCGTCGGGGTCGGCGTGGTCGGAGATCGGGCGGCGGCGCGGCTGGCGCTCCCGCTCGCGCAGCCGCTGGGCCGCGACCTCGGCCTGACGGCGGTCCATCTGGTAGGCGAAGCGGCGGCGCTCCTGGGAGCGGAGGTAGGCGATGTAGGCGCTCAGCAGGACGGCCGGCACGCCGGGCGCCCAGAGGAAGGCCAGTCCGCCGACCGCCGCGACGACCGCGCCGAGCGTGAAGGCGACGAAGAGGAGGGTGGTGGTGCGCCGGCGGCGGGCCAGTGCCTTCGTGCGCCGGGCGCGTGCCGCGGCCTGCGCCGCGCGGGCCTCGGCGGCGCGGCGGGCGGCCGGGACGCGTGCCCGCGCGGCGGCCGCTTCGGGCGTCGTCCGCCGTTCCGCGCGTTCGTGCGGCGGCCTGCCGGGTGCCGTGTCCGGCCGTTCCCCGGGGAGTGACGGTTCGGGCGCGCGGGTCTGCGGACGGGTCTGGGACACGGCGAAGGCCCGGACGTCCACCGAGTCGGTGATCGCATCCGGGTCGTGGACGCCCTGCTCCTCCTCGTCGGCGGAGCGCGCCCGCAGGTCCTTGGCGTACCGGCGCTCCATGCCCGCCCGTCCGGACAGCAATCGGATGGCGGTGCTGAAGCGTTCCGTCGGACGGGCCTCGTTCAGCTCGTCCTGCCTACGGAGCCACATCGGCACCAAGTAGGCGGCCCAGGCCCCGACGATGACTGCGTAGATGAGGCCGCTGCTGCTCACGCCTCACACGGTAGAGGGGTTTGGACGGGGCCATCCGCCAATTGGGCCGGTGTGTCGCACGATCTGGCTGATATTTCGAACTTTTCTTGTGATCGATGCTGATCGATGCGATCAGACAGTCGCCCGAAGCCGGAAATTCCGCGTCCGAAGGCGGTCACCGCCGCTCAAATTCGAACGTATATTCAATTACCAGGTCCGTGCGGGATTCCCCGGTTGCGCCGGTCGTGTCCGGGCAGCTCCTGGCCGGACCGCGCCCGGGAGCGTGCCCGGTGCCAGCGGGCGAGCAGGCCGTCGGGGACTTCCTCCGCGGTGAGCGCGAAGACGAGATGGTCGCGCCAGGCCCCGTCGATGTGGAGATAGCGCGGGCGCAGCCCTTCCTCGCGGAATCCGAGTTTCTCCACGACCCTGCGGCTCGGCCCGTTCTCCGGGCGAATGCAGACCTCGATGCGGTGCAGCCCGACCGTGCGGAAACAGTGGTCCACGGCCATCGCCACGGCCGTCGGCACCACTCCGCGCCCGGCCACCGACTCGTCCACCCAGTAGCCGACGTGGCCCGAGCACATCGAGCCCCAGGTGATCCCGGCGACGGTCAGCTGCCCGACGAGCCGTCCCTCGTACTCGATGACGAACGGCAGCATCCGGCCGGCGCCCGCCTCGGAGCGCAGGTGGCGGACCATCTGACGGTAGGTCGGGCGGTGGGTGACCGGGCCGCTGGGCGTGGGCGGCGGGATGGTCGCCTCCCAGGGCCGCAGCCAGTCCCGGTTGCGCCGGTTGACCTCGCGCCAGGCCTTCTGGTCACGCAGCTTTATCGGCCGGAGGACGATGTCGCCGTCGACCAGCTCGACCGGCCAGTGTGGGCTGTTCAGCTCGCACCCCCGCCACTGCCGTCCGGCCGGGGGTGGTCACCGCCGCGCAGCTGGTCCACGGCGTGCTTCAGCAGCGGCTCCAGGACCGCGAGCCCGTCCTTCACGCCGCCGCTGGACCCCGGCAGGTTGACGATCAGCGTGCCGCCCGCGACTCCCGCGATCCCCCGGGAGAGGGCCGCCGTGGGCACCTTGTCGCGGCCGTACGCGCGGATGGCCTCCGCGATGCCGGGCACCTCGTGGCCGATCACCCGGCGGGTCGCCTCGGGGGTGCGGTCGGTGGGCGAGATGCCGGTGCCGCCGGTGGTGACGATCACGTCGTAGGCGGCGTCGACGCCCGCGCGGAGAGCCGCCTCCACGGGGTCGCCGTCGGGGACGACCTGGGGGCCGTCGACCGCGAAGCCGAAGCGCCGCAGGCCCTCGGCGATCAGCGGGCCGCCCTTGTCCTCGTAGACACCGGCGGCGGCCCGGTTGGACGCGGTGACCACCAGGGCGCGGTACGGCGCGTCGCGGGTCATGCCCGGCTCCAGTCGCCGGACTTGCCGCCCGTCTTCTCCTCCACCCGTACGTCCGTGATGACCGCCTCCTTGTCGACCGCCTTGACCATGTCGATCACGGTGAGCGCGGCGACGGAGACCGCGGTGAGCGCCTCCATCTCCACGCCCGTGCGGTCCGTCGTCCTCACGGTCGCCGCGATCTCCACGGCGTCGTCCGCGACCGACAGGTCCAGTTTCACACCGGACACCGACAGCGGGTGGCAGAGCGGGATCAGGTCGGGGGTGCGTTTGGCGCCCAGGATGCCCGCGATGCGCGCGGTGGCCAGCGCGTCGCCCTTGGGGACGCCCTCGCCGCGCAGCAGTTCGATCACGCGCGGGGCGACGAGTACGCGGCCGGTGGCCCGCGCGGTGCGCGCGGTGACGTCCTTGGCGGAGACGTCGACCATGCGGGCGGCGCCCGCCTCGTCGATGTGGGTCAGACGGGACTGCTCGGAGGTTTCGGAGGGTTCGGGGGTCGCCCCCCGGGATGGCACGGTCATGATCGTGTGGCGCTCCCGGTCCTGGCCCGTGGCGGTGCGGCGCACGGGCCTGCTGTGCGCGACACGGTACCGCCAACCGGCCGGGCTCAGCCGAGCAGGATCACCTCGGCCTCGGCGCCGGGGGCGAGGGACTCGACGTCCTCGGGGACGACGATCAGCGCGTTCGCCTGTGCGAGGGCGGCCACGAGGTGGGAGCCGGCGCCGCCCACGGGGGTCACCGTGCCGTCGGCGTACCGGCCGCGCAGGAACTGGCGGCGGCCCTTGGGGGAGGTGAGCGCCCGGTCCGCGGTGAGCTTCGCGCGGGTCCTCGGCCGGTGGACGTCGGCGAGTCCCATCAGGGTGCGGATGGCGGGACGGACGAACATCTCGAAGGAGACGTAACTGGAGACCGGGTTGCCGGGCAGGGCGAGCAGCGGGGTGTGGTCGGGGCCGATGGAGCCGAAGCCCTGGGGTTTGCCGGGCTGCATGGCGAGCTTGCGGAAGTCGACACCGCTGCCGGGCTCGTCCTCGTCCGCCGCGTACGACAGCGCCTCCTTGACGACGTCGTACGCCCCGACGCTCACACCGCCGGTGGTGACCACGAGGTCGGCGCGGACGAGCTGGTCCTCGATGGTGTCCCGGAGGGTCGCCGCGTCGTCGGCGACGGCGCCCACGCGGTAGGCGATCGCGCCGGCGTCCCGCGCGGCGGCGGTGAGGGCGAAGCTGTTGGAGTCGTAGATCTGACCGGAGCGCAGTTCCTCGTCGGGCTGGACGAGTTCGCTGCCGGTGGAGAGCACCACCACGCGCGGGCGCGGGCGCACCCGCACCGTGCCGCGGCCGATGGCGGCCAGCAGGGAGATCTGCGGCGGGCCGAGGACGGTGCCGGCCGCCAGGGCGCGGTCACCGGCCCTGACGTCGCTGCCCGCGGCGCGCACGTGTGCGCCTGCCGCGGCGGGGCGGTACACGGAGACCTGCCCGGTGGCGCCCTCCGGGGCGAGGCTGCGGGCGCGCATCCCGTCGGCCGGGCCCGCTCCGAGGCCGCCGTCGGTCCACTCGACGGGGACGACGGTCTCCGCGCCGGGCGGCAGCGGCGCGCCGGTCATGATGCGGGCGGCCTGGCCGGGGCCGACGTGGAGCAGGTCGGCCTGGCCCGCGGCGACGTCCCCGACGACCTCGAGGGCCGCCGGGTACCGCTCGCTCGCGCCCGCGATGTCCGCGACCCGCACCGCGTACCCGTCCATGGAGCTGTTGTCGAACGGGGGCAGGGACACCGGCACCGTGATGTCCTCGACGAGGACGCAGCCCTGGGCGTCGAGGAGCTGCAACTCGATGGGTTCGAGGGGCCGGACGGTCGCGAGGATGTCGTCCAGGTGCTCGTCCACCGACCAGAGGTGGTCCGGTCCTGCGGTGCGGGGCGCGGCGGTGCTCAACGTTGCTGCATCTCCTCGGTGACAAAGCTGCGGAGCCAGGTCCGGAAGTCGGGGCCCAGGTCCTCACGTTCGCACGCGAGCCGGACAATGGCACGGAGGTAGTCGCCGCGGTCGCCGGTGTCATAGCGGCGGCCCTTGAACACGACGCCGTGCACCGGGCCGCCGACCTTCTCGTCGGCGACGAGCTGCTGGAGGGCGTCGGTGAGCTGGATCTCTCCGCCGCGGCCGGGCTCGGTCTTGCGCAGTATGCCGAAGACGGCCGGGTCGAGGACGTAGCGGCCGATGATGGCGTAGTTGGAGGGGGCGTCCTCGGGAGCGGGCTTCTCGACCAGGCCGCCGATCTTGACGACGTCGGAGTCCGCGGTGGTCTCGACGGCGGCGGAGCCGTAGAGGTGGATCTGCTCGGGGGCCACCTCCATGAGCGCGACGACGCTGCCGCCGTGCTGCTGCTGGACGTCGATCATGCGCTGGAGCAGGGGGTCGCGCGGGTCGATGAGGTCGTCGCCGAGGAGGACGGCGAAGGGCTCGTCGCCGACGTGCGGGGCGGCGCACAGCACGGCGTGGCCGAGGCCCTTGGGGTCGCCCTGGCGGACGTAGTGCATGGTGGCCAGGTCACTGGACTCCTGGACCTTGGCAAGGCGGTCGGCGTCGCCCTTCTTCTGAAGGGCGGATTCCAGTTCGTAGTTGCGGTCGAAGTGGTCCTCCAGGGGGCGCTTGTTGCGGCCGGTGACCATGAGGACGTCGTCGAGGCCGGCGGAGACGGCCTCTTCGACCACGTACTGGATCGCCGGCTTGTCGACGACCGGCAGCATCTCCTTGGGAGTGGCCTTGGTGGCCGGCAGGAACCGCGTGCCGAGACCGGCCGCGGGGATGACAGCCTTGCTGATCCGAGGGTGTGACTGAGACATGGCGGTCACCCTATCCGGAGCGTTTGCAGGGAATCTGCCACTCCGGATAATTACCGCTCATATGAGCATATTAGAACGGTACGGGTACAGACTTGAGACACAACGATCGCGCGGACGAGTCTGACAAGCGGACGCTGCGACGCGAAATCCTCCGCGTGAGGAACGGGTTGACGGCGGATGACGTACGGGAACACGCGGCCGAGCTGGCCCGGCAGGCACTCGCCCTCCCCGAACTGGCCCGCGCCCACACAGTGGCGGCGTACGTCTCCGTGGGGAGCGAACCCGGCACGCTCGCGCTGCTGGACGCGCTGCGCGCGCGGGGCGTACGTGTACTGCTGCCCGCGCTGCTGCCGGACAACGACCTCGACTGGGGGGCGTACACCGGGCAGGAATCCCTCGTGCCCGTGCGGCACGGCGGGCGCATGGCCCTGCTGGAGCCGGCCGGGGAGCGCCTCGGTCCGGACGCCGTGACGGAGGCGGACGCCGTACTGCTGCCCGGACTGGCCGTCGACGCGCGCGGGATGCGGCTCGGGCGCGGCGGGGGTTCGTACGACCGTGTCCTCGCGCGGTTGCACCGCGCGGGGGCGCGTCCGGAGCTGGTGGTGCTGCTGTACGGCTCCGAGGTCGTCGGACGCGTCCCCGTGGAGCCGCACGACCGGCCGGTGCACGCGGTGGTGACACCCTCCGGGGTGCGGCGGTTCGGCCGGTCATCCGGCGAGGGGTCCCCGGACGGAACGCCGTGACACGCGAATCGGCCGCCACGCGCGCGTGACGGCCGATTCGGGAGCGGGCCCGTCGGGTCAGGGCTTGAGCAGCAGCGTGTCCTCGGTGTTCGCCTCGACCGCCTTCTCCGTGAACGGCCACTCCAGCAGCTCGCCCTTCGCCCACTTGTCCGTCTGGTCGACGTAGTGCGAGCTGTAGGCGTGGCCGGAGGCGCCGGTGAGGTTGATGTACCGGGACTTGTCGAGGTCCGCGAGGTTGACCACCATCCGCATGGACGGCACCCACACGACCTCGTAGCCGCCGGCCGCGTTCCAGCCGGTCGCGTTGACCGTGGCCTCGCCGCCGCCGAGCTTCCACGGGCCGCGGTTGAGGGCGTACTGCAGGATGCCGGGGCCCGCGGTGCCGAGCGTCTGGTTCTTCAGGAACAGGCGGTGCAGCCGGCCCCAGCTCCAGGTGTCGATGTCCTTGCCGAGCTTGGCGGTCAGCTCCCAGCGGGCGTCGATCATGGCCCGCTTGAACAGCTCGTCACGGTTGTCGGCGGCGGGACGGGTGCCCCGCTTGGGCGTCGTCCACCACTCGCTGTCCTCGTCGTCCTTCAGCTTGCGGACCACCTCGAACCAGCGGTCGCCGCCGTCCGGCTGCGCCTGGTCGGCGGCGCGCTGACCGCACTCGCGGACCTTGTCCACCTCGTCGGCGGGCCCGGTGGTGTTGACCGGGTCGACCCACAGGCACTGGCCCTCGACCCGCAGCTCCTTGGGCAGCTTGTGGCCGAAGGCGAGCTTGAGGATGTTGCGCCACACGGCGTTGAAGTAGGCGGCGGCGGCCGAGTCGGCGTCCTGGGTGTAGTCCCAGCCCTCCAGCAGCTTCTGCGCCTCGCGCACGTCCTCGTCACCGGTGTCGATCTTCAGCAGGTCGGGCACCAGCAGCTTGGCGATGGAGCTGGAGTTGTCGAGCTGCATCTGCCGCATGTCGTCGGTGGAGAGCTTGCCGCCGTCCTTGATCTTCGACTGGATCAGGTCGGTGATCCGCTGGCTGCGGGCGCCGTAACCCCAGTCCGTGGTCAGCGTGTACGGGTAGTCCTTGCCGACGACGGCCTGGTTGGCGGTGACGATGTAGCCGCGCTCGGGGTCGAACTCGTAGGGCAGCTCCTCCTGCTCGATCCAGCCGGTCCACTCGTAGTCGGGGTCCCAGCCGAGGGCGGGGATGGAACCGTCGTGCTTCTCCGCGCGGGTGGGGATCTTCCCGGGCAGCGTGTAGCCGATGTGGCCCTCGGTGTCCGCGTAGACGAGGTTCTGCGAGGGCACCTCGAACAGCGTGGCCGCCTCGCGGAAGTCGTCCCAGTCCTTCGCGCGGTTGATGGCGAAGACGGAGTCCAGGGTGCGGCCCGGGTCCAGCGCGGTCCAGCGCAGCGCGACGCCGTAGCCGTCGCCCCGGTCGGGGGCCGCGCTGCCGACGGCGGCCTTCTTGCCGGTCTTCACCAGTTCGTCGGAACGGTCGGAGAGGAGCGGGCCGTTGTTGGTGTTGCGGACCACGATCTTGTGCGCCGTGCCGCCGGCGACCTTGATGGTCTCCTCGCGGGTCTCGAACGGCACCACCTTGCCGTCGTACTGGTAGCCGTCGCCGGTGATCTTCTCCAGGTAGAGGTCGGTGACGTCGACGCCGGAGTTGGTCAGGCCCCAGGCGATGTCCTGGTTGTGGCCGATTATCACTCCGGGCATGCCGGCGAAGGTGTAGCCGGTGACGTCGTACTGGCACTTCTCGGAGACGCTGCGGCAGTGCAGGCCCATCTGGTACCAGACGGAGGGCAGCGAGGCCGACAGGTGCGGGTCGTTGGCGAGCAGCGGCTCGCCGGTGATGGTGTGGTCACCGGAGACGACCCAGGAGTTGGAGCCGATGCCGTCGCCGTTGACGCCGACGGCGGTGGGAAGGTCCTGGAGGATCTGCTGGAGACCCGCCAGCTGGTTCTCCAGGCCCGAGCCCTCGGTGCCGGTGCCGGAGCCGGAGCCCGCCTCCGTGCCGCTCCCCGTTGCGTCGCCCGTGCTCGTGCCGCTGCCGTCGCCCGTGCCCGTGCCCGTGCCGCTGCCGCCCGTGGTCCCGCCCGACTCGTAGGCTTCGGTGAGCTCGTCGTACTGGCCCTCCTGGACCACCGGCTTGTTCCGGCCGTACGGGTAGGCCGGGTACAGGTCGGCGATCTGCTTCGGGCCGAGGCGGCTGGTCATCAGCGCGCGGTCGATCTCGTCCTGCATGTTGCCGCGCAGGTCCCAGGCCATCGCCTTCAGCCAGGCCACGGAGTCGACCGGGGTCCACTCCCCCGGCGCGTAGTCGTTCTCGAAGCCCAGCGCCGCGTACTCGAGGGAGATCTCCTTGCCGTCCTTGCCCGCCAGGTAGGCGTTGACACCCTTGGCGTACGCCTGGAGGTATTTCTTCGTCTCGGGGGAGAGCTTCTTCTCGTACTCCTCCTCGGCGATCCGGCTCCAGCCCAGGGTGCGCAGGAACTCGTCGGTCTCGACCTGGCTCTCGCCGAACATCTCCGACAGGCGCCCGGCGGTCATGTGCCGGCGCACGTCCATCTCGTAGAACCGGTCCTGCGCCTGGACGTAGCCCTGCGCCATGAACAGGTCCTCGTCGGAGGAGGCGTAGATCTGCGGGATGCCGTTGCCGTCACGCTTGACGTCGACGGTCCCCGACAGGCCCTGGAGCGTGATCGAGCCCTTGGTCTGCGGGAAGGAGGCGCGCACGGTACTGACCGACCAGTACCCGCCGTAAGCGAGACCGCCGATCAGGGCCAGCACCAGGACGAGCACGATCAGACGGGCTTTGCGCCCCTTCTTCCTGCCGGACTTGGCGGGTTGCTGACCCGTGGAGGCGGTGGTGTCGGTGGGCATCGCTGTCCTTGCTGTCCTAACGCGAGCGGCAGGTCGGGCTGTGCTTTTAACTGAGCGCTGGAGCAACGATAGGCGCAGGGCCCCGCGCCCCTTGACGCGGAGTCGCGAACCAGCCCGGACGGACGTTCGATCCTGCCGTGAACCGCGTCAAGAAAACGTCAAGAGTTAGGTAAAGTAACGAAGTAGTTTGCCGCGGCAGCGGTGGACCACACGCGATGTACATGAGCTCACGCGCGGGTCGCGCATGGGTCGGGGAAGGGAACGGCCGCTGACTGTCCACCACCTCAACCAGCTCCTGCTCGTCTGCTCGGTCGTGCTGCTCGTGGCCGTCGTCGCGGTCCGGATCTCCTCGCGCAGCGGGCTCCCCAGCCTGCTCGTCTACCTCGGCATAGGCGTCGCCATCGGCCAGGACGGCATCGGCGACATCCCGTACGACAACGCCGAACTGACGCAGGTCATCGGGTACGCGGCCCTGGTCGTGATCCTGGCCGAGGGCGGACTGGGCACCAAGTGGGCCGAGGCGAAACCGGCCCTGTCCGCCGCCACCGCGCTCGCCCTGGGCGGCGTCGCGGTGAGCGTCGGGATCACGGCGTCGGCGGCGCACTTCCTCGTCGGGCTGGAGTGGCGGCAGGCGCTCATCATCGGCGCGGTGGTCTCCTCGACCGACGCGGCGGCCGTCTTCTCGGTGCTGCGGAAGATCCCCCTGCCCTCACGCGTGACGGGCACCCTGGAGGCGGAGTCCGGCTTCAACGACGCCCCCGTCGTCATCATGGTCGTCGCCCTCTCCGCGGTCGGACCGGTCGAGCAGTGGTACGTCCTGGTCGGTGAGATCGCCCTGGAACTGGCGATCGGCGCCGCCGTCGGGCTCGCGGTGGGCTGGCTGGGCGCCTGGGGGCTGCGGCACGTGGCGCTGCCCGCCTCCGGCCTCTACCCGATCGCCGTCATGGCCATCGCCGTCGCCGCGTACGCGGTGGGCGCCACCGCCCACGGCAGCGGCTTCCTCGCCGTCTACCTCGCCTCGATGGTGCTCGGCAACGCCGGACTGCCGCACTGGCCCGCCACACGCGGGTTCGCCGAAGGGCTCGGCTGGATCGCCCAGATCGGCATGTTCGTCCTGCTCGGTCTGCTGGTCACCCCGCACGAACTGGGCGACGACATCGTGCCCGCCCTGCTCATCGGGCTCGCCCTCACCCTGGTGGCCCGCCCTCTGAGCGTCGTGGTGTGCCTGCTGCCGTTCCGGGTGCCCTGGCAGGAGCAGGCGCTGATGTCCTGGGCGGGGCTGCGCGGCGCCGTGCCCATCATCCTGGCGACGATCCCGATGGTGCAGGGCGTCGACGGGAGCGAGCGGATCTTCAACATCGTCTTCGTCCTGGTCGTCGTCTACACCCTCGTCCAGGGTCCGACGCTGCCCTGGCTGGCCCGCAGGCTGCGGCTGGGCGGGGACTCCGGCGCCGCCGACCTCGGCATCGAGTCGGCGCCCCTGGAACGGTTGCGCGGACATCTGCTGTCGATCGCCATCCCCGACGGGTCGAGGATGCACGGCGTGGAGGTCGGCGAGCTGCGGCTGCCGGCCGGGGCCGCCGTCACCCTCGTCGTGCGCGAGGAGACGTCGTTCGTCCCGCTGCCGTCGACGATGCTGCGGTACGGGGACGAACTGCTCGTCGTCGCCACCGACCCGGTACGGGACGCCGCCGAACGACGCCTGCGCGCGGTGGGCCGGGGCGGCAAACTGGCCGGCTGGCTGGGCACCGACGGAACACAGGCGGAACGCTGACCAGGCGCTCCCTTTCCCAGGCGCGGTCGGCGGGGTGCCCCTGTTCGCAGGCGCACACGCCCCTTGGTCCCTGTACTATGCAAACGACCCCAGATCGAACCAACTCTGCCTGACGCAGAGCTGGCGCGACCGTATGGCGGCCGGAACGCCCTGAGCTGTGGCACCGGTATCTACCGCAGTCAGCGCAAGAGGACAGCTCTCGGCGCTCCCGCACCACCCGCGCGGGGTGCTACCAGGCGGCAGAAAGGCACGGGCCGTGGCATCCACGGTCACCACGTCGAAGGACTCGGCCGCCTCCCGCCCGGGATACGGCCGGCTGCTGCGCACGCGCGGCGCGTGGACGTTCCTGCTCCCCGGCTTCGCGGCACGCCAGCCGTTCGCGATGCTCACCCTCTCCATCGTGCTGCTGGTCCAGCACACCACCGGCTCGTACGGGGCGGCCGGCGCCGTCGCCGCCGTCACCGGTGTCGCCATGGCTCTCTTCGCGCCCTACACCGGCCGCCTCGCCGACCGCTACGGGCAGCGTGCCGTCCTGGTGCCCGGCGTCCTGGTGCACACCGTCTCCGGTCTCGCCCTCACCACGCTGGCGCTGACCGACGCGCCCCTGTGGGCCCTGTTCGCCGCCGCCGTGCCCACGGGCGCCTCGGTGCCGCAGGTCGGGCCCATGGTGCGCGCCCGCTGGGGCGTCAAGCTCAAGGGCTCCCCTCTGATGGCCACCGCGGCGGCCTTCGAGTCCGTCACCGACGAGTTCACCTTCGTCGTCGGGCCACTGCTCGCCACGGCCCTGTGCACGGCCGTCGACCCGGCCGCCGGCCTGGTCACCGAGGCCGCGCTCACCCTCGTCGGCGGTCTGCTGTTCGCCGCGCAGAAGAGCACACAGCCCGACGTCGCCGCCCGCGCGGGACACACACGTGTGGAGCAGGGTTCCGCGCTGCGCGTCCCCGGGGTGCGGGTGCTGATCGTGACCTTCCTCGGCATCGGTTCCGTCTTCGGCGGCATGCAGGTCTCGCTGGCCGCCTTCACCGAGTCGATCGGCAACCCGGGACTGAACGGCGTGCTGTACGGCGTCTTCGCCGCGGGCAACATGCTCGCCGGCATCGCCTGCGGCGCGATCGCCTGGAAGGCCGCCCCGCAGCGGCGCCTGCTCCTCGCCTACGCGGCGCTCGCGCTGACCGCGTCCGCCCTGTGGACCGCGCACTCGGCGCTGCTGCTGGCCGGGCTCGGCCTCCTGGTCGGCATGTGCATCGCCCCCGCCCTGATCACCGGCTACACCCTGGTCGACGACCTGGTCCCGGCCGGCGCCCGCACCGAGGCCTTCACCTGGCTGACCGGAGCCGTCGCGCTCGGTCAGGCGGCGGCCGTCACGGTCGCGGGGCAGCTGGAGGACCGGCTGTGGGACGGCGCCGGGTTCCTCGTCCCGATGGGCGGTACGGTGCTGGCCCTGGTGACGCTGCTGGCGCTGCGGTCGCGGCTGGCGACGGGCCCGCGCGGGCGCACCGTCGCGCGTGGCGTGGGTCACCGCGAGCCCGTCGCAGTGGACTGAACCCGAGGAATACGTCACTATGGACCGTCGTTAGCACTCATCGAGTGAGAGTGCCAGGAGGAAGACAGTGCCGACCTACCAGTACCAGTGCACCGCGTGCGGCGAGGGCCTCGAGGCGGTGCAGAAGTTCACCGACGACGCGCTGACCGAGTGCCCCGGCTGCCAGGGCCGCCTCAAGAAGGTGTTCTCGGCCGTCGGCATCGTCTTCAAGGGCTCCGGCTTCTACCGCAACGACAGCCGCGGCTCCTCGTCGAGCAGCTCGCCGGCGTCGTCGAAGTCCTCCGGCACGTCCTCGTCCTCGTCCTCCTCTTCGGACTCGGGTTCGACCTCGGCTTCGAGCTCGTCCGCCGGTTCGTCGAACTCGTCCGGCTCCGGCAGCTCGACGAGCACGACCGCCGCGTAGGGCGGTACTCCTCCCACGGGACCCCGTCGTCCGACGACAACGGGGTCTTCGGCGTTTCCCGGTCCGGCGGGGCCTTGGCGTTTTCCGGTCCGAACGGCAGGCCCTAGTGTGCGGGCATGGCGAACATGGCGAAGGCCGAGATCGGCGTGATCGGCGGCTCCGGCTTCTACTCCTTCCTCGACGACGTGACCGAGGTCCAGGTGGACACCCCGTACGGGGTCCCGAGCGACTCCTTGTTCCTCGGCGAGGTGGCGGGCCGGCGGGTCGCCTTCCTGCCGCGGCACGGGCGCGGCCACCATCTGCCGCCGCACCGCATCAACTACCGCGCCAACCTGTGGGCGCTGAGGTCGGTCGGCGCGCGCCAGGTCCTCGGGCCGTGCGCGGTCGGCGGGCTGCGGCCCGAGTACGGCCCGGGCACGCTGCTGGTGCCGGACCAGCTCGTGGACCGGACGAAGTCCCGGGTGAACACGTACTTCGACGGGTTGCCGCTGCCCGACGGCACCGTGCCGAACGTGGTCCACGTGTCCCTGGCCGACCCCTACTGCCCCACCGGGCGGGCGGCGGCGCTGAAGGCGGCGCGGGGCCGGGAGTGGGAGCCGGTGGACGGCGGCACGCTGGTCGTGGTGGAGGGGCCGCGCTTCTCGACCCGCGCCGAGTCGCTGTGGCACCGGGCGCAGGGCTGGTCGGTGGTGGGGATGACCGGGCACCCCGAGGCGGCGCTCGCCCGGGAGCTGGAGCTCTGCTACACGTCCCTCACGCTGGTCACCGACCTGGACGCCGGTGCCGAGACCGGTGAGGGCGTCTCCCACGACGAGGTGCTGCGGGTGTTCGCCGCCAACGTGGACCGGCTGCGGGGCGTCCTCTTCGACGCGGTGGCCGCGCTGCCGGCGACGAGGGAACGGGGCTGTCTGTGCGCGTCGGCGCTGGGCGGGATGGATCCGGGGGTCGCGCTGCCGTAGCGGAGGGACGGCGGGCTGCCGTGGCGGAGGGACGGTGGAGGGTCCCGTTCGGGTGGCGGAGTTGTCCACAGGCCCGGGACGTGTCCACAGGGCCGGGCAGGCAGTTGCCGCCGGCCTCATCGTGGGAGTCGCAAGCCGGTCCCTCGTCGCAGGTGGTGGTACCCGTGTCCCGTCGTCCTCCCTCCACGCTCCGTCTCCCGTCCCCTTCGCCCTCCCCCGGTGTCCCCCGCCCGCCCGGCGCCGATGTCCCGCCCCGGTGCGAGGTGCCGCACTTCGCGCCGGTGCGGGTGCGCGGCGGCCTGCCGCTCCCGGGCCGGCTCGTACGGCATCGGAGGCGGGCCGTGGCGGTGGGCCTCGCGGTCACGGCGGCGGCGCTCGTCGCGGCCGGCCCCCGCGACACGGACCGGGCCCGCGGGCACCCCGGGGAGTCCCCTGCCGTCCGGGCCACGTCGGCGTCCCCCGGCGACCGGCCCGTACGGTCGCGGCGGGCGGGTACGACGGTGACGGCGCCGGTGCGGATCGCCGACGCGGCCACGGTGCGGCTGCTGCGGCCCGGCGACCGGGTGGACGTGATCGCCGCCGAGGAGACGATGTCCGGCGGTGAGGCCCGTGTGGTGGCGCGCGGGGCGCGGGTGACCGGGGTTCCGGAGCCGGCGGACGGGGCGGGCGACGGCGGGGCACTGGTCGTGCTGTCGGTGCCGCGTTCCACGGCGGCCGGCCTGGCCGGCGCGAGCGCCACGGCACGGCTGGCGGTGACCCTGTGGTGAACCGTGCCGTTTCGAGCCCGGTGTCCCCGTCGGCCCGCTGCCCCGAACACCGCGATTGGACAGCTCGGCACGGGTGTGACGTAGGTTGCGGAGCGCTTCCGTCCGCACGCTACGCACAAGAAATGGGGCCCAGAAGTGAGCGACCAGGAGAAGACGAGCGTCCTGCAGGGCTTCAAGGCCTTCCTGATGCGGGGCAACGTCGTCGATCTGGCCGTGGCGGTGGTCATCGGCGCCGCCTTCACCAACATCGTCAACTCGGTCGTGAAGGGCGTCATCAACCCGCTGGTGGGCGCGTTCGGCACCCGGAACCTGGACAGCTACAGCTCGTGCCTGAAGGGCCCCTGCGAGGGCACCGGGGACGCCGCGACCGGCGTCAGGATCCTGTGGGGCTCCGTCCTGGGCTCGACGCTGCAGTTCGTGATCACCGCCGCGGTCGTCTACTTCCTGATGGTGCTGCCGATGGCGAAGTACCTGGCCCGGGTGGAGGCCCGCAGGAAGGCGAAGGAGGGCGCGCACGAGGTCGTCGAGATCACCGAGCTGGAAGTGCTCAAGGAGATCCGCGACACCCTCGTCGCACAGCGCGGCACGGGGCAGAGCGGCACCGGGCCGACCGGCCCGGGACACGACGGGCGGTAGGGCTCGTCACCGGCGGACGGGCCGGACCGCGCGGGGCGGGCCCGATCCCCCGCGCGGGGGCGTTCCGCCGGCCGGCGGGTCAGAGGTGGTGGGGCGGCTTCTCGTCGAGGAAGCGCCTCAGATCGGCGGCGCTGTCGCCGGACGGGCGCTCGCCCCACCCGCGGTCGGTGTCGTCCGAGGACTGCTGGTCCGTCGGGTCGTCGAAGACCAGCGCGGGCTTCGGTTCACGTGGCCGGGGATCGGGGGCGGTACTCATGCCTCCAGGGTACGGCCGCGCCCCGGCCGGGCAGGACTGAGCGCATGACAGCTGATGCTCTGACGGATGTGGCCGGCCTGCGCGTGGGGCATGCCACGCGCACCGGCGACGGGTGGCTCACCGGCACCACGGTCGTACTCGCCCCGGAGGGCGGGGCGGTGGCGGCGGTGGACGTACGCGGTGGCGGCCCCGGCACCAAGGAGACCGACGCGCTCGATCCGCGCAACCTGGTGCAGCGGGCCGAGGCGGTCGTGCTGACCGGGGGCAGCGCGTACGGGCTGGACGCGGCGTCCGGGGTGATGGCCTGGCTGGAGGAACGGGGCCGCGGGGTGCGCGTCGGGCCGGATCCCGCGCATGTGGTGCCGGTGGTGCCGGCCGCCTGTGTCTTCGACCTGGGCCGGGGCGGCGACTTCCGGGCCCGGCCGGACGCGGCCACCGGACGGGCAGCGGTCGAGGCCGCTGCGGCGGGTGAGCCGGGTGCGCCGGGCGTCCAGGGCTCCGTGGGCGCCGGTACGGGTGCCGTGGTCGGGCTGGTGAAGGGCGGGGTCGGCACGGCGAGCACGGTGCTGGAGTCGGGGATCACGGTGGCGGCGCTGGTGGTGGCCAACGCGGCGGGGTCGGCGGTGGATCCGGAAACGGGGGTGCTGTACGGGGAGTTGTTCCAGGGCCGGGTGCGTTACCCGGAGGCGGAGGTGCACGAGGCCGCCCTGCGGCGGCTGGCGGAGTCGGCGGAGCGCAACGCCCCTCCCCCGCTGAACACCACGCTGGCGGTGGTCGCCACCGACGCCGTCCTGTCCAAGGCGCAGGCGCAGAAGCTGGCCGGCACCGCGCACGACGGCATCGCGCGGGCCGTGCGGCCGGTGCATCTGCTGAGCGACGGCGACACCGTCTTCACCCTGGCCACGGGCGCCCACCCGCTCGACACGGCGGACCCCCTCGCGCTGAACGACGTGCTGGCGGCGGGCGCGGACATGGTGACCCGGGCGATCGTCCGGGCGGTGCGGGCCGCCGAGCCGGTGGACGGTCCGGGCGGGACGTGGCCGTCGTACGGGGAGTTGTACGGCCGGCCGTGAGGGGAAGCAGCGGTGCGGGACATCGGGGCGTGGTACCGCCGGATCGGATGCACGGGTGCGCGGATGCGCGGATGCGCGGGCGTACGGGCGTACGGGCGTACGGGGGCGCGGGGGCACGAGCGTGCCGAAGTGGCGGTTGGCCGGGAAGAGTTGCCGTTCCGCGGGGCGGCGGGGGAATTCCTCGCGCGGTCCGGCCGTTTTCCCGGCGGACGTTTTCTCGGTTCCCGGACATGATGTCCGGCCGAGGGGCTACGGTATGCACCCACAAGGTGACATGCAGCAACGCCGGGAGAAACCTTGAGCGTTCCGTACGAGACGGCAGCGTACGAACCATCCGACTCGCCCGAGTCTCCGGAGGAGCACCTCGCGCGGCTCCTCGGCCGTGCCCTGAACTCCTTCGAGTTGCCGGACGAGACGCTCCGGCTGCTGGACTGCGCGCTGGCGCACGACGGTTCACTGCACTCCGCGCACCACAGCGCGGGGCTGCACCGGGAGACGTACCGGCACACCTGGCTGCTCGCCGACGGTTCGGCGGTCACGCTCTGGGAGCTGGTCCACAACACGGCCCGCGGCGGCGAGCCGCAGCACGAGATCTATGTGGACGAGGAGGAGCTGCGCACCGCCACGGCCCGCCTTCCACTGCCCCCGGACGCCCCGGACTTCGAGCTGCCGGTGACGGTCCAGCCGACCCCGGCTCCCGCGCTGCGGCAGCTGTACGTGCGGGACGAGTCCGCGGACCACGCGCGCCGCTTACTGCGCCGGGCGGAGAACCCGGACCGGCCGGGCGCGGAGACGGCCGCACTGCTCAGCACGGCCTGCGCGCACCGCATCACGCAGGCCTTCGGCCGCCCGTCCCGTGCGGGTCGGCCCGCGCTGCCCTTCTCGCTCTACGAGCACGCGTTCCTGCTCGGTGACGGCGGGGAGCTGTCCCTGTGGGAGGTCGAGCACACCCTCACGCCGGACGGGCGGCACATGTGCGAGGTGTACGCCGGTGAGGACGCGGCGCGGGACGCCATGGAACGCCGGGCGGCACGGGCCTTCTGACGGCCCGGCAGGCGCCGCAAGCCACAAGCCGTAAGCCGCAGGCCGGAAGCCGGCGCGGTTCAGCCGTGCTCGCCGAACCGGCGTACCAGCCCCGCGAAGGCGTCGCGCTCCGCGTCGGTGAGCCGTACCGTCTCCGCCCGCGGCCCGTCGCGCCGCTGACGTGGGATCGTCGGTGTGCCATGCGGCGCGTGGGCGGCCGGGGGTGCCTCGGCGTGCTGTTGCTCGCGCCTGCGCGCCCGCTCGCGCCTGCGTCGCAGGACATCGGCCAGACCCGCCGCGCAGGCCACGGCCACCAGGGTGAGGACGGTGGCGCCCGTCGTCCGCGGACTCGTCTCGTGATCGGACATGCGGCCCAGTACACACCACGGTCCGGGACTTGGAGCCCGGACCGTGAGAATCGTGATCTATATCGCAGTAGGCATGAACCGCCCACACCTACCCAAACGGACGCACCGCCCCGGCTCTACGCGGCCACCGGCTGCGTGCTCCCCGACGCCGGCACCGCCGCGTCCTCGCCCGCTCCGGCACCCGCCGGAGCGGCCTTGCGCAGCCCCTTGAGGACGATCACCAGGGCCGTCGTGACGCAGACGCCCGCGGCGATGGCGACGAGGTAGAGAAGCGGGTTGCCGATCAGCGGGACCACGAAGACGCCGCCGTGCGGGGCGCGCAGGGTCGCGCCGAAGGCCATCGACAGGGCGCCGGTCACCGCGCCGCCCACCATGGACGCGGGGATCACCCGCAGCGGGTCGGCGGCGGCGAACGGGATGGCGCCCTCGGAGATGAAGGAGGCGCCCAGGACCCAGGCGGCCTTGCCGTTCTCGCGTTCGGTCCGGTTGAAGAGCTTGCCGCGCACGGTGGTGGCGAGGGCCATCGCCAGCGGCGGCACCATGCCGGCGGCCATCACCGCGGCCATGATCTTCATCGCGGAGTCACCGGGGCTCGCGACGGCGATCCCGGCGGTGGCGAAGGTGTAGGCGACCTTGTTGACGGGACCGCCGAGGTCGAAGCACATCATCAGGCCGAGCAGCGCGCCCAGCAGGACGGCGTTGGCGCCGGAGAGGCCGTTCAGCCAGTCCGTCATGCCCTTCTGGGCCTCGGCGATGGGCTTGCCGATGACGACGAACATCAGGAACCCGACGATCGCCGCGGAGATCAGCGGGATCACCACCACCGGCATGATGCCGCGCAGCGCCGCGGGGATCCGCGCCTTCTGGATCGCGATCACCACACCGCCGGCGATCAGACCGGCCGCGAGACCGCCGAGGAACCCGGCGTTGATGGTGAGCGAGATGGCGCCGCCGACGAACCCGGGCACCAGTCCGGGCCGGTCGGCCATGCCGTAGGCGATGTATCCGGCGAGGACCGGCACGAGGAAGCCGAAGGCGACACCGCCGATCTGGAAGAGCAGCGCGCCCCAGCTGTCGGCCTGGGTCCACACGAAGTGGTCCATCACCGAGGGTGCCTCGTTGATCTCGTACCCGCCGATCGCGAAACCGAGCGCGATGAGCAGACCGCCGGCCGCGACGAACGGCACCATGTAACTGACGCCGGACATCAGCCAGGTGCGCAGCTTGGTGCCGTAGCCCTCGCCGCTGTCGCCGCCGCGCTCGACGGGCGTACCGCCGGACGCGGCCGGCGCGGTGACCTCGCCACGCTCCGCCTTGCCTCTCACCTCGGTGATCAGGTCGGCGGGACGGTTGACGGCCGCCTTGACGCCGGTGTCGACGGTGGGCTTCCCGGCGAAGCGTTCCTTCTCCCGTACGGGGACGTCGTGGGCGAGGATCACACCGTCCGCCGCCGCGATCACGGCCGGGTCGAGCCGGGTGAAACCGGCCGAACCCTGGGTCTCGACGACGATCTCGACGCCCGCCTCGCGGCCGGCGTTCTCCAGCGACTCGGCCGCCATGTAGGTGTGGGCGATGCCGGTGGGGCAGGAGGTGACGGCGACGATCCGGAAGGGGCGCTCCGGTTCGGGGGCGGTGATGCCCGTGGCGGTGCCGGCGGAGGCCGCCCCCGGCACCGCCACGGAGTCCTCGGGGCCGGCCGCCCCTTCGCCCCGGATCAGCGCCGCCGCTGCCGCCGCGTCGTCCACCGAGCGGAGGGCGTCGGTGAACCCGGTGTTCATGAGCTGCCGGGCCAGCGACGACAGGATCGTCAGATGGGCGTCGTCCGCGCCGGCCGGTGCGGCGATCAGGAAGATCAGGTCGGCGGGCCCGTCCGCAGCGCCGAAGTCGATCCCGGCCGCGCTGCGTCCGAACGCCAGCGTCGGCTCGGTGACGTGTTCGCTGCGGCAGTGCGGGATGCCGATACCGCCGTCGAGACCGGTCGGCATCCGGGCCTCGCGGGCGGCGACGTCGGCGAGGAAGCCCTCCAGGTCGGTCACCCGGCCCCGGGCCACCATGCGCTCGGCGAGGGCGCGTGCCGCCGCTTCCTTGGTGTCGGCGGACAGGTCGAGATCGACCAGGTCCGCGGTGATCATCTCGCTCATCGCGGGCTCCTTCGCACGCGTATCGCCCGTACAGCGGGGTGGGCGGGGGAGGGGACGGGGGTGAGGGAGGGAGAGGTGCGGGAGGAAGAGATGCGGGGGCTCATGACGCCGGCTCCCGCAGCGCACGGTCCACGGGGACCTCGGCCGTGACGGTGACCGCGGCCGGGTCCAGGTCGTCCGGCGTCGGCATCACGCTGCCGGGCAGCTGGACGGCCGCCGCTCCGTGGGCGACGGCGGAGGCGAGCGCCCCGGGTCCGCGCCCGCCGGCGACGAGGAACCCGGCGAGGGAGGAGTCGCCGGCGCCGACGTTGCTGCGGACGGTGTGCACGGGGGCGGTGCCGAACCAGGCGCCGTCGTCGTCGACGAGCAGCTGGCCGTCGGCGCCGAGGCTGGCCAGGACGGCCCGGGCGCCCGCCGCGCGCAGTTCCTCGGCCGCTTTCACCGCCTCGCCCACGGTGGTCAGCGGGCGCCCCACCGCCTCGGCGAGTTCCGCGGCGTTCGGCTTCACCACGTCGGGCCGCTCGCGCAGGGCGGCGAGCAGCGCCGGTCCGGAGGTGTCCAGGGCGATGCGTACGCCGGCGTCGTGCACCCGGGCGACCAGGTCGGCGTACCAGGAGGGGGCGAGTCCGCGCGGCAGGCTGCCGCAGCAGGCGATCCAGTCGGCGTCCGGGGCCTGCCGGCGCACGGTGTCCAGGAGCAGCTCCCGCTCGGCCGCCGTCAGCTCCGGGCCGGGCGCGTTGATCTTCGTCAGGACGCCGTCGGCCTCGGCGAGCGCGATGTTGGAGCGGGTGGCCCCGGCGACCGGGACCGGGGCGGCCTCGATGCCCTGCGCGCGGAGCAGGTCGGCGACCAGCGCGCCGGGTGCGCCGCCGAGGGGCAGCACGGCGAGCGTGCGCCGGCCGGCCGCGGCGACGGCACGCGAGACGTTGACTCCCTTGCCGCCGGGGTCGACGCGTTCGCCGGTGGCCCGGACGACCTCGCCGCGGTCCAGCGAGGGGACCTCGTAGGTGCGGTCCAGGGAGGGGTTGGGGGTGACGGTGAGGATCATGCGCGTACTACTTCCGTGCCGTCGCGCTCGATCGCGGCGGCGTCCTGCGGGCTCAGCCCGCTGTCGGTGATCAGCAGGTCCACGTCGCCGAGGTCACCGAAGCGGGCGAAGTGCTCCTGGCCGTGCTTGGAGGAGTCGGCGAGCAGCACCACGCGGCGGGCGGCGGCCATGGCCGCGCGTTTCACGGCGGCCTCGGCGAGGTCGGGGGTGGTCAGCCCGTGCTCGGCGGAGAACCCGTTGGCGGCGATGAACAGGACGTCCGCGCGGATCTCGGCGTACGCGCGCAGCGCCCAGGCGTCCACGGCGGCGCGCGTACGGTGCCGGACGCGCCCGCCGACCAGGTGCAGCTGGATGCCGGGGTGGTCGGCGAGGCGGGCGGCGAGGGGCAGGCTGTGGGTGACGACGGTGAGGGAGAGCTCCACGGGCAGGAAGGCGGCGAGCCGCGCGGCCGTCGAACCGGCGTCCACGATCATGGTGCCGTCGGCCGGGATCTCCGCGAGGGCGGCACGGGCGATGCGGTCCTTCTCGTCGGCCGCGGTGGTCTCCCGCTCGGCGAGGTCCGGTTCGAAGTCCAGGCGCCCGGCGGGGATGGCCCCGCCGTGCACCCTGCGCACCAGACCGGCGCGGTCGAGGGCCTTGAGGTCCCGGCGGATGGTCTCGGCGGTCACCTGGAACTCCTCGGCCAGCGAGACCACGTCGACCCGGCCGCCGTCGCGGGCGAGCCGAAGGATCTCCTGCTGCCGTTCCGGTGCGTACATGTCCGCCTGCCTCCAGTCCGTTCATGCCCGAACGTGTGGTGTGGCTCGGACAGTACGTCGAGATGTCCGGAAAGTAAACAGGTGCGGGCATGAACGGGCTTCCGTTTACGTCCGCTTTTCGGACCCCGGCCCGGAGATCGCGGGAACCACGGCACGGGAAGCGCCGCACGGGAAGCGCCGCACGGGAAGGGCGGCACGGCACGGGAAGGGCCCGCCACCCCCGGTGGGATGCCTCATCCCGCAGGGGTGCCGGGCCCTTCCCGACGGCCGGCGACGTGCCGTCCGCTCAGGACACCAGCTCCGGCTCCGGCTCCTTCTCCACCGGCGGAGCCTCCTCCGCGCCCTCCACATGCTGCGCCGGGCGCTTCGGCAGCGCGAACATCAGCAGGAAGATCACGCCCAGCACCGCGGCCACCCAGCCCAGCGCGTGCTGGAAACCGTCCGCGAAGGCCGGGCCCACCTCGGCCGGGGCGAGCCCCTCGTCGATCACCCCGAAGAACACCACCGACACCAGGCCGAGCCCCAGCGCGTGGCCCATCTGCTGCACGGTGTTGATCAGCCCCGACGCCGACCCGGCGTGCTCACGCGGCACCTCGGAGAGCACCGCGTCGGTCAGCGGGGCCACGATCAGCCCCATCCCGGCGCCCATGACCACCAGCGGCAGCGCCATCTGCCAGGAGGTGACGGACTGCCCGTACCGCTCCGCCTCCCACAGGTAGATCAGCACACCGGCCGCCATCACCAGCGCGCCGGCCTGGAGCACCTTGCGTCCGTAGCGCGGCACCAGCAGCTGCACCGACATCCCCGCCGCCGCGGAGACCGCGACCGAGAACGGCACCCCGGTCAGTCCCGCCCGCAGCACGCTCCAGCCCAGGCCGACCTGCATGTACAGGGTCCACACCAGGAAGAAGATGCCGAGGCCGACGCCGAACACCGTCTGGACCGCGATGCCCGCCGCGAAGCTCCTCACCCGGAACAGCGACAGCTCGATCAGCGGCGAGCCGTCCCGCACGCCCTTGGCCCTCTCGTACGCCACCAGCGCCCCGAAGACCACCAGCGCGCCCGCCATCGACGCGTACCCCCACAGCGGCCAGCCCAGCTCACGGCCGCGGGTGAGCGGGTAGAGCAGCATCAGCAGCCCCAGCGTCACCAGCGCGACGCCGACGAGGTCGAGTTTCAGGGCGCGCGGGGCCTTCGACTCGGTGATGAAGCGGCTGCCGAGGACCAGTCCGGCGATGCCGACCGGCAGGTTGATGAGGAAGATCGGCCGCCATTCGAGACCGAACAGGTTCCACTCCGTCAGCAGCGCGCCGAGCAGCGGCCCGGACACCGCGCCCAGGCCGACGATCGCGCCGAACAGCCCGAACACCTTGCCGCGTTCGTGCGCCGGGAAGGTCGCGTGCACGATCGACAGCACCTGCGGCACCATCAGCGCCGCCGTGGCGCCCTGGAGGATGCGGGAGGCGACCAGCATCTCCGGGTTCACGGCGAAGCCGCACAGCGCGGAGGCGACGGTGAACCCGCCGATGCCGATGAGGAAGACCCGCTTGCGGCCGTGGATGTCGCCGAGCCGGCCGCCGGTGACGAGCCCCGCGGCGAAGGCCAGCGCGTACCCCGCGGTGATCCACTGGATCTGGCTGAAGGTGGCTCCCTCGTCGCGCTGGATCGACGGGATGGCGATGTTGACGATCGTGACGTCGACGAGGTCCATGAAGGCCGCGGTCATCACGATCGCCAGCGCGAACCAGCGGCGGCGGTCACCCGCGGCGGGCCCGGGTGCGGGCGAGGTGTCGGTGAAGGTCATGCCCCGGAAGTTAGGACCGTAATAGGTCAGATCATGTCCTACTGGTGCGGCATTCTCGTGCGCATGACGACGGACACTCCGGCCCGGCTCCTGACGCTCCTCTCCCTCCTCCAGACGCCCCGTGAATGGCCCGGCGGTGAGCTCGCCGACCGGCTCGGGGTCTCCCGCCGGACCGTCCGGCGGGACATCGACCGGCTGCGCGAACTCGGCTACCCGGTGCAGGCGACGCACGGCGCGGACGGCGGCTACCGGCTCGTCGCGGGCAAGGCGATGCCGCCGCTGGTGCTCGACGACGAGGAGGCGGTGGCCATCGCGGTCGGGCTGCGGGCCGGGGCCGGGCACGCGCTGGAGGGCGTGGACGAGGCGTCCGTGCGGGCGCTGGCGAAGCTGGAGCAGGTGCTGCCCGCCAGGCTGCGCCACCGGGTCAGTACGCTCCAGGCCGCGACCACCCCGCTGACCAGCGGCGACGGTGCGACGATCGCACCGGAGACGCTCACCGTCATCGCCTCCACGGTGGCCGGTCACGAACGCCTGCGGTTCGCCTACCGGGCGGCCGACGGGACGGAATCCCGCCGGGTGACGGAGCCGTACCGGCTGGTGTCCACCGGGCGGCGCTGGTACCTCGTGGCGTACGACCTCGACCGCGCGGACTGGCGGACCTTCCGCGTCGACCGGATCGGCGCCCCCTTCGCCACCGGGGCGCGGTTCACGCCGAGGGAGCTGCCGACGGGGAGCGCGGCGGAGTATCTGCGCCGGTCGATGTCCCGGGGGTACGAGTCGTACGAGATGGTCGTCACCTTCACCGCACCGGCGGCCACCGTCGCGGCCCGCGTCCCGGGCTGGCTGGGCACACCGGAGCCGCTGGACGAGACGACCTGCCGGCTGCGGGCGACGGTGAGCGACGCCAAGGAGTGGATGGCGGTCCGGCTGGCCATGCTGGGCCACGATTTCACCGTGCACGAACCCGCGGAACTCGTCGACGCCGTACGGGAGCTGGGCGACCGGATGACCCGGGCCGCGCCGAGTGACGGCGGGGCGTGAGCCGACGGCCCGTGGCGGCGGGCGGGCCGCGGGGTGCCGTACGTCGCCGGCCACGCGCACCGACGGGCGGCTCCCTCAGAACGCCTCCGTACGGCGGCGGTTCACCCCCGCCGCCTCAGGCTCCCCACGGAAAGTCCCGCAGCGCCGCCAGGTTGGCCAGTGCCAGTTCGGCCGGCCCCTGTGGCCCTTCCGCCGGGGCGTCGCTCGCCGCCCAGCTCTCCATGGCCGTGCGCACGGCGGCGCTCGCCACGGCGGCGGTGAAGCACAGCCGGCTGCGGTCGGCAACGTTGTCGGTACCGCTGGTGACGTGAGCGGCCGTCAGCCGTTCCGCCAGCGCGTCGGCCAGGCCGCGCTCCGAGGCCTGGCAGGCCTCCGCCCACACCCTGCACAGGGCCGGGTCGGCCCGCGCCAGCCGGATCAGGGTGCGCACCCAGTTCCAGGAGGCGACCGACACTCCGCGGCCGGGCGTCAGCGTGTGGCGCACGGCCTCCTCCAGGACCCTCGGCAGCGGCTCCCCGGCGGGTGCGGTGCGCACCGCCTCGACCCAGCGCTGGGCGCCGGTCGCGTAGAGGGGGCCGATGGCCTCTTCCTTGCTGGCGAAGTACCGGTAGAAGGTGCGCGGGGCGACGCCGGCCGCCTGGGCGATGTCCTCGGCGCGGGTGGCCCGCAACCCCTGCCGGACGAAGAGGCCCGCCGCCGCGCGGGCGATCTCCATACGGGTCTCCGCCTTGCGCCGTTCGGTCAGCGAGGGCACGGCGGGCGGAACGGTCGGGGGCACGGCGGGCGGAACGGTCTCGGGCACGGCGGACGGAAGGGGCGGGGGCGGGGTGGGCGAAACGGGCGGGGGCGGGGTGGTGCTGCTCACGCTCGGCAGGCTATGCCCATGTGGCACAATCTGCCATCTGGCGGGCCACCCCGGGGTTCAGGTTCGGGGTGACCCGCTTTTCCTGCCCGGGCAGGGGAAAGCCGGGCCCGGCGCCCGGGGGGAGGGGCGCCGAACCCGGCCTTGGGAAGTCCCGGCGCCGGGGGGGTTGTGCGTCGGGACGTGGCTCATGTTGTCCGGGGGACGAGTCCCCCGGGGTCCGAACTCCTGGGCTCTGCCTTCTTGTTCCCTGGGCCCGGTGGGTTGAAGCGGCGCGGAACGGCCATGTTTTGCGCTGTCTTGCGCCACCCGGCGTACGCGGCCGGTGTACCCACGCTACCGCGAGGACACGGGAGCCACCCCGGCGGGTGCTCACGCGGCCGCGTCGAACCCGGTGTCGCGGGCCAGCTTCTTCAGCTCCAGCAGCGCGTGCTTCTCGATCTGGCGGATCCGCTCACGGGTCAGACCGTGCTCCTTGCCGACCTCGGTCAGCGTGCGCTCGCGACCGTCGTCGATGCCGTACCGCATCTTGATGATGGAGGCCGTGCGCTGGTCGAGGCGGCCGATCAGGTCGTCGAGCTCCTCGCTGCGCAGCAGCGTCAGCACCGACTGCTCCGGCGACACCGCCGAGGTGTCCTCCAGGAGGTCGCCGAACTGGGTCTCGCCCTCGTCGTCCACCGACATGTTCAGCGAGACCGGGTCACGGGCCCAGTCGAGCACATCGGTGACGCGCTCCGGGGTGGAGCCGAGCTCGGCGGCGATCTCCGTGGGCTCCGGGTCCCGGCCGTGCTCACGGTTGAACTCGCGCTGCACGCGCCGGATCCGGCCCAGCTCCTCCACCAGGTGGACGGGCAGCCGGATGGTGCGCGACTGGTCGGCTATCGACCGCGTGATGGCCTGACGGATCCACCAGGTGGCGTACGTCGAGAACTTGAAGCCCTTGCGGTAGTCGAACTTCTCGACCGCGCGCACCAGGCCGGCGTTGCCCTCCTGGATCAGGTCGAGCAGCGGCAGTCCGCTGCGCGGGTACCGGCGGGCCACGGCGACGACCAGGCGGAGGTTGGAACGGATGAAGACGTCCTTCGCCCGCTCGCTCGCGTCGTACAGGGCCTGGAGCTCCTCGGTGGTGGCTCCGGCCTTGTTCTCCTCGAGGCCGTCGAGGATCTGCTTCGCGAACACACCCGCTTCGATGATCTGGGACAGCTCGACCTCCTTGGCGGCGTCGAGCAGCGGCGTGCGCGCGATCTCGTCGAGGTACATGCCGACCAGATCACGGTCGGCGATCTCGCCGCCATGGGCGCGAACACTGCTTGCCGCCTCGACCGTCTCGCCGGAGGCGGACTGACGACGGGCGACGGCACGGGTTGCCATGCGAGCTCCCTTGCGATGATGAGGTCAGCGGGTGGTCCTGCGGACGCTCGGCACTCTTCTTCAGGTCTCTCCGGACTCTGCTCGGGTGCCCGCATCCGTAGGAAACAACGACTGGAATCCGGACAGAATTCCCAACCCGACCTCCGATTTTTCTGATCATGCAGTACCCTGTCGGCCCACGCGGGCGACGCGGGGCCGCCGGAGCGTGCGGAGGTCCAGGTCAGCCGGGTGGGCCGGACGGCCGGAAGGCCTTCGCCGACCCGCACGACCACGCGGCAGGTGAGACGGCGATCACACGCGGCAGGTCGCTTTTCACCCGGAAGGGCGACGTCCTTGGCGGCTCTCCCACCCTGTAGACGGCCCGCGCCGCCCGATGGTTGCCAGGGGCTCCGGCCGGTGGCCGCTCCCCCGTCTCAGCCGAACTGCACCGAGCGCTTCGACAGTCCCATCCAGAACCCGTCGATCACGGACTTCTGTTCCCCGAGCTCACCGGCGGCGTCCGCCGCACCCATCGTGACGAAGAGCGGGGCGAAGTGCTCGGTGCGCGGGTGGGCGAGCAGGCCCGCCGGGGACTTGCGGGTGAAGTCCAGCAGCGCGTCCACGTCCCGCGCGTGCAGCGCCTCCCTGCCCCAGGCGTCGAACTCCGTCGACCAGGCGGGGATGCCGCCCTGGCGCAGCGCCGCCAGGTTGTGGGTGAAGAACCCGGAGCCGATGATCAGCACGCCCTCGTCGCGCAGGGGTGCGAGCCGGCGCCCGATCTCCATGAGCCTCACCGGGTCCAGGGTCGGCATGGACACCTGGAGCACCGGGATGTCGGCCCCGGGGTACATCTCGACGAGCGGGACGTACGCGCCGTGGTCCAGGCCCCGGTCGGGGACGTCCTGCACGGGCATGCCGGGGGCGCGGAGCAGCTTGCGCACGGAGTCGGCGAGGGCGGGGGCACCGGGGGCGCCGTAGGTGACCTGGTAGTAGTGCGCGGGGAAGCCCCAGAAGTCGTAGACGAGGGGAACCGTCTCGGTGGCGCCGAGGGCGAGCGGGGCCTCCTCCCAGTGGGCGGAGACGACGAGGACCGCCTTGGGCCGGGGCAGTCCGGCGGACCAGGCGGCCAGCTCGCCGGGCCAGACGGGGTCGTCGGCCAGGGGCGGGGCGCCGTGGCTGAGGTAGATCGCGGGCATACGTTCCTGAGTGGCGGCGGTCATGACGGCGACTCCCTTCGGCGGCTGCCCCTGGGGCGGGCGGGACGGCTGGATTGCTCGGTTACTCGTGTACTTGAATCCTCAACTTCCACTGCCGACTGTACGCCGATTTTGTTTAACATTCAAGGAGGTTCGCCGTACAGTGGAGTACATGAACACGGCAACCACATCCGCAGACGCCGGAGAACCGCGCTGGCTCACCGACGGGGAACAGCGCGTCTGGCGCGCGTACATCGACGCCACCACACTCCTGGAGGACCACCTCGACCGTCAGCTCCAGCGTGACGCGGGCATGCCGCACGTGTACTACGGCCTGCTGGTCAAGCTCGCCGAGGCCCCGCACCGGCGCCTGCGGATGACGGAACTGGCGATGTCCGCGAAGATCACCCGCTCCCGCCTCTCGCACGCCGTCGCCCGGCTGGAGAAGAGCGGATGGGTACGCCGTGAGGACTGCCCCTCCGACAAGCGGGGCCAGTTCGCCGTGCTGACCGACGAGGGCCTGGAGGTACTGACCCGGCACGCGCCCGGCCATGTCGACGCCGTACGGCAGGCCGTGTTCGACCGGCTCACCCCGGAACAGCAGAAGTCCCTCGGCGAGATCATGCGGATCGTCGCCGAGGGACTCCAGCCGAGCGAAGCGGGTGCGGACCTGCCCTGGCTCCGCTGACGAGGCGGAAGCCGGGGCAGGTCCGGGGAGCCGCACGGAAGAGGCGTCCCCTCCTCTTCCGTACGGGTGGTACGGGGTCCCGGGGGTCCCTCCCCGCGGAGTGATTCCGTACGAGTGCGGCGGGGGAGGGACGGGACCGTCAGTGCATGGCCACCGGCACCGCCCGCTCGTCCCCGACGGCCTCGTCGGAGGACCCGGCGACCGCCGCCGTGCCGCCCGGACGGCCCGCGTTGATCAGGGTCACGGCGATGGCCGCGGCCGCCACCAGGATCCCGACCGCGAACCAGATCGCGCTGGTGTAGCCCTGCACCTGCCCCTGGAGCTGGACCAGCTGCTGCTGGGACCGGCTGGCGGCACCGCCGATGTGATCGGCGACGTACGACGTGGTGGCCGAGGCGGCGATCGTGTTCAGCAGGGCCGTACCGATCGCGCCGCCCACCTGCTGCGAGGTGTTGACCATCGCGGAGGCGACACCGGAGTCACGCGGCTCCACGCCCAGGGTGGCCAGCGACATGGCCGGCATGAACGCCGTACCCATACCGAGACCGAGCAGCAGCATGCCGGGCAGCAGGACACCCGCGTAGGAGGTGTCGATCTCCAGCCGGGTCAGGACGAGCATGCCGAGGGCGGCGACCAGGAAGCCGGGGCCCATCAGCAGCCGGGGCGCGACCCGGGTCATCAGCCGCGTGCCGATCTGCGTCGACCCCACGATCATGCCCGCGATCATCGGCAGGAAGGCGAACCCGGTCCTGACGGGCGAGTACCCCTTCACGACCTGGAGGTAGTACGTGAGGAACAGGAACAGCCCGAACATGGCGATGATCGCCAGACCCAGCGAGAGGTAGACCCCGCCGCGGTTGCGCTCGGTGATCACCCGCAGCGGCAGCAGCGGCGCCTTGACCTTCGCCTCGACGGCCACGAAGGCGGCGAGCAGCACGGCGGAGGCGACGAACATGCCGACCGTCACCGAGTCGCTCCAGCCGTCGGACTCCGCGCGGGTGAAGCCGTAGACCAGCGCGACCAGACCCACCGTGGACAGCAGCACACCCGGGATGTCGAGCGGCGAGCGGTTGCGGCCGCCGGCGGGCTCACGGATGACGAAGTACGCGCCGGCCGCGGCGACGACGGCGAACGGGATGTTCACGAAGAACGTCCAGCGCCAGTCCAGGTACTCGGTGAGGAAACCGCCGAGGATCAGACCCACGGCACCACCGCCACCGGCGATCGCGCCGTAGATGCCGAACGCCTTGGCCCGCTCCTTGCCGTCGGTGAACATCACCGCGAGCAGGGAGAGCGCGGCGGGCGCCAGCAGCGCGCCGAACACACCCTGCAGCGCACGTGCGCCGAACATCATGGCCTCGTTGGTGGCCGCGCCACCGAGCGCGGAGGCCAGCGCGAAGCCGCCCAGACCGAGCACGAAGGCCCGCTTGCGCCCCCACAGGTCGGCTATCCGGCCGCCGAACAGCAGCAGCCCGCCGAAGGCGAGGGCATAGGCGGTGACCACCCACTGGCGGTTGCCGTCCGAGATGCCCAGGTCCTGCTGGGCGGAGGGCAGGGCGATGTTCACGATGGTCGCGTCCAGTACGACCATCAGCTGGGCGAGCGCGATGAAGACGAGCGCCTTCCAGCGGTTGGCGTCCGGGCCGCTCGGAGCCGCTTTCACGGCCCTCAAGCCTGTTTCGGAGCCTGTTTCAGAGCCTGTTTCAGACATGGGGGTACCCACTTCAGTACTTGTAAGGGAAATCAACGACGTCTGATGAAAAATCGGATGTCTTCACGGCACGGCGCGTCCCCCTGGACGGCCGGCCGTTGCTGTCGCGGCCGGCCCGTGGTCAGGACGGGCGGCGCGGATGGGGTGGTGTCAGGGCGACTCGCTCAGCGGCGCAGATCCTCCACGGTCACGGCCGAACCCGGCAGAACGGCCGGGGCCGGAGCCCGCATCCCGTCCAGGAACAGCTGCAGATGGCGGTGGACGAAGCGGTCGGCGCTCATGCAGCCGGTGCCGGCCGGGGGCCGGCTCAGCTGGGCGACACCCACCAGCAAGTCACCGTGCTCCACGTCGGCACGGAGCCGGCCGGCCGCCTTGGCACGGTCCATGAGCTGTGCGACGAGCTCATCGACCCGCCGGCGTGCTTCCTCCAGGTCGGGGTGGTTCTGGTCGAAGGTGCTGGAGACCATCGGGCACAGCGCGCTGATCCGCTCGTCGGCGGCCGCGTGCGCGAAGCGCTCCAGCGCCTCGAAGGCGTCCCCGGTCTCGCTCAGCGCCTGCTCGGCCGCCCGCACCGTACGGTCCATCACGGAACAGACGACCTCGCGCACCAGCGCGTCGCGGTCGGGGAAGTTGCGGTACACCGTGGCATTGCCGACGCCCGCCCGGCGGGCGACCTCGTCGAGCGGCACGTCCGGCCCGAACTCGACGAACATCTCCCGGGCGGCGGTGACGATCCGCTCCCGGTTGCGCAGGGCGTCGGCGCGGGGCCGGGGCGCCTTGCGCGTGAGGGGGGTCGCGGTCTGCACGGTGCACTCCTTGCTCGGTGGCCGGCTCAGCTGGTCGGCCGAATCCGGGGAGTGAATCCCCGCTTCGGGCGGACACAGGTCTAAACGGGGAGGAGGTCCCCGCTTATTTCCCGGGGCCGGGAAAAATTCCCGTGACTCAGCTCACGCACGACGGGGCAGGATGCCCCACCCCCGCCGAGACGCTCCCCACTCCCCGCCGAGACGGCCCCCACTCCCCGGCGAGGGACACCGCACGCTCCCCGGCGAGGGACACCGCACGATCGGCCCTCCCAGCGAGCGTCCTCCCGGCCGTCGACGCAGGGTGATCGGGAGGGTGCAGTCGGAGACCGGCGGCTGCCGTGTGGAGCGGAGGTCCCCGCATGCAGCCGCAGCCGAGCCGACGCCGGATATCCCCGCGCCGCCTGGCCGCCCTCGCATCGGTGTCCGCCCTGACCCTCGCCCTGTGCACCTCCGCCGGCAACGGCCGGCTCTCCCCCGGTGCCCTCGCCCCCGGCGCCGGGCCCAGCTCCCTCTCCCGCACCTCCGCGCACGGCCCCTGCATGATCGGCAGCGACCGCGAGGTGCAGATGTCCGAGGGCATCCCCACACCCCCCGGCTACACCCGCTCCACCGGCACGGTCCGCGCCCTCACCCTGATGGTCGACTTCTCCGACGCGCCCGGCGAGGGCGACGCCCTCGACCGCTACCGCGAGTTCTTCCCCCAGACCCGGGAGTGGTTCGCCACCAGCTCCTACGGCCGCCTCGACTACCGCCCCGAGATCCCGGTCCCCGACTGGCTGCGCATGCCGAAGTCCTTCCGCGAGTACGGCATAGAGCGCGGCGCCCCCTTCGACCCCGGCTACCGCGAACTGGTCCGCGACATCGTGGCCGAGGCGGATCCCGAGGTGGACTTCCAGGCGTACGACCTGCTGAACGTACTGGTGACCCCGAACGCGGGCCCGGCCGCCCTCGACACGGTCCTGTCCGTCACCTTCGCCGGCAACAAGAAGGCCCCCACCGCCGACGGCGTGCCCGTCTCCAACGCGTCGTTCGTCTACTCCCGCCAGGACGACGGCTCCGGCTCCTACGAGCGCACCGGCTACCGCGTCCTGCCGCACGAGAACGGCCACGTCTTCGGCCTGCCCGACCTCTACACCGCCGAGGGCGGCGGAGCGGTGGGCCACTGGGACATCATGAGCGAGGACTGGGGCGCCAACAACGACTTCCTCGCCTGGCACAAGTGGAAACTGGGCTGGCTGGACGCCTCCCAGGTCGGCTGCGCGGCGAACCGGGGCGCACGCGAGTACGTCCTCACCCCCCTCGCCCACGCGGGCGGCCCGAAACTCGTCTTCATCCCCGTGGACGCCCACTCCGGCTACGCCGTCGAACTGCGCACCCGCGCCGGCAACGACGAGGCGGTGTGCCGCCCCGGCATCCTCGTCTACCGCGTCGACGCGAACGTGGACACCGGCATGGGCCCGGTCACCGTCTACGACTCCCGCCGTGACAGCGGCGGCTGCACCCGCGCCCCCAACGTCCACGCGGAACTCTCCGACGCGACCTTCGTCCCCGGCGAGAGCTTCGTCGACCGTGAGGAGGGCGTACGGGTAGCGGTGCTGGCGGCGGAGGAGGAGCAGTACCGGGTACGGGTGACCCGCACATCACCCGCCGCCGCCCCCTGACCCCGTCCCGAAAGCTGCCACTCCCCACAACTCCCGGCGCTAGGTTGCTACTTACCCTGCTTCACCCAGCTGCCCTGGAGGACGCCCTGTGACGGAGATACCCGCGGCATCGATCGAGGCCCGCAAGCGCATCAGGACCGATCAGCCGCACACGGCCCGCATCTGGAACTACTGGCTGGGCGGCAAGGACAACTACGAAGTCGACCAGGCGGCCGGCGACCAGATCCGCAAGCTGCACCCCGGCATCGGCGCCTACGCCCTCGCCGACCGGCAGTTCCTCGGCCGCGCCGTCCGCCACCTCGCCGGCGAGTGCGGGATACGGCAGTTCCTCGACATCGGCACCGGCCTGCCCACGGCCGACAACACGCACGAGGTCGCCCAGCGCATCGCCCCCGAGTCCCGCATCGTCTACGTCGACAACGACCCCATCGTGCTGGCCCACGCCGAGGCTCTGCTCACCAGCGCACCGGAGGGCCGCACGACCTACCTCGACGAGGACCTGCGCAACATCGACACGATCCTCGAACAGGCCGCCCACACCCTCGACTTCACCGAGCCGGTGGCGCTCATCCTGCTCGGCGTCGTCATCTTCGTCGAGGACGACGAAGAGGCGTACGGCACCGTCCGCCGCCTGATGGACGCCCTGCCCTCCGGCAGCCACCTCGTCCTCTCCCACACCATCACCCGCCCCGACATGCCGGACGTCGACGCGGCGGTGGCCTTCTGGAACGAGAACGGCACCCCGAAACTCACCCAGCGCACCCCGGAAGCCGTCGCCCGCTTCTTCGACGGCCTGGAGCTCCTCGACCCCGGCGTGCTCTCCTGCAACCACTGGCGCCCGGACGACACCCCCACCGAGCCGCCCGCCGAGGTCGCCATGTTCGGCGGCGTGGCCCGCAAGCCCTGACCTTCCGACCACCCGCCCGACCGCCCATCCGGTACCCTGTGGATCGAGCGCCCCGGCAGGCGCCGCGGCCCACACCGCAGCGACCGACCAGGACACTCAGGGCTTGACCACCGAACCTGCCCACACGGTTCCGATCAGGCCCCGCCTTCGTAGCTCAGGGGATAGAGCACCGCTCTCCTAAAGCGGGTGTCGCAGGTTCGAATCCTGCCGGGGGCACAGCTAAAGGGCCAGCTCAGGAGGGTTTCCTCCCAGGCTGGCCCTTCGTCGTGTTCGAGGCCGTGCCACACGCGTGCCACTACGCCCGTTCGGCAGCTCGTCGGAGCGGAAGGAAAGAATGCCCGCTACTCCGTGACGAAAGGGGCGTACCCATCCGGCACCTCGCTGACCTGCAAGTCCGAGAAGAGCAGCGTGAGACGGTGCGCGTTGGTCTCGATGCGAACCTCATGGAAGTCGACCCCAACGACTTGCGCCCAACGGCGGGTCGCTTCCGACGGCGGCAGGACCTTCGCACCTGGGTACAAGCAGTGCCACTTCACACCCCAGACGTATCCGTCGAGGTCGACGCCGGTCTCATGATCGATGAGGCGGTCGTCCATAGAGACACGCCAGGTCTCCGGCAACACGGACGATTCACACCGGGCCTCGACGCAGTATCGGAAGAGGTACCGCAGATACGCCGGCTCGACGTCGGTGCGGGGATCCGCCGTCACGTGGACGATGACCTCGTAGTCGCGCATGTAGCTGGTGTATCCGTGGTGGACGACGGCGTGATCGAAGGTCTCGTCCAACATCTGTTCAAGCACTGCGGCGTCCATGCGACCGTTTCTATCCCACGCGATCAGCCCCTGACAGCCGGATATCTACCGGTGCCAGGGGCTGAGGACTCCACAGGGACCACTCGGACAGGTCTTAACCGGGAGCTTCCTCTCCCCCACCTTCGCGGATCATGGCCCCGAGCCGGTCGGCGATGGCCCGGTCCCGGTCGCTGGTCATGTGCTGGTAAATCAGTGCGGCCCGGGAGCTGCTGGGCCCCATCCGTGTCATCAGCTCCCGCGTGCTGGCGCCGGCCGTCGAGGCCAGCGTGTTGCCCGTGTGCCGCAGATCGTGGAAATGCAGCTCGGCCGTGACGCCTGCAGTCTTCCGGACCTTGACCCAGTCGTCGCGGAAGTTGCTGCGCCCCAGTTGCCCGCCCTGCGGCCCGAGGAAGACGTGCCCGTCACAGCCGGGAGCGGCGAAGTGCTCCAGGTGGTGCGTGACCGCGTCGAGCAGCTCGGCCGGGAAGGAGACGGAGCGCACCCCGGCCGCGGACTTCGGCGCCTTGTCGAAGAGCCGGCCGTCCTGCAGCTCGGCCTGAGCACGGCGCACGGTGACGGTCAGCGCCTCTAGGTCGACATCCCGGCGCCGCAGGGCCGCCAGCTCCCCGAACCGGGGGGTGGTGAAGGCCGCCAGGAGCACGAGCAGCCGGTAGCGCGGCGCGATGGAGTCGGCGACGGCGAAGACCTCCGCCACCGTGAGGACCGGCCGCTCAGGCACGTCGTAGCGGTCCGTGCCCTTGATGCGGCACGGGTTGCGCCGGATCAGCTCGTCGTCCACGGCCGTGTTCATCAGGGCACGCAGCAGTTGGTACGCCTTGACCACCGTCGGCTCACCGACGCCGGCCGCGAGGAGCCTGCCGCGCCAACCGCGTACTCGGGCCGTGGTCACGTCGGCCACGCTCCCGGCCCCGAAGGTGGGCAGGATGTGCAACCGCATCACCGACTCGTTCCGCTCGCGGGTGCGGTCGGCGAGCTTGCGGTCCCGCAGCCACGCGGTGGCGTACTCGGTGAAGTTCACCGCCCCGGCGTCCGGGTCCGACCACTGCCCACGCGCGATGTCCGACTCGATGTGTGTCAGGGCCACTTGAACGTCGGCCTTGGTCGCGTACGTCTTCTCCGCCGGGCGTAGTTGTCCCGTCTCCGGGTCCCGGTAGCGGACGTGCCAGCGGCCGGACGGAAGCTGCCGGACCGAACCGAAGTCCCGGCGTCTCCCCTTCTTGTTCGCCATCAGGCAGCCCTCCGCAGAGAGCTGCGCCGGTCACCGATCGGCTGCACCGTGTTGGCGTCGATGAAGGCGTTCAGCGCGCTCTCCGGGATGCGGACGTGTCGGCCGACCTTGACGAACACGATGCGTCGCTCGGCGATCAGGCGGCGCGGGAAGCGTTCCGTGGTGCCGAGGAGTTCGGCCACCTGCGCCACGGTCAGGTAGCGGTCAGCCATGGGTGGGTTCTCCTTCCGGTGAAGTGGCGGAATTGCGGGAGGTGGCAAGCCAGGTCTCCGCGGCTGTCAGGCCGGTGCCGGCGAAGACCCAGTGCGAGAGGACGAGCACGGTGTCCGGGTCGGGCAGCGGGTGACCGGCCTCGGCCGCGCGTTCGCGGGACAGGGCTTCGTTGTGGTCGGCGCGTTCCTGGCGGAGGGCGCCGAGGGTGACGGAGTAGGCGCGGGACTTGGTGGAGAAGTGGCCGCGGAAGCCGAGCATGTGGGCCCACTTGCGCAGGCGCAGGTCTTCGAGTTCGGGCAGGACGCCGAGGTGCCAGCAGGTCAGGATCATGCGCCGGGCGTGGTCGGTGACGCCGGAGCCGATCAGATCCGTGATCGGGTTACGGATGGGGCGGTCGAGGGTGCCCGCGGTCTCGGCTCCCTTGGTGGCGTACTTGGCGATGTAGGCGGCCACGGCGCGGCTGGAGAGTTCTGAGGTGCCCGCGAAGTCGGCCGAGCGGATGGGGCGGATGTCGAGCTGTTCGCCGAAGTGGAAGGCGTACGCACGGCCGTCGAGGACGGGGCCAGGGGCTTCGGCCTCTCGGGCCGCCGAGCGGATCGCGTCGGTGAGTAGTTCGGTCGTGGCCCAGGCTGGCGGGGCGTCCTCGGCGCCGTCCGGCCCGTCGAGGCGGATGACGGCATGGAAGTGGACGGCACCGCGCCGCTGGTACTCGGCGACCTTGGCATAGGAGACCTTGAGGCAGTGGCGCAGTTCCGAGCGGTTGATGCCCGCACGGGAGGCGAGGTGCTGGCGCAGGTAGGTGGTGAAGCGGCTCCACAGTGCCCCGGCGTGTGCGTTCCACAGAGAACCTGGCCGGCACCACCGAGGTCGGTGAGAGGCTGATGGGCTTCGCCTTCGGCAACAAGCCGCATCCCCCAAAGATCACGGCGACCCGGTCCACGGGAGGCTCGCTGGAGAGCGAGCAGAACGGCATGCAGTTTCTGTTCAAGGGCGCGATGGGCGCATTGCGTAACCCTCGCATGCACGGCCCGGACGAGAAGGACGCTCGCGACGAGGCCGACGAAATGCTGGTCTTCGCCAGTTTCCTGATGCGACGCCTCGACATCGAGGACGAGCAGCGTATCGCCGCCTCATCGAATCCTTGATCGCGTGCTGCCTTTGGGCTGGCTGCGGTCGTGGGGCCCGGTCGCCTAGAGGGCCCGTGAGGCTGCGCGAACCGGCTCAAGCGGGTGTCACAAGTTCAACGCCTGCTAGGGGCACGAGCTCGGGGTGAACTCAGAAGGGTTACCTCTCAGTCTGGCCCTTCGTCGTGTTCGGGTGTGCCACACGCTACGCGGTGCTGTTCGATCGTCAGGAGTGTCAGTCGAACCATGTAGACAGCAGGCCCGCGACGGTTGCACATAGCAGGCCGACGGAAGCAAGCACGGCGGGAGCTGTGATCTCTGGTGCTTGTTCGAGGCTTACGAGTTCGATGCGCTCTCGAACGTGGACAAGGTCACCCCAGGTGCTCTCGCTGGGTACTTCTCGTTCCAGCCTGCTCCTACGTTCCTCATCTGACAGCCCAGCGTCTCCCATGATCTGTTCGTACCTACGGAGCTTCCGCCTGAGGTGATCTCGTCGGCTGTCCACTCGCCGCCAGAGTAGCCAGACGCCAAGCGCCGGCAGTACGCCGCTGGCTACAGTCAGGATGGTGATCGCCAGTTTCACTCCTGCACTATGCGATGCGCACCCAGTGACAGGGAAGCCGTAGGACGTTGTGCATGAGCCTGGCTCTTACGCCGAATGAGTGTCTAACTGCGTGACAACGCCCACGAAGACCAGCGCACAACCGCGAACGCTGGCGGACCATCAGCCCAGGTAAGGATCACACCAGCCCAAGGCCGCGTCCCTGCCCAAGTTGCTTCGGGACGAAGAGGTCGCGAGCGCAACCCGCTTGACAACTCAGTTAATTGCTCTGTTATCTAATGTTTTATGGACTTCACTGTGATTGCACACGCGGTAGAGGTGGACCACGGCATCAAGCGCCTCTCTATGCGCTTCATCAAGAAGTACGCGGCGCCGGAGAGAGAGCGGCTCAGCGCGGCGCTGCGCGAACAGATCAGCAAGGAGCTTGCCGCACAGGGGCTGATGACGCTGCCCGCGACGCTTCCACCGTCAGAGAATGAGTTCGTGTTCGTCATCAAGAAGGACAGCCCGCTTGGGCAGGTAGTGTCCCTAGCGAGCGTGGTGGCAGGCATGGAGAAGCTGGGCATGTCATCGTTCCCGCCTGGCATGTTCGACAACTTCCCAGAGGTGCTGAAGCAACTGGCGTGACATCTACACCTGACATCAGCGGTGGCGAACGCCAGCACCTCTGCCCAGCCCAGCGCAGCTAGTGCGACCCCGGTGGTGCGCGGCAGGACTAGGGCCTGATCGAACTCCTAAAGCGGGTGTCGCAGGTTCGAATCCTGCCGGGGGCACAGTGGTGAACAGGGCAAAGGCCCCGGACCGATCACGGTCCGGGGCCTTTGACATCCTCCTCCGGCATCAACGGCCGTGGTCCCGGACGAGCCCTCCGCTTGTCACGCGGGACGGCATGAGGGCCAGGCGTCGGCCAACTCGAAGGAGACAACCGTTCCGCCGAAGCGGCTCGGCCCCGAGTGCCAGGACGCGGCGATGGAGTCGACCAGGAGCAGCCCGCGTCCGTGGGCGTCGTCGGCGTCCGGCCGCCGGAGGCGCACGCTCGCGGGAAACCCCGGGTTGTGCACCTCCACGCGCAAGGATGCCCCCGCCCGGAACCACTCGACCCGCACGACCCACTCCTCGTCGGACCGCCCGTAGAGGATCGCGTTGGTCACCAGTTCCGAGATCAGCAGAACGCAGTCATCGACCGAACAGGCCGGCTGGTACGGGGCGATGAGTTTCCGGAACCGGCGCCGCGCCTGAGAGACGGACTCCGGCGTCGGCTCCAGGAGCATCGCCCCGAGTCTCGGTGACCCCTCGCAGGGGTGCCGGTCGATCACAAAGGCCATCAGCACTCTCTCTCCTTGCCGCTGGAAGGGGGAGTACCGCAGACCGCACGGAGACGCCCCTCGCCCAGACAGAGGCCACAAGCGACCTCTCTAGACATCCAGACCATCCCGATACCTCTCTAGAGATGTCAAGAAGAACGCTTGAGGTCCGCCGGAACGAGGGACCGGACGACTACACGCGGCAAGCCCACGCTCGACCTATGGCCTAAGGTGTCTAGAGAAGCGAGGAGGACTCCGGAATGGCTGCTACCGACGACCGTCGGCCCAAGTACCAGCGGATCGCAGACTCCCTGCGCGAGGCGATCCAGTCGGGCGAGTACGGTCCCGGTGATCGGCTTCCGGGAGAGAACGACCTCATGGCCACCCACGGCGTGGCCCGCATGACAGCCCGACAGGCACTCGGCGTCCTGCGCGACGAGGGCATCGCCGAGGCACGGAAGGGCGCCGGCGTATTTGTCCGGGCCTTCCGCCCGATCCGCCGACGCGGCATCCAGCGCCTGGCCCGCGACCAGTGGGGCAACGGCCGCTCCATCTGGTCGGCGGACATCGAGAACCGGTCGCTCGAGGTCGACCAAGTCTCCGTGTCCGAAGAGACGGCTCCCGCCCACATCAGCGCGGTCCTGAACCTGGCTGTCGAAGACGTCATGTGCGTGAGGCGCCGGCGCTTCGTCCTGGACGACAAGCCGGTCCTGCTCGCAACGAGCTACCTCCCCCTGTCCCTGGTGGCCGGGTCCGCCATCACCCAGGAGGACACCGGACCGGGCGGCACCTACGCCCGGCTCACCGAACTCGGCTACGAGCCGGTGCACTTCCGCGAGGAGATCCGCTCACGCATGCCGTCGCCGGACGAGATGTCACAACTGAGCATGGCCCCGGGCACCCCGGTCATCCTCATCTGCCGCACCGCGTTCACCGACCAGGGCCGCCCCGTCGAGGTCAACGAAATGACCCTGGACGCCGCCTCCTACGTCCTGGAATACGACGTCGAAGCAAACCCGAAATCCACGCAGCAGCGGCACTGACCGGCGACCGGACCAGCTGGCTGAGCGGCCTCGGATCGGACTCCTGATGTGGGGGTCGCAGGTTCGGATCCTGCCGGGGGCATACAGCGGTGTGCCCTGGCCTCAGTTGTCGTGGGGCACCTTCGGGCGGGTGACCGGTACGACGGTGAGGAGGTCGTCCAGCCCCTTGAAGTCGTCGGGGTTGGTGGTGAAGAGGGGGAGGTCCTCGGCCACGGCGATGGCGGCGATCATCAGGTCGGCCACCCTGCGACGCGGCTTGCGGCCCGCACTGATCACCGCGGCACAGATCCGGCCGTAGACGCGGGCTGCCTCGGCGTCGAAGGGGATGGGGTCGAACTCGTTCTCGGCGCGTTGCAGAACGTCGAGCCTACGGGCGCGTTCGGCGTGTTCGTCGTAGTCGCTCTGTTCCTCGTTGCGACGGACCTCGTGCGGACCGGCGGACAGCTCGGCCAGGGTGACGGCGGTGATCGCCATCTCGTCGGGCAGTTCCCCGGGGGCCACCCACCGACGCAGAATCATGATGTCGGTGTCGAGGATTCCCTGCTCGTATGTCGAGCGGTCAGCGGGCATAGGGATCGTCCAGGTAGGTATCGGCCGTCGCGTCCTGGTCGACGCGGAACGTGTCGAGGTCGATATCGGGGGCGGTCCTGGACATCGCGGCGAACTCCTGGCGGGAGACGAAGCGACGGCGCCGGCGCAGCGGGACGAGTTGACCGATCGGATGTCCGTCACGGGTGACGGTGAACGACTGGCCGGCCTGTATGGCGTCCATGATCTCTCGGGACCGGTTGCGCAGATCCCGCTGGGTGATTTCGGGCTGAACGCTCATACCAACCACGGTAGCGCCGGGTGCCACCACGTAGCACCTCTCGGTGAGGAGGTCGCAGGCGGCTAAGAGGTCCTAACAAAGTCGCTGGACGTGGCGGTGGGTGATCAGGCAGACGGCGAGGCCGAGGAATGCTTCGTGGATGTCGTCGCGTCGTTCCC